>QWII01000010.1 GCA_021405325.1 Caldilinea sp. CFX5 | reverse complement strand
GGGTGCTTTTGCCAAAGCCCGCCGGCGCAACAATCAGCGTCACGGGCCGGCGCCAAACATCGTCCAGTTGAGTAAGCAGCCGTTGGCGCGGGACAAGGTGTGACCGCCAGGGTGGAACCTGTAATTTGGTTGTCAACATTGGCAGCGCCGTAGTCACACGCTTTCCCCCTGATCAAACTAGCCGGACGCAGACAAATCCGTCATCCTGCACTTTGGCCTGATTTTCAGCGTTACCACTGCTATTTTACCACAAATCCATTGCCGGCAACAGGTGGGGAACAGGAGCGGCGCAGAGAAAGTGGAACCAGGGCCGCCGGCGCGGTTGCGTAACTAGATCTGCTTCTGATGGAGAAATCAAAGAAAGATCTGACGCCCTACAAAGGGTGAGCGGTGTCAGTTGAAGAGCGAAGAGAGGCCATCCCAAACCCAGTCAATCAGAGTTTCAATGACCTGGAAAACGATGAAGAGGGCGACGATGACGCCAATGATCATACCCAGGATAAAGAAGGAGAGCTTATATTCAAGCAAAATGGCGCCCGCCTGCCACCATTTCAAATGCCAAAAGGCGGCTACCATCTGCCATAACGCCCCAATGGTTTCTGTCAACCAATGCGCGTAAAAAAAAAGACTTATCACAACCGTGAGCGCCAGGAGTAGGAAAAAGATCAGCAGCAACCCTTTGTTGCGCCGGTCGGTGATCTGGTCGCGTTTTTTGACCAGCTCGGCCATCTCTTCCAGGCTGGCGTTACTAAAACTTGGATCAAACTCACCGCGTCGAACTTTCTTCATCAAACAATCACTCCCTATCAGTTGAACTAGCAGCCAGACCGGCTAGCTGCATACAGATCCGCCTTGCCCTGCGTCGCTGGTGACCGGCAAGGGCAAGTTAGTCTATTGTCGCGCTCTATCGCCCTATAGTCAATACGTATTTCGTGCAATAATGTTGCCGTAGCTGGACGTGTTGCGATAGGTAAAGAAAGTTTTGTGTAACAAGATGATCTTGGCATGAAAAATTGACATACCAAGCGTTCCAGATGTTCAGAAAAAGAACCGGACCTACCGCCGAAACATTCTCTGACCATCTATAGTTATTACCAGCAGGGCGTTAACTAGGGTTGTTTGGCTACTTGTGCTACACTACTTGCCATCGGCGCCGCAAAGTTTGTGTTGGCCCGCTAGTGATGCCGGTCCTTTGTGAGGAATGCCCCATGTTTGGTCGGAAAAAGACAAACCATGCTACAAATGGACAGTCGCAGCAGGCTGCCCCCACCCGTACCTTGATCGACTTGAACAATGTCGCCAAGAGCTATGCTACGGCGGCTGGGCAATTTCTCGCCCTCAAGCGCATCAACCTCCAGGTGCAATCGGGCGAGTTTGTGGCGGTGGTGGGCAAGTCGGGCAGCGGCAAATCGACGTTGATCAACATGATCACCGGCATTGACCGACCCAGCGGCGGCGAAGTGATCGTGGCCGGCACGCCGGTGCATACCCTGAGCGAAAATCAAATTGCCCGCTGGCGCGGTCGCAACGTGGGGGTGGTCTTTCAGTTCTTTCAACTCCTGCCGACGCTGACCGTGCTGGAAAATGTCATGTTGCCCATGGATTTCTGCCACATGTACACCCCAGCCGAGCGCCGTCGCCGGGGACTACATCTGTTGGAGCAGGTCGAATTGGCTGACCAGGCCAATAAGCTGCCGACCGCCATCTCCGGCGGTCAACAACAGCGCGCTGCCATTGCCCGCGCCTTGGCCAACGACCCGCCCATCATCATTGCCGACGAGCCGACCGGCAACCTCGATTCACGCACCGCCGATTCCGTCTTCCAACTTTTTAGCCAACTGGTTACCAATGGCAAGACCATCCTCATGGTAACGCATGATGACGACCTCGCTCATCGCGTCACCCGCACCGTAACCATTGCCGACGGCGAAATTGTCGCTGACACAGCCACAGCGATCAATGAAGCAGTAGATGCGACGGCGGCGCTTTCCTGACTCCTCTTGTTGCCCGCACCGATTATACCCTTTTTATAACTCATTTGCCTGAACCGATAGATACTCTTCCGACGCGCTGCTGTTATGGTGTGGAAAGAGTCCCCTGTGCTTAGGCTTGAAACGCTTGGATAGGAAAGGGAGAATTCTCATGGCGCATCATAACCACCACGATCAGGCAATGCAGCAATGTATCGAACATTGTCTGGCTTGCCACAGCATCTGTTTACAAACTGTCAACCACTGTCTCACGATGGGCGGTCGTCATGCGGAAGCGGCGCACATTCGTCTGCTGCTTGACTGTGCCGAAATTTGTCAGACCAGCGCCAATTTCATGTTGCGCCAATCGGACTTTCATGGGTTGACTTGCGGCGTCTGTGCCGAGATTTGCCAACGCTGTGCTGACGATTGCGCCCGCTTTGGTGATGATCCGCGGATGCAGCAATGCGCGCAACTTTGTCGCCGCTGTGCTGACTCTTGTCGGCAGATGGCGGCGGCTATGCGCGTACCGGCTTGATCGGGAGCTACTCTTGGATTTATCGATCCAACAGGAAGACCAGGAGGAAAATCAGGGCCAGGAGCAGCAGAAGTAACAGGGTGCGTCCCGTTTCTTCCAGGTGTATCGGCGGGCGCCACCCAACCGGCGCCTGCATGGTCGGCGGCGCCAGGCGGATCATGATCACCGGCTCTCCATCCTCATATGCCGCCACCAAAACTAGGCGCTGTCCAATCCAATCCTGCGCCAAGGTACTGCCCGTAATTTCGATTAAACTCTGCGTCTGTTGCTGGGTAAGCACCAATCGTTTCTGGGGAAACTCGCGTAGATGAAGCAGGGGGTGTAGTTGCTCCACCCCCTGCCACGACACATTTTGCACCGTAACATACACCCCACTCCGCCCGACATCCTCTGGGCGTAGCCGGTAGCGTTCGTCGATAATGGGTGAGATGGACATGGCCGTGTTTAGGGTAGATAGGTAGATAGGTAGATAGGTAGATAGGGCAACAAGTCACTACCTGTTTACCTGTCTACCTATCTACCTGTCTACCTGTCTACCTTGCTTCCGCCAGCCGTACCGGTCGGCCAGATTGGGCTGATGCATAAAGCGCCAGCACGCTGCGCAGGAAGTGACGGCTGCGCGCCAGGGGGACGACGGGGGCGGCGTCGTCAAGGACGCAGGCTTCCATGGCCTGGATTTCGCATAGGTATGGGTCGATGGCGGGTGTGGTAATGGTTTCGCTGGCGCCATCAATGCCGGTGAAAATCACGTTGCTGTCGTTGCCTTGTAAGCCTGGTTTCCACGGTTCAATCACGGCCAGCGCGCCGCGGTCGCCAACGATGTGGAGCGCTTCGCGGAAGGGAGTGCGAAAGCCGGAGGAGATTTGCGCGATCAGACCGTTGGCAAAGTGCAGTTGGGCGCGCATGGCGACATCGACGCCTGATTCGCCGACGATCTGGTTCGCCCATACTTCAACTGGTGCATCGCCGGCGCCCGCGGCTTGGGCGACGGCTAAGGCGGCGCTGTTAGGATAGACGCCGACATCCCAGAGTGAGCCGCCATGCAATTGGGCATTCAGCCGAATGTTGGTCGCTCGTTCCGGCGGCAGGTAGAAGTGAAACCAACTGTTAACCTGTTGCACGGCCCCGACCTTCCCGGCCTGGACAAGTTCCAGCACTTGGCGCGTTTGCGGGTGGTGGAGGTACATAAAGGCTTCAAAGACGGTGACGCGATTGCGTTCGGCCGCTGCCGCTACCTGATCAAAGTCGGCCAGGGTAGTCACCAGCGGTTTTTCACAGAGCACATGTTTGCCGGCGTCGGCTGCTTTGACCGTCCATTCCCGGTGCAACAAGTTGGGCAGCGGGTTGTAAATTACATCGACATCGGGGTCCGCCAAGAGCGCTTCGTAGCTGCTATGCGCTTTGGGAATGCCATGCTCTTTGGCATACTGGCTGGCCTTAGCGCCATCGCGGCTGGCGACGGCAACGAGGGTACTGCGTTCCGCCCGTTGCAAGGGACCAATCAAGGCTTTGTTGATGTTGGCTGTGGAGAGAAGTCCCCAACGCAGCTTCTTGCTCATATTGCTCCTTTATCCAGATAGAGAGAGATAGAGATTAAGCGATAGAGAGATTGTACATGCTGATCTCTCTATCGCTTAATCTCGCTATCGCTAGTTTTACTTCGAGGGCGGGAAGGTCGAACTGGCGCAGCGGAAGCCCAGGTTGGAATCAAAGCTTTCGGGCAGGAAGTTTTTGCGCGAGGTGGCGCGGATATAAATATCGATGTCATTCCAACTGCCGCCGCGCAAGACTTTGGTGACGCCAACGCCAGGCCCAGTGGGGTCGGTTTGGGGGGCAATGGCGTAGTAGTCCCACTGATACCAATCGCTCACCCATTCGCGCACGTTGCCGGCCAGGTCATAGGCGCCGAAACTGCTGAGATCGCCGGCAAAGGCGCCAACCGGGGCGACATCTTGGGCGGCATAGTTGAAGTTGGCCTGGTTGGTCGGCGCGTCATTGCCCCACGGATAGAGATTGCCTTGCGCACCGCGCGCCGCCTTTTCCCATTCGGCCTCCGTGGGTAGCCGCTTGCCGCGGAATGAACAGTAATCAACGGCATCGTTCCAGGTGACCCAGATCACCGGATAGTTGCCATATTCAGAGGAAGCGTAGTAGTTGGCGAAATTTACCGAACGGGGTAGGCGGGGCAAGGCGCAGCGCCCGGCCTGCACACATTCGGCATATTGGCGGTTCGTCACCTCATAGCGGTCAATGTAGAATTCGTCCAGGGACAGGCTCTGTTCAAAGCGTTCATCGGGGAAGCCGCCGGCATACCCGCGCACAAATTCGCCGGCCGGTACGTGCGTCATCGGGATCATATCCAGCCCCAGGTAGGTTGCGCCGGGCCAACGTTCAATGGCGACGGGCGTCCCGGTGGGAAACCATTGGCGGTAAATGCGTTCATAGGCGCCGTCGGCTGCCATTTCTTGCAAGGTAAAGTTAACGAGATCCTGGAAACGGCCATCATAGTTGGGGATGCCCAGACCATAAGGCTGGCTGGGAAAGAGACCGGCGAGGAGCGTCAACGAGGGTTCCTGGGCGGCTAAGCGTTCTAAGACCACACGCGTTGCGGCCAGGGCGTCGGCTTTGCCATCCCTTAGCGCTTTGAAGGCCGGGGCCAATTCGTTAGAGGGTAAGATGCTAACGCTCAGCTTTTGTTGATTGGCCAGTTGCTGGATACTCTCAACCACGGGCGAGCCTTGGAGGACGGCGACGACTTTGTTATTGAGCGCGGCCGCTGTCGTAATCTGGCCATCATTGCGCACCAACAAGGCATACTCGCCGACATAGTAGGTCTGACTGTAATCAATGGCCTCCTCCCGATCTTGCAGGTGGGGGAGCGCGGCGGCGATCAGATCGATTTCGCCGGCGGCCAACTTTTGCGGCCCATCGGCAAAGGTGATGGGGACAAATTCAATGGCGTTGGCATCACCTAGCCAGCGGGTTGCCAGTTCACGCGCAATGGCAATATCAAAGCCTTGGAGTTGAGTATTGGCATCCAGGAAGCCAAATGGCGCATAGTCGTAAAAGACGCCGGCCACAATCTGCCCCCGGTTTTGGATCTGCTCCACTTTGGAACGCACGGGTAGATCCAAGGTGGTGGGTGATTCGCTAAAGCGGTAGGGCCACTGTCCCGGCAGCACCTCAATGGCATAGGGGGTCGCGCCGGCGCCAAACCACTTGCGGTAAATTTGATCATAGGCGCCGCTGCTTTTGAGCTTTTGCAAGGTAATATTGACCAAATTATTGAAATAGGAATCGCCGGACGGCAGCCCAAAGCCATAGGGCATGGCGTTGAACAGATTGTCCAGCGTGGCAAATTCATCACGATTGACCTGACTAAAGAGGACAACATCACCCAGGATGCCGGCCACGGCGCCGCTTCTGAGTGCCGCTAAGGCGCCCGCCAACGACGGATAACCACTGATCTCCAGGGTAATGCCATTCGCTTCCGCTAACGCTTGCAATTGTTCACTGGCGCTACTATTCTCGACAATGGCGACTGTGCGGTTTTGTAGTTGCGTAATGCCCTGCACATCACTGTTGCGCGCCACCAACAGGCTTGCACCGCCGACAAAGTAGGTTTGGCTAAAGTCAATGTCGGCTTCTTGCGCTTTGTTGCGTTGGAGACCCCCGGCCAGTAGATCAATGTCTCCGCTCAATAATTTGGCAATGCGGTCGCCGGACGTTACCGGTATATATTCAACCCGCACTGCCCAATCCTCGGCCAGTGCATTGACGAGATCAATGTCAAAGCCGGCAAATTGCCCGTTCTGATTACGCACGCCAAAGGGGGGCAGGTCGGAGGTCACACCGACACGCACGACGTTCTCCCGTTGCCGAATGCGAGCAATGGCTGATTCGCTCACCGCTTTGATGCGTGGTGTAAGGGTGCTGTCGTTCAGGGTGGAGAGCAGATAGCCGGCATCGCCCGGTAAAACGACGAGCGGGTAGTTGGCTGCCTCGGGGCCAAACCATTTATGGTAGATGGTGTCGTAGCTGCCGTCGGCCTTCATCTCTTGCAACGTGATATTGATCAGTTCCCGGTACGCGGGGTCATGCTGCGGCAGGCCGATGGTCAGCGGCAAGGAGACGACCGGCGCGCCGATATACGTTTGGCTAAAGTCAATCTGTTCCGCCCATTCCCGCTGTTCGACTAGAGCGGCGGCGATCAGATCCACTTCGCCGCTCACCAGCCGCTGAATCTGCTTGGCCGGTTCGTCAACAACAAACTCAACAGCGTTTTCATCACCAAGCCAGCGGCGGGCAAACTCACGCACGAGATCCAGATCAAAGCCGACGCGGTTGCCGGTGCTGTCCAAACTGCTGAAGGGCCAGAAATCCTGATGGACAGCCGCCAGCAAACGACCGCGTTGCAACACTGTTTCAATGCGCGATGGGTCGATCTGTACGGGTTCTGCCGGTAATTGGTGGATCTGGTGATAGGGCCATTGGCCCGGCGCAATTTCAATGGCTAACGGTTCGTCGTTGGGGAACCAGTGGCGGTAGAGGCTGTCGTAAGTGCCGTCGGCCTTCATATCTTGGAGGGTAAAGTTGACCATGGCGCGCAACTTTGAATCACCCTGAGGCAGCCCAATGCCGTAATACTCCTGGGTGAGCCGTTCTCCTAGAAGCCGCAGATTCGTGACATTCTGGGCAAATTGATCCAGGGTGACAGCATCAGCGGTCAAGGCGTCAACGGCGCCATTTTGGAGCGCCGTTAGGGCTTCCGGGTAGGCCGGAAAGGTGACGATCTTGATTGCGACAGCTTGCCGGCCGGCTAGCTGTTCTAGGGTCGCAATGGTTGGTGCATCTTGCAGCGCGGCGACAGCTTTATCACGCAGATCGGCTAACGTGGTAATGCCGCTATCGTTGCGTACCAAAAGCGTCTGTCCATCGACAAAATAAGGATCGCTAAAATCGATGAGGGCATCCCGCTCGCGTTTGTGGGGCATGGCCGCGATCAACAGATCCACATCGCCGGCGGTCAGACGAGGAATCCGATCGGCGGCTGAGACAGGAACTAACTCAACGGCATTCGCATCACCCAGCCAACGTTTGGCAAATTCACGCGCTATGTCAATGTCGAAGCCGGTCAATTGGCCAGTTTCGTCGAGAAAACCGAAGGGCCGAACATCTTGCCGCACGCCAATCCGAATTCTACCCCGTTCGGTGATAATGGCCGCCGTTGAAGCTTGGGCGCGGTCGGGCAACATTGGTGGGTTCAAAAAAGGATTAGGGATTGATTGTAAGGCCCATGTGCCAAGACCGAGTAAGAGAATTGCAATGACTGAAATAATAAAGAACTGGGGTTTCAAGAGATAACGCATGGACCGTGCTCCTCAGTCCCTGTTTGTAATAAGCGTTAGGTCGCTCTCGCCGCAACCAACGGCGTCTGACCGGTAGTTGTGCGCTGTTAACACTTATGGCGTACAATTAGAGTTACAATAAGATAAAATTAAGCTTTCGGATAGTTCAATGTATAATAAATTAAATTTTCGTAATTTAGATAATAATTTTTCACATAAGTATCATAATGGCGCGAACTTTCTAAATAGCAATGCTGGAATTCTCTTATAGTATAATGCACAAAAGTATTTATTGACATATCGTTATGCTTACAAGTAGCTTCTGTACTGTACATCGTTTATAATAGAACCTGATGACCATACAAGTCAACTTCTCCATCTTTTAACGCTTGCAAGCGGTTCCACATTCACCCAAACCATTTGGTCACTTTGTAAAGTAATTGTTATGCATCAAGAAATTCTTTTTCTTGTATAATAAGACAGATCAAATGTAGAGACAATTGTTGAGTGATAATTCATGCGTGTTTCAACCATTCATGAAGAGATCCCGTGAAGGGCGCTTATGAAGAAATCTCATGAAGAGATAACCATCAAAGGAATCTTGCGTTGTGATAGGTTTATGGCGGTTAGGTAACGACAGAAGGAGCAGAAATTACAGCCTGATGGCAAGCTGTCGATTCGTCTGCTTAAGCTTGTGCCTGTTTTGTGCCAGTTGTATGGGCGGTGGTGACTCGACCGCGCCGAATACGAATCAGCCGACAGGTCTGAATGCTAATGTGGCGTTGTTAACAGTGGATATGTATGATAATTACTATGGACAGACCGATGATAACTTGACAAACCCGCCGGTTTGGTCGGTTGCTACCGGCGCTGATGTGGTCGCCACCTTGATCAATCATGGTCAGCGCAACCATAACTGGGCCATTGTGAAAGCCGGTATTTCTATCCCGGTTCCCTATGAAGAAGGCCAAAGCGGCAATATTCTCCTGCATGGGATCGGTATGGTCTATAGTAATAGTCAGACCACCACCACGTTTAGTGCGCCGGAACCAGGCGAATATATGGTCATCTGTACCGTTAGTGGTCATTACCCGGCTATGCAAGGCCGTCTCCTGGTGACTGCACCCCAAGAGTAGCAGAAGGAGTTGTCGCATTGAACGGCGCCGCCATGCACAGCGCACAATGGCTGGCCTACGGGAAGTTGATCTGATTGTTGTCGTTATCCCTCAACTGCCGATACTCGTAACTAGTAAGCTCCTTGTCGTTCGCAGCCGGTCACGGACCGGCTGCGAACGGGCTTAGCAGTTACTGATACCCCATTTTTGGATCGGATTGCCCACACCAGATGTCGGTCGATAAAAGAACGGTATGGGTATCAATTTGCTGCCAAAGGCGCAGCCAATGGCTCTCCACTTTTTCTCTAAGGGAGATAGTTTGTTATGAAGCGCGGTCCGTTGATTATCATTGTTCTGCTCATTGAAGTCGTTATTGCCGTTGTCCTTTGGTTCAACTACCAATATCTGCTTGATCGGTTGCGCCCCACTCCCGTTGAACCGGCCATGGAAACCCTGTCGACCGGTACACTGGCAACCCCAGCCGGCGCCAACCCGTCGCAAGGTCAGCTTTTAGTAGAAATGCCGCCGTCGATCTTTACCCTCTTTACCCCTTTACCGCCCGCGGCGCCGCCACCCTCCTACCAATTGACCGATGAAATCATCACGCTAGGGCGCGCCCTTTTCTATGATCCGCGGCTATCGGTCAACCAGACGCAAAGCTGTAATAGCTGTCATCCGCTTACCCAATATGGGATGGATGGGTTATCCGTCTCGCGCGGTCATGATGGCATTCCGGTGACACGCAATGCGCCAACCGTCTATAATGCCGCCTTACACATTGCGCAGTTCTGGGACGGTCGCAGCCCGACGGTGGAAGAGCAAGCCAAAGCGCCCATTCTGACTGGCGGAGAGATGGGGATGCTGGACCCCAACGCGGTCGAGTCAACCCTGCGCGCGATTCCCGGCTATGCCCCGCTCTTTGCCGCGGCTTTTCCTGGTGATCCAAATCCAATTACCTTTGATCATGTCGCCCAAGCGATTGGCGCTTTTGAGCGCCGTTTAATGACGCCTGCCCGCTTTGATCGCTTCCTAGCCGGCGATTACGCCCAACTCACCGAACAGGAGCAACGGGGCTTTGCCACCTTTGCAACCATCGGCTGTGTCAATTGCCATGTGGGCGTGACGGTGGGTGGTCTCCAATTCAAGAAACTGGGCGAAAAGGAGCCATATCCCACGGAAGATGTTGGTCGTTTTACGGTGACCGGTCTTGAAGTTGATCGCCAGGTGTTCAAGGTGCCGAGCCTGCGCAATGTCGCACAGACGGCGCCTTATTTGCATGACGGCAGCATCCAAACATTGGAAGAGATGGTGCCGCTCATGGCGCGCTATCAACTCGGCAAGCAAGTAACGCCGGAGCAGGTTGCCGATATTATTGCCTTTTTGCATACATTGACTGGTGAAATTCCGGCCGAGTACATTTCACTGGCCGCCTTGCCGCAGTAGTGTTTTGTCAAGGAAGAGGCGTGCGCACCCAACGGGCGCCGGCACGGGCGCGCACGCCTCTTCCTTGGCAGACCAATGGTTCTCTGTTCATGTGAGTGAAGGTTTATGAAATTTTTTCGTGACAATTTTGCTTACTTGCTCTTAGCCGTAATTGCGTTAGTCCTGATTTTGGTGACGGTTAGCCTACAAGTGGCCATCTTTTCAACCCCGACGGCAGGAGAAGCCCAGCGTAACCAAGGATTGCTCTATACCATGCGTCAACGATTGGCCGAGTTAATCCTGCCGAACACGGAAACGCCCGTCACGACCACGACTGCCACGGTAGGGCAGCCGGCGCCAGCCGCCGTTGCCTTACCGACAAATACACCGCATATCATCGTCGTCCAACCTTCGCCGTTGCCGCCAACACCTACCACAATGGCTGCACCAGCAACGGCCACCAGCGACCCTGCCACCGCAACCTTGCTGCCCGGCGCCTATGACGTGAATGCCGTTGCCACCCGTCTGGCCGCTCCGACCGTGACATCCGCCTTGCGTAGCGCGCCACCAGCCGCGCCAACCGCAACGACACCCCCAACGGCTACCACACTATCCCCCAGTATACCGTCCCCCAGTATACCGTCCCCCAGCATACCGCCCACTAACACGGGGGGCGCCGCCGATTTTCGGATTGGTTATGTCACGACCAATCCTGCTTGTGTTGCTGTCACTGATTTGATGAAGCTGATTCTTGAACGTGAATTCGCCCTGCAAATTGCAACTGTTCCTCTCCCGGATACGGCTACGCTCTTTACAAAGTTGGCGGACAAGGCGCCGACCGAACGCGTCGATCTCAGCTTCTGTTACACTGACCCCGATGACCGCAGCTATTTGCAGAAATATTTTGGCTTCATGATCTTGATCGGTAGCGGCTATCGTCAACTTAACAATCAGAAATTCATCATTATGAGCAATGCTGCGGTAAAATCCCCCATTGAGCGCGGCAATCCTTGCCTTTACCGTTTTCTCATTAACCTGAATTTAGATAATGTTGACCTAAGCACCGGCGATGCTGCCGCCTGGTATCAAAACCACGCTGAACAAGTCGCGGAATGGGTCCGTTGCCAGTAGAAACGCTTTAACGATGCAGCCGCTCCTCGCCAGTCCGTGACTGGCGAGGAGCGAAGTGGCTGAACAGTGATGAATCATTGATTATTTACTCAACTTTCCTCTTTTAGGAGCGAGAATCATGTCTTCTTATCTTTACCGTCTCTTTGCCATCAGCTTGGCTTTGCTGTTACTTGGCGGCAACCTCCTTCCGGCCAGCGCCCAGGATAGTAGCGCCGACCCGGCCCGTCCGCCGATTCGCGTCGGGTCGAAAGAATTTAATGAGCAGTTGCTGCTGGGCAAAATGCTGGTCATGCTCCTTCAGGAAGCGGGCTACCCTGTGGAAGACATGACGGCCACCGGCGGCTCACGCGTTGTCCGCACTGCGCTGGAAAATGGCGAAATTGACCTCTACCCCGAGTATACGGGCACTGCCTTGTCGCTTTATCACGAACTGCCCGGTGACGCTTTGCCCAATGCGCCCGACCGCTCCTATGAGTTGGCCAAGAGCCTGGATGCGCCGCTGGGGTTGATTTGGTTGGAGCCGGCTGCGATTAACAACACCTTTACGTTGATGGTGCGGCAGACGTTGATTGACCAGGGGATTGTCAGCCTCGCCGACCTGGCCGATTACATGAATGCCAATGACGCACCGCTCAAGATTTGTGTGGAAAGTGAATTTTTTAGCCGCCAGGATGGCTTGTCGGGCTTACAAACGTTATATGGCTTCACCTTCCAAGAAGATAACATTCTGGTGATGGAGCCCAATGAAACTTATAGCAATTTGCGCGACGGCGCGTGTGACGTGGCCGAGGGCTTTGCCACCGATGGCCGCATTAGCGCCTGGGGCTTCACCAACCTGGCAGACCCGCTGGCCTTCTTTCCCTTCTACCAGCCGACACCGGTGGTGCGTCAAGCCATTTTGGCTGCCTATCCTGAATTATCCGAACTCATCAATGGACTGTGGCAACACCTTGACAACGCCACGATGATCGATCTCAATGCTCGCGTCGATATTGGCGCCGATGGGGTTTTGGCCAATGGGGATGAGGAAAAGATTGAGGATGTAGCCTACAATTTCCTGGTGAGCAAGCGGCTGGTCAAGCCGGCGGCGATCAAAGTCGGCTCCAAAGAATTTAATGAGCAACTGCTGCTGGGTAAGATGATTGTATTGCTCTTGCAGGATGCCGGCTACGAAGTGGAAGACATGACCGGTTTGGGTGGGTCGCCGGCCGTGCGCGCCGCCTTGGAAAATGGCGAGATCGATCTTTACCCTGAGTATACCGGCACCGCCACTTCGCTCCATCACAACCTGCCGGTCTCAGCCTTGCCGGCTGATGCGAAGCGCACCTATCTGCTTGCCAAAAGTTTGGATACGCCCAAGAATCTGGTCTGGTTGGATCCGGCGCCGCTGAACAACACCTTCACCCTCATGGTGGGCCAGACGCTCATTGATGAGGGCATTGCCAGCCTGGAAGAGCTGGCGAATTATATGAACGCCAATGATTCGCCGCTGAAAGTTTGTGTCGAAGGTGAGTTTTTCAGCCGGCAGGATGGTCTGTTAGGTTTGCAGGAACTCTATGGCTTTGCTTTCCAGGAAGATAACATTCTGGTGATGGAGCCAAACGAAACCTATGACAATCTGCGCAACGGGACTTGTGATGTGGCGGAAGGCTTTGCCACCGATGGCCGCATTAACGCCTGGGGCTTCCGCAATTTGCAAGACCCCTTGGCCTTCTTCCCCTTCTATCAACCGGCCCCCGTCGTCCGTGCCGAGACGCTGAACCTCTATCCTGACATTGCCGATCTACTCAACAAGTTGATGGCGGGTTTGGATGATGCGACCATGAGCGCGCTCAACGCGCGGGTGGATATTGGCGCCGACGGGGAACTGGCAAGCGGCGATGAGGAGACCGTCGAAGATGTCGCCTATGGCTATCTGCGCGAGCAACGGTTGATCAAGTTGCCGGAAATTATTGTTTCGTCTGCCGACGCCAGCGAAGGCTACCAACAAATCCTGGGCAAGATGGTAGTCATGCTCCTGGCCGATCGCGGCTATCAGGCCGTGGACAAAACCGCGCTCGGGTCCGGGTTGCTTGTGCGGCAAGCACTGGAAGAAGGCGAAGTGGATCTCTACATGGAATCGGTCAGTACGGCATTGTCCAATTATGCCGGCCTCCCGGTTACGGCCTTGCCGACCGACCAGAAACGCGCCTATCAACTCATCAAGAGCCTCGATGCGGCAAAGGGGATCGCCTGGTTGGCGCCCACCGCGTTTACACCATCGTATACCATCATCGCTCAGCCGAAGGTGACTGATCTTGGTATTACCACCGTGGAAGCGCTGGCCCAATATATGAATGAAAATGATGCGCCGCTCAACATCTGTATGAGCGATGATTTCTATAGCCGTTCACAGGATGGGCTGCCGGGGTTGGAACAGGTCTATAGCTTCCACTTCAAGCCGGAAAACATCTTCTTGGTTGATATTGACGACCTGCTCTTTAACACCTTTGATGATGGTCAGTGTGATCTGGCGGTTGCCTTCAGTATCGACACTGATTTGCAAGCCTTTACGATCCTGGCCGACACCTTATCCTTCTTCCCGGCTACCGTGGTAGCGCCGGTTCTGCGTCAGGAAGTGCTGGACCAAAACCCGGAACTGACCGATCTGCTGGCCGGCCTCGCAACGCTGTTGACCAACGAAGAGATGGCTAGGCTGGAGGGCGCCGTTGAAATTGGCGCCGACGGTATCTTGAACAGTGGCGACGAACAAACAGTTGATGAACTTGCCCGTGATTTCTTGGTTACCAATGGGTTGATCAGCGCGGAGACGCCTGCTCCTACCACCGCCGATGAAGAAGACAGCCCCGCGGCGGACGGTGGTAGCATCGAGGGGACGCCAACCATTACTGACTCAACGACCATCACCAATTCGACAACTATTACCGATTCGACGCCAGTAACCGATTCAGCGGCCATTTCAACCACAGCCGTTGATGGTGGCATTACCGTCGCTTCGATGAATGACCCGGAACAGACCCTGCTTGGGCAACTGTTCGTGCTGCTGCTGCGCAGTGCCGGCTACCCGGTGGTTGACCAGACCGGGGTCGGCGCCTCCCCCGATCTGCGCTCGGCGCTGGCAAACGGGGAAATCGATCTCTATCCCGAATTTCCCCGCACCGCCCTCACGCTTTTTCATAACCTCCCCGCCGATGCTTTGCCCACCGATGCCGCGGGAACTTATGAATTGGCAAAGAGCCTGGATAACGAACTTGATTTGGTCTGGCTCCGGCAGGCGGCGTTTGACAGCGCTTACGGTTTTTTAGCGCGTCCCGGCCTGACGGATAGCCCGTTGACAACCGTAGCGGATTGGGCGGCGCTTGCAAATCAGGGCGCTGCCCCCAATGTCTGTGTCGATGCGAATTTTGCCGAACGCACGGGGAGCGATCCCATTGCGCTGCTCAGCCAATATGGCATTACGCTGGCGCCTGAAAACTTACAAACCCTGCCGGCTGCTACCATTTACGACGCCTTGCGCGCCGGCGATTGTGATGTCGCCCTGGCGTTGCAGACCGATGGTCATGTCGGCGCCTGGAATTTCGCGCGCTTGCAAGATTCCTTGAACTTGCTGCCCACCTACCAGGCCGCGCCGGTTGTGCGCCGCACGACGTTGGAACAATACCCGGAACTGGCGACCACCTGGGATGCTTTGGAGCCATTGCTGGACAATGCGACTATCACTGCGCTCAATGGGCGCATTGCCTTGGGCGCTGACGGCGAAGCGGAGACAGGCGATGAAGAGACGGCGGCGGCAGTCGCCCAAGCCTTCCTCTGCGAAAAAGCGCTGATTACCCCTTGTGAGCCAACGCTTGCACTTGCCCCTGCGACCACAGCCGAAACGCCAATTACAACGGTAGCGACCACGATTCCCTTACCGGTGCCGCCCGTGACGATTGCTAATCCCATCACGCCGGTTGCCGCGGATGCGTCGCCAACGCCAGTCGTGATTGAGGTTGTGACACCTGATTCTTATGGCGTCAATGCGCGCGCAACGGCAAACATTGCCGCCACCGTTGTCACGGTTTTGCCCCGGAACACAGCGGTGCTTGCCATCGGTCGCACGGCTGACAATGATTGGTTGCAGATTCAATTGCCCGATAATCAGGTGGTGTGGGTCTTTACGGCAGCCGTCTTGACCAATCCGGAAAACCTCGCGCTTCTCCCGGTGATAACGCCGCCCGGCTTATAACACCTGCGCGGATCTTCCCTAGGCGCTTATGGCGCTGCTGCCGGTGTTTGTAAGGGGGACGATAAAAGGCTCGTAAGGTTTGTTTCCTCGCTCTTTTCCTCATGGTTGTCAGCAACGGCCGACGGCTCAGGAATGCGATACATAATATAGAGCAAATTCCCAACCCTGTCTACTTGTTCTGTGCGAATCCCGCCAGGGAAGCGGGCCATGACCTGCTCCAGATCGGCCAGGCGATGGGGCAGAAAAATGGCCAGCAAGCCGCGTCTTTCCGTCTCTAGCTCTACCGGCGCCGGTAATTGCTCGGCCTGCTCGGCGTTATAACGTTCGGTTCCCAGGGCAATAAAGCGTAAGGTGCTATAATCAGCATAGAGATTGGGGGCGCCAAAGAGATAAACCTGGTACGCTGCGCCCCAGTCGCGAATTTCGTGGGCCATACGAATAGCTAAGGTATTGGGCGTATACTGCGCATAAGTTGTAAAATAGGTGGTGTAATTCAATTGCAAAGTGACCGCCGCCAGCAAGAGACCGCCATACAAAACGCCCCATCGGCTGCCCGCCGGCCAGACGCTCTGCACAAAATTGAACGCTCGTTGCAGAAAAATGCCGCCAATCACATAGACGCTGGTGGTAATTACCACTAACCGTGGCCCGTTTGGCGCATCATTGGTGACGACACCGGCCAGCAACAACCCCACCCCCCACCATAAGAAGATGGTAAATTCTTCAAACCGCCTGATCCGCGCCAGCAGGACGCCTAACCCCAACCAGAACAACGCAATCGTAATCGGGTCAAAGGCGCCCAGATCGGTCATATAAAAGGCCGAGCGATCGCCATCATAGGCAAAGAAAGCGATGTTCCGTCTGATCTGCTCCCACACCAACTGCGGAATATCATCCGGCCAGACCGCTTGCGGCCCCAGCGTGTGCGCCATCCCTTCGGGACTGATCACGCTTACCCCTTTGGTGCGATTAAGAAAGGCCGGCAGACTTTGGCTGTAATGACCGGCCAACGGCGCATAGGCAACAAAGGTCGCCACAGCCAAGATGATCACCTGCGCCACCGTCAACCGCCGCTTAAACCAGAGGACCAGCAACAATGGCCCTGCCAACACCGGAATCAGACGCGAACCATAATAGAAATATTGACTCAACCCCATACACAACCCGGCCCACAGATAGGGGGTCAGGGGCGCCGGCGTTGGTTGCACCGGTTCCTGCGCTTCCGCGGCGCTCGTCTTGCGCGGCTGGGGCGCCGTTTTCGCCGCTGCTAAGAGGAGGAGGAAGATAAAGAGGGCAAGAAACCAAATCGTTTCCACATTGTTGAGCGCAATGCGGCTGTATTGGAGGTGGAAATGGGAGACGGCCAGGAGCCAGCCCGCCGTAACCGCTGCAATGCGCCCCCAGCCCACCCGACCGATAGCATAGACAACCGGCACACAGAGGGCGCCAAAAATGGCCGACAGCGCGCGCAGCCCGTAGAGCGATTCGCCAAAGAGCCACAAGGCGCCGGCCTGGAGATAGTGAAAGAGCGTCGGGTGATCAAGAAAGGCGGTGGAAAAGAGCGGCAACGGCATGGGACTGAACCCGCTCGCCGGCCCATGCAGCGCCAGTAGCGCCAACATGCCCATCTCTCCTTCGTCGCCGTGCATGGTTGGCAAAAAATCAGTCAAATTATGTAAACGCAAGTAGAGCGCGACGGCAGTGATGAGGCCAATCAGCAGCCAGTCCAGCCGATCAAAGCGGGCGCCTTGGGTGGCTGCTTGTGGCGCGGCAGCCACCGCAGAAATGCGCCGGCGTTCATAATAGTCATGCCCATAAGCAGCCAGCACCGCCAACACCATGCCGGCCAGCCAGAAATAGCCGCTTGTAAAGTCAAAGGCATTGTCCAGCGCCCGGCGGGTCGCCAGGCTCGCCAGAAAAGCCGCCACAATACAGACAAGCAGCCAGCTATTGCCGGCAAAACTGCCGGCGATGGCCTGCTGCGCCTGCGCCTGTCGCCGCGGGTTTGTATAGAGGCTGACGCTCCCCAGCAGCGTCATGACGGTGGCAACCAGCAGACTGATCAAACTACCATTGAGCGCCCCATAGACACTGGCGCAAAGAGCAATACCAAAAAACAGAAGGTGTATCATGATGACAATCAATCCATGTTGAATTATGCTGACAATTGCCATCAATCTTATCATGCGTTCGCGGCAAAAGCAATCTCTGTTGGTCAAGTGTAAGCTTACAGTTAACTGGCAGAGTTGTGGATTTTCTTATGAATTATCGCTGCTTTTCGCCAGGTCAACCGTCGTTGACCTGGCTATTCCCGACTGTGGGAACAATCCCTACCCCTCACCCGTCTCCATTGCGGAACGTATCATACAGCGCTACGCTCATGTAAAATAAGTTCAATCCGCATGAACGGGACTTGTCTACCCTCTTCCGGGAAGGTCGGCCTTATCAACAAGGACGGCTGCTTCACCCTTCCCGGAAGATTGACCTGCCGATCCCTCGTGCTTGACTTGAACCACTACCATTCGCTGAGAGGAAAAAGGTATGCGACCTTTAGCAAACTGTATCGTCATTGTTAATCTCCTGCTGGTCCTGCTGCTTGTCGGCGGCAGCATACCCGCTTTCGCCCAAATCATCATCGACCCGCCACCGGGTGGCCCCGTGCCGCCACCGCTGCCGGTGGTCGACCCGGTGCGCATTGAGCAACAGCAGGTCGATGTGCTGATCGATGGCCCCGTCGCCCAAGTCCACTTGACCCAGTTGTTACGCAACCATTCGGCGCAAACGGTAGAAGGCGCCTATCTTTTCCCCCTGCCGGCCGATGCCGCCATTAGCGATTTCCAGATGACCGTCGATGGGCAAACCTTAGAGGGGCAAGTGCTGACCAAAGAGGAGGCGCGCCGCGCTTACGAAGAGATCGTCCGTCGCCAGCGCGACCCGGCGCTGCTCGAATACATTGGCGACAATCTTTTCCAGGTCAGCCTCTTCCCCATCCCCGCCGGGGCGACCCGCACGGTGGAACTGACTTATGTGCAAATTCTCACCCAGCGCGATGGGTTATATCACTTCCGCTACCCCTTGCGCTTGCAACAGTACAGCGCCGAGCCGATCAAGGAACTGGCAATCAACCTTACGCTACAGAACCAAGCCGGCCTGCGCACCATCTACAGCCCCAACCACGACATCACCGTCGAACGCACCAGCGATGACGGCGGCCAGGTGCGCTATCGTGCCACCGATGTGCGCCCGGAACGTGACTTCTCGCTCTACTTTGGTGCCAACCAAAGCCCGGTCGGCCTCAACATCCTCAGCTATAAACCGACGGGGGAAGATGGCTATTTTGTTCTGCTGGCGGCGCCCAGTGTAGAAGTGGATGCGGCTGCCGTGGTGGCCCGTGACATTGTCATGGTGGTCGATATTTCCGGCTCCATGCAGGGTGAGAAGATCAAACAAGCCAAAGCCGCTGCCCACTATGTGGTTGACCATCTCAACACCGACGACCGTTTTAATTTGATCGCCTTTAGCACTGGCGTGCGCCTCTGGCAAACTACATTGCAACCGGTGGAACAGGATCTTTTGCAAGAAGCCCATGAGTGGATCGACCGCCTCAACGCCAGCGGCAGCACCGACATCAACCGCGCTTTGCTGGAAGCGCTGGCCCAATTCACCGGCGACCAACCGGCCCGCCCCGCCTATCTGCTTTTCCTGACGGATGGTTTGCCGACCCAAGGCGAGACAGAGATTAGTCGCATTTTGGCCAATGTGCGCACCAATCGTCCCACGGCAGTGCCGATGCGTCTCTTTCCCTTTGGCGTCGGATATGATGTGAACACGGACCTGTTGGACACCCTCAGCCGCGAATTGGGGGGACGCAGCAGCTATGTGCAACCGGAAGAGCGCATTGACGAAGAAGTCAGCCACTTCTACGCCGGCATCAGCACGCCGGTCTTAAGCGAAGTGACCCTGGATTTTGGCAGCAACACGGTCGTCGATGACCTCTATCCCTATCCGCTCCCCGATCTCTTTGCCGGCGAACAGTTGGTGGTGGCCGGGCGCTATCGCGACGGCAAAGCGGTGGATGTCACCTTGCGCGGCAAGATCAATGGCGACCGCATTATCTACCGCTACCCGGCGCAACACTTTGTCGCAGCCGGCGGTGAACCGGCGGTTGCCCGCTTGTGGGCCGCGCGTAAGATTAGTGCGCTGCTGGCTCAGGTGCGTGCACAAGGGCCGGCCCAGGAATTGATCGACGCCATTGTGGAATTGAGTCTGCAATATGGCATTGTCACCCCCTACACCTCCGCCTTTGTGCCGGAGCCGAACCTGGCCTTCCCTGGCCCAGCGGAAGAAGATTTTACCGGCAGTGACGATGGTGAGGATCTCTCCCCAGCCGCCCTGTCGCGTGAGGCAATGGCCGCCAAGATGAGCGATGAGATGCAGAACAATCGTTACGCAGCGGTTGGGCAAAGCGCCGTGGCTGCCAGTGAACAACTTGACCAGTTGGCTAATGCCGCCGTGGTCGAAAGTACGCAAAATGTGCGATTTATTAACGGGCGTACCTTTGTTGAACGCACCGTTGAGCGTACTGGGGCCGAGGGAGTTGACAATAGGGGGTTGACTTTGTGGGTAGATACGTTGTATAATAGCGATATGCAACTCGAAACCATTGGCTTTGGGAGCGATTGCTATTTCGCACTAGCACAAGATCCGCAGGTGGCGGAGTGGCTGGCGCTATCATCGGAGCTTATCATCGTGCGCGATGCGCAGACCGCTCTCCGCATTACAACTCTACCTACCGCTTTAGAAAACGCTGTAGAAAACCAACCCTGTATTGGATGGAGTTTTCATAAATGACAGTTAACTGTTAGAAAAATTAAGCCCAATTGCGTTTATACTGTTAACAGCGCCGGTATAGACACAACTAAGGCCGAAATATAGAACATTTGTATAACTGTATACAGACCAGGGAACGAAACTGGTTTAAACTTCGTCTCTAAGGGTGCCGGCAATCTTTAACAAAGAAAAGCGTTCGGTTTGCCCGCGATCAATGACAGCTAGCAACATCGTTGTTACGGCTGTTGTTGATGACACTGCTATCAATGACATTCTACTTCTGATCTGCTTGCTGAAGGGGGCTAACCGATCAAGGGTTGGTCCCCTTTTGTTTTCTGTACCTGTCTTTATTACCCAAAATAGCTACAGGTACATCGTAGAGTGATACCGCAGCCTGTATAAGTTTTTATGAGGTTAGGTGATTGGTTGATGCGCTGGTTGAGCTTGTCGAAACCAGCGCATCAACCAATCACCTAACCAACGCAAAAACAGACACCGTTGCTGGTATCCAGCTTATAGCGAGGTGAAAAGATGAATACGAACGGCCAAAGTTTGGTTGACCTAGTACGCAGTATGCAGGATGTGTACACCTTCCGCAATCAACACTGGGAAGGCTCGTTTGCTGAATATCTTGACATTGTCCACCGGAACCCCAAAGTTGCCCGCACCGCCTACCAACGGTTGTATGACATGATCATGTCCTATGGTAGCGAGAATTACACAAGTTTTCGCCAGGAGTTAGTTCATTATAAATTCTTTGATGACCCTTTTGACAATGGTCGTGACGCCATCTTTGGCCTGGATCCGGCGCTCATGGATCTGGTGCAGTTCTTCCAATCCGCCGCCCGCGGTTATGGCACAGAACGCCGTGTTTTGTTACTACATGGTCCCGTCGGTAGCGCCAAAAGTACGATTGTCCGTCTAGTTAAGAAAGGGATTGAAGCGTATTCCAAGACTGATGACGGCGCCCTCTATTCGATTGTATGGGACACGGAAGATGGCGTGATGGAATGCCCCATGCACGAAGAGCCGCTGCGCCTGGTGCCGCCCAATCTGCGCTCACAAATTATTGATCACCTCAATGCCAATAACACTTCCGATTACAAGATTACAATCAAAGGCGAACTCTGCCCGGCCTGTCGCCATGTCAATCGCCAACTGATGGAGCGCTATCAGGGTGACTGGGGCAAGATGCTCGATCATGTGCGGGTGCGCCGGCTGGTGCTGTCCGAACAAGATCGCGTTGGCATCGGCACCTTCCAACCCAAGGATGAGAAGAATCAGGATTCGACCGAGTTGACCGGCGACATCAACTATCGCAAGATCGCTGAATATGGCTCCGATTCCGACCCCCGCGCCTTTAACTTTGACGGCGAACTGAACATTGCCAATCGCGGCATTGTCGAATTTATCGAGTTGTTAAAACTGGATGTGGCCTTCCTCTATGACCTGCTGACTGCTTCGCAGGAACATAAGATCAAGCCCAAGAAGTTCGCCCAAACCGATATTGACGAGGTGATCATCGGCCACACCAACGAGCCGGAATATCGTAAACTGCTTGCCAACGAGTACATGGAAGCGCTACGTGACCGCACAGTGAAAATTGACATTCCCTACGTGACCCGCTTCCGCGACGAGGTGCATATTTACGAGCGTGACTTCAACCGTCGCACAGTGCTCGGCAAGCATATTGCCCCCCATACGCTGGAAATCGCCGCCATGTGGGCCATTCTTACCCGAATGGAGGAGCCGAAACACGCCAACTTGACCCTCATGCAGAAGATGAAGTTGTATGATGGCCGCTCGTTGCCCGGCTTCACGGAGGACACCGTGCGCGAACTCAAGGCCAATGCCGGTCAGGAAGGAATGCACGGCATTTCGCCCCGTTACATTCAGGACAAGCTCTCGAATGCGCTAGTCGCTCACGGCGCCATTGGTTGTTTGAACCCCTTTGTTGTCATGCGCGAGTTGGAGTCCGGTCTAAAGCACCACTCGCTGGTCACCAACGAACGCGATCGTGAACGTTTTGGCTTGCTGCTCAACGAAGTGCGCGAAGAGTACGACGAGATCGTCAAGAACGAAGTCCAGCGCGCCATCACCGCCGATGAGTCAGCCATTCGCCGTCTCGCCGGCAACTATATTGATAACCTCAAAGCCTATACCCAGCGGGAGAAGGTCAAGAACCCCTTCACCGGTCGCGATGAGGAACCCGATGAACGGCTGATGCGCTCCATCGAAGAAAAGATCGACATCCCCGTCAGCCGCAAAGATGACTTCCGCCGGGAGATCATGAACTACATCGGCGCCCTGGCCATCGACGGCAAGCGCTTTGAATGGAACTCCAACGAACGGCTACGCAAGGCCCTCGAACTCAAGCTCTTTGAAGACCAGAAGGACAGCATCAAGTTAACCAGCCTGGTCAGCAGCGTGATCGATCAGGACACGCAAGAGAAGATCGCCGTGGTCAAGTCTCGCCTGATCAAGAACTTCGGCTACTGTGACATCTGCGCCACCGATGTGTTGAACTACGTCGCCAGCATCTTTGCCCGCGGCGATGTCAAGGCGCGGATGGGCTAGTGATGCGTGACACGTAATTCGTGATGCGTGCTACGTAACAGGGAACAACTCACGCAGCACGCATCACGAATCACGCTCAGGGAGGTAAACGACGCTATGTCGCAAATCGAACAGGATAGTTCGCGCTACCATGAGATCGTGCGTGGTAAGATCCGCAAAAATCTGCGGAAATATATCACCCATGGCGAGATGATCGGGCGTCAGGGTAAGGAGCTGGTCAGCATTCCCGTCCCACAAGTTGACCTCCCGCGCTTTACCTTTGGCAAACCGGGCAGCGGCGGCGTGGGGCAGGGTGACGGCAACCCCGGCGACCCGCTCAGTCCGGCCCAACCGGGTGACGGGGAAGGGCGCGCCGGTGAGTCGCCGGGGCAACACATCCTCGAAGCCGAAATTTCGCTGGATGAACTGGTGCAGATGTTGGCCGAAGAGCTAGAACTGCCGCGCATCCAGCCCAAAGGCAACAAGAGCATCCAAACCGAAGTCACCCGCTACACCGATATTCGCCGGGTCGGTCCCGAGTCGTTGCGTCACTTCAAGCGCACCTACCGCGAAGCGCTCAAGCGCCAACTGGCGTCGGGTAGCTATGATCCGCAAAACCCGGTGATTATCCCCTACCGTGAGGATCGCCGCTATCGCTCTTACGAAACCAAGCCCCTGCCGGATGCCAATGCCGTCATCATCTACATGATGGATGTCTCCGGTTCCATGGGCGAGCGTGAGAAACGGCTTGTGCGCTACACCGCTTTTTGGATTGACGCCTGGCTCAAGAAGAACTACAAACATGTCCAACGCCGCTACATTGTCCATGACGCCGCCGCCGGCGAGGTCGATGAAGCGACCTTTTATCGCCTACGCCAGGGGGGCGGCACCAAAATTTCCTCGGCGCTGCAACTTTGCCATGAGGTGATCCAGGCCAACTTTAAGCCGGACGAGTGGAACATCTATCTCTTCCAATTCTCCGACGGCGACAACTTTTCCAGTGATAATGACCGCTCCCTGGCGATTCTCAGCCAGCATCTGCTCCCCGTTGCCAACCTTTATTGCTACGGTCAGGTGGACGAGCGTTCCTATGGCGAGACTTTTATCAATACCCTGAAACGAGTGGAAGCCGCCGAAAATGTGGTGATGACTCACATTCGCAATGATGATGCAATTTTCGACGCACTCAAGTGTTTCTTAGGAAAGGGGCGATAATGGACCGAACCTTTGGCGCCCTCCCGCGCGATTTACAAGAGATGAATGTGAGGATCGAGAAATTTGCCGAAGAGGTCGGTCTCGATTTTCCCGAAGTGCGCTTTATCATGCTCAACTTTGATGAGATGAACAAGGTGGCGGCCTATGACGGCTTTCCCAGCCGCTATCCCCACTGGCGCTTTGGCATGGAGTATGAACGGCTGCGCAAAAGCTATGCCTGGGGTCTGCACCGTATCTATGAGATGGTGATCAACACAGATCCCTGCTACGCCTATCTACTGGTCAGTAACCTGTCGATTGACCAAAAGCTGGTCATGGCCCATGTCTATGGTCACGCCGACTTTTTCAAGAACAACCTCTGGTTTGCCCACACCAATCGGCGTATGTTGGATGAGACTGCCAACCACGGCGCCCGCATTCGCCGCTATGTTGAGCGCTATGGCCTAGAACCGGTGGAAACCTTTGTTGACCGTTGTCTCTCGCTGGAAAACCTGATCGATCTGCACAGCACGGGTATTCGTCGCCAACCCTCACGGGTGGTTGAAGTTAGACACAATGACGATGACGAAGCTGCCGGGCTACCGCGCCTACCCAGCAAAGGGTACATGGAGAACTATATCAACCCGCGCGAATACCTTGAATCGGTACGCCAACAGAACGAAGCCGAACGGGAACGGGAACGCAACTTCCCGGCTCACCCGCAACGCGATGTATTGCTTTTCCTGCTCGAACATGCCCCGCTCGAAGCGTGGCAACAAGATGTGCTTGCCATCATTCGCGAAGAAGCATACTACTTTGCCCCACAGCGCCAGACCAAGATTATGAACGAGGGCTGGGCCTGCGCCGTGGGTGATACATTGGTGTCAACCAATCTCGGCTTGTTGCGCTTGGACGAGATTGTAGAAAATCGATTGCCGGTGCGCGTCAGTGATGGACGGCGGGAACAACAGGTCTACGACTGGGCCAAGTTTGAAGATCGCGCCACCATTCGCCTGACAACCCGGCGCGGTTTTGTGTTGGAAGGCTCGGTCACCCATCGCGTGCGCTTAGTAGATGGCGCTTGGCAGCGGTTGGATGAACTCAAAGCTGGCGATAAGGTAGAAGTGGCGCGTGGCATTGACCAATGGCCGACCGAATTACAGCCGATCTACTGGATGCCGATTCGCCGCACTACCTTGGAAGATGTAGCGGTTGCTGCCGACGTTAGCCTTTCCACCGTGATTCGCCACCGGGAAAAGAGCGTTGTGAGCCGTAAGGCTACCTTGATCGACCAAGCGCTGCTGGGCTATGATGAGCAACTGAGTACACTCTCCTTCAACCAAAATAGCCGCACGGATTTGCAAATACCGCTGCAGCTTACGGCGGACTTTGCCGCCTTCCTCGGTTATATCACCGGCGATGGTCACGTGAGTCAGGCTAACCGTGAAGTGGGGTTGACGACGGCGGATGATGAGCAAGCCGAACATTTCATGCGCCTGGGCGCGGCGCTCTTTGGTCTGACCGGTGTACAGAAACGTGACGGCAATCGCTGGCGTGTCCGTTTCTACTCACAGACCTTGATCGATCTGCTCCTGCATCTGGGCTTGCTGGCTGGTGTTTCAGCCCGTGAAAAGCGTGTGCCGGCAATGGTGTTGCAGTCACCCAAAGCGGTGGTCAGCGCTTTCTTACGCGCTTACTTTGATTGTGACGGTCATGCCGGCGAACAAGGCGTTATTCTTAGCACCTTTAGCCAACAATTGAGCATCATGACCCAGTTGTTACTGTCGCAATTCGGTATTCTCTCTCGCCGGCGTCAACAGAGTGATGGCGGGTGGCACGTTCATATTGCCGGCGAAAGTGCGCAACGCTTTGCCGACGAAATCGGCTTTGGTTTAACGCGCAAACAGACGGCGTTGCGTGCCTACCTGAGCGATCGTCAGTGGTTCAAAGCGGAAAGCTGGGCGGATGAAGTGGTCTTGCTCGAACCGCGCCGCGCGACAGTCTATGATCTTTCGGTTGAGGAAACTCACTGCTATGCTGCCAATGGCTTTATCAATCATAACTCCTATTGGCACTCGCATATCATGACCAAATTCGCCCTCAACGATGATGAGTTGATCGACTACGCCGACCATCACTCCGGCACCCTGGCGACTTCACCGGGGCGGTTGAACCCCTACAAGGTGGGGATTGAACTTTTCCGCCACATCGAAGACCGCTGGAATCGCGGCGCCTTTGGGCCGGAGTATGAAGCCTGTGAGGATCTGCGCGAACGGGTCAACTGGGACAAAAAGAGTGGGCTGGGGCGAGAAAAAATCTTTGAGGTGCGCCGCATCTACAACGACATCGGCTTCATCGAGACTTTCTTAACGCCGGAGTTTGCCGCCGAGCAAAAGCTCTTTACCTTTGCCTACAACACGCAGCAGAACAACTACGAGATCGCCAGCCGCGAGTTTGAAGATGTCAAGCGCCAATTGCTCTTCAACCTGACCAACTTTGGCGACCCAATCATCGAAGTGACCAACGCCAACTACCAGAACCGGGGCGAACTCTACCTGCTCCACCACTGGGACGAAATCGATCTGCGCGTCGATTACGCCGAGGCCACGTTGGAAAACCTGCAAGCGCTCTGGGGGCGTCCTGTCCATCTGGAAACGGTGATCGGTGAAAAAGGCGCCGCCATCTTCTCTTACGATGGCAACAAGCACAGCCGCAAATTACTGCAACACATTACCTAACGTTGTCACCGCTCTTGGCGAGTCCGTGACTCGCCCCGGCATAGGGCGAGTCACGGACTCGCCAAGAGCGGAAGTTATATCTAGACGGCTACCAGGCGCAAATCGACTCGACATAGTGCGCCGAGCCATCGCGCAGCCAGCCGTCGAGTTGGGCTACTTCTTTCAGTTGTTGACCACGCACCCGCGGCACAGCCACAAATTGACAGCGTAACTCCGGCAGCGCCGTCATGTCGCCCCAGAGCTTTTCAAACTGGGCAATGGGGAAGACATCCTCCTGCCCCTTGCCCCACCGTTTCTTGACATCTTTCAACGTCACATAAGTCGGCATCCGCGCGGCGACCCGCCGCACAGCCTCGGCCACTGTGCTTTCATTACGCAACTCTTTGCGCGTCAAACCAAAGACGGCCAGTAACTTGTCAATGTCAAGCCAGGTAGTGCTGGTGTTATAATACGTAAGATAAAATTCTGTTTCCTCACGCGGCAGCGCCAACCCTTCGATCAAGCGCAGATCGCCATCAATGCGCGCCAGTCCGCCGCCGCGATCTTCGATGCGCCGTGTGATCACTTCGGCGGTCCAAGGCGCGCCTTGGGTGATATGATAGCCCAATAGCGCCGCGCCCAACGGTCCGCCAATGTCGGCGCCCAGCGTGTCCACATTATGCACCATCAAATATTGGAGTTGTGGCCGCTCAGTCAACAGTCGCAACAAGACGCCATTGCGCAGCATGTTCGGCACTTCATACCAGTGACCGACCGGGTGCAGACACTGGCTGGGGATGTTATCGGTATAATCATTCCCTTCGCCGGTCTGTTGCGCCCAGCCGATCAAGGCCGCGTGCAGACTGTCTTGCACCTTTTGCGCCTGCTCATCCAACAACTGTTGCGGCATCTCCTCCCAGGCGAAGCGCAGATCGCGCGCCATCGGCACCAACCGTAACCCAATGCTCCGTCCCGGCGACAGAGAGAGCGGACCGCTGTAGCCATAGTTGGCGACCCGTTGGAGTGTTGACTCGATGGCGTTATGGGTCAGATAGCTGGTGGTGATGAGATGGGGAATCGACGTCCCGGCCCGTTGGCTGGCCAAGCGGCTCTTCGCCAGATGAATTTCAATAAAGGAGCGATGACGGCCACCCAGCCGCGCAAAGGGATTCAGCGCTTTGACTACGCCGGCGCCCTGTGTCCAGCGGCTGCCGGCCCCACCGGCCAGGGTGACGACCGCCGCCTTGCCGGCGCGCAGCGCCTCCATGCCGATCTGCTGTAGTTCGGCCGCGACCTCGCGCGTTAATGTATTCATATTGAAGACATCGTTGGGCCAGACATCCTCGATCTTGCTGCTGACCGGCAAACGATTTTGCGCCAACCCGATGCGGCCGCTGCGCAGGTCAGCCCGGATCTGTTCATGTTGCACCCGGTCAAAGCCGTAGGTGTTGAGCAATGCATCCAGACTCTGGCTCTCGTCCGCCACCTGTTCCCCTTGGGGTAGGATATGGTCGAAGAGCGTCTGCACCATGCCGCGCAACGCTGGCTCGGTGCGACAAGCGGCGCCAAAACGATCGAGTTCGGCGCGGCGGAAGGCGCTCAGTTGGCGCTGCTCCACCCGTAGCAGGCGCGGCACGGTAAGCGTGTAGTAACCTGCCGGCATCAGCGCGCGTTCATCGGTCAACAACTCGGCGTAGGTGCCCCGCTCGTTGATGGCAAAGTCATAGACCACCGGCTCCATCGCAAAAGGCACGGCGCTCTCCAGTTGCCGTTTGGTTGCGCGCATAATGCTCTGGATGCGTTCCTGGGCGCGCGGCTTCACTACCGGGTCGAAGATAAAGCCCATGCCGCCGCCTGACATGCCGCCCATCATCCAAAAGCCCCAGAAATCTTCGCCAAACTCCTCCTGCACATGGGCAATGAGCGTTTCGGTGTAGAGATTGCTGGCCCAGGGGATGATCGTCTGGATCGGGCCGTGAAAGTTGCGATGGGTGGCGGCGCCGATGGCCTGAATATCACCGGCGTTCAGCAAGGCGACAATCTGGTCGATGATCTGGATCGCCTCCTGGCGTCCGGCCCATTCGGCTTCAGAGCGCAGCAAATACTTTTCCGTGACCATCTCCAAAATCGGGCCGACATCCTGCGCCATGCCGCCGTGGACAATGACCAGACTCTCCTGAATTTTGCGGCGCGTCGCGGCGGAGACATCGGTCAGATTCAAAATACGGTGATTGGGCAAGAGGCGGCCACGGCTGATGCCATACTCAGGATCGTCTGCCGTGGCTTCCACCCCTTGAATCACCTTCATGCCCGGCCAAACGCCGCCCGAATCCTGCCAGCCGCCGCCGGAGCCGCCCATCCATTCACCCAGAATGGCGCGGGCGGCGACCACGCGCCGTTCCTCCTCGGTCAACTGGCCGGTGAGCGACGCGGTTTGCCCGGTGGCGCGCATACAGACGGCGATCAACGAGGCCAGTAAGTTGGTCGAAACGGCCAACCGCGAGCCTTTGGGGATGCCGTTGACCTGGCTGACCAACTCGATGCCATAGCCGGGCTTGATCAACTGCGCCAGCAGGTCAGCCAATGGTTGTTCGGCGCCTTCCGTACCTGGCGGAATGATGCCGGACGCGATCACGGCCGCCTTTAAGAGACCCAGGTAATCTTTGGCAAAATCAAAGACCTCATCCAGGCTGCTGATCTCGGCGCTGGCATTGAGATCAACGCTGACCAGCCGTAGAATTGGCTGGTCGATAATGCGGAAGTAGGTTTCAATCGGCGGCTTGGGCGTGGCCGGTTGATTGCCGTCGCGCACGCCCAGGTCAATCGACACATTGAGAACCCGCGCCCCTTCGGGAAAATCCATGCCCAGAAAGAAGATGTCGCTCCAGCCGCTATGGGTCAAATCCATGCGTACCGGCGTTGCTTCGCGCAAGACGGGAAAGAGCGTCTTCTGGTTGGCGCCTTGACCAATGCCTTGATACAGGGATGGGCGCACCCGCAGCGGATGATCTGCCGGATGACCGATGCGAAACATCCATTGGTTGCCGCGCACTGACCGCACACTACGGCGCACCTGATCGGCCAGGGTCTGAAAGGCCAAGCTATGATAGGCGCCGGCGAGAGCGCTGGCGATCCCGTCGGTCGCGCCCTCTGCGCGTTGATGCTCTAGGAAAATATCGATGGCTTCTTCAAAGCGCCGTTTTAATAGATTCGTGTAGCCATTAAAGGGGACAAGGCCGCCTTGTTGCAAGCCCGGTTTGGCCGGCAGATGGAAGCGGTAGATGGCATAGAGAAAGAAGAGGGCGCGCACCCGCTCGTAGAGATTCTGGTTGACGCGGCGAAACTCGTCCAGGGCGCGACACTCTTGTAACAAGGTTTCCAGGGTTGCGGATCGGCAAAATTCATCCAACGAACGATTACGTACAGCCGGATCGCTGGCGGTGATGATCTGGATTAATTCACTCATGACCCCTCCTTAGGCCTGGGGCGCATTGAGTTCGCGCTGCGCCAACAACGCCAGTAGTTTTGCCAGCACTTCTTCCCGGTCGCGCCCGCTGAGCGCCAGCGCCAGTTGCGCCGTTAACAAGCCATACTTCACACCGACGTCATAGCGGGAATCGTGTTTTTCCAGCGCCAGATATTGTTCGCGGCCGGCTAACGCGGCCAGAGCGGCGGCGAGGGTAATGCCGCCGCCCTCCTGGGCGCCTGATGGGGGTAAGCCGGCAATCTGTTCTTCGAGAATGTCAAAGATGGTGGGAGTCAGCACATGCATGCCAAAGAAGCAGAGGTAATAGCCGGCGCGCAGACCGGAGACAATCAGATGCTGTTCGGCGGCGGTGGGGGTCGGTTTTTCGATCACCGTTTCCACCCGGTAAAGATCCGCTCGCCCCGACAAACGGCGCCCACCCACAGCGCCGTAATAGGGCAGCAAACTTTCGCGCGTCGCTTGAACGGCGGAAACTGTACAGGCTTCCTTGGCGGCTACTTCCACCAGATGTTGGGCGCACGCCGTCTCACCCCGGCTGACGTAGAGATGGTCGCCGACGAGATGGAGAAAGGTTTCCTGGCCGACAAACGAACGGGCGCAATAGACCGCATGACCATGACCCAGCGGTTCGGCTTGGTGCGCAAAGTGCAGCCGCGCCCCGATGGCGCCGGCATAGTCGCCAACCACATCGGCATAAGCGCGTTCATCACCGGGACGCACCACCAGACAGATATCATTGATCCCGGCGCGGACAATCTCTTCGATCAGAATGGTGAGAACTGACTTTTCCACGCCATCCCGGTCAAGTAAGCTTTGGAGGGGTAGCGTGCGTTGCCGCCGACCAGCGGCGGTGATCACAGCTTTGGAGATCTTCATACAACTTTGGCCTTTATTGAACTGATGATTTGCTAGAAATTTGTGGCGAATGAAATTCGCTGTATCATAACACAAGAACTGTTACAGAAGCATAACGATTTGTTAACTTTGGGCAGGACTTATGGCGTACCAACCAACGAGTTAACGACTGACTAACCAACTAACCAACCATTTACAATGCGACTTGGGCGAGCTATATGCTTGTGGTACAATGGCGGGACGCTCGCGTTGGTGTATGTACTGGATCTTAATATGGGCTTACGAACTTTTTTTCTGTACGTTTCGTTGCTGGTATGCATTGGGTTAGCCTTTGTTGCCGGCTTTTTGAGTTACCCGCTGATCCATCCGTTGCTGGTGAGTCGCTGGATTGAGCCGTCTACGCTGAGCGCCCAGCCGTCCACCTTTACCCCGGCGCCCGACCCGGTGGATATGACTGTGTTCTGGCAAGTCAACACAATCTTGGATCATGATTTCTACGGCGCCAAGCCGGATCTGACGACCCGCCGGTATGGCGCCATCAATGGCTTGGTGGCTGCCTTTAATGACCCCTATACCCGCTATGAACCGCCCCCGCAAAGCGCCGATTCGGGCGCGGCGATCTGTGGGTGTCAAGGAGTGATTGGGGTGAGCGTCGAACAGACGCCGGCCGGCTTTTTCCTTCACCCCCAACCCGACTTGCCGGCCCAACAAGCCGGCGTGTTGGCGGGGGATCGGCTGATTCAAGTGGATCAGACTGTGCTGACCAGCACCATGACTGTGGATGCGGTGATGCGGTTGGTCAATGGCGATCCCAATACAGAAGTTATTCTCGTGGTGCAACGCCAAAGTGCGGGACAACCTACCCCTGAGACCCTCAATTTTGCGATGACACGCATAGAGGTGGTGACACCCAGCATGGAATGGCGCTTGCTCGATGCTGCTGGTCATGGCGCTATGATCGGCTATATTCGCCACACCCAGTTTACCGATCATAGCCCGGAAGAGATGGCGCGGGCCTTGACCGAGTTGGTCGCCCAAGGCGCTGACCGCTTTATTCTAGATCTGCGCACGAACCCCGGCGGCACCGTTGAGGCGTCGCTCAAAATTGCCGATATGTGGCTGGATCAGGGGGTGATCTTGATTGAAGAGGACACCAGCGGCGCCGAAAAACGTTTTGATGCAACGGCTGGTCAGATCGTACCCGGCGCCCCGCTGGTGATCGTTGTCGATCATGGCACCGCCAGTGCCAGCGAGATTGTGGCCGGCGCCCTGCGCGATCATCAGCGCGCCACCCTGGTGGGAACCAAGACCTATGGCAAGGGGAGCGTGCAGTTGCGCCATGAACTGGCCGACCAGAGCAGCCTCTTTGTCACCAATGCGCTCTGGTTCACGCCCAATCATCATCAAATTTCCGGCGTTGGCCTCTTGCCCGATCTAGTCGTTGAAGATACGATTGATCCGCTGCCGACCGCCATCGCTTCCGTGCAACAGATCGCCGTGGCGCGGAGATAGGTAGATAAGTAGACAGGTAAACAGGTAGACAGGTAAGCGCCGCTGACCAACGATATCTACTTGTCTACCTATTTACCTATCTACCTACCCATATACAAATAACAGAGTAACTTATGCAAGTAGAACACGAAATACCGCCTGCTCCCGCAACGACAAACTTTTTCTTTCGCCCGTTATTGCTGGCCGCCTTATTGGCGCTGGCCCTGACCTTCTTTGCGGGCATTGGCGTCGGCTATGGGCTGGCCCGCACCCCGGATGAGGCTGCCGCCGCCAACACCGGCTGGTGGAATTTTCTGACCGGCGGTCGCGCCGCCGGCAGCCAATGCTCCGAGTCCCAAGAATTATTATACCCTGAATTCGCTACCTTTTGGGAAGCGCTCCATCTGCTCTACCAAGATTTTTATGGTAAGCTGCCGGAAGCCCAAGCGGCGACCTATCATGCCATTCAGGGTATTGTCAACGAACTGGGTGATCCCAATACCTCCTTTCTGACGCCGCAAGAGGCTGACTTCTTTCGCACTGCGCTGCAAGGATCGTTTGAAGGCATCGGCGCCCGCGTCGAGTGGGATGAGGAAGAGGATACCCTGCGTATCAGCGAACCCTTTGAGAATCAACCGGCCTGGCAAGCCGGTTTGCGCCGTGGCGATCTGGTCATGGCGGTCGATGGGGAGAGTTTGAAAGGCTCCAACCTCAACGAAGCAGTGGGCAAGATTCGCGGCCCCAAAGGGACAAAGGTTCTGTTGACCATTGTGCGGGAAGGGGTAGTTGACCCTTTTGATGTCGAGGTGATACGCGACCGCATTGAAACGCCGACCATTGCGACCGACACGCTGGGCAAAGAGAAAAACATTGCTTATGTGAAGCTGACCACCTTTAACCAGAATGCCGGTCAATTGGTGCAGCAGGCGGTGGAAGATGCCCTGAAACGGGAACCGGCGGCGCTGATCTTTGACCTGCGCGGCAATACCGGCGGCCTCTTGCGCGAGGCGGTCAAGGTGGCGAATGTTTTTATTGACAACAACACCGTCCTTCTGGAGCGCTTTAGCGATGGCCGGTTGGAGACTTACGAGACCACAACCAAGGCGGTGGCGAAGGAGATTCCTATGCTGGTGTTAGTCAACGAGGGGAGCGCCAGCGCCAGCGAAATTGTGGCCGGCGCCTTGCAGGATACCAAACGCGCCCGCTTGTTAGGGGTGACGACTTACGGCAAAGGCAGTGTGCAGCTACCTCACACCCTGAGCGATGGGTCGATCATGCGGGTGACCATTGCCCACTGGTTCACCCCCAACGACCGCACGATTGACGGCACAGGCTTGGAACCCGATGTTGTTATTGAATTAACCGAAGATGACCGCAACAAGGGCGCTGATCCGCAACTGACGGCTGCCGTTGAATTGCTCCAAAAAGAGATTCAGTCCGTAGTCCAGAGTCCGTAGTCCAAAGTCCGTAGTCTGCCGTCCGCAGTTTAGCCTTCATCGTTGACAGGCTTTGAGCTTTAGACTCTGGACCACAGACTCTGGACTACGGACTTTGGACTACGGACTCTGGACTCTAGACGGCGGACTACCAAGACAGGTAAGATATGGCAAAGCAGAGTAGTAAAGAGAACGAGAAGCAAGGGCCGCGCACGGTTGCCACCAACCGCAAAGCCCGTCACGAATATTTTATTGAAGAGAGCTTTGAAGCCGGTGTTGTCCTCACCGGCACCGAGATCAAGTCGGTGCGCGCCGGCAAGGTGAGCCTGCAAGAGGGCTTTGTGCTGATCCGCGATGGCGAGGCGTGGCTGATGAATGTCCACATTGCCCACTTTGAACAGGGCAACCGCTACAACCACGAAGAGCTGCGCCAGCGCAAATTGCTCCTGCACAAAAGCGAGATCGCCAAACTCCACGCCCAGGCCACCCAACGCAACTGGACGATTGTGCCGTTGCGGCTCTACATCAATGAGCGCGGGCGCGCCAAAGTGGAAATCGGTCTGGCCCGTGGTAAACAGGTGCATGACAAGCGCGAAACTATCGCCAAGCGCGAAAGCGATCGCGAGTTGCGGCGCGTGTTGAAGGAGCGCTATTAACCGTAGGGGCGTCATACTAGGAGCAACAACATGACCTTAGAAGCCGTTCAGGTGCATCGGTGGACTTATCAAGAATTTGAGTCGTTGGCAGAAATGGATTTCTTTGACGGCGACCGCGTTGAACTTATTGACGGAGAGATTTTTCATATAGCGCCACAAAGCAGTCGTCATGCGCCGATTCTATCATTCGTTGCAGAACGCTTGCGCACAGTTTATCAGACCGGTTATGTCGTGCGTATCCAAATGCCGCTGGTATTGGACGATTTTTCCGCCCCCGATCCCGATATTGCGGTTGTCACCGGCGCCTTGCTTGATTACCTGGAGGCCCATCCAACACACGCTGTGCTGATTGTCGAGGTGGCTGATTCTTCCTTGCGCCATGATCGGGAACGAAAGCGCCTGCGCTATGCCAACGCTCAAATTCCTGAGTATTGGATCGTCAATTTGCCCGAAAATTGTCTGGAAGTCTACCGTCGCCCAGTGCAGGGCGATTATCGCGTGGCGATGGTTTTTGACCGTAGCGAGGCCGTCGCTTTGGTCTCTCATCCTGATCACATGATCCCTATCAACGAATTGATCCCACTCGCTCATGGCTGATCTCGTATTACCGCACGGACTGTTACCGCTGCCCACCTTCCTCCCTGACGCCACCCTTGGCGTCGTGCGCGCCGTCGATAGCGTTGACCTGGTCAACTGCGGTATTCAGGGGGTGGTGATGAACACCTTTCACCTGATGCAACACCCCGGCTCTTCAACCGTGCAAGCGCTGGGCGGCCTCCACGAGATGTGCGGCTGGCCCCACCCCATCCTCACCGATTCGGGCGGCTTTCAAGCCTATTCGCTCATCCGTCAGAACGCCAAATATGGCAAGCTGACCAACGACGGCATTGTCTTTCAGCCCGATGGCGCCGACCGCAAGTTTCAATTGACGCCCGAAAAGTGCGTCCAACTCCAGATGAGCTATGGCGCCGACATTATCATGTGTCTCGACGACTGCACCCATGTTGATGACCCGGTGGAGACGCAGCAGGAATCGGTGCGCCGCACCATTGCTTGGGCCAAACGGTGTCGCCAGGAGTTTGATCGGTTGGTCAAACAGAAAAAGTTTGCCGACGATGAGCGGCCCCTCTTGTTTGGCGTGGTTCAGGGTGGCGGTTCCAAAGCACTGCGCCAGGAATGCGCCGAGGCGTTGCTGGCCATCGGTTTCGACGGCTATGGCTACGGCGGCTGGCCGCTTGACGCCGAGGGAGCATTGCTGATCGACATGTTGGCCTATACGCGTGAGCTTATCCCCGCCCACTTTCCCATGCACGCCCTGGGCGTCGGTCATCCGGCCAGCATCACCATTTGCGCCGGCATGGGCTATGGTAGCTTTGACTCCGCCCTGCCCACACGCGATGCGCGGCGTGGGCGACTCTATACCTTTACCAGCGCCAATGCCCACCCCGTCGCTCACCATACCGACTGGTTTCGCTACCTCTATATCACCGATGACAAATATATCAAAGCCAAAGAACCCATCTCCGATCACTGTGATTGCCTGACCTGCCAACATTATAGTCGCGGCTACCTTAATCACCTCTACACCGCCAACGAAGCGGCTTTTATGCGATTGGCGACCATTCACAATTTGCGCTTTATGATGCAGTTGATGGCGCGCCTGGCGAATGACAGGGAATGACAGTCGATGAGTTGATTGGATTGGTAACAGTTGTGATATAATTCCTGCCAAATAAATTGATTACTATAGGCATGGAGGTAGAAGATGGCAACGCCTTTTCCCGGTATGGATCCCTATCTTGAACGGCCCAATCTTTGGTCGAATGTTCACAATAGCTTAATTGCTGCGATTCGTGATTTTCTCACACCAAAGCTACGGCCACGCTATTTTGTTGCTATTGAGGAACGTTCGTACCTGGACGACCCTCTGCCTGCCAGTTTCATGGCTGTACCCGATGTTGGTATACTTGAGCCATATTCACCCCGTCCAGTGGCTGTCTTAGAATGGCCGGCTACCAGAACCGAGCCCCAAGTTATTGAATTGCCGATGCCAGAGCAGATTCGTGAAACCTACCTGTCCATTCAAGAAGTTGGTCGTAGTGACTTGGCGACGGAAATGTGGCTCAATGGTGAGGATGATGGCCTGAAGGTCGTGACCATCCTCGAAATTTTATCACCGTGGAACAAGGCATCACGCGAAGGCCGCGCGCAATATACGCGGAAACGGGAGGAAGTGATCAACTCCTTCACCAATCTGGTTGAAATTGATCTGTTGCGCGCCGGCCAACGCTTTGTGCAGACGCGTAACAGTAGCAGCTATCACTACAGCATTCTTGTCAGCCCGGCGCCGATGCGACCGCGCGCGCATTTCTATCCCTTTACGATTCGTCAACCCATCCCGGCCTTTCACTTGCCGCTACAGGAAGATGATGAGTGGCCGTTACTGGACTTGAACACCATCCTGCATGACCTTTACGATCGCGCCGGCTATGATCTGCGCGCTAATTACCGTGCTGAACCGGTCCCACCGCTGGCGGAAGAAGATGCTACCTGGCTTGCTACCTTCCTCCAAGAAGCAGGACGCCGATAGACGTTACAAATCGAGCTCCTCATCGAGCAATTGGTTGCTTTCCCGCACTTGCTCGTAAGTGCGCCGCGCCCGCACGAGTACATCACCCAGCGCCGCAATCCGTTCGTTGAGATCATCACTATCGCTGGCCGCTTCCCAGGCTTCGCGTAGTAGATCCTCGAAAGATTTATTGCCCTCCAGATTGCCCAGGATCAGATCCAGTTCGCCAATGACCAGCTCAAACATGCGGATTTTACGCGCCAGCAACTCGATGACATGGGCCTCGATCGTCTCATTGCAACTCAGGTTGAAGATCCTGACATCTTTCTCTTGGCCCAAGCGGTGGAGGCGACCAATGCGCTGTTCAACACGCATGGGATTCCAGGGCAGATCATAGTTGATCAACTGGTGGCAGAATTGCAAATTGCGCCCCTCCGCCCCGCTCTCGGTGCTGACCATGACCCGCATCTCCCCTTTGAAGGCGATAACGGCGGCCTCTTTCTGTTCAATGCTCAAGCCGCCATGAAAGCCAATCGCTTGGATGCCCCAGCTTTGCAGTTGACGCACAATGGTATCGAGCGTCTGCCGGTACTCGGTGAAAATGAGAAACTTGCCAGGGTAGCGTTGCAAGAGTTCGCGAACGGCGGTGAGTTTGCGCCCCACCGGGATCGACTCGGCCAACGTCAGGAAACGTTGTAACTCGGCCCGTGTCGTCTCGCCATGCGCCCGATCTTGCACCATCTTGCGCAAGGTTGACGCCACGGCTTGCGGACTGCTGCTCAACTCACGTTGGAGCGTCACCAGCGTCAAACGCAGATGTTTGTTGCTGTCCACATCACGGAAGCGGCGGCGGATATAGTCGGTGACATCGGCGTAAAGTTGCCACTCTGGCTCGCTCATCGCCAGGTGGTAGATGGCAGCCTGGCGCTTGGGAAATTGAATATCGACCTTACTGCGTCGGTTGCGGATCATCACATCGTTGAGGAGCCGTCGCAACGAACGGGTATTCTTGGGCTGGCGACTATCGGCCTGTTCCAAAAAGTGCCGCCGGAAGGCGCGCACTGTCCCCAACTGCCCCGGCGCCAGGATGGTGATCAGGCTGTAGAGTTCCATCAAGTCATTCTGCACCGGCGTCGCTGTCAACAGCAGCACATAGCGTTTGCGCACCTGGTTGACAAATTGCCAAGCCAGCGTTGTGCGATTCTTGAGCTTGTGCGCCTCGTCGATCACCAGCAGGTCATATTCGCGGGCCAGGATGGCGTCGCTCTGGTGCTTAAGCTTGGCGCGATCCAGGCTGACGATCCAGCGGCCCTGCTCGGCGGTCGCCACCTCTTGCCACTGTGCCGGCGTCTCCATCACCTGGAACGCTTCGTGGAATTTGTTTTCCAACTCCTCGCGCCACTGTTCGGTCAACGAGGCCGGCGTCAAGACCATGACCGAGCGCACCAGGCCGCGCAGGATCAACTCTTTCATGATGATGCCGGCCTCAATTGTCTTGCCCAGCCCCACCTCGTCGGCCAGCAGCGCGCGCCCGCGCATGTCGCGCAACGCCTTGAGCGCCGTGTCGATCTGGTGTTCATAATGCTCGACGGCGATCTCATCCAGACAGATCAACTCGTCAAAGCCCCGACTCAGGCGCAGCAACTCCGCTTGCAACCGCAGCCGATAGATGGGCAGCGGCTCCGGCGGGCGGATGCGTCCGTGGGTGCGGAAGAAGTTGTCCAGGTTCTGCGGCGTCTCGATGACGCGCGGGGGCAGGGTCACGCCCAACGTCGCGATCTGGCTGACCAGATTCTGATCGACGTTGTAGCGATAACCACAGCGGAAACAGACGGTGGTCGTCTCCTCGTCGAGCCAGTTGCACTGCGGGCAGCGCTTGCCCATGATCATTTCAGGCGCGGCATCGGCCTTCTTTTTGCGTTTAGTCGGCTCTTCGGGGATTTCCAACCATTCAAAGCGTTCGGTGGACATGGGGGACTCTATTCCTTGCTTCGGTAAACATTCAGCAACATGGTGACGAATCCATCAGGCAAAAACGGCAACCGGCACCGGACGCGGGATCGCCAACGCTTGACGATGGCGTTTGATCCGTTCAATCTCATGCAACGTTGTCGCCGTCAAGTAGCTTTCCCCGCAGCGGGGGCAACTGACAACAGGTACATTTTCAATGACAAAGAGCGTCGTCCCTTTGCCATAGCTTTTGGACACATGACGGATTTTTGCGCCAGGTTTGCCACAATTGTCACACACGGTTGTCGGTTCGTTTTGATTCATGATCCTGCTATTTTGTGCAAATGTCAAAAACAAACTATATAGATTGGGGTCGCAAGCGTGCCTGGCACTGGCCGGAAATTATATTGTCATTGTGAGCGGCAGTTGGCCAGTGCCAGGCACGCTTGCTGGTTTCCCTTTTGTGAACTTTTCGTGCATTATAACATGGAAAAGGAACAAATCTTAAATAGCGTCAGCATAGTATTTTCATCGTTGATTGGCGTATGCTACACCAAGGCGAATGCGTGCCAGGCCAATATCACCGCGAATCAGAGGGATTTGCGAATAACCCTGAACGATTCGCAAATCCCTCTGATTCGCGGTGATAGATCGGACCACCAGCAACCGCATCATACCCGACCACCCAACCAACTGCCCAATGGGAGCAACCCCCATGAATATGAGTGAATGGCAAGCAAAAGTTGAAACAAGGCTGCGTTCTCTGGCGACAACGGCGCGCCGGTTGACCCCTGGCGTTCTCTATGGCGCGCTTTCGACCGCCACAGTTTTTCCGTTGGTGGAAGCGGCGCGGCAAGCCATCGGCGCGCAGAATTATCCGCTGTTGATGACACTGGGTGCGCTGGCTGCCGGCATTGGCGGCAACCTGGTAGCCGAACAGATCAGCCGCTGGCATGAACGCACCGAGGAAGACCTCGCCCAAGAGTTGAGCCAAAAAGCCACCACCGACGAAGCCTGGCGCCAAGCCCTGGATGATCTGTTGGAACGCTTTGACGCGCTGCGCGTCGTGCAGACGGTGATGAGTGAAGCCGACAAGGATTGGTTTGCGGCAACCATGCGTGCTGCGCTCAAAGAGGTGGGTAGCCGGTTGACGATTCGCGTGGGCAATGTCACCGGCAATGTCGGCGTGGCAGTGGGGGAGCAGATCACCCAGATCATCAACTACTATCACCCCTCAGCGCAAAACGACGCACCGGCCGTTGACGAAGCGGCCTTGCAAGAACAGATCCGCACCTACTTGCGTTGGGTTTGCCGCCACTACGGCCAGGTAACGCTACGCGGGATGCGCCACCAGGGTGAGCAGGCCATGACACTGGACTTGGACACCGTCTATGTTCCCCTCGCCGCGACCGCGTCGGTCTATGCCCAACGCCAGCGCTTGTCGATCACGGCAAAGGAAGGAAGACGCCGTGTGGTCGACGAGGATGAGGTGACGATTGCACTGGAAGAGCGCGAACGCACCATCGAACTAAACGAATTGCTCGCCCAAGGCGACCGCCTGATCGTCACCGGCGGCCCTGGTTCTGGTAAGACGACGGTGCTACAACATCTCGCCTATACGCTGGCACGGACGCTGCTGGCCGATGATAGCGCGCTGGCCCAAACAAAAGTTGGTCTACCGGCGGCAATAACCGAAGCGCCCATCCCCATTGTATTGCCGCTCAGTGTCTATGCCCTGCACCGTCGCCAAACCAACCAACCACGCACGCTGGCCGCCTTTATTGCCGACTATCTGGTCAAGCAACAGGAAGGCGTAGTCAATCTTCTCCCTGACTTCTTTACCCGTCTGCTGCATGATGGGCGTCACCTGATTCTCCTGTTCGATGGCCTGGATGAAGTGCCGGATGAGGCCGAACGCACCCGCATCCGCGAGGCGATTGAACGATTGGCCGACGGGAAAGCCGATCTGCGGCTGGTGGTGACTTGTCGCATCGCTGCCTATCAAGGGCGCACAGCCTTGGGCCGGGATTTCCGTGAAGTGCGCGTGCAAACACTGGATGAACCTCATGTGACTGCATTGGTGCAACAGGCTTACGGCGCCCTCTACGATGACGATGCCGTGGTGCGGGCGCGCCAGATCGACGAACTGCTGGCCGGTATTCGTGACTTGGAAAGCGAACGGCAGCGTCGCTTGGGTGACGATGTGGCGCGCCTGATCGATAGCCCGCTCATGGTGCGCCTGCTGTTGATTGTCCACCTCAACGAACGACGCTTTCCCCAACACCGCGCCGAACTTTACCAACGCGCCACCGACAGCCTGCTCTGGCCCGACTATGGCCTGGAAGACAGCGAAGCGCTGGAAGAGATCCGCCGCTGGGTCGGTCAAAGCCACGAAGTGCATCGCGATCTGGTGCAGCAGATCGCCTGGGAATTGCACCGCCAGGGCGAGAAACAGGGCCGTGAGATTGAAGATGATGCGCTGTTGCGTCTCTTGCGCAACGCCGGTCAACCCACGGAATTGGTGCGCAGCTTCCTACAATTGACTCGCTTGCGTGGCACGTTGCTGGAAGAGCGGCTGGGCCTCTACCGCTTTTTCCATCTTGCCTTTCAGGAGTTTATGGTCGCCCGCTATCTGGCCGAAGTGGTGCGCGGAGAGGGTGGCGTAGAGGCCATCGTTCGGTTGCTGCACGAAGAAAAATTTGTCCTCGAAAGCTGGTGGCGCGAACCTATTCTCCTGGTAGTAGGCTATTTGAGCATGAATGCTCGCCGCAATGCCCAAGCGTTTCTCTTGCAACTGGCCGAGGTTGGACAAAAGTCAACCCTGCCGCCTGACCAACAGTTGGCCGCCGCCGAACTGGCCGCCAGCGCTTGCCTGGAATGGTTTGATAAAGCGCAAGACCAGGCGCTCTATCATGCCCTGGCTAACCGCTTAACCACGCTTATTACCAATCCGCGGTTGCTGAACAAAACCACCCCACGTCTGCGTGCAGAAGCTGGTGTAGCCTTGGGCCATGTCGGTGATTCGCGGCCAGGCGTCGGGGTAAAGCATGGTTTGCCTGATCTGGTTTGGTCAAAAGTGATTGAGCCGGGGCCATTTATTATGGGTGATGATAAGAGCGAGTGGAGTGATGAAAAGCCGCAATTTGCTTGCAACCTCGTCACCCAACCCTATCGTATCAGTCGTTACCCTATTACCGTTGCGCAGTACAGCCTTTTTGTCGCCAATGACGGCTATGGTAAACAGCGCTATTGGACGAAAGCGGGCTGGCAGTGGCGGACAAAAGAAAAGATTACTGGCCCGGCAGAATACCGCACCGTGTTTCAAACACCCAATCATCCGCAAGTGGGCGTTAGTTGGTATGAAGCTGTCGCTTTTTGCAACTGGCTTACGGATGTGTTGCAATATGAAATAAGGCTACCAACCGAGGCCGAATGGGAACGGGCGGCGCGGCATTCTTCGGCAGGCTCAGAAACCGGTCGTAATTATCCGTGGGGTGAGAAATTCGATGCCAAACGTTGTAATATGAGTGAAACCGGTATTAACAGCACCTGCGCGGTTGGCCTCTTTCCGAATGGTGACGCCGTTTGTGGCGCCGCTGATATGAGCGGTAATGTCTGGGAGTGGTGTAGTACACAATGGCTTAACAGTTACAAAAATTATGAGCAGAGAATAAAAGAAGACCTGGAAGGCGACGCACGTCGCGTGTTGCGGGGCGGCTCGTTCGACTACGATGATTACGACGTCCGTTGCGCCGACCGTAACTTCTTCGTTCCGCACGACCGGTTCAACTTCATCGGTTTTCGGCTCGTCCTCCCCGGCTCTGGGTCTCTGCCCTCTGAAAACTCTGAACCCTGACAAATCTCTGCACTCTACCCTCTGGGGGTGCAGGGAACACAACAACGGATTTGGGTAGCAACGGATGGGCCGTAGCGCGTTCGGTAGCCGTAGCACGATCATTGCATCGGTAATCTGTTCATCATAAGCTTCTAGTTGGTCTACAAGAAATCCGTTGCTCCCCTAATCCGTTGTTGTGGTTTTGGGGTGCCGATAAAGGCTATCATCAACCCATGTGCGTGACAAAGATGAATCGCCCCTAACTGTTTCCGGCCCAAGTGCATAACCTTGGTCAAGATTTGTTCGTCAGTCCGGCTAATCGGCCAGCGGGATAGCGTGCGTGGCACTGACCAAGGTGACGCCATCGACCGACCGAACAATTGGTCAGTGCCGCGCACGCGGGATCGACCTAAACCGACCGCGTGCAAGGCACTGACCAGCCAATCGTCGTGTAGACAAAGCGGTCTTGGTCAGTGCCACGCACGCTACCGCTACCGACCAGCCAATCCGTTCCTGTCTCGAATCCGCTGATCCGACCCCTTGCGCGCGTGCCAACTTCCCCTGTCCGCGGTACAATGAGCGCATGGTACAAACAGCACAACCATCCCACTACATCTGGACAAGCCCCAATCTTCACCGCTGGCTCCTCCCGCTGGCTGCCATCCTCATCCTGGCCGGCTACTTTGGCCCGTGGGTTCCCCATCGCGTCGCCGGTCTGGTTGTTACCGGGCTGGACTTGGGCGAATATGTCAAATTCCTGCCCACTGTGCGCGGCGGACAGATCACGCTCTGGCGCGAAGGCTTTTACCTGCCGTTGGTGGCTGTCAGTCTGGCGCTCAGCCTGGCCGCGTTTCGACCGCAGTGGCGCTATGGTTGGCCGATGCGCGTCTTGTTGCTGATCATCGCCGGCATTGCGGCGCTCAACCTGCTGCCTCCTGCCTGGGGACCGGCCACCTTCACCAACCCCGAATTTCGCCAACAGATCGGGGCGCTAGCGCTCTGTTTGGGTGCCGCGGCCATCAGTCCGTTCCTGGCGCTCTTGCCGCGCTGGGTGGGTAGCAGTATTGTGCTGCTCTTAGGCACCGCTGCGCTCCGGTTCCCCCTGCGCGATTTTCTGCGCGTCCTGCCGACGATTCGTGAACTCTACAACGAACCGCTTTCTATTGGCTGGGGCGTCTATGTGATGGTGATTGGGTTGTTGCTGCTGATCGTCGTGCAAGTAGTGAGCCTGCTGGACCGAAAAACAATAACCGATGATTGATGTGGGGACGAGCAGGGGACGCGGAGCGTCCAGCCGGCATTGCGACGCCGAGCGTCGCAACGAGCAAATCTTAATCTTAGAACGGAGAGCCAATGCAACTTAGCTTCGTCACCAATCCACGCCAAAGCCTGGCTACGGAGATCGCTTGGGCTGCCGATAATGGGTTTTCAACCCTGGACATCGCATTGGAAGCGCCCGCCGCTGCGCCAGAGAATGTGAAATGGGCGGAGGTGAAAGCGGCGATGGCGGCCAAAGGACTGCAACCCATCTGTCGGGCCGCAACCTATTTGCCGCTCGACAACCCGGCGCCGCTGGTGCGTCAGGCGGCCATGGACGAAGTGCGCCGCGCCATCGACGCCACCGCCGCCCTTGGCGCCACGCTCTGCACCGTCCGTTTCTGTGGCTGGCCGGCCCACCTGGATGAACGCACCGGTTATGAATATTACCGACAACTCTTTGGCGTTATCTTGAAACATGGCCAGGGGCAAGGCGTCACCGTAGCGCTGGAAAACAGCCCGCAGAATCTCCACCAACTCAAATACTTCCGCGAAATCTTCCAGCGGTTGCCTGATCTCAAACTGGTCTACCATATCGGCCACGGCAACATCCAGACCATGCAAAGTATGACCCGTGAATACCTCTTCGCCCTGGCCGACCGCCTCGTCCACATCCGCATCAGCGACAACGACAGCACCCACACCCAATACCTGCCCTTCGGCGCAGCGCCCACCGGCGGCATCAATCTCCAGCGCGAACTGCAAACCCTGCGCAGCTTCCATTACGACAGCACAATTGCTCTAGAAATCACTGGTGACCGTCGCTGGCTTCTCGGTAGCGCCCAGTGGTTGCGCGAAGGGTGGGAACAAGCCGGGTGAAAGACCAGAAGACCAGAAGACAAGAAGACAGGAAAAAGGGGGAAACAATGGGCGCTGCTTCTGGTCTCCCCCTCTTCTGGTCTTCCTGTCTTCTTGTCTTCCTGTCTCACTCTTGCCCCAAAATCGCCATCGCCGCATTCCGCCCATTGATCGCGATCACACTCCCGCCGGGATGAGTGCAGGCGCCGCAAAGGTAGACGCCGGGCATGGGAGTTTGGTAGGCGAGCCGTTGATCCCACAGGTAGGCGGGTAAGCACTCGCCCTGGAAGATGTGACCGCCGGTTAAGCCAACCTTTTCTTCAATGTCGGGCGGCCCCATCACTTCATAGTGAGCGACGGCGTCCGGGATGTTGCTACAATAACGACCAATCGACGCAAAGGCCAGCGCCGCCACCGCTTCCCGCCGCGTCGCCCAGGAACCTTCGGCAAAGGTGTGAGGGACATATTGGGTGAAGACGCTCATGGTGTGCATCCCTGGCGGGGCAACGCTGGGGTCGTGGGCCGTTTGGAAGTAGAGTTCTGTCCACAACCGGGGCGGCAACCCACCGGCGTTGGCAATGACCGGATAGTCGCGCCACTCGGCTTTGGTCAAGGGTGTGTTGATCTGGCCGCTGTGATGGGGTTCACGGATGCCGGGGCGGGCCTTGAAGTTGGGCAACTCGTGCAAGGCGACCGAGAGTTTGGCGGTGCAACCTTTGATGGGGACAGCTTCCACCTTGCGCTGCCAGGTCGGATCAGCGGCAGGGCCAAGCAGACGCAGCGTCACTTGCGGGTCGGCATTGGAAACGACAATGGGTGCGTAGATGCGTTCACCGCCGGCTAACTCTACCCCTTCACCGGGCAGAATGCGCGCGACCGGCGTCCCCGCTGCCACCACGGCGCCGGCGTCACGGGCAATGTCGCAGAGGATAAAGGAGACCATGCCCATGCCGCCCTTGACATAGCCCCAGGTGCCGGTCAACCCACCCAGGCGACCGGAGGAGTGATGAAAGTGAATCGACGCCGTACCGGGGTCATGCGGACTGGCGTTGGTGCCGATGACACCCTGACCCAACACCGCGCATTGTAGCCGCTCATCCTGCAAAAAATGTTCGGCATACTCGACCATCGACCAGTTGAAGAGCAGGTTGATGGCGTCCTGGTCGCCTTTTAACCGTGCTTCAATCTGCTCACGGCTGGGCGGCGTACCAATCCATAGATCACCCTTGCCCGCCGGCCGCACGGCATCGCGCGCGCGCTTCATCACATCATACATGGCGCGCCAGCCGCGAACATCACCGGGGGCAAAGCGTTTGATCTCTTCCGCACAACGCACATCATCATCCCACAGTTGGATGCTTGACCCATCGTCAAAGGGGACAAACATACCGGCTACGGCCGGCGTCCAGTCATAGCCATAGGCCGGAAAGTTGAGTTCACCCACCACCAGCGGATGTAACAAGCCGGCCAGGTAAGCGCAGGGGGAGATCCGATAGCCCGGCCAGGTCTCTTCCAGCGTACAGGCGCCGCCGACCCGCTGGCGCGCTTCCAACACCAGCACTTGCTTGCCGGCGCGCGCCAGATAAGCGGCGCAGGTCAAGCCATTGTGACCGGCGCCAATCACAATGGCGTCCCAGCGGCGTTGGGCTAATTCGTGGATGGGTGCGGGCAACCCCAAAATGCCAAGTGTATCGGCAGTGTGTCGGGGTTGGACATAATGTTGCGTCATGATTACTCCTATTTTGCAATGGGTATTATGATAAGGCAGCGCGCCAATAGCTTGCTTCCTTTACCAATTCAACGGCCCAGCTAAAATGACCGTCATCCAACGGATTGGCCCCGGTGACATAGAGATCCGAAGTCAAAATCGCATTGGCCAGCAGAAACTGGAAAAAGGCTTTGGCTTCGGACTGAGTGAGGCGGTCAAGCAAGCGGGGCAGCAGCCGAGCGCGAATCTGCCAGCGGTCGGCTGCATACATCTGGTAAAAGCCGAACGCGCCGGCCCAGTCGAGCAAGTGATTGCCAAAGAGGGTAAACGAGCCAAAATCAATGACGCCCACCACCTGTTGGTAATCCGGCGTCACCAACACATTGCCAGGGAAAAAGTCACCGTGAACCACCTGTAAGGGCGCTGGCCCGCTGCTACGAATGGCGGCGACCAGAGCCGCTGCTTTGCCGGCAAAGGTTGGATCAACGGTGGCAAAGATGGCGCCCACAGTCGCCAACTTCTTTGCCAACAGATTGGCGTAAAAATCTTCAAAGGATTGTTGATTAGTGGCGCTTTGCCCGCTCTGATCAAAGAGCAAATAGTGCGAGGGTGGTTGTGTAATTCTCAGCGCTTTCAACGCGCTCACGGCGTCCAAATAAAGGGTTTCTAGCCGCTCATGCTCGTCAGCCGCAACTGCGTTTAGCGCGGTCTCCAACGTAACACCAGCCAGCCGTGTTTCAAGCACGACAACCAAGTTGCCCCGTTGTGTCACTTCCCGCAACCGCGGCAAGCGAAGCGCGCTGGCGCTGTCATCAATGCGCTCATAAAAGTGTTGCAACGTTTGCAGATAACCCAGGCGCTCATGACCAGCGTACAGCTTTAAGAGCGTCGCTTCATCTTTGACATAAACCTCCGCCTCCGTCCCAATCGCCAGCGGTTCACGGGTAGCAATCCCAAACTCAGCCAGCACGGCGCGCCGATCCTCTGCCGTAATTGCCCGCACCTCTGCTCGACTAATGCCCATCCTTCTCCTCGCCATGTACAAAACTGCCGGCACGCAACCGCCATCCGTTGCTGCCTAAATCCGTTGTTGTATTTCGTGCCACCGATTAGACAAAATCACCGCCGCCACCCCAAAGGCCGTCGCCACATTGAGCGACCGTTTCACACCGTACATGGGAATGGCGACAATTTTATCACAACCGGCCAGAATACCCGGATCGACGCCGGTCACTTCATTGCCAACCACCAGCACGAGCGGCGCCGGCGGCAGTGTTACCGTCAGCAGTGATTCGGCTTGCGGATGCTCTTCCAGCGCCCAGCGTGTAAACCCTTGGCTACGCAACGCCTCGACCGCATCCACCCCATTGCGCTCATGCCGCCACGCCACGGCCTGTTCGGCGCCCAACGCTGTCTTCGCCAACTTGGGATTCTCCGGCGTTGGCGTAATGCCGCAGAGATGTAAGCGTTGGAAACCAGCGCCATCAGCGCTGCGAAAGATCGAGCCGACATTAAAGAGGCTACGCACATTGTCGAGCAGCGCTTCAATGGGAAGGCGGGTGGGCGTGGTATCCGTCGTTTCACTAGGCGCATTGCTCTCCGCCACCACCACCGTCCTGCTCCCACAGCGCGGACAACGGTCGCCGGGCAACGCGTCCGGCGGCATGGGAAAGCGGAGACGACAGCTTTCGTCGGTACATTGGCGAATTTGGTAGATGGTCATGGTATAGCCAAAGAGTAAAACAGTGGGACAGTGGCTCAGTGAGACAGTAGGGCAACGATCACTGTCTTACTGAGCCACTGTCTTACTGTCTCACTGTCTCACTATTATTCCGCACTTCCAGCAGATCGCGCCGGCGGACATAGAAGGGGCAAGATCCCAACTGAATGCCATCGACGGCGACCTCGATGGCATATTCGCCGGCCTCGCGAAATTCAAGCTGCTGGGCGTTGATGATCAGGTTAACCACCCCGTTCATGCCCGCGGTAAAGCGGATCGCCATCTTCCCGTCCAGATTCAAAATGGGCGCACCATCAGCGTCAATGATCATCAAGCGCACGGTATGGTCGCCTTCCTCAATCCGTGCCGCCCGCAGACGCACCACAATGGCACAATGGGGAAATTTGAGGGGCAGATCGACGGCGATGATCGTGTCAGTCGCGCCCAGGATATTCAAGCGGCCGCCATACTCAGCGGCGGCGTCACAAAAGGTCAGGATTTCTAGTTGCACAGACTGTACCTTTGTTATTTATTGCAATTTTACGATAGGCAATGGCGGTCAACCCGAGGAAATGTTGACCGCCATTGCTCAACTGGCCAACGCGGCCAACCGTTGGGTCAGTTGACCATGCTTTTCCTGCAACTCACGCTGTCGGCTCCGTTCGCGTTCGACCACATTCGCCGCCGCCTTATTGACAAAGCCGGGGTTATTGAGCAAGCCGTCGATCTTGCGCAACTGCCCTTCAAGCCCTTCAATCTCCTTTTGCAAGCGTCCCCGCTCTGCCGCCAGATCGACCAGACCGGCCAGCGGCAGATAGACCGTCACGCCGCCGACGGCCAGGGTCACGGCTTTGTCCGGCGCCGGCCACTCGTGGGCGATTTCCAACGCGGCGCTGTCGAGCCGCGCCAATGTCACCAGCAGCGCCCGGTTGGTCTGGAGCATGGGGGCATGATCACCGGCGCTGATCTGCGTTGCAATGCGGCGCCCCGGTTCCACCTCATACTCAGAGCGGGCGTTGCGAATCCCGCGAACAATCTCCTGCACACGGCCAAAGGCGTCATCGGCCTGGACGTCGGCCAGTTCATTGCTTTGCGGCCACTGCATGGCGATCAAGGCCCGGTTATTGCCCCCAAGATCGGGCAAATTCTGCCAGATCGTCTCAGTGACAAAGGGCATGTACGGGTGCAGCAGGCGCAGACTCTGCTCCAACACAAAGGCTAACACCTGGCGCGTGGCTTGCGCTTCCTCCGCTGTGCCGTCATAGAGCCGCACTTTGGCCGCTTCGATGTACCAGTCGCAATATTCATTCCACATGAACTCATACAGTTGGCGACCGGCTTCGCCCAACTGCCAGCCCTCGATCAAGCGGGTCGCTTCGCTTTGCACGGCTTGCAACCGGCTCAAGATCCAGCGGTCGGCCAGTCCCAGTTGGTCGGGCGCCGGCAATTGATAACTCATGCTATAGGCCGTGTTGTCCTTGGCCAATGGCAGCGGGTGATCCGCCAGATTCATGATCACAAAGCGGGCCGCGTTCCAGATCTTGTTAGCAAAGTTGCGATTCGATTCAATGCGCGTCACGCTCAACTTCATGTCACTACCCGGAGTGCTGCCGGTGAGCAAGGTGAAGCGCAGGGCGTCGCTACCATATTGGGCAATCAGGTCGAGCGGGTCGAGGGCGTTGCCCAAACTCTTGCTCATCTTGCGCCCCTGTTCATCGCGCACCAGGCCGTGCAGATAGACATAGCGGAACGGCACATCGCCGGTAAACTTCAAGCCCATCATAATCATGCGCGCCACCCAGAAGAAGAGGATGTCATAGCCCGTCTCCAACACGGTGGTCGGGTAGAAGCGCTTGAGATCCTCGGTTTGTGCCGGCCAGCCGAGCGTGCTAAAGGGCCAGAGACCGCTGCTGAACCAGGTGTCCAACACATCGGGGTCTTGTTCCAACGTCACCGCTTTGCCATAATGGGCCGTGGCTTGGGCCTGTGCTTCACTCTCGTTGCGTGCGGCAAAGATCTGTCCATCCGGCCCGTACCAGATAGGGATGCGATGACCCCACCAGAGTTGGCGGCTGATACACCAGTCGCGGATGTTCTCCATCCAGTGGTAGTAGACCTTTTCAAAGCGCTCCGGCACAATCTTGATGTCACCGTTGCGCACGGCGGCAATGGCCGGCTCGGCCAGTGGTTGCATCTTCACCCACCACTGTTCACTGAGCAGCGGCTCGACAATAGTGTGACAGCGCTGGCAGTGACCCACTTGATGGAGGCGTTGTTCCTCACGCACCACCAAGCCCTGTTCCTTCATGTCGGCCCAAAGTTTTTTGCGCGCGGCAAAGCGATCCAACCCGGCATAGGGTCCAGCCTCGGCGTTGAGCGTTGCATCCGGGTTCATGATATTGATCATGGGCAGGTTGTGCCGCAAGCCAATCTCATAGTCGTTCGGGTCATGACCCGGCGTCACTTTGAGCGCGCCCGTGCCAAAAGCCGGATCGACATAGCTATCGGCAATCACTGGAATCGCCCGGTTGAGCGCCGGCACCAACGCCGTCTTGCCCACCATATCACGATAGCGTTCATCTTCAGGATGCACGGCCACCGCCGTATCACCCAAAATCGTCTCCGGGCGCGTCGTACTCACTTCCAGATAGCCGCCTTCTTGCAATGGGTAGCGGAAGGTGTAGAGCGTGCCTTGTTCCTCTTCATATTCCACTTCCAGGTCGCTGATGGCGCTTTGGCAGCGGGGGCACCAGTTCACCAAGCGCTTGCCGCGATAGATCAAGCCTTCTTTATAGAGGTTGATAAAGGCTTCCAACACCGCCGCGCTCAGCCCTTCGTCCAGGGTAAAGCGTTCGCGCCCCCAGTCACAGGAGATGCCCATGCGCTTCTGTTGCGCGGTGATGCGGCCATGATATTCCGCTTTCCAACTCCACACCTCTTCGACAAAGCGTTCGCGGCCCAGATCATGACGGGTGATGCCCTGTTTGTCCAACATACGCTCTACCACATTCTGGGTGGCAATGCCGGCGTGATCGGTCCCCGGCACCCAGAGCGTCGGGCGGCCTTTCATCCGGTAGTAGCGGATCAGCATATCCTCGACGCTACTGGTGATGGCGTGACCCAGGTGCAGCGCCCCGGTCACATTGGGCGGCGGCATGGAAATGACAAAGGACTCCTGCGCCGGATCGGCCAGCCCGATGCCAAGCTGCTGCTCCGGTCGGAAAAAGCCCTGCTCTTCCCACCAACGATAAAGCTCTTCCTCCACCTGGGTGTGGTCATAGGTTTTGGGCATGGTAATTTCGGTCATGATTCAGATCCCTTCAGCCTGTATATGAAGTGGGTGATTGGTTGCTTCGGTGATTTCGACAAGCTCAATCACCGAAGCAACCAATCACCAAAACCAATAAAAAAAGCCGCTCATCCTCTCAAGGACGAAGCGACTCTCCGCGGTGCCACCTTGCTTATAGGCCAGCCATCTACCATCACAGTATGGCATGACCTATCTCTCTGACGCAATAACGGGCGCACCCGGACCAAACTGGGTAACAAGTAATGGTCAATGGAAAATGATTAATTATTAATGATAAGAGCGCACAACACGTCGACTCATTAAAAATTAACCGTTTTCCATTGAAAATTAATTGTTATCTTGATTTCGCCAACCTTCCCGGCGACCTTCCCCACGGCTCGTTGAACAGGACTCCCAATCGATGATCCTGTCTCTCTGGCAACGGCTTGGCGGGTACTCCTCCGGTGCATTGTTGTTATCAAAAACGATTTTTGTTGCGTATAGTATACAGCTTCAGGAGCGGAATGTCAAGAGGGAATTGAAGCTAAACTAGAATGCGGATGGAGCGGATCAAGCGAATTTAGGCGGGTTTTTGTGATGATCCGTTTGATCCGCCTGATCCGTTCCATCCGCATTCTATGGACTGAGATTATACAAATGCCTGCGTTACCGGCTTGATGATTAGCTCCGGCACATGGGCGCGCGGGGGCAGGGTCGCCACAAAGAGGGCGGCGGCAGCCACATCTTCCGGTTGGAGGATTTGCGCCTTGTGCTCCTCGCTCACCTTCACCGGGCGATCATCGAGCAGGGGGGTGTTGACCTCGCCCGGCGCGATGACCGTGGCGCGGATGCCGTTGTCCTTTTCTTCTAGGCTGATCACCTGCGTCAATGCCGTCACCGCATGTTTCCCGGCGCTATAGGCCGCGCCGGCCAAGGTGCTGGCGCGCACGCCGGCCAGCGATGAGACGGTGATCAACACGCCATCGCGTCGCGCCCGCATTTGGGGCAGGACGGCGTGAATCGTATTAAAGACACCGGTGCTGTTGACATTCATCATGTAGTCCCATGCCTCCGGCTTCAACACCTCCATGCGCCGCTCGACCACATTGACGCCGGCATTGTTGACCAGAATGTCAATCTGCCCCAACGTCTGATTGCTCCACGCCACCAATGCGTCCGCCTGTTCCCGGTCGCCCACATCGGCCACATAAAACTGGATCGGGTGCGGCCCCGTCGCCAACGTACAGGTCTCCCGCAGTTTATTTTCACGACGACCCGTCACCACTACCTTGGCCCCGGCATTGGCAAAAGCCACGGCCACTGCCCGGCCAATCCCTGTCCCACCCCCTGTCACCAGGGCTGTCTTTCCTGCTAGTTGCACACGCTGCTCCCAATCTAAAATGGTGTAATCATGAATGACAGTTAATCTGACAAGTAATTTGACAAGGTGACCGGGTGACACGGTGACTGAGCCTGTCGAAGTCACCGTGTCATCCGGTCACCTTGTCATCTTTACTTCGGCAACCAAGCCTGCCACGTCTCCTGGTTCGCATCAAGCCAAGTGCGCGCCGCTTCCTCCACCGGCTTGTTCTCCAACTCGACAGCGGCGATCATGCTGATCTGGTCTTCGGTGGTGTAGCTCATGTTTTTCAGCAAAGTGTAGGCGTCGGGGGCGGCATCCTTGAGACCGGGCCAGAAAATTTTGAAGAGATTATCGGATGGATAGTCGCAATCGACGCCGCCGCTCTCAGCTTTGGCGTAGCACTCTTCGCTGTACTCCGGCAAGGCGACACGGGTCAACTCATACTTGGCATGGATCGAATGGGGCGTCCAGAAGTAGAAGAGAAGCGGGTCCTGGCGGCTATAGGCGGCATCGAGCGAGGAGAGGATCGCTTCTTCCGAGCCAGCCTGGACAATCTGGAAATTCAGCCCAAGATTTTCGATAATATCGGCCTCATAGGTGACCCAACTGGGGTCGCCAAAGAGCAATTGCCCCTTGTCACCGGTTTCAGCCGTGGCGAAGAGTTGGGCATTCTCCGGCTTGGCGAGACCCTCCCATGTTGCCAGTTCGGGGTGTTCCGTCACCAGGTAGGTGGGCATATACCAGCCGATGCGACCGACGACGCCAAGCGGGCCGCCATCTTCGACGACCTTTTGCTTTTCAATATACTCAGCCACATTGGCGCCATGCCCGGAGGGCCACACTTCCAGGCTGGCATGGAGATCGCCGGCGGCCAGCGCCGCCCATTGCGCCTGTTCGGCAATTTCGACCTTTTCCACCGGATAGCCCAACTGCTCTTCCAGCAGAATCTGCGCCACAGCAACATTGAGTTCCGAGGCCGACCAGGGGTTCACCGCCAATTTGATCGTGATCTTCTCGCTGCTCTCTGTATTGCTTTCCTCTGTGGCGGCGGCCCCCGGCGCCACTGGCGCTGCACAGCCGCTGACAATTGCGCCTGCCAACACCATCAGCAAGAGCCAGCGAACAAATAGGGATTGCGGTTTCATGGCTTGTGTTTCTCCTTCGTATATATTGTTTATTTGATTAATCGACCTACAAGATATAGAGAGTTTGACCCCACCCCCGAATGGTGATATACTCAAGAGGATTCAGACCACTACCCTACGTCTCTATGACTCTTGTTATACTCAGCAGTCCGCAGTCGTGTAGTCCAAAGTCCAGCGTCGGGTTATTGCAATCCCGGTTGTGTTGCGGTCTACTGATACTTATCCAACCGTCATAGGGGTTATGCAGACACGCAAATCAGCAAGCATTAGAAAAGTCACCCCTGAATTTTATATGGAAACCTCCGAAGGAGCCAAATTTTCGCGGCATCTTCAACAGAACGCAACGCAGGTTGCGGCAAAGGTTATTGGATAGGTATTATGAAACCGCCACCATATCGGTTGATCCTATATCCCGTCGCTGCTGTCATCATGGCCCTGGCATTGGCCGTCAATTGGCGTCAAGCACCCACCGCCGAGCAACAACCGGTTGTTGTCAACACGCCTTCACCCCCGCCCCCAAACCCAACGACCTGTTTACGCGGTCCAGTGGCCGAAGCCACCGAAGTGGTGATTGGGGCGCTCTACCCGTTATCTGAACACGCGATTATGAATGTTGGTTTTGCTATGCAAGGCGCCACGAACCTGGCGCTGGCCGAGATCAACGAGCAGGGCGGCATCAACGGGAAACCGGTGCGCTTGGTGGTGTATGATTCCGGCGCTGCACCGGCGCAGGGCGCCCTCTTTGCCGAGCGGCTGGCGACCATCGATTGCGCCGCCGCCATTGTCGGTGTTTTTCATAGCGACGTGGCGTTGGCCGTCAAAGAAGTTGCCATGCGCTACGACATTCCTGTGGTCTTTGCTGACCCCTATGCTGATGAGGTGACGTCTGATCACGCCCCGGAAATTTTTCGTATCGCCCCCACTCGCTCCATGTTGATTGCGATGATGGGGCGCTGGTTGGCGGCGGTGGGCGATTACAATCAGGATGGCGAATTGTTGACCGTTCTGCTGGTTGAAAATTCGCGCTATGGCACGATGCGCAGTGAATTGGCGCAAGAGTTGCTGCCCGCCTACAGCATTAAGCCCATCGTCTTTCCCATCGACCTGCCAACCACCGATTTTTCCCCCTTGATCGCCCGCATTGTCGCGCTGGACAAATTGCCGGATGCGGTTTTTATTTACCTGCACAATGGCGACAATTTGCTCTTGCAACAACAATTGCTGGCCGCCGGCATTGGCCCCCTGCGCAGCACTTTATTAATCGTCCCCCCCAGTGCGTTGGAGGATACAACCTTTTGGAAACAGGTGCCCGATGGCGTCTACACTGTCGTCACCCAAGTTGGCCCCTGGCCTAGCACAGTGACGCCAATGGGCCAACGCTTTGCGGATCTCTTTCAACGCCATTTCAATCGTTGGCCGGAAGGGCCGGCTTTTGAAGCCTATGATGCCCTTTGGCTGGTCGCCGATGCGATCAAACGGGCGAATTCCCTTGTTGCAGAAGAGATCATTCGTGCTCTGGAGCAGAGTAATATTGAGTTAGCTTCCGGGCGTTACACTTTCCCCTATGGCTCTACCAACCCACCGGATGGGAAAAAAGTCCCCAACTATATGTGGCACCAGTGGCCCGAACCGCAACTGCTCTATCTCCAATATACCGCGGCTGGGCAATCGAGTCGGAACGCACCGGTTGTTTGGCCGCCTATCTATCAGACGGTGGAAGGGCCGCTTGCCCCGGCAATGCAGGCGCGCCGCCGGGACTAGCAACAGGTCATTCCTGCTTCATTAACTCCGCTGTATCCAGCCAAAGGGTGACCGGCCCGTCGTTGACCAGCGCCACGGCCATGTGCGCCTGGAAAACGCCTTGTTGCACGGGGATGCCCTGTTCGGCCAACAATTGACAGAAGCGCTGATAAAGGTGAACGGCCTGCTCTGGTCGGGCCGCGTCGGTAAAGCTGGGGCGCCGCCCTTTACGCACATCGCCGTAGAGGGTGAACTGGCTCACCACTAGTGCCCGCCCGGCCACTTCGGTCAATCCCAGGTTCAACTTCCCATCGCTGTCTTCAAAAACCCGCAACCCGGCAATCTTGCGCGCCAGATAGAGCGCTTCCGTCTCGCCATCGCGATGGGTGACGCCCAGGAGGATCAGGAATCCTCGCTCAATCGAACTAACCGTCTGCCCAGCGACGGTGACGCTGGCTTGACTAACGCGTTGGACAACTGCACGCACTGGTTACCCCCTGAAGACAAGAAGACAGGAAGACAAGAAGCTATACACCCAGGGTTGTTGCTTACTTGACAAATAGAACAATTGTTCCTATAATGATTGCACCAAAATGATCATGACCGCCCACGACGAATTGACTTTGGACTACGCGACTAAACGACTCTGGACTACTGAAGGTAGGCGCTGCGCATGAAATTTAAAGTTGCACCGGATGCTTTTCAGAAATTGTCATTGCTCGATAACGCCCTCGACTTTGAGCCGGCCGGCATGGAGCCGGTGAACGAAGGGGCCGGGAATCGTGGGCCGAAAGCGCTGCCCTGTATCTCCGATGTCAGTACGCCGACCGGTAAAAAACCGGTGTTAAAGGCGATGATGACCACCGCTTGTGAGCGCAACTGTTTCTACTGCCCCTTCCGCGCCGGGCGCAACAAGACGCAACGCATCACCTTTACGCCTGATGAAATGGCAAAGAGTTTTCAGACCTTGCAGCGCGCCCAGGTGGTGGATGGTCTCTTTCTCTCTTCCGGCATTATCAAGGGCAGCGTCACCACTCAAGACAAGATTATCGACACTGCTGAGATTTTGCGCAACAAGTACAGCTATCAGGGCTATATCCACCTCAAGATCATGCCCAGCGCTGAGTATGACCAGGTGCGCCGCGCCATGCAACTGGCGAACCGGGTTTCGATCAACTTGGAAGGAGCGACCGAAAGCCGTCTGCAACAACTGGCGCCCAAGAAAGATTACTGGGGCGAACTCTTTCAGCGCCTCCAGTGGATCAGCCAGTTACGCCGCCAGGAGAAGCTGCGCGCCAGCGTTGTCACCCAATTTGTCGTCGGCGCCGTGGGTGACACCGATGTCGAATTGCTGGATGTAAGCGAGAAGCTCTATCACCAACTGGGGCTGCAACGCACCTATTATATGGCCTTTCATCCGGTCAGTCAAACCCCCTTTGATGGTTTGCCCGCCACTGCCAAGCAGCGTGAATTTCGCCTCTATCAGGCCAGCTTTCTCCTGCGCGACTATGGTTGGAACGTGGAGGATATTCCCTTTGAAAACGGCGGCAACCTCAGCTTGACCAGCGACCCCAAGGAGGCGTGGGCCATCACCAATTTGCACGACAGCCCGGTGGAAATCAACCGCGCCAGCCGCGCCGACCTACTGCGCGTTCCCGGCATCGGCCCGAAGATCGCTGACGCGATTCTCGCTGCCCGGCGCCATACCAAATTGACTGACCTCGCCCACCTGCGCACCATGGGGCTGCGCGACCCGGAACGCACTGCCCGCTACATCCTCCTTAATGGCCGCCGCCCTGCCCAACAGCTTGTCCTCTTTTAACCCCTACGGTATTTCACCCTCTTCTTGTAGCGCATTGGACGCGGCGCCAATTCGTAGTAAAATTCCTGTCAAGTTGCCCAAGATGCGCGAAACTTTTTTTTGCTGCCCACGTATTGCGTTAATAACCAGTGATCATGCAGATTGTAAATCCTGGGGTGGATTGATACTGGCCTTTGCTGCATGACCAATATCAACAACGAATTTTTACAATCAGTAGACGGCAACGTACCAGAAACCGCATAGATCGACTTTGGACTACGCGACTATACGACTGCGGACTACTGACGACAGAACACCACCCTGAATGAGCAGTAGAACTGTATGGGGCGAAATTATCATGAGTGAACAGGAAGAAATCTGGATACGTGAAGCGCAGGCCGGCAATAAACAAGCCTTTAGCCGGCTGGTGGAAGCGTACCAGCGTCCAGTTTACAATCTAACTTATCGCATGTTGGGTTCACCGGAAGAGGCGGAAGATGCGGCGCAAGAGACCTTTTTGCGCGCCTATTCGCGTCTTGAGCAATATGATGGCAGTCATAAATTTAGCACCTGGCTCTTTTCGATTGCCAATCACCATTGTATCGACCGGCTGCGCAAACGGCGCACCCATCAGGTCTCGATTGACGAGAATCCGGTCTTGCAAAACCTGGAGCATGACGCGCCGCAACCGGAAGAGGATCTGTTGAGCCAGGAGTTGGCCGCCGAATTGCAGGGGTTGCTCGGCAAACTGGAACCCGATTACCGCACCCCGTTGATTTTGCGCTATTGGGAAGATTGCAGTTACGAAGAGATCGCCGACACCATGGGCTTAACTGTCTCGGCAGTCAAGAGCCGGCTCTTCCGGGCGCGCAAACAGATCGCCGATCTCTATGCCAGCCAAACGGCGACGCCACCGCTGTCGGGCAAACGGGAAGCCGTCCCGGTGCGGCAACGGCAGGAAGCGCCCAAGGGGCAGTTGTTGTTCTGGCGCACAGCCTTTGCCGGCTAACCCTTAATCCCTCCCCTTCGCAGGGGGAGGTTAGGAGGGGGTCTAAGCCCAGGGGGGTCTAAGCCCAGCATTTGCAATCGTAGAGGTACGCTTATGGGAACAAAAGAGATGATGAAACAGACCGGCGGCCGCCGGCTACCCACCCCGGAACAAGAGGAAGAGTTTATGCTCCTCATGTCGCTGGCGCTGGACAAGCTGGCCGATGCCGGGGAAACCGCCAAATTTGAAGAATATCTCGCCGCCTATCCCACCTTGGCAGTGCAGTGGCGGAGTTGGCAACGGTTGCACAATCACTTTGTCGCCCTGCCGTCGGTGGCCCCGACAGATGGTTTTGTCGATCGCTTTGAAGTGCGTCTGCTCCAACAGGAACGCCGTCGGCGTCTCTGGTTCGGCATGGCGATTGGCGCGATTACACTACTGCTCTGGATTGGCGTCCTGGTCGGGCTGGCCTCGATGGGCGCCTACCTGGTAGTCAATCAGGGCAGTTGGGTGAGCGCCTTTGTGCAAAACTTGACCTACGCCTGGATCACGATGGTACAGTGGGTGGAGAGCGGCTGGCTGGCCTTTGCGGCCTTTGCTGCCACGCCCCAAGCCAAAGCCATCGGCGTCGGCTATCTGCTCATGGCCGCGGCGCTGCTGGGCGGTTGGGTCAGCCTGCTGCGCCGTTCGGTTCATGAGCAAGAGTTGTCTTCGCCAATGCGCGTTGCCTAGTACAGAGCGGCCTAAGTAAGCCAGTAGGTCAGTAGGACAGTAAGTCAGTCACTGTCTCACTGTCTTACTGGCAACTATGGGTTTATTTACGCCGTCGTGTACTAGTATAAATTCGGCGCTTGCAAACAATAAAATCTCCCGTAGGCGCTACGGGAGGGGGATTGATTTTCTTGTAAGGGCCTTAGTGTTGTGTAGTGAGGTATGTGGTGGTAGTACGAAAGAAACGGGGGCGCACACGTCGGCGCCGGATTGTAGGGTTACTCCTCCTGCTTGTTTTGGTGGTTGTCATTGCCAATTGGAATCGTCGCGCGGCAATTAGCCATTGGGTAATGCCTGGCCCGGTGCAGTTTACTGCCCAAGGGGATAAACACGCCTATAGCGAAGATGTAGTGGTCGAGACCGGGGAAGTGTTCGACCATGATGTCATTGTCTACAGCGGCGATGTCACTGTTGAAGAAGATGGCTTGATCAAGGGTGATCTGGTTGCCTACAGCGGCGATGTCACCATTGCGGCCGGCGGCAAGGTGCAAGGTGATGTGACGGCCGTCAGCGGTGATGTGCAGATCGACGGCGCTGTCGGCGGTGATCTGGTGGTCTGGAGCGGCGACATTGATCTGGCCGAAACGGCCAAGATTGGCGGCAATGCCAGCGTCATGAGCGGCGCGATCCACCGGGAAGAGGGCGCCGTGGTGCAGGGCAATCTGTTACGGGGAAATTTTAGCTTCCCCCAATTGCCCCCTTTGCTTGAATCATTGCAACTTCCAGCGATTCCGGCATTGCCGGCTGTTCCGGCAGAACCGGCGATGCCCGCCGTTGACACAGCCATTCAGCGCTCCCAGGATTGGAGCAGCGCGCTCTTTGGTCTGTTGGGGCGCTTATTCTTGGCCGCCTTTGGTTCCAGCCTGATTGTGTTGCTGGCCGGACTGGTCTTTTATGCACGGCCGGCGCTGGTGCAGACTGTCGAGCAGACGCTTCATGAGCAGCGGCCCCTCAGCTTTGCCATTGGTCTGATCGTCAATCTGGTCTTGGTGGTGTTAACGGTTCTGCTGGTGGCGACGCTCTGTCTGGCGCCGGTTGGTCTTGCGGTTGGGGTGCTCTTTGCGGCGATCAACTTGGTCGGTTGGTCGGCCCTCGCGCTGACCGTTGGCGATTGGCTACTGCGTCGGGCCAGGCTAGAAAACCAACCCCTGGTCGCTCTCATTATCGGCGCCTTTGTCCTGACGGGTCTGCTATCGCTTGGTTGGGCGTTGGGCGGCTGTCTGCGACCATTGGCCTATGTCATGACCTTGCTGGTTACCTCCTTTGGCAGTGGCGCCGTGGTGGTCTACTGGCTGCGGCTGCGCGCCACCCCGAAAACGGCTGCGCCGATTGTGCCAGCCTAAAGCATTGCCCTATCCGTGGTTAGGTTGATAGCCCTCTTCTTCCTCGATAATATTCTGTTGTCTACCCCTCAGCGGAGGTTACAGAGGAAAGTAGAAGACACCGTCATCCGTGCCATAGCCGTTACGACGCATGGCGTTGCCGTCATAGTACGTGGTCATCTTGTCGGTGGCGCCATTTTCGATGAACTCAAAGACGCCGGCAATGTAGAAGGTCGTCACCCCACCGACCGTACTCTTAATGCGGTTGCCGTCAGCGTCATAGACAAAGCTCGCCGTCACCCCACCGCTGATGAACGATAAGCGGTTCTCGTAGTCATAGGTGAAGGTGGAAACCGTACCGCCAATGGTACGGCTGGTCTGGTTGCCGTTGGTGTCATAGCTATATGTGTTGCCAAAGGCTACCGTCACCGCGTGTTTGTGGGCCGCATCGCCACAGGTGTAGCTGTTGCCGAATAGAAACTCATCGTTGTTGCCTCTATGCACTTACCCCTTCCGTCAACAACCGATTAATCAACCCCAACAACGGCCCGCGCTGCTCAAAGCCGCTTTCGCTATAATCGCTAATGCCCAGGTAGATCCGTCGTCGCGTCCGGCGGATCAGACCGAGCAACAGGCGGTGCATCGTCTCCTGCCGCTTGTGATATTCGGCATGGTCGGACCACGCTTCGTGGGCCGGCCAGCGTTGCGACAGCACGTAGGGGTGGGTCAGCGGTTGGTAGAGCCGTTCCCACCAGCCGCCGGCGCCGATGTCGAGCCAGAATTGCATGGTGACGGGCCGGTTGCGCATCAAAAAGGTGTAGGCCGGCGCAATAAAGACCGCATCTTCCGGCATCCGCCACCCCGGTGCAAAGAGCGCGCCCAGCGCGCCACCCTCCACCAACTTGACATACTCCCGCCCCAAGAGCGTATATTCGACGCTCTGCTGTTTGGCCCCGCCACTCTCCATCGCCCAGCGGAAATTGCGCGCCGACTCGACCAGTTGGTTGGCGACGCGCGCGGCATCGCGATCCGCGTGAAAGCCAAAGCCGGGCTGACTCAGCAATTCACCAAAGAGGCGGGCAAAGAATTGATCCAGCGGCACATGGTCCGGGTTGGCGCGGTAGCGGTAGATCCAGTCGCGCAGCCGGTCATACGCCTCGCCGATGGTATAGGTGATGCGCTGTTGCATCTCCGGCACCAACTCGCCAAAGCGGCCAAATTCAATGGTGGGGCGGCGCTCCGGGTAGATGATGCGGCTCAACAGATGGGCGCGCACCGGGTCGAGCGCGGCGACCGCCAGGGTCAACCCCATGGTCACATCCGCCGGCGCTGGTTTCATGCCCCAATGCGGATGGGCGACCTTGGCCAGCATCAACAAGGTCTGCGCCGCCGGTTCATTTTCCAGGGCGCGACTGGGCCGGTGGGTGGTCGAGGTGATGCCGAATTCGTTCAAGCCGGTCTGCAAGCTAAAGCGCAGGGCGTCGCTGACAAAGGGGGCCAGCACCACAATTTCACTGGGGGGAACGCCTTCGTCTTGCACCAGTCGGGCAATCTCCCGCACCGTCCACTTGATCATTTGTGGGTAGAAGCGGAAGCCTTCGTTGGGCACCACCAGCGCCGGTTCGCTTACACCGTTGTCGCTCGACAGTGGTTGCACCGCTTGCGCTTGTGCCGCCGCTCGCCGGCCCCGCACCTGCTGGTCAACCTGCCCTTCCAGTTGGGCCAGTTCCGGCGAGACAATGTAGCTGGCGGGTAAGTTGATCTGTTGCTCGCACGCTGTCGCCAACGCCGCCACCCCTTCCGGGTCAGCGCCCAGGAAGAGACGGAAGCCGGCTTCACTGTCAGCCAGGAGCAACGCGCTGTCCAGATGGGGCAGCCACTGGTGAACCAACTGGTGGGCGCTGCGCGTATCCTCTTCCAGATTGTCAAAGATCAGGTGGCGATGGGCGCGGAAGAGATGGGTGCGGCTCCAGTCGTTGGTCAGCACCTGACGCATAAACAACTCGACCTGCATACTAAAATCGAGCAGCGTCTGTTCCAGGCAGAGCTTGCGAAACGCCTGACTGATATTGCGCGCCGCCAGCAGCGCATTGAGCCGCGCCGTGCGCTGTTCACCGCTGGGAACGGCCAGTTCCAGCCGGGCATAGGCTTCGTCGATGGTAAAGCCTTGCAAGGCCGCTTTGTTCAAGTTATCCAACACCTGGCTGACCACACGGCTATGTTCAATGCGAATGCCGTCAAACTCGCCCCGTGCAATCGCCTCATCGACAAAGCGCGCCATGTGGTACTGGCTGGTTTCCAGGTTGAGAAAGGTCGGCTCGCGCTTGGGATCGCCAAAGCCGGCCACCGTCGCCAGCAACGGCCAGTAGAGTTCCACCGCCTGGCGCGCCAAGCCGGCCAGCGTCGTGACGCGCACCGGCGCGCCGGAGGGCAACGCCGGGCTACGCAACGCCTGGTAATAGGGTTCGGCCACTGTGCGTTGGGGCGTCAGCACCAAAATATCATCCCCGCGCACCCGCTCCTGGCGTAACAGCCAGCGAATCCGTTCCAGCGCCAGCGTCGTCTTGCCGCTGCCAAATGGCCCGGTTACAAAAAGTTTGTGTTTGGCTTGAATCAGCGGTAAAATGGCGTCAGTCATAGTGGTTATTGTACAACAGACGCTCAATTCAGTCAGATCCAAGATTGCGCAGATTAGTAACTCAAAATAAATCGGCGTAATCTGCGCAATCTTTGATGAATCAATCGTTCTAATTAGAAAGAGTGCTTCATGCAAACCTACTCCATCCCACTCGTTCCGGGGCCGGTCGCCGTTCCGCCGGAGGTGCTGGCTGTTTATAATGTGAATTACGGCAGTTCTGATCTAGAGGATGAATTTTTCGCCCTTTACCAGCAGTGCGAACGCGATCTGCAGCAGATGCTCGCCACGCGTAACAGCGTCACCATCCAGAGCGGCGAGGGGATGCTGGCGCTCTGGGGCGCGCTCAAGAGCGCCCTGCGTCCCGGCGACCGGGTGCTGGCGGTGGCGAGTGGTCTCTTTGGCTATGGCATCGGCGAGATGGCCGCACAACTGGGCGCCGAGGTGCAGACGGTGGGTTTCAGCTATGACAACATTGCCGACCCAGATCAGGTGCGGGCGGCCGCGCACGCCTTTCGACCCCATCTGATCACGGCCGTGCATTGCGAAACGCCCAGCGGCACGCTCAACCCGCTGGCCGAAATCGGCGCCATCAGCCGGGAAGTCGATGCGCTCTTTTATGTGGACTTTGTCGCCAGTGCCGGTGGCACGCCGGTGTTGGTGGACGAATGGCACATTGACCTGGGTTTATTGGGCAGCCAGAAGGTTCTGAGCTTGATGGCCGATCTTTCGGTGGTCAGTGTCAGTGAACGGGCCTGGCAACGGTGCACGGAAGTTAATTACGTCGGCTATGACGCATTGCTGCCCTGGCGCCAGGCAATGGCGGCGCGCTATATGCCGTACACACACAACTGGCACGCCGTCGCCGGCCTCCAGGTTGCCTTACAGCTGCTTCTGGCTGAGGGCTTGCCGCAGGCATATGAACGGCATAGCAAGGTGGCGGCCTTCTGCCGGCAAGGGTTACTGGCGTTGGGCATTGACCTCTGGCCGGCCAGCGAAGCCATCGCGGCGCCGACGGTGACAGCCGCCAAGGTGCCCACCGGTTGGGATTGGCCGCGCTTTGATCGCGCCTTGCGTACCCACGGCATGGCGGTGGGCGGCAATTACGGGCCATTGGCGGGCAAAGTCTTCCGCCTCGGTCACATGGGGACGCAAGCGGATCTGGCATTGGTGCAACGGGGGCTGGCAGTGATCGAGCAGGTTGTCCGTAGGTAAGCGGTACTCATGGGTCTGCAATCACAAACCAGGCTTCTGTCAGAAGCCTGGTTTGTGGTGCGAACCCCCCTGTCTGTTTATGCTAATTTTGTTGTCGGATCTTTAAAATTTTCTTAAATTTAACGCTGCATTTTATCAGTAAACTGTAACAAATAGCCTGTTATATTTGTTGTATACTGCGCATAACAAATCCTCCTGGGGTCTGTTAATCTCTAACCGGAAATCTGATTCATTCTCAGGGATGCGCCCAGTTGTTAATAACCATCAACCCAATTGATCAATGACAGTTGAGCGTGCATATAACGATGCCAAAGACAATGCAGATGAGTATGCAATTATATAGCCCACAGTCTAGCCTGTTCTATGTAATCCATCCATGAGCCGTCAGTCAAGTCCAGTAAGGAAGTAAGTCCAGCAAGGAAAATTGTGTATGAATTCGCAGGTTCTCTACGTCTTACTTGTGGAAGATGATATTGACTACAGCGCTCTCCTCCGCCGCCGCTTGATGGGTAGCCTCAACCAAGACAATGGACAAATTTTTGTCGTTGCGCAAGCCAGTCTTCTTCGTGAAGCCATTGATTATTCCATCAGCCATCCGGTTCATGTGATTGTGCTGGATCTCAATCTGGCCGATACCGCCGGATTGGATACGTTGGTGCGCATTCAACAAGCGGCGCCCCAAGCGGCCATCATTGTGTTGACCGGGCGGGATGATCAAACCTTAGCCAGCCAGGCGTTACGTCTAGGCGCTCAGGACTATCTGGTCAAGGGCAACTTCAACACCGAATTGCTCGTGCGAGCGATCCGCTATGCGGTAGATCGCAAGCAGAGCGAACAGGCGTTGAGCGAAGCCGCCAAGCAGCTTCACCAGGTGGCGCATTCGACCGCTACGCCACCCCTCTCCAATGAATTGGTCAATGATTTTGACTGCTTGTTGAACAAAATGGCGGCGCAAAACTCATTGGCATTGTCAGAATTGGGCGACGATAGCCCCGCCAAGGTGCATGTCGAGAAGCTCAATCAAACGCTCCATCTCGTGAGCGCCCTCACCCGCCGTCTCTTCGGGGGAGTGAGCAGCGGTAGTCATTCCTAAAGCCTGACAACAATTCATTTGTTGTCAGGCTTTTTTTTGCCCCGTTGAGGAGAACGGCAATCTCTCCGGTACATGGCATTGGTCAGGAATATGTTGATGATCCCAGCCATTGCTGACCAGCGCCACGCACCGGAGCCGCGATGCAAACATGGAACGCGGATTTGACGAATTTAAGCGGGTAAAATCCGCTTAAATTTGCTCGATCCGCCCAATCCGTATGCTATTTTCAGTGCAGGATGGCTGCGTTCCGTGATTACGACGGCGCCAATTTGACAGTCCTTTCTAGAGCGGGTAGATTCTACCCTAACAAGTGCGTTTTTGAATCGATACAACTCTAGTTAGGTGAGCGCCATGAACCTGCACGATCTCTTTGCCATTCCCAGCCATCGCAGCCCAGATAAAATTGCCATTCATGCCCTAGACGCGGCCCCTGCGCCAATCAGCCTGACCTTTGCCGATCTCTATGCCGCTGTGGATCGCATGGCGGCGGGGTTGCAACAGTGGGGGCTGGGCAAGGGTGACCGGGTGGCCTTTTTTATCAGCAGCCGCCCTGAATTGATCATTGCTTACTTGGCAGTGATTCGCTTGGGCGCCGTGGTGGTGCCGATCAACCTGCGCTACCGCCGCTTGGAGATTGGCCATATCCTGACCGATTGTACACCCCGTCTACTAGTGACGGAAACAGCGCAACTGGCGATCCTGGACGAAGTCGGCGCCGACAAAGCCAGCGTTGAAGCGCTCCTTCTGGCCGAAGACTTTGACCGTTGGCAGGCGCCGGTTGACTGGTTGCAACTGCCGCTGGTCGCAAGCGATGATCTCGCCTTGATCATCTACACCTCCGGCACGACAGGGCGCAGCAAGGGCGCCATGATCACTCACAACAATGTCATCGCTACAGTTACGGGCCTCTTGTCGGCCTGGGCCTGGCAGCCACAGGATAAGTTGCTGCTCTGTCTCCCCTTGTTTCACACCCATGGTCTCATTGTCGGTCTCCATTGCGCCTTGGCTGCCGGGGCGACGGTTCTCTTGCGCGCCCAATTTGAAGCCAAAACGATCCTCGCGGACCTGTTGAGCGGTGAACCGACCCTCTTCTTTGCCGTTCCCACCATCTATGTACGGTTGGTGGAAGAACTGAAACAACAGCCGAAACCGGACTTGTCGCACATGCGTCTCTTCTGCTCCGGCAGCGCCCCGTTGGCGGCAGAGACCTTTGTTGCCTTTCAGGAATTGACTGGCCATACTATTCTCGAACGCTATGGCATGACCGAAACCGGCATGAATCTGAGCAACCCCTACATCGGCGCCCGCCTGGCCGGCAGCGTCGGCACACCGCTACCCGGTGTTTCCATGCGCATTGTCGATCACAAAGGCGTTGATGTGAAACCAGGTGGGGAAGGGGAACTGCTGGTGCGCGGCAGCAATGTCTTTAGCGCCTACTGGAACGCCCCGGAGAAGACCGCCGCCAGCTTTAGCCACGATGCGCTGGGCCAGCAATGGTTCCACACCGGCGACCTGGCGCGCCAAGACCCGCAAAATGGCTATGTCACCCTACTGGGCCGGCGTCACGAGTTGATCATCAGCGGTGGCTTTAACATCTACCCGCGCGAGATCGAGGAGATGCTCACCACCTACCCCGGCATTACCGAAGCCGCCGTCATCGGCGCGCCGCACTCCGAATGGGGCGAAGTGCCGGTGGCCTATCTGGTCTGCACCGTGGAGATTGACCAAGAGGATCTGGTGCGTTATTGCCGCGGTCAGCTTGCCAGCTTCAAAGTTCCCCGTGCGATCCACCGTGTCGAAGCGCTACCGCGTAATGCAATGGGGAAATTACAGAAGAACTTGTTGAAGGGCTAAGGTGATTAAGAGATTGAGAGATTCAGTCAAAGAAATCTCTCAATCTCCAACGAATCACCCACATCTCTCAATAAATCAAGGAGCCATCGGTGAGCAGTCCAACGATTTTGGTGGTGGATGACGAGCAGAGCATTAGCGAGGTGGTCAGCCTCTATCTGACGCGCTCCGGCTATGAGGTCAAGGTTGTCCATGATGGGCGGGCGGCGTTGCAAGCCTTGACCCAACAGCAGCCCGATCTGGTGGTGCTGGATCTCATGCTGCCTGGTATTGATGGCTGGGAAATTACGCGCCGGCTGCGCGCCGAGGGTAACACCCCGATCATCATGTTGACCGCACGTAAAGAAGAGAGCGACCGGATTCTGGGCTTGGAAATGGGCGCTGATGATTATGTGGTCAAACCCTTTAGCCCACAGGAACTGGTCAGCCGGGTGCGGGCAGTATTGCGACGTGCCCAAGGAGCAGCCGCACCAGCGCCAACCCAGGAGCGTGCCCTTGTCTTTGGCAAGCTCCAAATCGATTCGGTCACGCGCCTAGTGACGGTCAATGGCGTCGAGATCATGCTGACCGCCAAGGAATTTGATCTGCTCTGGTTTCTGGCCCGTCATCCGCGCCAGGTCTTCAACCGCGACCAGTTGCTCGACCACGTCTGGGGCGAAACAACTTACATTGATCCCAGCACAGTGACCGTGCATGTGCGCCGTGTTCGTGAAAAGATCGAACTCGACTCCTCGAACCCCCAACATATTCATACGGTCTGGGGTGTCGGCTACAAATTTGAGCCGTAGGCAGAAAGGATGAAGGATGAAGCGATCTTGATTTCATTCTTTATCCTGCCAAAGAAAGGTCATCATGCAACCGCAAGTCATTGAACCACAACGCCAATCGCTGCTCCGGTCAGTTACGTTTCTTTTGGGGATCGTCATTGTCCTGGTGTTGACGCTGCTGCTCTTTGTGGCGATGATGCAACCAGTGCTGGCCGACTTTAGCGCCATGACGGTGCTGCTGTCGATCACGGCGGGTATTTCGCTGTTGGTGGGGTTGGTCGCGTATCACTTTGGCTGGTTTCAACGCACCAGCCGGTTGCGCTGGGCCTTGATGGGCGGCTACCTGCTTTCCGGGCTGCTGACCTTTGTTAATGTTCTTTTTACCGCCTGGCGCATGTTTATCAACACCCATGACCGTACGCTGGCGACGATCCTGCTGATCTTTGCCACCTGTATTGCCATGGTCTTGGGCTATTTTTTATCGGCGGCCATTGCCGACAAGATCAACGCCTTGCGCGAAGCTGCCCGTGCGATTGCTGCCGGACAATTCAATACCAGGATTCGCGTCCCTGGTCACGACGAAGTGACTGAATTGGCCGAGTCCTTCAACAACATGGCGGCGCAATTGGAGAGCGCCGCCGCCATGCGCCAGGAAGCCGAGCAGATGCGCCGCAATCTCATCGCCTGGGTCGGCCATGACCTGCGCACGCCGCTGACCTCGGTGCGGGCGATGGTGGAAGCGCTGGCCGATGGCATGGTCGATGACCCGGCGACCGCCGCCCGCTACCTCCGCACAGCTAAACGGGATATTCACGCGCTCTCGCTGCTGATCGACAACCTCTTTGAAATGGCGCAGCTTGACGCTGGTGGTCTCCAGCCCGATCGCCAGCCAAACTCGTTGAGTGATCTGCTCTCCGATACGCTTGAAAGTTTTCACGAGTTGAGCGCAGAGAAAGGGATCAGGGTAGAGGGTCAGGTTACGCCTGACGTTGACCCCGTACCGATAGATGCGCGCTTGATCGGGCGGGTGCTGACCAACCTGATCAGCAACGCCATCCGTCATACCCCCAGCGGCGGCACGATCCAGGTCAATGGGCGTACCGTTGTGGGTGGGGTGGAAGTCAGTGTGCGTGACAGCGGCGAAGGTATCCGCCCCGAAGACCTGCCCCACGTCTTTGAGCAATTTTACCGCGGCGAAAAGTCGCGCAGTCGCGCCACCGGTGGGGTGGGGTTGGGGCTGGCGATTGTCAAAAGTTTTGTCGAGGCGCATGACGGGGCCATTCGCGTTGAGAGCAGAGTGGGCGAAGGGACGCGCTTTACTTTCTTCCTACCCAAACAACAAGCGCCCGCTTTTGTCAATCCGCTAGTGCAAAAGGCGCTGCCACCCCGCCAGCCTGCCCCTATACCCAAACCGGCGCGCCCCTTTACCTTGATCCCAAAACAACGATAAGCGAGGCAACACGAGGAGTTCGCACGCCCACATGCGAACTCCTCATGTCCTCAATTTTACCGCCTACTACCGTTATGCCGCTGGCACCGGCGTCAGCCAGTGCATATACTTCGGTTCGTGACCATGTAACACGCGGAAGTAGAGATCGCGAATCTGATTGGTGAGGCAACCAACGCCGCCATCGCCAACCGGGCGGTGATCAATCGCACTGATGGGTGTAACCTGGGCGCCGGTGCCGCAGTAGAACGCCTCGTCACAGAGATAGAGTTCGCTACGGTCGATCTCCCGCTCCACCACGGTTAGCCCCAATACAGCGCTTGCCAACTCAAGAATGGTGCGTCGGGTAATGCCTTCGAGAATATTGCTGGTGATCGGCGGCGTGATGAGGACGCCATCGCGCACCAGCATAAAATTGGCGGCGCTCCCTTCGGCCACATGGCCATCTTGATTGAGGACTAAAGCATCATCAAAGCCGCTCAACAGGGCATCGCTTTTGATCAGGGCGCTGTTGACATAGGTGCCATTGACCTTGCCCCGCGCCGGCATCGCCGTATCATCCACTCGCCGCCAGGCGCTGACACAGACATTCGCGCCCTTGTCAACGGGAATATAGGCGCCGACGGGAAAAGTAAAGATTGCCACCCGGTCAGTTGCTTCGTGTAGCCAAACACGATAGACGCCGTCATCTTTATAGGCAATCGGGCGGATGTAGCAATTTTGCCCCCAATTTTCACGCACCAGCAGGCGCAGGGTGATGTCGATCAGATCATCAACCGTGTACGCCAGCCGGCAGCGCAAGAGCTTGGCGCTATTCAAAAAGCGCTTGTAGTGATCGGCCAAGCGAAAGGCGTAGAGTGTCTGTCGTTCCTCATTCCAGTAGGCGCGCAAGCCGCCAAAACAGCCGGTGCCATAGTGCAGGGTGTTGCAGGTGATGCTCACCTTGGCCTGGTCAATCGGCACAATGTTGCCTTCAAAGTAGGCGAATTTGGTCATGATGGTTTTTCCTTGTTTGGTGTGATTGGTCATCCTAGTCGCGTAGTCGTTTTGTCGCGTAGTCGTGTAGCCAATTTGTTGTCCCCCTTGCAAAGTTTGTTGACTTTACTGACCACGCGACAAAACGACTACGCGACTTCGCGACTACTCTCTGATTAACTCTTGGTTGCGCCAGGGGATATCATAGCGTTTGACCATGTAGCGGCGGTCGTCGGCGCTTTCAAAGCCAAATTTGCGATAGAGGCTGTGGGCGTCGCGCGTGGCGAGGGTAAAGCTGCGGATGCTTTGCAACGCCGGGCAGTGGATGATGCACTCAATAAGCCAGACCCCCAAGCCGTGGCCGCGGTGAGTGGGGAGGATAAAGACATCGGCCAAGTAGGCAAAGGAAGTGTAATCCGTCACGACGCGGGCAAAGCCGATCTGCTGATTTTCTTCGTATAGCCCAAAGTTGAGCGAGTGCTTGATCGCCTGCGCCACCAGTTCCCGTGGAATTCCCGGCGACCAGTAGCAGTGATAGAGGAAGCCATGAATGACATCGAGATCGAGCCGGACCGGGTCGGTGCTGATGGTGAAAGGGGGCTGCTGATATTCAAAGAGCATAATCGTTTGTCTTCTAGCGTTAACGTAAGGCGTAGTCAATGGCTGCGTTGACATGTAGAGTGAGCGTGTCTAGTAGGGGGATGGTTGTATCGGTTGACCGCAAGATCAAGGGCAACTCGGTACAACCTAAGATGACGCCATCAACCGGGTATTGCTCGATGATACGTAGCAAAAGTTGACGGCTCTCTGCCCGAAAAGTACCGACCACGAGTTCCTCAAAGATGATGCGGTTAATAATCTCCTGTTCATCGGCGTCTGGCGTGATTACATCAATGCCGTAACGCACACAAACATCGGCGTAAAAGGTTGCTTGCATGGTGAAGCGAATGCCCAACAGCAGTAAGCGTCGTAAGCCACGCGCTTGCGCCGCTCGCGCCGTCACCTCGACGATACTCAGCAGTGGCAAGGCTGTTTGCGCTGCCACTTGGGGGAAAACGGCATGAGGCGAGTTGGCCGCCATCAAGGCAAAATCAGCGCCGGCCTGTTGTAGGGCGTCCATGCCCTGCAAAATATACTCAACATAAGGCCCCATCTCACCCCGATCTTCATAATCGGTAAACCGCTGAAAGTTGAGACTATAGACAATTACTTCCGGGTAGTAATAATCTTGTCGCCGCGCAAAATATTCGCTGTGCAGCCGCTGGTAATAGACCGCCGTCGATTCATGGCTGATCCCACCCAAAATGCCGATTCGTTTCATGACGCCCTCAATCTCTGCATCTTTCTATCTCTCAATCTCCCGCCGACCCTTCTGCCGGCGCAAAGAAGACCAACACCTGCAATTCCTCTGCAATCGTATGAAAGCGATGCTCAACCTGCGCCGCCACATAGACGACCGAGCCGGCCTGCACCGGCCGGTCTTCCGCCCCCACGCGGATCCAGCCGCGCCCGCTGACCACATAGTAGACTTCCCCCTCGCCATGCGGCTGTTGCGGATCAATGTCACCGGCTGGTAGCACATACAGCCCCATGCTCAACTCCGGCACGCGCAGAAACTCCAGCCAGCGTTGCCCGACCGCTTGGTGCTGCTGTTGAACTTCGTGTAGTTCAAATGCGTACATCATCCCCCCTGATGGATAATGGAAATGGTACGGGCGTCCGCTTGCCGGCGCCCTGTTTGGGGGTAGCATAGGGCGCCGGCAAGCGGACGCCCCGACGGCATATGGTTCTACCGCAACGTCAACCACGCGCCGACCAGCAGCAGGACAACGCCCAGCAGCCGCAACGCATCGACCGGTCGCACCGCGGCGCCCAACAAGCCGAAGTGATCGATCACCACTGCCGAACCATATTGGGCGATCAGCAACACCGTAAAGGTAACAACCAACCCATAGCGCGCCGTGGCATAGCCCAGCAGACCGACAATGATCAAGCCCAGGATACCGGCGGTAAAGGCATAGGGCGGCACGGTGCGCCACGCCGCCAACTTCCCGCCGCCGCTGATCAATAAGAACAAGGAAATAATGAGACCACCGCTGCCATAGGTGATAAAGACACTTTCCCGCGCCCCCAGGAGGTGGGTCATTACCCCCATAAAGTTACTCTGCAACGTCACCGCCAACCCGGCGACAATGGCGATGAGGACAACTGTCACCAAATTTTCCATTGATAACCCTTTTCTAGCCTGTGAAACTGTCAACTGTTTGCAGTCAGAACTGACTACAAGCAATCTTAACGGCTATCAACGGTTCACGCAATACGCAACACGCTTCACGCACCACGCCGCTACACAAACTCTCCAATTACCTCCGCCAAAGTGCGCACCGCCCAATCTATCGTCTTCTCATCGGCCATCGTATAGTTGAGCCGCATTGTCGCGTCGCCAACGCCCGGTTCAGCAAAGAAGAATTTGCCCGGGACAAAGGCGGTCTGCCGCTCCACCGCGCACCAGTAGACCTGTTCGGTGTCCAGCCCGGCGGGACCTTCCAGCCAGAGGAACATGCCCCCTTCGGGTTGGGTCCACTGGAAGCCGGCGGGCAGATAGCGGTCCAGCGCCGCCAACATCGCTTGCTGGCGGGGACGATAGATGGCGAGAATTTTAGGCAATTGCTGCTGTAAATACCCGCCGGTGAGATATTCGGCCGCCAACGCCTGATTGAAGGTGCTGGTATGTAGATCGACCCCCTGTTTGGCAATGACCAACCAGCGATGAATCGCCGCCGGCGCCACGCAGAAACCAATGCGCAACCCCGGTGCAAAGGTCTTGGAGAGGGTGCTGATATAGACCACATGATCAGGCGCAAAGGACTTGATCGGCGGCAATGGCTCGCCACTATAACGGAGGTCGCTGTAGGGATCATCTTCCACGATCAGCACGCCATAGCGTTGCACAAGAGCCGCCACGGCCTGTCGCCGGTCAAGGGGCAAGGTGCGTCCGGTTGGGTTTTGAAAGGTGGGGACAAGGTAAATGTACTTGATCGGTTGGCAGCGCAACACCGCTTCCAATGCTGCCGGGATAATCCCTTGGTCATCGGTTTCAATCTGGACATAAACCGGCTCGTAGGGATTAAAAGCGCTCAACGCCCCGACATAAGTCGGCGACTCGACGGCGATCGCATCCCCTGGCGTAATCAGGATCTTGCCCAGCGCATCCAGTACCCCCTGCGAACCGCTAAAGATCAGAATTTCCTCGGCTGCCGCGCTCACTTGTTTAGCCGCCAGATGGGCTGTCAGCGCCTGGCGGAGGGGGCCAAAGCCTTCGGTGGCGTCATATTGTAACGCCATTGCGCCATATTTCTGTAAAACGGTGGCGGTTAATTCCTGCATCAGCGCTAGGGGAAAACTCTCCGGCGCCGGAATGCCGCCGGCCAGCGAAACCATGCCGGGGCGGTTCACAACTTTTAAGATTTCGCGAATCGCATTGAGTTGCATCTGTGCTGTGCGTTTCGCAAAGGTTGTTTGTAACATTCAATCGCTCCTGTATCATTTTTAACCACGAAGACACGAAGACACGAAGCTCTTCTTGCTCTTCTTCGTGAACTTCGTGTCTTTGTGGTTAGGATCTAATGCTCCCTTACAAAATTAATTCGCCGCGCAGGATGGTAATCGCCGGGCCACCAACTTTGACCGTTTCAATATCTGCTCGCGGCCCGATCACTTCGACGGTAGCCTGACCGGGGCGCTTCATCCAATGACCCTGCTCGGCCACGAAGGTCGGCTTGTCGATCAAGCCATAGTGCCAGAGATAAGCGCCCATGCCGCCGGTGGCCGAGCCGGTGAAGGGATCTTCAAAGGGAGCGATATGCCGAGCAAAGGTGTCCCCTTCCGGGGTCGCGCCGCCCAGGCAAAAGAGATGCGCACTGAAAAAATTGGCTTCCTGGCTCAAGCGGCGGTAGGCCGCCTCGTTGATCGCCAGCCGCCGTAAAGCGTCATGATTGCGCACGGGGATCATCAACTGCGGCGTGCCGGTGCTGACCACCTGGAGCGGCGCGCTGGGCAACGCATCCTCCGGCGTCAATCCCCACACCGGCAAGACCGTGGCGGCATCCAACGTGTTGAGAAATTGCGGTTTGCGCTGCGTCATAATGACATAAGTCGGCTTGCCATTCACCCCCTGCACTTCGACCGCAATCGGGCCGTCGCGTAGCTCCAGACTGATCGTCATCTGGTCGCCGCGCATGGGCAGCCGCCCGGTCTCCACCAGCGCATAGATCGTCGCAATGGTCGGGTGGCCGGCCAGCGGGATTTCCGCCTCCGGCGTAAAATAGCGCGCCCGCACATCGGCAATCGTGGACTTCAATACAAAGGCTGTCTCCGACAAATTCATCTCCTGGGCAATCGCCTGCATCGTCGCTGTGTCCAGATCATCCGCTGCAAAAACAATCGCACATGGATTTCCCCCTAATGCCTTTGTTGTAAACGCATCGACCTGCATAAATGGGTAAGTTGTCATAGGTTCCTCGTCTCTTTGTCATACAGTCGCTTGGTCGCGTAGTCAACCTCGGCTGGCCGACTACGCGACTACACGACCAAGCGACCAAGCGACTACCAATCACACCAACGGCAACCAATCCATCGCCTCCGGCGGTTGCGCGCCGGCTTGCTGAACCCGTTCGGTGATCAGATGACCCAGCAGGGCGACACAACGACGAATGGTCTCTTCATCTTCGTAACTGAAGGCCAGCCGAATATGTTGATGTGGCCCTGGTTGGGTCAAAAATACGTCGCCCGCGGCAATGGCGACCCCTTGTTGAAGCGCCGCTTGCGGCAGATCATGCAATGTGTGCAACCGCGGCAGCGTCAGCCAGATGCAATAGCCGCCGGCTGGTTCCGTCCAGGTGACGCCGGGGGGCATAAAGCGGCGCAGCGCGGCGATCATCGCGTCACGGCGGCGCCGGTAGATGGGCAACACCCGCCGCAGATGATTGTGCAACCCTTTGTGCTGAACAAAATGAGCAAAGGCGCGTTGCAAAAGCTGTGACCCGCAAAGATCGGTGGCCCGCCGTAGCGCTAAAATCCGCTCGTGCAAAGGCCGCGGCGCCACCACAACGCCGATGCGCAGCCCTGGAAAGAGCGTTTTCGACTCACTGGTGAGATAAACCACCATGCCATTGCGATCCGCCTGCTTAATGGCCGGCGGCGGTTCCCCTTGATAGGACAAACGGGCGTAGATGTCATCTTCGACCAGGACAATATTATGTCGTTCCGCCCAAGCCAACAGTTCGGCGCGCCGTTCCACGGTAGTGCAGAGGCCGGTCGGGTTTTGATAGCTGGGAATTGTGTAGAAAAAGCGCGGTCGGTATTGCACGGCCAACTGTTCCAACACAGCTAATTGCGGCCCGGCTTCATCCAACGGCACGCCAATCGGCTCCAGCCGTTGCGCCTTCAAGAGGTTGAGAAAGCCGAGATAGGTCGGCTGCTCCACCAACACCCGATCACCTGGCTGGGCCAACGCCTGCGCTACTAAGGCCAACCCTTGGGTCAAGCCATTGGTCAGAATCAATTGATCCGGCCCGACCAGCACCCCGCGCTTTTCCAGCAACTCCGCCATCGCCACGCGTGCTTGGGGATCGCCCTGCGGTGAACCATAGCAAAGCAGCGCCCGCAGATCGCTTTGCATCGCCTGCCAGCTCTCCACAAAGCTCGCCATGGGAAAGAGCCGTGGGTCAGGCGAGGCCAGCGCCAACGAATGGCCGATATGCTGCTGTTCGGTCTGCAACTGGTGAATTTGCAACAGGTCGTTGATGACAGCATCGGCGCTCAGTTGCTGCCCGAAGTGGGGCGGCGTGGCCCGCAACGGTAGCGGCAATTCACTGGCGACAAAGGTGCCGCGCCCCACCGTCGATTCGACCCAGCCCTGCGCTTGCAACTCATCATAGGCGCTCTGCACGGTGACGCGCGTCACGCCGACGCTTTGGGCCAGCTGGCGAATGGTCGGCAGCCGCGCCCCACCGGGCAGTTGCTGGCTGCGAATCTGGCTTTTGACATGATCAACAATTTGCTGGTAGAGCGCTACGCCATTGTCGCGTTCCAGTTGAAAGTGTAAATTTGTCATACGACAATTGTGGCGAAATCACCTGTTATTACTGAGATGAGTTGGATTGTACCATAACAAGTTTGGCTGTGGTAGGGACAATCATGTTGGTATGAATAGGACAATCTGAGGCGTTTAAGCGCTAGGGGATTCGGTCGTGGGTCGCAACAACCGCCGAATCCCCTGATTAACTTATCTATTGATGGACCCTAACCGACTACCGCCGGTGGTTGATCCTTTCATCTACCTCTCATTTTCTAAGCCAAAATTTGTGGTATAGTGCCTACACAACTACAATGATGCTAAATCCAATCAGGGCAAAGCAAGCGTTATCTATGGTAAGTGTACTTCCGGCTACCTCCATTCCATCATCCTGGCCGAACGGTAAGTAGAAAGTCGTGGTATGTCACAAATTTTCCATCCCAGTATGAACATCATCGCCAAAGTTGCGCTGTTGGTGGTAGTGCTGCTATTGGCAGGTTTGGCCTGGTTGGGCTACTACACGGTCCGCTCCCCCTTTATGAATGAGGTTGGCGTTGCCAAAGCGCAAGCCGTGCCCTATAGCCATGCCCAACATGTCGGCGGGCTGGGGCTGGATTGTCGCTATTGTCACACGAGCGTCGAAGAGAGCAACAGCGCCGGCATCCCAGCGACCGAAACGTGCATGGGCTGTCACGCCCAAGTCGCCACCGATTCGCCCAATTTAGCCTTAGTGCGCACCAGCGCTGAGACGAACAAACCGCTGGAATGGATTCGCGTCCACGACCTGGCCGATTTTGTCTACTTTAACCATGCCATTCATGTCAAACAAGGGGTCGGCTGTGAAACCTGTCACGGACGGGTGGATCAGATGGTAGTGGTGGCCAAGGCCGAGAACTTGCAAATGGATTGGTGCTTGGACTGCCATCGCGACCCGGCCCGCTACCTGCGCCCGCGTGAGGCTGTCTTTACGATGGGCTACACCCCGCCTACCGACCAGACTACCCTGGGCGCCCAGTTGGTTGCCGACTACGGCATCCATGTCAATCAACTAACGGATTGTTCCATCTGTCATCGGTGATACCGTACTCCGTGTTGCGTATTGCGTGTTGCGTTCCCTGAGCCTGTCGAAGGGAACGCAACACGCAATACGCAACACGCAACACGAATGAATCTTTATGACCAATGTACCGCTCGATCTAACAACAGTTCAACAACGGCTAGGGCAGTCACAGGGGCGTGACTACTGGCGGGGCTTGGAAGAGTTAGCTGAAACGGCTGAATTTCAAGAGTTTCTGCACCGCGAGTTTCCCCGGCAGGCGGCGGAGTGGCTGCCGTCGCTGAGCCGACGGAATTTCTTGCAATTGATGGGGGCGTCGCTGGCGTTGGCCGGGTTGACCGCCTGCGCCAACCAGCCCGACGAAAAGATTGTCCCCTATGTGCAGATGCCGGAAGCGACCGTGCCGGGGCGCCCCCTCTTTTTTGCCACGGCCATGCAACTGGGCGGCTATACAATGGGGTTGCTGGCGCAAAGCCACGACCATCGCCCGACCAAGCTCGAAGGCAACCCTGATCACCCTGCCAGCCTGGGCGCAACCGATGCCCTGGCGCAGGCGTCGATCTTGAATCTCTACGACCCGGATCGGGCCAAAGCGATCACGCTCGATGGCGCCCCCAGCACTTGGGATGACTTTCTGGCCGCCTTACAAACGCAACTGGCCCAGCAGGCAGGCCGTGAGGGCGCCGGTCTGCGCATTTTGAGCGAGACCGTCACCTCACCGACCCTTTTCAGCCAGCTACAAGCGCTCTTAACCCGCTTTCCACAAGCGCGCTGGCATCAATACGAACCGGTTAACCGGGACAATGTCTACGACGGCGCGCAACTGGCCTTCGGCGAAAAGGTCGAACCAGTTTATCGGCTTGATCAGGCGGATCTCATCATCTGCCTTGATGCCGACCTCTTTGGCGTCGGGCCGGGCCGGGTGCGTTATGCCCGCGATTTTGCCGATGGCCGCCGCGTCGATCGGCCGGAAGGGCGCAAGCGCAATCGGCTCTATGTGGTGGAAAGCGCACCGACCATCACCGGCGCCGCTGCGGATCACCGGCTGGCTTTGCCCTCGGGACAGGTGGAAAACTTTGCCCGCGCCCTGGCCCTCGCGCTCGGCTTGACTGTCGCTGCCGGTGATGAGAGCGCTCTGCCCGCAAAGTGGGTCACGGCGCTTGCTAATGATCTCAAGGCATTTGCCGGCGCAAGTCTGGTGGTGGTCGGGGAGCAGCAGCCGCCTATTGTTCATGCCCTGGCTCATGCGATCAACGAAACCTTGGAGAATCAGGGCAAAACGGTGATCTATAGCGCACCGGTGGTCGCCGATCCGGTGAATCAGAGCCAGTCATTGCGCGAATTAGTCGAGGCAATGGCGGCTTCCCAGGTGGAGCTGCTACTGATTCTCGGCGGTAACCCGGTCTTTACGGCGCCGGTTGATCTGGATTTCAAGGCGGTGCTGGCTAAAGTTGCTTTCCGTGTTCATCTTGGCTCGCATGTGGATGAGACGGGCGCGCTTTGTCAGTGGCAAATTCCCGAATCACATTACCTGGAAGCGTGGAGCGATGGCCGCACCTATGACGGCACGATCACGATTCAACAGCCATTGATCCAACCGCTCTACGCCAGCCGTTCGGCCCATGAAGTATTGGATGCCCTTGTCAGTGAAACAGTCCGTAGTGACCATGACCTGGTGCAAAGCTACTGGCAGAGTCAACAGGGCGAAACCGGCTTTACCGCCTTCTGGCAGCGCAGCTTGCATGACGGCTTTATCGCCGATACGGCGCTGCCGGCCAAAACAGTCAAGGTGCAATCCGCGGTGAGTAGCCAAGCCCCGACACCCTTGGCGGAGGGTCTGGAAATCAACTTCCGCCCCGACCCCACCATCTGGGATGGCCGCTTTGCCAACAATGGCTGGCTGCAAGAACTGCCCAAACCGCTCACCAAATTGACCTGGGAGAATGCGGCATTGATCAGCCCGACTACCGCCGCCACCCTGGGGCTGGCCAATGGCGATCTGGTCGTGCTGACGTATGATGACCACACGCTGCAAGCGCCGGTCTGGCTCATGCCCGGTCATAGTGACAACGCCGTGACGCTTCACCTCGGTTATGGGCGCACCCACGCCGGTAAGGTCGGCAATGGCACGGGCGTTAATGGCTATGCGTTGCGCACCACGGCCGTCCCCTGGTTTGGCAGTCGCTTGACCTTACGCAAGGCGGGCGCAGGCTATCAGCTTGCCAGCACCCAGGTGCATCACAGCATGGAAGGGCGCAACCTGATTCGCACCGGCACCACGACTCAATTCACCGCCGAGCCGACCTTTGTGCAGGAGATGAACCCGCATGGCGAGGAAATCTCGCTTTACCCCAAAGTCGAGTATCCTGAGAATGCTTGGGGCATGGCGATTGACTTGACCGCTTGTATCGGCTGCAACGCTTGTGTGATCGCCTGTCAGGCCGAAAACAACATCCCCATTGTGGGCAAAGAGCAGGTGATCAACGGGCGTGAGATGCACTGGATTCGCCTCGACCGCTACTTTGAAGGCGACCCCGCCGACCCGGCCATCCATTACCAGCCGGTCACCTGTATGCACTGCGAGAATGCGCCTTGTGAGGTAGTTTGTCCCGTGGCGGCGACGATGCACGACAGCGAAGGCTTGAACACAATGGTCTACAATCGCTGTGTCGGTACGCGCTACTGTTCCAACAACTGTCCCTACAAGGTGCGGCGCTTTAACTTCCTGGAATTTGTGGACTTTGACAGCGAGAGCTTGGCGCTGCAACGCAACCCGAATGTCACCGTGCGCTCACGCGGCGTGATGGAGAAATGCACCTACTGTACCCAACGGATCAGCGCGGCCCGTATCCATGCCAAACTGGCAGGCCGGCCGATTGCGGATGGCGAAGTGGTCACCGCCTGTCAAGCGGCCTGTCCCACCCAGGCCATTGTCTTTGGCAACATCAACGACGCCGCGAGTCAGGTCGCCAAGCGCAAAGCCTCCCCCCTCAACTATGGCCTGTTGACCGAACTGAACACCCACCCGCGCACCACCTATCTCGCCAAGTTGCGCAACCCCAACCCGGCCTTAGAAGAGACAGGATAATTGCTCGTTCCCACGCTCTGCGTGGGAATGCAGGGGGGACGCTCTGCGTCCTGGGGCGCTGTTCACTCGACGCGGAGCGTCGGTTCTGGTTCCCACGCAGAGCGTGGGAACGAGCAAGAGAAGGCAAGAAAGATGCAACATTCAGGACAACTGATCGGACCGGGCCACAGCTTCCGGTCGATCACCGAAAAGATCGTCGATACCGTCTTGACCAGGGTGACGCCCAAATCCTGGTTTGTGGGGTTGGCTGCGGGCTTTCTGCTGCTCATGCTCTTTCTCTATGCCGTGGGCAATCTCTTTCTACGCGGCGTCGGCATCTGGGGCATCAATCAACCGATTGGCTGGGGCTTTGACATCACCAACTTGGTCTGGTGGATCGGCATTGGTCACGCCGGCACGCTCATTTCGGCCATTCTCTTTCTCTTTCGCCAGGAGTGGCGCACCTCGATCAACCGTTTTGCCGAGGCGATGACCCTCTTTGCCGTCTCGTGCGCCCTGCTCTTTCCCGTGCTGCATGTGGGGCGTCCCTGGCTGGCCTACTGGCTCTTTCCCTATCCCAACACTTATGATCTCTGGCCGCAATTTCGCAGCCCGCTGGTCTGGGACGCCTTTGCCATTAGCACCTATGCCCTGGTCTCGCTCATGTTCTGGTTTGTTGGCTTGATCCCCGACCTGGCCGCCATGCGCGACCGGGCGGAAAACCGTTGGCTGCGCTATTTTTATGGTCTGCTGGCGTTGGGCTGGCGCGGCGCGGCCCATCACTGGCAGCGCTATGATGCCGCCTACATGCTGCTGGCCGCGCTGGCGACGCCGTTGGTAGTTTCGGTTCACTCGGTGGTCAGTTTTGACTTTGCTGTGGGCGTCATCCCCGGTTGGCACTCGACCATCTTCCCGCCTTACTTTGTGGCCGGGGCCATCTTTTCCGGCTTTGCAATGGTGCTGACACTACTGATTCCGCTGCGCAAGATTTACAAATTTGAAGATTTCATCACCCTGCAACATCTGGATAACATGGCAAAAGTGATGTTGGCGACCGGCCTCTTTGTCGCCTATGGCTACCTGACCGAAGGCTTTACCGCCTGGTATTCGGGCAGCGGCCTGGAGCATTTCTGGCTCTTCAACCGCTCTTTTGGCCCCTACTGGTGGGCCTTCTGGGCGTTGATGCTCTGTAACATTGTGGTGCCGCAAGCGCTTTGGTTGGGGTGGGTGCGTTCCAACCCATTGCTGCTCTTTCTCATTGCTCTGGTGGTCAATGTCGGCATGTGGCTGGAACGCTATGTGATCATCGTTGTCAGCCTCCATCGCGATTTCATGCCGTCAGCCTGGGGCATATACGCCGGTACGGTTTGGGACTGGGCCACCTTCCTAGGCACGATTGGGCTGTTTTTGACGCTCATCGTGATCTTCATCCGTGTCCTGCCCATGATCTCGATCTTTGAGATGCGCCACCTACTGGCTGAGACGGAGAAACATGCGGGCGTTCGGCACGCTCAGCCGGACGGTGGCAAGGCGCAGGTGGCAAGTGGCAAGAAAGCGGCGGCTGCGTCACCTGCCAGCCCAAGCAAAGTTGTCGTGCCGAAAGGGGCGCTCTATGGGTTGATGGCGGAGTTTGACAACCCGGAGACGCTCCTCGAAAAAGCGCGGGCGACTTACGCTGCCGGCTATCGCAAAATTTCCGCCTACAGCCCCTTCCCGATTGAAGAATTGCCGGCGGCGATTGGCGTGCGTCGTTCCCGCTTGCCGCTTCTGGTCTTGGTGGGCGGCATTGTCGGCGGACTGGTGGGCTTTGGGATGCAATACTATGCCGCTGTGATCGACTACCCGTGGAATATCGGCGGGCGACCGCTCAATAGCTGGCCTTCCTTTATTATCTTGACCTTTGAGATGACCATTCTCTTTGCGGCGGGCACGGCGGTTTTGGGTATGTTGCTGCGCAATGGGTTCCCGCAGCCTTACCATGCGGTCTTTAATGCGCCGCGCTTTCGCTTGGCGTCGCAAGACCGCTTTTTCCTGTGTGTCGAGGCGAATGATCCCAAGTTTGAAGTAGAAAAAACGCGTCAGTTTTTAGAGAAGTTAGGGCCGGCTGAGGTGGTGGCGGTTGAGCAATAGTGTTCTGTTCAATAAGTTTTGATCGGTTATATTGCCTGCCCAATATCACCGCGAATCATGGGATTAGCGAATCGTTTTCTCCTACCGTGATTCGCTAATCCGATTAATTCGCGGTGATATGCCTGGCCCGCTTCCACCTGACACAACTTATTTAACACAATAGTCGTGATGAAGGTGTATTAAACTATGGAAATAGTAATTAACTCAGAACGTCCAATTACAGTTGATGCTGTCATGCCAAGCAGTGAGCAACTTGAGCTATTAGCCGAGGCAAAGCGAAACTTGGCAAAAGCGGATGCTGAACCTTCTACTGTAATCTCGCATGAGGAGCTTAAACGCTTGCTATTAGAAAAACGCACGCGTTAAGGATGTAATCAAGCTATGAATATGTTACCCAGTTTTCGTCGCTTGCCCTTGATCGGCATCTTGTTCGTTATGGGACTACTCGCCGGTTGTCGACTCGATATGCGCGACCAACCGCGCTATGAACCATTAGAAGCAAGCACCTTCTTTGCCGACGGGGCAGCCGTGCGACCACGCATCGCTGACACCGTAGCGCGCAATGAGATCAATCTGGATGACCAACTCCACACCGGGCGGGTCAACGGGCAAGTAGCCGATAGCTTCCCCTTCACGGTCACGGTTGCAGTATTGGAACGGGGCCAGGAACGCTATAACATCTTCTGCGCACCCTGTCATGGGCTGGTGGGCGATGGGCAGGGCATTGTCACCGACTATGGGATGCCCGTGCCGACCTCGTTTCATGACCCTGCGCTGCGCGACGAAACGACCGGTTATTACTTCATCGTCATCACCAACGGCACGCGGGTGATGCCCAGCTATGCGTCCCGGATTCGCCCGGAAGATCGTTGGGCGATTATTGCCTATATCCGTGCGTTACAGTTGAGTCAAAATGCGGCGGCGGATCAGTTGTCGGCGGAAGATCTGCCACAGTTGGAGCAAACCCAACCGATTACGCAATGATGCCTTCAATGGCTCGTAGGTGCGGTTTGCAACCGCACGAGATTCGGTAAAGTAAAGCCGTGCGGTTGCAAACCGCACCTACGCAGGTATCTACTTATGCAGAGACAAGGTACACTTGATTCCCCTTTCAAACGCTGGCAAGGCCCGGCACTCATCGTTGGGGTGGTGGGGTTGGCGCTGGCATTGGTGGGCGCATTTCTCGATCAAACCCAGTTCTGGCAATCCTATTTGCTGGCCTACATCTTTTGGCTGGAAATTGGCTTGGGTTGCTTGGGACTGCTCATGGTGCATCACCTGGTCGGCGGGCGCTGGAGCGGGATGATTCGCCATCTGCTAGAAACGGGGGCGATGACCTTGCCGTTGATGGCGTTACTCTTTTTGCCGTTGCTCGTGGGCATGAACACCCTCTACCCCTGGCTGAATGCCGAGTATGTGAGCCATAGCCCATTGGTGCAACAGAAAACTGCCTGGTTGAACGCCCCCTTTTTCATCGGGCGCAGCGCGCTTTACTTTCTGGTCTGGCTGCTGCTGGCGCTCTTTTTCCATCGCTGGTCGCTGGCGCAGAGCCAAAGCGGCGACCCACAGTGGGCCAGGCGGATGCGTCGCCTGAGCGCCGGCGGGGTGATCCTCTTTATGCTGACTGCCACCTTTGCCGGCTATGATTGGCTTATGTCGCTGGAACCGGAATGGTTCTCGTCGATTTACGGGCTGCTCTTTATCAGCGGCCAGGCGTTGGCGGCTTTGTCCTTTGCCATAATCGGTCTGGGGATCATTGCGCAAGCACAGGGCGCAACCCAACGGTGGGTGCAATCGTTTAATGACCTGGGCAACTTCTTGCTCGGCTTTGTCATGATCTGGGCCTATTTCACCTATTCCCAGTTTCTGATCATCTGGTCGGCGGATATTCCCGAAGAGGGGATCTGGTACTATCACCGCACCCAAGGGGGCTGGCAGACGGTCGCGCTCGTGTTGATCGCCTTGCACTTTGTGCTGCCCTTTATCTTGTTACTTTCCCGACCGCTGAAACGCCATGTCCGCGGGTTGATGACCGTCGCCCTGCTGGTCTTCCTGGCGCGGATGGTTGATTTGTATTGGTTGATTGTGCCGGCCTTTTACCCGGCGGGGGTTCATTTCCATTGGCTCGATGTGGCGCTCTGGCTCGCCATCGGTGGCGGTTGGCTGACGGTTTTCAGTCGGCAGTGGAGAGACAAGACGGCGCTGCCGCAGCATGATCCCCATGTAGGAGAGAGTGATGAGCAAGAACAAGAACTCGCGCCAGCCCACTAAAGCGCCTAAACCCGCCCCGAAGATCACGAATATCAACCGTGAACCACCTAAGCTGCGCCAGAAGCAGACCGGCTTTGGCTGTTCGATTGCCCTGGTGATTGCGTTGGTCGGCTTGGGGTTGGGGGTGCTGCTGGGTGGGGCGCGTTTACTGGCCTTTGTGAATCAAACGGGCGCAGCGGCGTCACCCATTACCGACCGCACTTCACCGACCGCGTTGGCCGAGCGTCATCAGCAAGAGCTGGCGCAATTAGCCGGCTACGGCTGGGTTGATCAACCGGCCGGCGTCGCTCGCATTCCGGTTTCCCGCGCCATCAGTTTGTTAGCCGAGCGCGGTCTACCGGTCGGTGGCCCCGCCGTGGTCGAGAGCAACCAGCCTGTTACCGCAACAACCGCCGATCTAAGCAATGTTAACTATCAAGACAACATCTTGCCAATCTTTGAACAACATTGCGCTGAATGTCACGGTACGGACGAACCGGAAGAAGGGTTGATCTTGACCAACTACAAGGATGCGATGGCCGGGTCGTTTTACGGCGCGGTGATCAAGCCGGGCGATCCCGATAACAGCTACCTGGTTGAGTTGGTAAAGACCGGCCAAATGCCCAAGAAAGGGCCGGATCTTACGCCCGCTGAGATCGAAACGATTGTGGCCTGGATCAACGCTGGTGCGCCTGAAAAAGGCAGCGCAACCAGCGCGCCGTCCGCCGCTGATGCTACAGTAGATCCCGCCACTGTGAGCTTTGCCGAAGATGTGTTGCCCATTTTCACCGAACATTGCGCCGAATGTCATGGCGCTGATGAACCGGAGGAAGGGCTGGTGCTGACGAGCTACAAGGATGCACTGGCGGGTTCGGTTTATGGCGCCGTGATCAAGCCCGGTGCGCCGGACGATAGCTATCTGGTCGAAATGGTTGCCACTGGTCAGATGCCCAAGCGGGGCGCTGACTTAACCAAAGTGCAGATTGATACCATTATTGCCTGGATCAAGGCGGGTGCGCCGGATAATTAAAACAACAGACGGCAACGCTCTCTGTAGCCATAACTGGCGCAGATAACGGGGAATCTCTGGATCTGCGGCTGTGGGCGTTGCTGTCTACTGAACATGGTCGCTTTGCTTAATCAAAGAAACGCGCCACTGGGCAGGTGAAGCCAGGCAAAAGGGGCGAAGTTAACGTATCTTTTGCGAACAAGGTTGCCACCAGCCGTAAGCGCCCCTCGTCGCGCCGGTAGATTTCGATTTGTTTCAACCGCCAATCGGCAATCCAATATTCCTGGACGCCTTGGGTTTCATAGAGCTTGCGTTTGAACTGGCGATCTCGGCTTTCTTGTTTTTCGCCAAACGATAAAACCTCTACAGCTAATTCTGGTGCGCCAGTCAGATGGCCGGCTTTATCCATGAGGGCGCCCAACCGTTCATTGCTGATCCAAACTACATCAGGGATGACATCATCGCTTTCATCAAAGAGTACCCCAGGTGTTACAGCAACAGCGCCTTGTCCGGATGTACGTATCCACAATTTTAACTCGGCTGCAATGTTGGTGCAGGCTGCTTGATGATGCCAATGGGGTGATTTGGACATAAAAAGCTCTCCATCAATGATTTCATAGCGGACGCCATTAACTGGCAGCGAATCAAGATCGGTGCTAGTCCATGGCCCACGGTTTAGTGTCAAAGTTGTCATCCCAAAGCTCCTTTCATTCCGGGGTCAATTATAACGTTTCACAATGGGCTAGACAAATTAGCATGGGTTACACCGGTTAAGACCATTTTTGTCAAATAGATTGTTCATAGCCGGTGCAACGCCCGTTGGTTTACGAAGCCACCGGTGCTGGCGTACTCTCCACAATTTCCTGGATAATTTGCCCGGTAGTGCGACCGCGCAAACGGGTTTGGGCGCTGATGTGGATACGGTGGGTCAAGACGGCGGGACACAGGTGCTTGACATCGCTGGGGATCACATAGTTGCGACCGCGCAACGCCGCCAATGCCTGACTGGCCCGATAAAGCGCCAGCGTGCCACGGGGCGAAACGCCAAGTTGTACCGATGAATGTTCGCGCGTGTGACGGACAATCGCCAAAATGTAGCGGCGCACATCGGCGTTGATATGAACCCGTCGTACCGCCGCCTGCAAGGCGATGATGGTTGCTGCATCCGTCACCGGCTGTAACTCCGCCAGCGGATCTTGTTGTTCGTAGCGCAACAAGATCTCCTCTTCTTCCTCAACCGTCGGATAGCCCAGGGCAATTTGCAGGAGAAAGCGGTCGAGTTGCGCTTCGGGCAGGGGGAAGGTGCCTTCCAGTTCAATCGGATTTTGGGTGGCGATCACCAGAAAGGGCTTGGGCAACATCATCGTTTCGCCATCAATGGTGACCTGTTTCTCCCCCATTGCTTCCAATAGGCTCGATTGGGTGCGTGGCGTGGCGCGGTTGATCTCATCGCCCAGCAAGAGTTGACGAAAGACCGGCCCCGGTCGAAATTGAAATTCCTGCACCTTCTGATTGAAATAGTTGATGCCGGTCACATCGCTCGGCAGCAGATCGGGCGTGAACTGAATGCGCGCAAAAGAACAGTCGATACTGCGCGCCAGCGCCTTGGCCAGTGTCGTCTTGCCGATGCCCGGCACATCTTCCAGCAAGACGTGTCCGTCACAGAGCAGCGCGACCAGCAGCAGGTCAACAGCCTTTTCTTTGCCGATGATCACACGCGCAATATTTTGTTGCAGTTGGGTGGCGAGTTCAGATGGTTGCATAGGGGTAGTATAGCAGCGAACGCACCAACCACAAAACTATACTTGGCAGATCCGCCGCTTCAGCGTAGAATGGAGAGAACGATTCAACCCAGGCTACGCTGCCCTGATATAACCGCAAAGAACGCCGAGATTCCTTTGCGAACTTTGCGCCTTTGCGGTTGTATTTAGCGGTTGTGGCGCAATAGTAGCATTGTTTTCAAGCCAATCACTATGACCATGCAACCCTTTGCTGTCCAATCTTTGCTCCGCCCGGAAATTGCCGGGATGGAGGAGTATGTCCCGATTCAACCCTTTGAAGTCCTGAGCCAACGGCTGGGCATTCCAGCAGAACAGATTGTCAAGCTGGACGCCAACGAGAATCCCTATGGCCCCCTGCCTGTGGTGGCCGAAGCGCTGGCCGAGTACCCTTATTACCATGTCTATCCCGATCCCCAACAGAGCGAACTGCGCGCCGCTCTCAGTCGCTTTGTTGGCGTGCCGGCGGAACACATTCTGCCCAGCCACGGTGCGGATGAACTGCTCGATTACCTCTGTCGCCTCTTTTTGCAACCGGGCGACGCCATCATCAACTGCCCACCAACTTTTGGCATGTACAGTTTTGACGCTGGTCTGGCCGGCGCAAAGGTGATCGAAGCCTGGCGTCATACTGATTACAGCATGAACGTTGATGAAATTGATCGGCTCGTCGATAATTCAAAAAACGCTAAAATCCTTTTCTTGACTTCCCCCAACAATCCTTCCGGTAATTGGTTGCCTGATGAAGAACTGCGCCGGTTGCTGCAACTACCGCTGCTGGTCGTCTTGGATGAAGCTTACGTCGAATTTGCTGATCACCTCAGCCGGGCAAACTGGGTGTTGAACCACGAGAATCTGGTTATCTTGCGCACCTTTAGCAAAGCGGCGGGCATTGCCGGTCTACGGTTGGGCTATGGCATCTGTCCGCTTTGGCTCATGCAGACCTTGTGGAAGTTCAAACAACCCTACAATGTCAACGTGGCGGCGTCGGTGGCGGGGTTGGTCAGTCTTCAGCATGTCGATCAGATCATGGCGGTGGTGGAAAAACTCAAGCGTGAGCGCAATCGCCTCTATACTCTGCTCCAGACCATTCCCTATCTGCACCCCTACCCGACCCAAGCAAACTTTATCTTGTGTCGCGTGCTGGAACGCGATGCCCGCAACTTAAAACAAGCGCTGGAGCAACAGGGCATTTTGGTGCGCTATTACAACAAACCGGGGCTTGACAACTGCATTCGCATCTCTGTCGGGCGCCCGGAACAGACTGACCGTTTACTCACTGTCCTGCGGAGGGTATAACCACAATGGCAAAAAAGAAGAAACCACAACGCGCCCCAAACCTGTCACCGTTAAGCCTGTTGCGTCCGCGCCTGGATGGCCTGCTCAACAACCCGGGTTGGGCCACGGGCGACGCCGCCGCCATCCAGGCTGATCTCAGCGCCGTTGTCAAAGGCATTGAGGCCACGGCCTATCTGCCGATTTTGCTGAAAACCGTCAACGATGCTGACCCGGCAGCCCAACAAAAATTGACGCCGCTACTGCCAGCCTGGCTCGAACAGGTGGGGACAGTAGATGCCTTGTCAGCTCTGGTGGAGCAAGGCAACCTGCAACCGCAGGAACTCGCACTGGCCGGCACGCTGCTGCAAGCGGTGGGCGTTGCGGTAAGCCCAGTGAGCGCTGAGGCTGGTCATGCTTTTCACAGTGCATACTATGGCGCTGACGGATTAGGCTCACAAGCTTTTCTCATCTTTCTCTGGGCGGCCAACCGTCAACAAAGTCGTGTCCGCGGCTTGAGTTTCTTGATCGACTTCAACCCGCCGTGGGATGGCGCGGTCAAGGATGTGATGACGCTCCCCCAGCGCTCCCCGCGTGAGATGGTTGAGCAATTTGTTGACCGTTGGCGTCATCAAGAAGTCGCGATGGACATTGAGCAACTTGATGGTGCGGCAGCCAAACAACGGTTGATCGAAGCGTTGACTTGTAATCGCACTCATGCAATTCGCCTCCCCCGCGATTTAGTACTCATTCGGGATCTGGTGACGAAACATATCCTGGCTCTGCCTGATAGTCCAGAGACATCACCCTTTACCTTAGCTGATTTTGACGAATTGGCACGCGGCGGTCAATCGGCTGAGTCGATTATGCACATGGAACAGACCATCGGCCATCGCGTGCGTCTGGATGATGGTACAGAAATTATTGTCAAAGAAGACTAAAAAAGTTATCGTGAGCTTTAACCTATGCCCTGGATCAAAGTCTTTTCTTATGAAGAAGCGACCGGCTTTCTCAAGCAGCAATACGACGCCGCCATCAAGCGCGCCGGGCGGATTTGGAATATTGTCAGCATCATGAGCCAGAACCCGCGCGTCCTCAAGGCGTCGATGGACATGTATGGCGCGCTCATGCACGGTCAATCACCTCTCAGTCGCGGCCAGCGCGAGATGTTGGCGACGGTGGTTTCAGCGCACAACCATTGTCTCTACTGACGCCGTTCCCACGCTCACGACCTCCGGGCTGAGGTCGCCGATTTTGGCATTACCGACGAAGCGGAAGCAGATCGCTTTGTCCATTTCATCGCTGCTGACTGGCGGCAAGCAACGTTATCACCGGCGGATCGCGCCTTGTGCGCCTATGCGGCCAAGCTGACCACCACCCCCACCGCCATGACCGCCGCCGATCTGGACGAACTGCGCACTCACGGTTTGGATGATCGCGCCATTCATGACGCCACCCAGGTGATCGCCTATTTTAACTACATCAACCGTGTCGCCGACGCGCTGCATGTCGAGCCGGAGACGTTTGTACATCCGTGGGAGCTACGCGCCCCATAGAGCGGGCCGCACTTTTAGAATACACTTGAAATCTTGCTCTGCTCTATGCTAAAATTAGCAAGCAGAAGTCATGTGAAGGTAAATGGGTTCACCTATCGACCGATTAAGCTATGGAACTATGTAGACCAGATTCGTAGTGGCGAGTTGTACATTTTCGCCCCGTTGTTGCCGGTATTGACTCGCCCAATGAATGAAGCCTTGTTGGTCGAAGAGCGGGAGTTGATATTAAACTATGAAGCCGACCCTGTGCGACAGCGCACGTTGTTGACAACTGCGATTCTGGTCGCCGCCCAATCTAAGCTTTTTACGTCGGACTTCTTGTGGGAGTTATTTAAGGGGGACCCGATGGACCTAGATAATCCAGTGATTGCCAAGTTGTTTGACCGTGCTTATGGTCAAAAACTGGCGGAAGAGATTGCAGAAGTGAAACAAGCTTTGCGCCATGAAGTTGATGTTGCGACGCAACGTGCATTAGAAGCGGAAGCCGCCCAACGTAAAGCTGATGCTGCACACCGCGAAGCTGAAGCTGAAGCAACAAAACAATGGCTAGAAATGGTGTTTAAAGTGCTGGAACACCGTTTCACATCAGCGCCGATTGCGTTGAGTATGGTATTGCAAACGGTGCCATCGAGCCAACGTAGCGCTGTGATTGACATCATTCTTGAAGCGCCTACGGGGGAAGCGTGTTTAGCGGCTGTCAAGCAACTGCTTCAGCAACCAACCAAGTCATAGCATGAATGGAGTACCTATGTCTGCAACACCGGAACAAGTTGTCGATGAAGTTCTGGGCCTGCTCGCTGGCCCTGGCAGCACGCTCTACTATGGCGAAGGGGTGACGCAACTGGCTCACGCCCTGCAATGCGCCAAGTGCGCCGCCGCCGTGACCGACGATGCGGAAGTGATTCTGGCCGCCCTGCTCCACGACATCGGCCATATCTGTGACCCTGCCGCCGAGCAGATGGCCGCTGACATTGGCATTGTTGACCATGAGGGCATCGGCGCTCAGTTTCTGTTAGAAAGAGGCTTTTCGCCAAAGATCGCCGATCTGGTGCGCGCCCATGTGGCTGCTAAACGGTATCTCGTCGCTACCAATGCGACCTACGCCGCCCAGCTTTCCCCTGCCAGCACCGCCACCCTCAAACATCAAGGCGGCCCCATGTCACCGGCGGAAGTAGCTGCTTTTGAAAGCGATCCGCTCTTCACTACCAAATTACGGATGCGTTCCTGGGATGAAATGGGCAAAGAACCGGATACGATAACGCCGCCCTTGGCAACCTACCGGGAAATGATGTTGCAGCACCTCTCGTAAAACTCAAAAGTTTACACAGATAGGAAGAAGCACGGCTAAATTCATGCTATCCGTGCTTCTTCCTATCTGTGTCATTGTATAAGAATTTGCTCGGCTTTTACATGGCTGGTTTACGCCAGGTGTAGACGGCGTTGATCGTGTACAACTCTTCCTCGCTATATTGGGCCAATTCCTGGCGGAGCGCCGGCGTCATCTGCGGTTGGAAGCGTTCATAGGACTCAAATGCCTCTAGAAATTCTTCGTGACCGGGCGCAGCGTTGGCAAACAATTCACGCCATTGCGCCAATCGCCATTTGTTCAGATAGGCGCTCGGCACAATCGCCTTCTCGGTCGCTGTGCGCAGGTGGGGCCATAGCGGCAACATATCTTCGTCGCCGGTAAAGGCGCGAATATCATGATGACCGTTGTTCGAGGTATAGAGATGCAGGCTGATGTAGAAGACGCCGCCCGGCTTTAAGAGCTTCATCACATTCTCCACCGCCTGTGCCGGATTGGGCAGATGCTCAAAGACCGACCAACTCATCACCACATCAAATTGGCCAATCTTCGGTGTCTCCTCACAAATGTTACCGTGCATGATGGCCGGGTCGTTAAACTTTTCCACGCCCAGCAGACAGGCCCACGCGGTCTCATTCGCCCGCCCGATCAACAAACGCCGCCCAATTGATTTCGCCACACGCCCAGGGCCATTTTCGCGGAACATGCGTAGGTAACTTTGCAGGTCAAAGCCGACCGGGATCACATCCAAGTCCATGCCGACCACTTTGTTTTTGCGACCAAAGTAGCGCGCCCGTTCCAACCCCTGCCCCGGCCCAATTTCCAACATGCGCAACTGCTCGACCTTTTTCCCCAGTTGCCGTTGCATCCGCTGTTCGCTCTCCTGCACCAGACTAAGCAGTGTCACCATGCTGGCGTCAATGCGGCGGCGATTGTCCAGGGCATGTTTCAGTTGGCGAACGGAACGACCCAAACCAAAGGTGGCATAACTTTTTTGCGCTTCTATCTCTACCATGATACTCTCTTTTCCCGATGAAATATGAATAACGCTTCCTCTCCATACAGCAGGAGGGCGTCACGATAAATGTTTTACTAACCGCCAATGATTGCCGTTGGCTTGTCGCTGGTAGTTGACCTCATCCAGTAACTGTTCCGCCAAAAAGAGGCCGTAACCCGATTCGTGGGGAAGATCCAGATCCGGCGTAGGGGCTTGCTCTGGATCAAAAGCCGCGCCGGTATCATAGAGCGTTGCGGTGAGCCGTCTGGTTGCCTCTTCAAAGGTGAGGTCAATTTCCATCACTCCTTGCTCATGACCATAGGCGTGGCTAATGACATTGTTGGCGATTTCATGGACAGCCAGTTTGATGCCGTAAATGACCTGCTCCTGCTCAGTCAGATCGGGGAGGTCGGCCAGCAACAGGTCGATGCACTGGGTGATAACGGCCAAATTGCGGTAACGCGCCGGCATTGTCAAACAAAAATGTGCTGATTGCTCCATAGCTAACTCCGTTTACCAGATTGGGCTTGAACGGTTCGCTCATTCTAGGACGGCTACCCGACGAAACACAAATCGGCGCGTAAAACTTTACGATTTATTCTTTTCAAACCCCTTTGATGACGAGGAGAGTCTGATCATCTTCCCGTTTCCTTGCTGATGCAAAGGTTGTCAGTTTATAAAAGATGGCGGCGGCTACCGAGGCCGGTGTATGACTACCGACGGTGTCCAATAAGTGCAAAAGTCGTTCATAACCAAAGATCTCATTGGCGTGATTACGCACTTCGACTAGACCATCCGTCCCCACCACTAACAGATCGCCGGGCGCCAGCCGCAATTCCTGTTCGACACAGGTGCTGTGGGCAAAGATGCCAATGGGCGGCCCGTCAGCCTGCAACAGCCGCGCCGCCCCGCCGGCTGGTCGATAGATGACCGGCGCTTGGCCCGCGTTGACATAGCGCAACCGTCGATTTGTCGCCTCGTATAACCCGATGAAGCCGGTGGCAAACATGGTGGCCTGGCTGAACTCATCGTACAGGTCGGCATTGACATAATCCAACACGCTCTTCGGCGTGGGTTTCCCCAACTTCAGCGCGGTACGCACCACCTTCCGCATGAGTGGCGTAAAGAAGGCTGCCGTTAAGCCCTTGTTGGAGATGTCACCAACGGTAAAGAGCAGTTCGTCGGCCGATAACGAGACAAAATCATAGTAGTCCCCGCTGACCTGCATGGCTGGCCGGAATTCGGCAAAGAGCGCAATTCCATCTACCTCCGGTAATTGTTGCGGATAAAAGGTTGCTTGCGCCTGCTTCGCCATCGTCATTTCATGGGTCAGCGTCGTCAAGTGGGTCGCCAGCCAGGTTTGCGGCATGGCTTCCCAGGGAATCGGTTGAGGAGACGGTAAGCTTGACAAGAGATTGGCCTTTGTCTAAATAAAAAAGTAACTACTAACCCCCTCCGCGCCCAGTGGCGCACCCTGAGGGTTCCCGCTTTTAGGCGCGTCCCCCTGATCCGGGGAGGGACAGTTCCTCCCCGGATCAGGGGGACGGGTGCCCACTGGGCGCGGAGGGGGTGGCTTGGTAGTTACACAAAAAAATGATGCATCGGTTCGTTGGTTGGTGAGTTGGTTCATCGTCACCTTACCAACTAACCAACTAACCAGCCAACGATACCTGTTATATGGCGACTTGCATCTCCACTTTTGGCATGGTTGTCGCAAAGGAGAGCAAAGCGCTTTCCTGGCTGGGGAAGATGTCCAGCGCCTTATCCAGGCGGGTCAACTCCAAAACCATGCGTACGGCTTGCGGCGGTTTGCAGAGACGCAAGTCACCGCCGACCGCACGGCATTGTTTCATGCCATGCACAATGGCGGCCAAACCGCTTGAATCAATAAAATCGACGCCCGCCAGATCGAGGATAATATTCTTTCCCGGTCCGCTTGCGCTTAAGGCCAGTTGCTGACGTAAGCGTTGGACCGAGTGACTATCGATGCGACCGGCAATTTTTAGCACAGTGATATTGTCAAAGGATGTTAGTTGTAAGTTCATCGTACCTTTTCCTCATTTCCGTAAAGGCAGTCGCTAACGTTGATCCGAGGGCGAAAGCAACAACGGGGTCGACTGCTCGTGGCGCATGGCTGTTATGCGCAGATGGTGTTCCTGTTCGCTATAGATCACCTGGATGTTCTGGGCCTGGTTGAGCGGTTGCGGGTTGCCGACCAGGGGATACGGTTGCGGCTGTTGGCGCTGGCGCGCCCGGCGTAACCAAGCGCCCGGCGTTAACCACAATTGGCGCAAATCATCGCGCCAGCTATGGGCAATCGCCTGGTAGGCGTCTAAGATCGACAGTTCATCGGCATCGGTGGTGGCGGTCGCCTCGGTGTACCAGAGACCGGTAAAACCGGCTTGGGCGCCGTAACGACTTTGTTGCCAGGCTTCTTGCAGCATAATACTTTCTTCCAGCGGCAGCGGTTTCACCCCCACCAGGCCAATATCCCCGCATACCACATTCCATAATTCGGGCAAACGATGAAATTCATACTGTTCCAGCCATTGACCCAACGCTGTTACACTATTGTTCCCCCGCCGTGTCTGAAGGTGGTAGAGCTTGATCAGTTGCGGGTTACTCTTTACCAGCGGTAGCTGCCCAAAACGTTGCACGCGTGTCAGGACGGCGCCGGTCGTCAACCAGAGCGCAGCCCCAAGGACCAGGAGGAAGGGCGCCAGACCAATCAGCAGGAGTAGCGCCAACACTCGTTCAGCCAGGGTGCGTAACAGGTTGCCCGGCAACGCCGGGTTTACCGCTGTCAATAGCCAGGGGTCGGCGATTTGGACATTGATTCCGCTGTCAATGTCGATCAAGTCGGTGCGATGGGCAATGCGGCGGGCCAGGTGTAAAAACTGGCCGATGTAGGTGCGAGGCAGCACTGTACTCTGTTGAATCGTCACCCCTTCATCCAGCACAGTCCCGGCGCCGATGATTGTTTCCGGCCCTAATTCCGTGTTGGGGCCGATGCGGCAACCGGCGCCAATCAAAAGCGGTGGGCGCAACTGGGCTGTCGGGTGGATGATGCTATTCGGGCCAACCCAAATCCCCGGCTGCATTTCACCGGCTTCGAGATATGGATGACGGATTCGTTTGTTCGGCTCGACTTGTGGGGTGCGACCGGCGCTGGCGAGAACCGCCAGTTGCGCCGCTTGATAGTCGCTAAAGTTCAGTAATGGATTCCAATAGCCATCCATCACGTAACCATAAGCCGGTTTCTCCGCCGCTTGGAGCGCGGCCAGCAGATCGGTGTGACACTCTTGTACACCTTGCGCGGCGATATACGATAGCACCGCTGGTTCAAAGATAAAGGCGTCGGTATAGCTGTAGACTTTGCTGCCTGCCGCCGCCGGCCCCAGATCTTGTAGCCGGCCTTGCGCATCAACCGTCGCATAGCCCGCCGGAACTTCTTTCGTGTCGGTTGTGCGGGCGAGAATCGCTGTGGCGATGCCGCCATGCGCTTGATGAAAGCGGAGCGCCGCCTTAATATCCAGATCAATCATCCGATCCGCCGGCAGCACGATAAAGGTTTCGGTTAACAACGGCGCGGCCCGCTTCAGTGAACCGGCGGCGCCGCACGCCATGCGTTGCAACAAAAAGTGAAGTTGTACACTCCAGCGCTCCCCATGACCACAATAACTTTCAATGGCGTTAGCTTGCTCATATAAGCTGACAAGAATGTCACGAATGCCGGCGCGCGCCAGCAACTCAATGGCATAGACCAGCACCGGCCGGTCAACAACGGGAACCATCGGGGTCGGCATGGTTGCCGTCAGCGGCAGTAATTTGCTTTCTTCACCTGTCGCAATCAGCATGGCTTGCATAAGCGATTCCTTTGGGAAAATTTGATACCTGTTTCGCTCATCTACAGAAAGTGTGAGGTTTCGACCCGCCACACCTGTCAGGTTTTGGAAACCTGACAGGTGTTCACACTTTCCGTAGATGAGCCTACCTGTTTTTACCGTAGCGCCACAGCCTTGGCCGGCCTCTGTTCGACTGAATAGCCATGCGTTGTCTTTGTCTGCGGAAGTCGCCGCTGGGTGAGCGCTTCTTCAACACTACTACAAATGGCAAAAAATTGATCTAACCGTAAGAGCGAAAGCACTTGCTGGATGGCGGCAGGAATGTTGGTTAACCAGAGATTGCCGCCCTTTTCCCGTGCCTGTTTGCAAAGCGCCACCAACGTGCCGATGGCGGAACTGTCCAGAAAATCAGTCTGCGCTAGATTGATGATCAGATAGGGTTGCTCGGCTAAGGCACGATACGCTTTTTCGGCAAAGCTGTTCTGCGTACTGCGATCCAGCCGGCCTTTCACATTCATAATGACCGTTTCATTGATTGTCAGTAATTCTGAAGTGGGTAGCACCGGTGATGTTTCCCCTTGTTTGCGCATGACCCACCATTGCCAGAGAAAAAAGTAACCAAAACCAAAGAGATCAGTAATGTAACGCTTCCAGAGTCGCTCCGGCTGTTGGATCAAACGATAGCTCCATTCCAGCCCACTCTGCTGCATCCACTGCGGCGCCCGCTTGGTGACGCCGGCAATGAAATCAAAGGTGCCGCCCACCCCAATCATGACCGGAATGCCAAGCTCCTGGGCATGACGATAGATCCACTTCTCCTGTTTGGGATTGCCAAAGGCGACCAACAGAATATCGGGTTTGGCCGCTTTACAGGCGGCGATCACCGACGGGTCGCCATTTTGGACGGCGGCGGCGGAGGGCGACGCAATGCCGGCGATCTGCAAAGTCGGATATTGCTGCTGTAAGATGTGCGCCGCCTTTTCGGCCACCCCCGGCGCTGCGCCTAAAAAGTAGAGGGAGTAACCTTTTTGCGCCGCTCGTTCGGCCAGCGCCGGCACCATGTCGGCGCCGGTGACGCGCCCTCTCATCGGCACCCCTAACAGACGGGCGCTCCACACCAACGGCATTCCATCCGCCGTCGCCATATCGGCCTCTTGCAAAATGCGCCGCAATTCAGCATCCTGGAGCGACTTGACGACGAAATCGGCGTTGATGGTCGCAATTTGATGACCTTTGCCCGTTGCGCGCCCAGTTTTGATAAACACTTCAATACGTTGGAGCGCTTCGTCCATATTGACATCATCAACAGGTGTACCAAGGATAATGAGCAATTTGCGCATAAACATTTCCTGCTGGCTTCTTACCGGCCCACCTGGTTGACTGCTTGCCCTGTCGGTGACGTGGGATCGGGTGTATGTTCGAATCAACTGCGACAATCGTATCATGAAGATATGCCGAAAAACCTGTCAACATTCTATCAGCCGCTGGTCGCCACTGGTTGCGAACGATGTGAAATTGTCGATCGACCAGAGACTCGGTCGACCGATCCATCTTTGTTAGGATGAACTTTAAATCATCGTAGGGTTTGCTGGATGCAGGCGAGGAAAAGCGAAAGAGCGCTGTTCAGTGAACAGCGCTCTTTCGCTTTCCCTCGCCGCCAATGGCTCAATAGGCGCCCTTGCCTAGTAACACGGCCGGGATGGTTTTGAGCAAAATTTCAATGTCTTTCCGTAAGCTCTGTTGCGAAATGTATTGTAAATCCAACTCCACCCACCGCTCGAAGGGGAGATCGCTACGCCCGGAGACCTGTTGTAACCCTGTCAGGCCGGGGATAGCGTCAAGGCGACGTAAATGATCAAACTTATACTGATTCACCTCCTGCGGCACGGGCGGGCGGGGGCCGACCAGGCTCATATCACCCTTGAAGACATTGAAAAGTTGGGGCAATTCGTCAATACTCAATTTGCGAATAATACGCCCCACGCGTGTCACCCGTGGATCGACCTGCATCTTAAAAATAGGCCCATCCACTTCATTCTGTTTGATCAACTCCTTTTTGCGCGCTTCAGCATCGATACACATGGAACGGAATTTGTAACAGGTGAAGGTCTTGCCATATTTTCCTACCCGTGTCTGGCGGAAGATGAGCGGGCCGGGCGATTCCAACTTGATGGCAATAGCCGTGATCACCATTACTGGAGAGAGCGTGATCAGCGCTACTGTTGCTAGGAGCAGATCCAACGCTCGTTTTAAGCGTTGTACAATGTGGAGTTGGATGCTCCAGAGCAGCAGCCGCACCTGTAACCGGCGTTGTGCATCCATCGCTTGAAACCGTTCTTGGTCATACATTTGCAGAATTTGCGCCAACTTAGGATCGTAAGGGGCGCTTTGTTGATTTTGGGTAAGGGTTGACTGTGCCATACCAGCCTCTTTTATGTCGAATCGGCCATTATTACTATCGCAATGTTCTCAGCCGCTTCGTGACCGGCACTCTATCACCGGTCATGAAGCGGCTGAGAACGAAGTGGCTTCATGCCATTTAGGCCCCATCACGCGCCGTACGCACCCACCCCTGTTTTTCGCCACGCGTCAACATGCCGAGGATGAGCTGGATCTTCCAAAAGACAAAAATAGGTGCATACAACAGCGCCAGATAGGTTCGCGGCGGTGTGCCGGCCAAGACCAATCCGGCGACAATGTAGATCAACTGTCCCACCAATAGCAGCGTGGCTAGGATCAACAAGGGTGTTCCCCCCCAGGCCATTGCGCATAGCCATGCAAAGAACCAATAAACCACGCTCAGCCCCATTACCACTGAGAATGGGGGGATGATGTGCTCCATAATGCTGTCAAAAAGCAGACTGCGTGAGAGAGAGCGACCAAATTGTTGCGGGGTAAAGGCAGCCTGTAAAAGTAATGGCACATAATAGCGCGCCAGTTGTAAGCGTCCTTGCTCCCACCGGATATTTTGTGTCTGCGCACTGCGGAGTGTACCCGGCATCTCGGCCCAAACAGTGGCATCAGGCGCAAAGGCGACCCGTTCGCCGGACAAGATCAGCGCCATGTGGTAGTCTATATCTTCTGTCACCGAAGCCGACCATTGGTGTTCAGCCAGCACCGCCCGCTGGAAGACCATGCCATTGCCCTTTAACCCAACGGAACCGCCCAACGCCATACGACCCAAGGGGCGTAAGTAATGAACAAGCGCCAGGGCGGCGGCGCGTAGACTCATGACCCAACTGCGTTCCGGGTTCAACACGGCGTAGTGCGCCTGAATCACTCGTTCGCCATGGTTTAAGTGGGCGTTCATCACGGTGAGAAAGTTGGGTGAAACAATCGAATCTGCGTCCAAAATCAAGGCCGCATCATAGCTCACCTGCATCTTCTCCAGCCGCGCCAGGAGCCACTGCAAAGCGTACCCTTTGCCGATATTGACCAGATCGAAACGTTCATGGACAATCGCCCCAGCCGCACGGGCAATCGCCGCGGTTTCATCAATACAATTGTCCGCCACCACATGAATTGAGAACAGTTGACGTGGGTACTGAAGCTGGCTAAGACTCTCCAAGAGCGCCGGTAATAACTTTTCTTCGTTGTGCGCCGGCACCAGAATGGCAAAGCGGTGGCGCGGTTTATGCGGCGGCACTGGCGTTTCTTTGGGGGCCGCCCAAGCCGCAGCCGTGAGCAGCAAAAGATGGCCGACCATCATAGCAAGCAGACTACCCACCAGCCAGAGAATGATTTGGAGAAAGAGAATGATGATGCTCAAGTGACTACTACCTCATCAATTTCTAGGTAAGGCTAACGATCAAGCCCGCTTGTCGCCAGTCCGTAACCGGCGGCGACCCACCAATCATAGACCGACTACGAGCGGATAATTTAGTAACTTATGCCTGAGACGATAATGGCGAGCGGCGTAAGCCGCCCACGCTGTCTGCTTGTTCCTGGCCTTTGGCGAAGACGGCTTGCACATAATAGTTTAACCGCGCCGCATAATGGGTCAATTCCATCTCAGTTTCTACGCGCTGACGGCCCGTCTGCCCCATTGTTTGCGCTAAATCAGGATTGTCCAGCAAAAATTGGATTTTCGTGCGCAGCGCGGTTGGGTCATCTGGTGAGACATAGAGACCGGTTTGCCCATCCTCAATGACATCCGTCTGGCCTGGCGTCCGCGAACAGATGACTGCTTTTGCCATTGCCATCGCTTCGAGGATCGCCGTAACGCCGGCCTGGAAGTTGACGTTATAGAGCGGCATGACCACAAACTGGCTATCGGCGTACAGTTGCCGCAATTCATATTGGCTAAACTTGCGCACCGTGACATTGGGCGGGATTGCCGCCGCCTGTGTGCTGTCAGGTCGCTTCGACCACGGGCTGGCCGCAGCAATGACGACCTCGACATCCAACCCACGGACGGCGGCCATGAGGGTCGGATAGTCGCGAAATTCCAGCCCTACGGCACAGATCATGCGCCGTGGTTGGGCGGTCACTTGCTGCGGGTTGAAGAAGCGGCTATCGACCATAAAGGGTGTATGCACCACCCGCATTGCCGGTAACCGCCAGCGTTCTCGGATAAAGTGCTGTTGCCAGCTTGAATAGACAAAAAAGGTGTCGATGGTTTTTTGTAACCCAAAACGGTCTACCAACAGCATCTTTTTGGGTACTGACAGAATGTGCGCGATCATGAGATGGTTGACCGTTTTGCGCCCAAGCAACTTGCATAGTAGTGCAAAGGGTAGACCAACCTGTTCGCCGTCCGTCACCAGCACCTGATAGTTGGGTTGCTGCCGAAAACAGGCCCAGGCCAACATCAAATTCGGGCCGCCCACCCGTTCCAGCCAACGGCCCATACGGCCCGTGAGCGCGCGCGCCCGTGAGTAATCAACTAGATCAGCGCCAAAAACCCGCGCCAATTCCAGATAATCAGCACGGGGACGTTTACCCGCAGCAATTTGTGTTTCAAGATCGGGGGCAATCGTCCCGGATACAGTCAATAAAACATTAGTCATCATCATTTCCTACTGGGCCGATGGCGCTTTGTGTAACGACGACAGCGATCTGGCGCTGGTTGCTTGGCTGATAACAGACTGTTTCATCAGCGTGAGCAAACGCTCCGTGTTGCGTTCGGCGTCGAACTCCCGTTGCACTAACCTGGCTGCCTCGGCGCCTTGGGTTCGCCGCAAGCTGGGATTTTCAATTAGCGTGCGCAGCGCCTTGGTCAACGCCGGCACATCACCGGTCGGGATGAGCAACCCGGTTTCGCCATCTTTGACGATCTCGCCAATACCCGCCACATTGGTGGCGACTGCCGGCAATTCGGCCGCGCCTGCTTCCGACAACACCATCGGCAAACAGTCGCCATAAGTTGGTAGGCAAAAAATATCAGCGCTATGAAACAATGCTTTGAGCGGCGCGCTATTGGGCTGCATGTTGTTGTAGACAAATAGCCCTGATTCAGCCGCCACCGGATCACGGGTGACTAAATGCAACTCGATGGCGCTCCCTGTCTGGTCGCTGCGCTGAGCCTGTTCCTGACGCAACAAGCGAAATGCTTGCAAGAGCAGTTCGCCGCCTTTGCGTTGCAAGTCGCCGCCAACAAAGAGAAGCTTAACCGGCTCGTTTTGACCGGCAGTCGTCGGCGTTTGTGGTGATGAACGTCTCCATTCCTTGGTATTAACTCCCGGCGGAATCACCACGATCTTCTCTGTTGGCACGCCGTACTCAGCGATCAAGCCCGCCTTTGTCCACTGTGACCAGGCGACAATCTTATGCGCCTGCTGAAAGCAACGCACATTGGCCCGCCATTTCAACATTTCCAGCCAGCCGGGGCCAGCGTTATGCGCATAGTAAGCGCCTAGGGCATCATACTGTCGCGGCGTGGCGTCCAATGAAACGATGGTTGGCAGCCGTTTCATCCAATCGGCCAGCAACACTGCCGGCACCTGGGTATGCACAAAGAGTGCGTCGAGCCGGTTTTGCCGCGGAATTTGCCGGAGCGCCCGGCGTGCGCGCAACCCAGCGCGTACTGTCCAGTTGCTATTGTACACTGGGATATGGGCGCCCAATCCTGTCAGATTCCATTCAATCGGCTCCCAAACGGGTCGAATGGTTGGATCTTTCGGCACATTGGCCTGTAAGTTTTGACTGTGCGTGCGATGGCCCAGGGTTTGCTCCAAGAGAAAACCAAAGGTGTAGCGTTGCGGTTGTGTCATCATCTGCCTCACGGCGCCATCAAGAGCGCCACTTGATCGATATAATAGGTGTTGCGGAAGCCGATGTCATGTTTGATGTAGAAGCCGGTGACATAGCGATAGGGTGGGTCAAATTCGAGATCATCCAGCCAGAGGACAAGATTGACCCAAGTGTTGGCCGGAATTGTGCGATTGATCTTGAGAAAGTAGAGTCGGGTTTCGGAAAAGGCGCCGGAGTCGTCGGGAAAGACGGATCGATCGATAGCCGACCAGTAGGGCAGTTCATTGCTGCCGGCCATCGCTACCGCCAACTCATCGGTGGCGATGCCGTTGCTGCCGCTGTTGAGCCAGAAACTGACGCCCAATACCTGCCGCCGCTCATAGACCGCCGTGCTCTCTGGTCGCACGGTGAAAAAGATCGCACTGAAATCGGCCTGCGGTGCGACGGCGATGGTGGTGGCGCCGCTGGTACGCTCTCGCGTCGGCTCAAAGCGCTGAAACCAAAGCGAATTATCCCACAGATTGACCTGAGTATCCGTACTCTGCTCAATGCTCCAATTGGGATTGAGTTCATCGTCGTAGATCATCATCTCCGGGTAAGCGGGCCGTAACAAATTTGGGAGGACGGTCGGCGCGGTGAGCGGTTGTGCCGTGGGCCGTAAGGTACGCGTCGGCGTCTGGTCCGGTCCCGACGTTGGCGTCGCGGCTACCCTCGTCGGGTCACGAAACAGGGGCGCGACCGTTGGCTTGGCGCCAGCTTGCGCTGCCCCAGGCGCATCGTTCCCAATCACATCGTTCGTGGTGATAGACTGCGCCAAGGCCGGCTGTAGCGCATTCGGGGTTGGTGCGATCCCTTGCGCATAACGGTAGCCGATCCAGGCGCAGCAAAAAATAAAGACTGCAATCGTAAAGTTACGCATGAACTGTACTCAAAGACTGCTTCACTTGCCCATTGCGCTGAGAATCAAACGGATGAGCATCGGTACAATGACCGCTCGTTAATCGATCAGCGCCCTCAATCTTGATCACACGCGCCGGGACGCCAACCGCCGTCGCACTAGCCGGAATGTCGCTTAATACAACGGTATTGGCGCCGATCTTGGCGTTGTCACCAACCCGCAGATCGCCCAGCACACGCGCCCCGGCGCCGATAAAGACGCCATTGCCAATCACCGGAAAGACCCATTCATTGCGCATCCCCACAGTAACAGCGGCAATGACGCTACAGTTGCGCCCGATATGGCGGGCATTGATCACCGTGCCGACCGGGTGTGCGATGTAAAGCCCCCCCTCAATGTCGCCGCCCAACTCCAAACCAAAGCGGAAGAAGAGCCAACGGTGGATTGGCCCCACCACCAGGGGAATCCGCCTGCCCTTACACCAACAAGCCAGCCGAAACCAGGCCATAGCGCGCAGGGAAGGATGACGAAGGAGCAATTGCAACAGTAGCGGCCAGGTCAATACGGACGGGTCGGCAATTTCCCCTGGCACAACCCAGCGGAGTGCATCCTGCTTAAAGCGATTCCACATCGTCATTTTCCTTCAAAAGAAAAAACAGGCGACGCTTCTGTTACAGTCGCACCTGGCGCACCCTGTTGCACCAACGCGAAAAAGGCCTGGCGACCCGACAATTCGTCGGCGATACCTTGATAATAGAGGAGATTGAAAATACCGCTATAGCAGCGATTCGCCATCGTCGTTTTGCCTAAGGCGTCGCTGCCGGCTGCTGCCTGTCGTAGCCCCTGCACCATTGCCCCACTGAGCTTCTTGCGCGAGAGACAGAGTTGGGTCAAGGCTTTAATAAAGCGGTGGCGCTGCTGGAATTCCTGCATCACCGTCGGCAACAACCACTGTTGACCGCGATCCCGCGTGAAGATCACATCATTGCGCCCGTAGGCATAGGGCGTTTGTAACCACGAAGCAAAGCTGCGGTCAGCGTAGTGATAGCCAATGGCCTGATCGTTGAAGAGAAAGGTCAAACCCCGATCGGCCAGACGATAGGCCAACTCCACATCTTCGGCGCGCCGGAAGGTGGTGTCAAAGCCGCCGACCGCCAGCAGATGGCGATGCGCCACCGACGCATTCCCCGTGTAAAACTGACGCGCTGTCGGCGCCCAACGACCGGCGGCAATGTCAGCATATTGTTTGTACAACATCGCCTGTTCCCAGCGTACCCAGGGTTTGAGGGTGACATCCGGCGGCGTCAACATCGGGCCTAAGACAACGACATCGCCCTGCTGTTGCTGGTGTGTCGCCACATGTTCGGCCACCAGTTGCGGCTCCGGCGTCACGTCATCGTCAAGGAAGATGATTAGCTCGCCTTGGGCCATTTGTAGCCCGCGGTTGCGCGCTGCCGCCGCCCCGCCATTGGGCTGTACAAACGAACGTACCTGTAAAGGCCCACTGTACGACTGTAAGAAGTCGTTGGTGCCATCGGTGGCGCCGTCGGCGACGATCACTACTTCAAAGGCCGTCAACGGATAACTTTGTGCCGACAGGCCAGCCAAAACTCTTTGCAGTTGCGCTAATCGGTTATAGGTGGGCAAAACAATGCTGATGCCGACCATTTTCCTGCCTTTGTCGCTTCAGCCGGTCACATTGGAAGGGCACGCTATAGCGTGCCCTTCCAATGTGACCGGCGCATTTTATAATTGCCGAATGACCTTCGCTGGGACGCCCGCCGCTACCGTGCGCGCCGGGATGTTGCGCGTGACGACGCTGCCGGCGCCAATTACGCTGTCGGCGCCAATGGTGACGCCACGCAACACAATCACCCGCGCCCCCAACCAGACATTTTCTTCCAACACAATCGGCGCCGATTCGGGATACTCGTTGCGCTGTTCCGGCTCCAGGCGGTGAAAGTCGTTGTCCATCATAATGACATAGGTGCCAAGATTGCAGCGCGGCCCGATGCGCACCAGTTGGGTGGCGGCAATGGAACAACCATAGTTGATAAAAGCGCCGTCGCCAATCTCTAAGCGCCCGCCTGCTTCTGTCACCAGTTCGGTGGTGGCAATAGTCGAGACTAACTGTACCCGTTCGCCAATTTGCATCACCCCGCGATTTTGGATGGATGGATGGCCCCAAATCCGCACTTTGCGCCCAACTTGACTGGCCGTGCGCAGATACCAATAGGCGCGTAGAACCGCCCAGCCGTTCTGCCAGATCTCATACGGCTTCATAGACGCGCGCTTTTGTGGCGCGGCCGGCGCCGCTGGGGGCAGATAGCTGGGGGAACTCTGGATGCTGTTCATGCGAATCCTCCGCCAATTCACGAATCGGTCGGGCCGGCACGCCGCCGACCAGGAGATGGGGCGCCACCGACTTGGTGACTACCGCCCCTGCTGCTACCACCGCTCCTTCACCGATGGTGACGCCGGGCAGAATCGTCGCCCGTGCACCCACCCAGGCGCCGTCACCGATTTGAACCGACAACGCCGCCAGCGGGCCGGCCCGTCGGTGCCGGTCGCCGATGGCGTGACTGTCCGTCATCACCATCACTTGATGACCAAAAGCCACTCGATCCCCAATCGTAATCGTGGCGCCCAGGTTAAAAAAGCAACCCACATTAAACCAACAATCACGCCCGATGAGCAGGCGTTTATACAGATCGCCGCCGCCGGTAATCGTCGGCGTACCCCACATCACCGTGCCGTGACCGATCTGAAAACCGGCCATGCGCAGGAGATAGACCCGCAATCTTGTTCCCACATGAGGTGGTAGGGGCCACATCCCCAGGTGCGCCAGTTGCAGCCGGAGGTGGAATTGATCGGTTTCGCTGCGGAACAAGTGCCACAGGCGTTTCATTGCATTTCCTCTGTCATCGTTGGCGCTGCACGAGTCGCATAGTCCAGCGCGTTGATAATGCCTAGCATGGTGCCCATATAGACCATGCTCTGGTTATCCCATGACATATCGGCATAGGCATATAAAAAGTGCATAACCACATATAAAGTTGCCGTCAACGCAATCGCCTTCTGGTCGGGATCTTTGAGCCGATCCAGCAGGCGCGCCCCGGTCATAATGCCGTTGCCGACCAGAAAGAGCATGGCCAGAAAGCCAAAGACGCCGGTTTTCATCCAGATCCAGAAGATCGAGTTGTGAACGATGTATTCCCACCAGACAAAGAAACTAATGTCCGGCATCTGGCGGATGATATGAAATTTGTTGCCAAAGCCCACCCCGGTCAACGGCGCCAGGTGAATCGTAAAACTGACATTGTCATTTTCAATCTCGCGATAGAGATTGGAAAGGGCATCGTTGCTGCCCTGTTGCGGCGCAACCACCGACCGGATCGCCTGTACCGGTAAGGCCAGCGCACTATTGCTGTTCCAAAAGACGCCGATATAAAGCACCCCAACCAACCCTGCCACCGGCGCCAGTCGCCAGAAGAGACGCCGGTTCTCTTTGTACAAAAGCAGCACCATCAACACCAGCGCAATGCCCAGCGACAAAAAGGCGGCGCGCCGTTGGGTTGCCAGATAGGTCAAGAGAACCGGCGGCGCCAGAAACAATAACAGCCAGCGTTTAGCCGGCGACGCTTTATAGAGCCAACTGGCTGCGATCAGTACAAAAAGCGTGTTCATGTGAATCGCCGCCGAATGCTCGGTGATTCGTTCCACCAGGCTCAGATTCATCCCTAGGACAGCAAAGTAATAGTAGCTGCCGGCAATGCCCTCAATGCCCAGCGCGATCATGCTGGCCCATATCATAGTCGAAAAATGCGCGGTTTTCCGTGACAGGTTACTTACGAAAACGAGCATCAAAAAAAGATAGAAGATCGGGCGCACTTCCCACAGCGCCACGTTGGCATTGCCCCCTGTCCCCAACCCATAGAGTAGACCCAGGATGAGAAAACTGATAAAGAGCATCGCCGGCCCAAAGAGCGTCCCGGTAATAAAGTTGACCTGCCGGCGCATCGCCGCTTTCCCCAGCCACAGCACCAACACCAGCACCAGGCAAAGCTCCAGCGGGCTGAAGATCAAGGCGCTGTTGATGTAAAGCAGCGACTCGGCGCTAGAGAAATTTTTGACAAAAGGGTAGGCGGGCAGCAGCAATGAATCGCCCATCAGGCTGGCAAAGAGAATCAAGTAGATGCCATAGCGCGGTCGATAGGCAATGGCTGCCACCAACCCTAGCGCGGCCACCAATCCCAGCGGCGCCGGCGCCGGCTTGATATAGAGCATAAAGAGCGCCGTCAGCGCTGTTACGCCCATCAGCGCGCCAAACCAGAGCCACCAAATGATGGCCGCTCGCTGTTGTTGCTGCCGGACCGTCAGCCAGGGTAATTCGTTGCGAAAAGCATCAATCATCGTCAATATCTTTCCCTCACCACCAAGGTGCGAAGTTTACGAAGATATACTTACGCCCTTCATGAACTTCGCGCCTTGGTGGTGAATTTTATCGGGTTGCGTTGATGACAAAGAGGGTAAGCGATTCACCAGGGAAGGTGGCCGCCAATCCAGTCGCTGTGAGTGCTTGCGCCGGCAACGCTTGAATGTTGTGCAAATCGTCGGCGCTATATTGAAAGACCTGCGCCGCACCAGCGCCGGATAACCCTTGGATCGCAATATCACTTGTCAACGCCGCATCGGTTTTGTTGATGACCAGGATCGTGACAGCCTGATCATTGCTGCGTTGGGCGGCATAGATGGCGAGTTTGTCCTGATCGCTGCTGGTGGCCTGGACGCTCTGGTCGCCAAAGGTGTTGCCGGCGCCATCATAGTTGCCATAGATACGGAAGGCATAGGCAAAAGGATCATCGGCGGTAAGCGGCGCCCAGAGAAAGGCGATATCCAGGCCCTCGCGACCAAAGATGCCCAGCACATCGGCCTGCGCCAGCGCACCGTTGATATGATCCAGCGCCCCCCAGTTATACTCGCCAATTGCCAGCTTGGTGCCGGGATAGTAGGTATCGACCCACTCACGCATCCGCGGAATCAAGCGCACCGGCTCGTTGATCCAGCTTTCATCGGTATAGGTTGGATCCCAGAGCGAACGGGTCGAGCGCAGGCGGAGTGTACGCGTCGCCGCATCGCCGACCGGCGCCAGGGCCACGCCAGAGGCTTGGGGGTAGTAGTGAAAATCAAGATAATCCAAAAGGCGCACGCCCTGTTCCCGTTCATACAACTGCATCTGCTGTAAATACCAGGCGGTCAGCGGCATGTTACCGTGTGCGGCGCGATCGGGGGCTTTTTTCCACCAGCGATCACCGGCGGTTGAATCAAGCGCCGAGTAAAAGTAGGCCGTCCAGCCCCAGAGTGCCGGTCCTAAGGTTTTGGCCGTGGGGTCGGCAGCTTTGATGGCGGCGGCGTAAGCATAGGTGCGGTCGCGCAACTCATCGTAGCCGACCGGCTCCGGGTGAACATCCCGATGGGTGACATGCCAGAGCATCGGCTCGTTGTCCAGGTTGTAATAGGCGACGCCCCCTTCGGCGGCTGTGCCAAAGCGTTGGGTTAAGTGCTTGATCCAGCCTTGCACAAAGCTCGGATCGATCGGCGCACTCGTGTCGGTCGGATCGTTGCCGGTGATGGGGTCGCCGTCGGCGGTCAGGCCATTGCCGCACTCGGGGCGCCAGCTATCGGTCTGCTGTTGGGCGCCATAGTTTGCTACGCTAAAACCACAAGCAACGTCTCGACTTTTCGGGGTCCAGCCGATAAGCGGCATGGTCAGCAGCGTCTTTGTGCCGGTGCGCCGATCCTGCTCGACAAAGCGGTCGGCGGCGGAACCGGTGGGCAGTTGCGCCGGGTTGGCGTTCTCTTCCGGGATGTTCTCAAAAAACCAATCACTGGCGCGGTTGGCCGTGTCCAGTTGCCAGTTGTAGCGTGTCGTCGCATTGCCGCCCCAGCGACGCACCGGTAAATTGATTGCCGTTGCCAGCGCTTCATCGGCATAGTTGATGCCGTAAATTTCCGGGCTGATCGGTCGGCGCTCGGCGGCAAGATTGACACTGAGGCGCGGGCCGGCCAGTGGCGCCGGCGTCGGTGCGCGCGGAAGGTTGAGATCAACCAACGTCACATCATCCAGGTAGAAGGTCGGCTGTTTGTCACCGGTGGCATCCTGCCAGACAATGCCGCTGATCGCACGGGGCGCGCCCAAGTCGGCCAGCTTGATCTCCACCAACGTCCAGATGTTGGCTTTGGCCGTAACTTCCTGGCTGGTCGCCAAAAAGGAGGTGCTTTCATCGGCCAGAACAACGCGCACCCGCTGCCCGCCGTCGCTGCCGCCATGCAGCCGGAAGCGGAGCAGGTCATAGTCATTACCGGCAATCACTGGGTCGGTGTGGAGATAGAAAGCGCTCCACCCCGCGTCGTAGGTGACGGCCAGTGCGGCGCGTCCACTGTGAACCGGGTCGGTTACAGCGAGTTGACTGGCGACGCCCCAAGACCACTCCTGCCAGGCGCCATCCAGGCTATCAGTATAGATCGGCGTCTCTTTGTTAACCTTGGCATTCTCCTGTACGACGGCGGTTGGCGCTGGCACATTGACAACCGGTACGGCAGCCGTACTCGCCTGCTTGGTCGGTTGTGCCAGCGGCAGTGGGCGTTCCACTGCCGGCGCCTGGTCCCGCCGCCGATCGGCATGGACGAAGAAAACGACGACCCACAGGGAGAGCAGGAGGAAAAACAGTAAGAGAAGCGGTGTAAGGAATTTATGGTTCATCTGGTATATTAAATCAATGGATCAAAGAAAAAGTAAGAAAGAGCCATCACCACCACGATAACGCCGATCAACCAGCGTTGCTGCTGAGGGGTGATCTCTGGTTTGGCCACGCCAACGACAAAACTTACTAATAAAAAGAGTAGAAAGACCTTCATAGGCTGTTAATCGAACGACCAAGCCCGCTCACCGCCGGTCCGTGACCGGCGTCTCAAACGCCGGTCACGGACCGGCGGTGAGCGGGCGAGACTGGTACTCAATCCTGCGGAATCCACTTGAGCAGCCAGGAAGGGGTGGCGACCTGGACGCGATTCATTACAACCCCTACTATGGGCAAATGATCGATTTCCGCCGTGGCGCGCTTGACTGTGCTGCGTGAACTAATTCCCTGTTGCACCACCAGGCAACAAGCGTCACCCAACGAAGCCAACGGAATGGCGTCACTGGTGCTGAGAATCGCCGGCACATCAAAGATTAGGTGGTCAAAGTGCTGGCCCAGATCGGTGATGACCTGGGTCAGCGCCGTGCCACGGGCTATCACCGGGCGCTGGGTGGCGGGCAAGATCCCTGCCGGCAACATCGCCAATTGCGGGTGGTTCGTCGTGGCGATGGCCGCTTCCCAGTCGATCTCCCCGTGCAACAGGGGCAGCAAACCGGGGTAGTGATGCGCCAGTTCATGCATCGATGCACTGGGCCACCACCAGTTGAGATCGACCAAGCAAACTCGGCGTGACAGATCATGCGCCATGAGCGTAGCTAATGCCTGGGCAACAAAGGAGACGCCTTCTTGCCGCACCGCTGAGACGACCGCAAGTTTGGCCGGCAGTGTTGACGTGCGGTTGAGCTTGGTCACCATGTGGCGTAACGCGGAGACCAGCTCCTGGGGTAGGTGATAGATGACTTCGCTGTGACGGGGCGCAACCTGAATCATCGCTTCGTTGGCTGAAGCCGGATAGGGTTGACGCATTGCTGCGACTGCTTGCAAATTTTTCCCAAACATACAATGCTGTTCCTTATTATCGGTTGACGACCTTAACTATTGACGACCTCAGGCTGGACGCGGCGCAAGCGACCGACAAGTGGTTGCACAAAGCCGTGTAAAAGTTCAAAATCTTTTCTAGGAATAATGCGCAGCGCAATAACAAGCGCAAGGTAGCTAATCACCCCCAGCAGAATCGGGATGGCAATAAAGAGATGCTCAAATTGCCAAACCACAGCCATCATTAGGGCGCCGGCCATCAGAATGCGAGTAGCCGTCCATAGATTGGTGCGGGTCAGGGCGCCTGTCGGCAATAGTTTTAAGCCGACCAGCAACATACCTAACTCGGTAATCCCAAAGGCCAGGGCGCCGCCGAGGGCGCCGTTGCCAAAGCGCGTTTCACACCAGGGAATCAAGAGTAAATCCAGTGGCACGGTGGCAATCGTTGCAATCACCATGACGAGCGTCCAGATATTCTGGCGATCCATGGAGATGAGAAAGTGGCCGATGAGAATGTTTTGGTAGGTGAGAATGAGGATAACCCCCAACACCCCCAAAATCGGTCCGCTGTTGACAAACTCCGGCCCGAAGATCAGCGCCACTAGGGGATTGGCAATGATCGTCATGCCAAAACCAAGGGGGACGCTTAGTAAGAAGAGGGTATCAAAGCTCTTGCTGATGAGCCGCTGTAGGCCGCTCTGGTCATTGACGAACATACGCGAGAAGACCGGAAACGCAGCCATGATATAGACGGTCGGGATAAAGAGAAAGGTGCCGAATAAGCGGTAGGCGGCGCTATACCAACCGATGGCCCGCTCATCGACGAGCGCCGAGATAATGATAATATCTACCTGCATATAGGCGACCAGAAAAAAGCTGGAGAGCAGATAGGGCCACCCGGTTTGCAAGAGGTATTGAAGGTTTGGCCAGGCAAAATTGGGGCGCAAGCGGTAGATGCCATTCAAAAAGTACAACTGGATCAACAGGTTGATCGTAACGGTGACAATCATCAACCCGACAATGGCGTAGAGACCCCAACCATAAAATAGGAGCAGAATACCGATCATGGTGTACAGGGCATTGCTCAAAATTTCGCCAAAGGAGAAGATCGCCATCCGTTCCAACCCTTGGAGGGTCGCTTGGGTCATGGCGATAAGCTGGCGAATCAAATTGGCAACGCCAACCAGACAGACAATGTTGATCGTATCCTCCGGGTAGGCAAAGAAGCGCAGTGTTGCAACCAGGGCAACATAACCGAGGGCATAGAGAAGACAACGTAAGACCAGGGCGCTGCCGAACAAAACCGGTGTGCGCGTCGGATCGCGGGCAATCTCTTTGGTGAGCAGGGTATCGATGCCAAAGGCGGCGATCACCCCGATCACCAGCCAGAGCGAGGTGGCAAATTGCATTTTGCCGACGCCCGCCGCCCCTAAGTAGCGCGGTAAGACAATGGTCATCGCCATTGTCAGAAACCACATGATAATTTGTGCGCCCAGTAAGACTGAGGCATTTTTCGCAATGTTTTTTGTGCTTTGATTCATAAACTACTCTTAGCGGAAGAGCGGATTGCGCTTCCGGTCTTTCTTGAAGGATGGCACTGCAACTTTGCTTGCCGGTGCAAATGGTTGTTGGACAACAGCCACGTTTTGGTCGAGCGGGTATAGCTCCACTTCGGCAACTGGCGATTGTAGCTCGCTAAACGAAGCATTCAGCGCCTGGTTGCTACGGACTAACGGGTGGCGGTCGTGATAGGCTTGGGTGACTTCAACCGGTGTGTGACGAATCATCGTCAGTACAGGCAAGTGCAGCCCATGGACAACGTCGATGGGGAAACGCAAGCTATCATCTAACAAAGCGCCGCCGACAATGCCGACAAAACTGAGACCGAAACCAGCAGCGACAAAGAGGATCAGGATGAGCAACATCTCTTGCTTGGAGCGCTCCGGCGCCAGCGGTCGCTCCGGGGCATCGACCACAAAATAGCTTTGGCGGACGGTGCTTTCCGCTTGCGCCAAAGCCAGACGTGCGCTCTCTTCCTGGTTCTCGGCGCGCCGCAACCGCTCTTCGGCTGTGTCCAGAGCGGCTTGTAAACGCTTAATTTCAGCGCTCTCTTCCTCGGGGCGGTCCCCTTGGAGCGGTTTCGGGTGCGCTTTGAGATAACTGTCCAGCGCCTCCCGCGCCGGTTCGACTTCGGTGCGATAGGTTTTGATCAGATCGGCAAAGAAGTTCTGCGCCGCCACACTCTCCTCGCGATTCAGGTTGATCTTCCACTGAATGTAGGTCTCAATGGTGGCGGCGGCTAACTGCTGGGCGACGCGCGGCATCTCGTGTTGGGCCGCGACCATAACCAGGTTGTTGCCCAACTCTTGCAACCAGATCGCCTCTTTGGCTTCATCAATGGTCCGGGCCGCGGTCTCTTCATCCTGCGCCATCTTGGCTTCCATGTCGGTCTTTTGGATAATGGCGCGCAAAAAGGCTTTGGCGTTCAACAGTTGATAGAGTTCGCCCGTGGTCGCCTGCGCCGGCGTAACATAGGAGAAACCATCGTTCCGAATGTCTGTTAAGGATGAGAGCAGGTTGTCATTCTGGATATAGAGCGTGCCGTTGACCACATAGGTCGCCGGCATGGCGGCAATATAGATGAGCGCCGCTGCACTCATCGCCACAATCGGCAGCAAATAGAGCCAACGATGGCGGAAGTAACTTTCTAAAAGACGTAATAAAACCAAACGTACCACGATTTGATTTCTCCTTCAGGAACTAATCGCTAGATGACAACCTTGCGGCAATAAAAGCCCTCAGCATAGCCGCCTGGGGCGCGCGCTTCAACGCCCCGGACCCGCATCAATCCCCGAAAAGTTTCCGGTGTAAACCAATAGCGGTTGGTTTGGGTAGCAAAGTATTGCATCAAATAATCAACTTTCTGCGCGCAGATTTCTTCATCCAGGTGAACAAAAAAGTTAGGCGACTGGAGATCGCCGTCATATTTGGGGATCTCATATTCCAAAATGACATGGTCACGGAAGGTATTCCAGGTCAGCTCGTTCACGACCCGATGATCTTGATGACAATCATGGCGGCAGTGAGTGAAGATGAGATCGGGATTGAGTTCGCGCTTTAGTTCTTCAAAATAGCCTTTGATCTCCCCGCCGCTATAGGGGAAAAAGCCATCTTGAAAGCGTTGCACGCGCACCCGCGCACAGCCGGCCTGGTGTAAGAAGGCAGCGGCGCTGGCTTCCGCTTCGGCAGCCCGTTCTGTACGCGCGCTCAAGACAACCCAATCAACGGTGAGATCGGGGTAATCGCGGGTCAGCCGCAGCAGGGCGCCGCCGCAGCCAATTTCAATGTCATCGCTATGGGCGCCTACGCAGAGAATGGCGCGGGGAGCTTCATGCGAATGGGAAGGTGTAAACTTAAACATCGTTTTGCCTCGGCATTCTGCCAAACGGCCCACGGCATCTCGCCGCGTGCATACATATCATCAAAGAGGCGCTTTTCCTTAAAGGTGTCCATACAGGCCCAAAAGCCCGGATTGCGATAAGCTGCCAACTGATTGGCGGCGATCAGGCGCTGGAATGGCTCCATCACCAGTTCCTCGCCCTCATGGATATAGTCAAAGATTTGTTGTTTGAAGATAAAGAAGCCGCCATTGATCCACATGTCGCCCCGATTGATCGGCTTGATCGTCTCCACTTCGCCCCCTTCTTGGAGTGAGACGACATGAAACGACTGTGAGGGCGTCACACATAAAAAGCTGGCAACTTTGTCTTGATTCTCGAAAAAGTTGACATAATCGGGCAAGTGGAGATCCGATAACCCGTCGGTGTAGTTCGCCATAAAGAGTTCCTCACCATCCAGGAACTCCTTCACCGCTACCAGGCGCTGTCCGATGTTGCTCTGTAGGCCGGTATCGACAAAGGTAATCGTCCAATCGGCAATATCTTGGTTGTAGAGGTGCATGGTGCGCCCGCCGTCGCCGATGACAAAGTCGTTCGAGAGCCATTCATTGTACTTGAGAAAATATTCCTTAATCAGGTCGCCCCGATAGCCCAGACAGAGAATAAAGTCCTTGTGACCAAAGTGAGCGTAATATTTCATCAAGTGCCACATGATGGGGCGGTAGCCAATATCGACCAGCGGCTTGGGAATCGTCTCCGAATATTCCCGTAACCGGGTGCCTAACCCACCGCAAAAGAGAACGACTTTCATAATTCACCTCCAAATAGAATGCGGATTGGGCGGATCAGGCTGATCAAACGGATTCGCATAAGAGCTGCTGCCACCCGCTCGAGCCACCCCATCCGCGTTCCATGCTTAATTGTAGGTACGGAAGACCGGCGCGACAGGCCGCCCCACTAAATAGTTTTCGATACCATTGTCAAGCGCCTGGCGGTAGACCACCAGGGCGTCACCGATGGCGTCAACCGTGCGTTGAATATCGGCGTCGGTGTGCGAATAGCTGACAACCAGCGACGGCATCAACAACCCGCGCTTGATCGTCTCCTGTAAAAAGAGCGTGCGGAAGGGTTGCGACCGCTGTTTCTCTTGATCACGGGTCACATAGACCAGATTGCACGCACGACCGATCACCTGGACATATTCGGCCAACCCGTGGGCGCTGATCGCCTGGTCGATGCCGGTGCGCAATTTAGCCCCCTGGGCGTGGAGATGTTCGACAACCGGCTCCTGCGCATAGACCTGCATCGTCGCCAGGGCGGCGGCCAGGGTAAAGGTCTCGGCGCCGTAGGTTGTCGAAAGCAGGAAGACCCGCTCCTTGTTGTGAGACAACCCGCCTAACTCCATGATCGCTCGCTTGCCGGCCAGCGCCGCCACGGAAAAGCCGTTGCCCATCGCCTTGGCAAAAGTGGAGAGATCGGGTTGCAGATCATAACACTGTTGGGCGCCGCTGCGATGCCAGCGAAAGCCGGTAATAATCTCATCCAGTACAAAGAGCGCACCATGTTGGTGGCAAAGCTGTTGCACTTTGTGCAAGAAGTTATCCGCCGGCGGCTCGGTGGTCTCCGCTTCCATCACCAGGCAGGCGATCTGGTTGGGGTACTGGGCAAAGAGCGCTTCGACAGTGGCAAGGTCATTGTAGCGAAATTTCAGCGTGGCCTGGCGTGTTCGCTGGGGAATGCCGGCGGCCATCGGTGTGCTGCCGATAAACCAATCGTCGACCGAAAAGAAAGGATGATCGCCGCAGATCGCCACCAACTCGCGACCAGTGTAGGCGCGCGCCAGCTTCAGCGCCGCCGTGGTAACATCCGACCCGTTCTTGGCAAACTTCACCATGTCGGCGCCGGGGATCAGGCGCAGGAACTGTTCGGCGCACGTCACCTCGATAGGCGCCGGCCGGGTAAAGTTGTTCCCGCACTGCATCTGGCGCCAGGCTGCTTCCATCACCGGTCGGTAGGCATGGCCCAGCGTGACTGAGCGTAGACCCATGCCATATTCAATAAATTCGTTGCCGTCCATATCCCAAACGTGACACCCTTCGCCGCGACAGATAAAACCGGGCGCCTGTTCCGGGTACTGATCATCGCCCTTGGCATAGGTGTGCGCACCACCAGGGATAAGTGCATGACTTCTGCGCTGTAGCTCTTTAGAATTGCTGAACTGCATCATCTTTTCTCCCCTCTTTCCCCTTCTCCTCTTTCCCCTTCTCCTCTTTCCGTGCCAGCAGGCCATGCGCCACTAAAATTTGGGCGACTTCAGCGAGCAAACCAAAGGCGTAACCGGATTTTTCGGCAATGTCGAGCAAGGAGTGTTGTCCGTCGGCATAGTTCAAGAGCCAGAGCATCGCCATTTCGCTGGCTTTGCTCTCCTTTTTGCCGCCGAAGGCGCTGTACAACCCTCGTTTACCCAACTGCGGCTCCCCTTTGGGCTTGAGATTGATATAGGTATCGTTCTGCTCTAATAGATCGATCACCGCCAGGTAAGCGGCCAACGACTCGCCCAGCGCCGCCGGGGTGACAAAGGCCAGGTTGTCGTCCGACGTGTGATATTCCGGGAAGCGACCATGCGGGGTGCGGGTCAAGCTGCCGACGGCCAGATTAAAACCGGGCGAACAATATTGACGCTCGTCGTAACCAAAGGGCGAAAAGTCTACCACCTGATAGGGCTGCTGTCGCTGCGCCAGGGTATGAATGACAGCCCGGTCGATCTCGGCGTTACCCTGCCGACTGCGCTTGTAGGTAAAGTCTCCCCCATCGCCGACGCAGGCCACCACCAGCCCATGCTTAATCTTGGTCGTCTCGTCTTCGTGTAGCGAAAGCCAGGTGATTGACCCAATCGTCCCCGGTATAAAAAGAAAGCGATAGGTGTAGCGGAGTGGCCGTTCTGCGCTTCGGGCCAACAACGTTTTCGCCAAATAGGTACTGAGCGCCATGCCCGACAAATTATCGTTACAGAGCGACGGGTGACAACAGTGGCAGGAAAGCAAAACTGTTTCCTCACTGGCGCCCGGCAAAACCAACTCGCCATAGGTCAGATGCCCATCGGCCAGCGTTGCATCAATACACACCTCATAATCGCCATCGGTTAACTTCATCAACGCGTCATGGCTTAGACAAAAGCCCCAGTTTTCGCGATAGTAGGAAGTGCGGTAGGGGATGCTTTGGGGTTGGTCGGGCAGCGAGAAAAGATGTTGCTTCAACTCCGCCAGGGGCATCCGCGCCTGAATGGGCGTGCTGTAATTCAACACATGCAGATTCGATTGTTGAAAATCAATAACCTTTTCGCCCTGTTCATTCTTCACATAGGCATCGCGAATGTTCCACTCTTTGGGGACAGTCCAGTCAAAGACCGGCGTCCCGGTCGGCACTTCATGCAATGTCAGCGGAATTTGCCGTTGTAACAGACGCAACGACTGGCGCACCCCCTCGCCGGTGATGCTGCGCCAGATCGGGTAGAGTTGGGCCATCAACTCGTACATGGCCTGCCCCATCGCTGCTGCTTCCGGGGTTATTGGGTTGACCGTCGTCAAATCTGCGCTAGACATTTTGCTGCTCAATCTGTGCGGTTGCAAACCGCACGTTTTTCATGAACCAATGCGCGCCTGAAAGGCAACCGCAACCGCACCTACGCTTCAACAAAAGCAGGATAACTCTGATCCCTGGCCGACATCACCGTCACCGGCAAAGGCCACTTAATATCGAAGCAGGGGTCATTCCACCGTAGACCTCGTGCATACGCCGGTGCGTAAACCGTTGACATCTGGTAAAAGACCTCGGTCTCATCGGTCAATGTCTGAAAACCGTGGGCAAAGCCTTGCGGCACATAGAGCGCCGTGCGGTTTTCGGCACTGAGCGTCACGCCGAACCATTGCCGGTAGGTGGGCGAGGTGGGCCGCAAGTCGATGATCACATCATAGAGCGCACCCCGGATGCAACGCACCAGCTTGGTTTCGGCAAAGGGCGCCAACTGGTAGTGCATCCCCCGCAGCGTGCCCTGGCGCTGGTTATAGGAAAGGTTGCACTGCACCAAGTTGGTATCCAGCCCGTGGGCGGCAAACTCTTGCACACACCAGGCACGGGCAAAAAAGCCCCGTTCGTCCGTCACCTTTTCCAGGTCGATCAGGTAGGCATCGGCCAATTTAGTCGGCTGGAACAGCATAGACCTTGTGTTCCGCAGTAGGCATGGGCATGACCCGTTTTACTGGTTGGCGCCAACGTAACTCGCCGTCCAATAAGTTGGTGCGCAATAGGTGGCGGATGTGGTCAATCCGCTTGTAGCGCGGCCCTTCAAATTCGTCCACCGTCAGCCCTACCTGTTGATAGGCGGCCAGCAACTCCTCGGCGCCACGCCGCGCTGTCCACTGCGGCTTGAAGTTGGGCAGGCATTGCTCGATCTTGCTAAAGTCAACGCGATAGGTGCGCTTGTCCGGCTCGCCATCCTTGGCATATTCGATTTCACAGTTGGGCGCGACTGCTTTGACAATTTCGGCTAATTCGCGAATGCGGTAGTTTTCGCTGTTGCGGCCAACATTGAACGCCTGGTTGTGAACAATCGCACGGGGCGCTTCTAAGGCAGCCAGGAAGGCGCGCCCAATATCCTCGATGTGAACAATGGGGCGCCAGGCCATCCCGTCGCTTTTGATCAAGATCCGCCCGGTGGCATAGGCCCAAGCCATAAGATTGTTCAGCACAATGTCAAAGCGATGACGAGGTGACACCCCATACGCCGTGGCATTGCGCAGATAGGTCGGGCTAAAATGGTCATCGGCCAGCGCGGCGACCTCCTGTTCTACCAACACCTTTGAGTGCCCATAGGGGGTGACGGGGTTAAAGGCGGCTGTTTCGGCGAGCATCTCATCGCCGGCCGCGCCATAGGTGCTGCACGAAGAGGAAAAGAGAAAGCGCGGAATGCCGACGGCTTTCGCCAGTCGCGCCAGCCGCACTGAAGCGCGATGGTTGATGTCGTAGGTTAGATTTGGGTTCAGATTACCTAGGGGATCGTTGGATAAGGCTGCCAAATGCAGCACAGCATCAAAACCCTCTACATCAGCGACTTCCAGATCGCGAATATCTTTGCGAATGGTCGCCGTCGCCGGCAGCGCCGCGCCAAAGGTGCAGCGTTCATAAAGATCGCTATCGACGCCCACCGCTTCATGACCAGCCGCCGCTAACATCGGCATGAGAACGGCGCCGATATATCCTTTGTGACCAGTGACTAGTACGCGCATTGTTTCCCTCCAGAGAATATGACAAGGCTTCGCCGTGAGCGGCTCGACTAAGCTCACCGAACGCCTCAGCCGAACGGCGAGTGGGTGACAAGGGGACCGGGTGATTAGACCCGCTCTTGGACGCCTTGCAGAATTTGTTGGTATTGTTGGTCGAGCGCTGTCCGGTACTCGATGTTTTTATCGGCGAGTAGTTGCCCGATCTGCGCGCTATTGGCTGCTAAGGCTTGGAATTGGGTAATCAAACGCTCGACCGAAAATGCTTCAATGGCTTGACAATAGTGCGCCAATCCCATCTCCGCCATTAAGACATCATTCTTTTGCGCATAGCCAAGAGAAATGACCGGCTTGTTGAGCATCAAGGAACAGAGTACATTGTGAAAACGGGTCGCCACCACCATATCAGTCGCGTCAAGTTGATGAAAGAGATCGTCAATCGTGTTGATCGGTTCATCGATCAGTTGCCCAGGAGCAGGCGTGCCATAGGTGCGCGCAACATAGGTTTTGAGATCCTCAACCGCCCGTCGATCATGCGATTGACCAATCAGTAAGCGGACAACATACCCCTTTCCCAGCAGCCAGACGGCAAATTGTCCAATCTTGGTCAGATAGGTTTGGTAAATCGCCTCGCCCTCCTCTGCCGGACGATTCCAGCCGTAGTGGGCCATGAGGCCCAACCCCACCACATGCGCCTCCGGGTTGTGCTGCTCCGGATGTAGATCAGCGGCCAGCGGCAGGCTAAACATCAGATCCGGGTAGACGCCATTGTCCTTCGCCTGAAAGCCGATGCTGGTCATATAGCGTTGGGACAACTCATCGCGATAGGTGCGATAATCGGCCAGACCAAGCGCCGATTTCATAAACCAGCGACTCACCTTGTGCATAATTGGGCCGGCGCCCACACTGACAAAGAACAATGGAACCCCGCTCAATTTGGCGACCAAACACCACTTGAAAAGATCATAAGGTGTTTGGAAGGGGCCGACCCCGTAATCATCCAGCACGCCGGTGCCGGGAATCAGCAAGAGGTCGAAACCTTGTAGAAAGAGAAAGGCTTTTAACCACAGCCAACCTTCTAACGGCACGCGCAGAAAAGCTTGATGCACTAACCGTAAGATGCGATTGCCTGGTCGATACCAGAGCCGGCGGGGTGTCAGGTCAATGGGAAAGACCGGAATTTTAAATTGTTGGGCCACATCCTCCGGATTCGCGCAGATACACCAGACCTCAGCATCCGGTTGACGACTGCGTAGGTTGTGCAGGAACGCCTGTAAGGTGCCGGTGTTGCCGATATTGCCCCAGCCGAAGAAGCCGAAGAGCGCTATCTTTTTAGCCATAGATCGTCACTTCGGGGATCGGCACAACAAATTGTCCGCCCCAATGGCGAATGTGGGCCACTTGCTCGATAATTTCATCTTTAAAGTTCCAGGGCAGAATCAACACATAATCGGGCCGGGTTTCGCCGATCTTATCCGGGCCGAAGATCGGGATATGGGTGCCCGGCAGAAATTTGCCTTGTTTATATGGGTTGCGATCCACCGTGTAGTCCAAAAAGTCGGTGCGCACGCCACAGTAGTTGAGCAGGGTGTTGCCTTTGCCCGGCGCGCCATAACCGGCCACCGTTTTGCCCTGGGTGCGTGCTTCAATGAGAAACTGTAAGAGCTTGCGCTTGGTCTCTTTGACCTGTTCGGCAAAAGCCTGGTAATACGCCAGGGTGGTGATGCCGGCTTCTTCTTCCTGCGCACGCATGGCAAGAACCCGGTCACTGATCGGTTTGCTCGTATCTGCTGCGTGCCGCCCATAGATGCGCAAGGAGCCGCCGTGGGTGGGCAACTCTTCCACATCAAAGAGGGTCAACCCATGCGCGGCAAAGATCTTTTCCGCCGTGAAGAAGCTAAAGTATGAGAAGTGTTCGTGGTAGATCGTATCAAACTGATTGCCTTCGACCAGGCGAATCAGGTGGGGAAACTCCATGGTGATCACCCCGCCCGGTTTGAGCAACCGCTTCATGCCGCCGACAAAGTCATTCAAATCGGTGACTTGCGCTAAGACATTGTTGCCGATAATGAGATCGGCCTGCTGCCCTCCGGCAACCATGCGTTGCGCACAAGCGACGCCAAAGAACTCGACCAACGTCGGTACGCCCTTGGCGACGGCGACTTTGGCGACATTGGCCGCCGGCTCCACGCCCAGCACCGGAATCTGCTTTTCGACAAAATATTGCAAGAGGTAGCCATCGTTGCTGGCCAGTTCGACGATAAAATTGTCTTTACCAAAGCCGAAGCGCTCCACCATCAAATCCGTATAGCGGCGGCAGTGGTCCAGCCAGCTTGTGGCGTAGGAAGAGAAATAGGCATACTCGGTAAAGATATGCTCCGGGCTGACAAACTCTTCTAATTGCACCAAAAAGCACTCTTCACAGACATAGACATGGAGCGGGTAAAAAGGCTCCATCTCATTGATCTTGTCAGCGCTGACATAGCTTTCGCACAGCGGCGACATGCCGAGATCCACAAAGGTGTGGTGGAGTGCGCTGCCACAAAAACGACAGCAAGGTTGGTGGGCAGCTTTATTCCCAGTTGTAACTGTAGACATTTTTTCGCCATTCCTTGGTGTGGGCCGCCATATTGACGGCAACAATCAGATCCTTCGCCATACTCTTGCCATGAACTGCTAACCATTCGAGCATGATCCAATAGCAATGCGCTTTCTCCTGCGTAGCAATCGGCGCTTGCTTGATGGCGCTGAGATAGTTGATAAATTGCAACCAGTTGGGAAAGGTGATTTTGCCTTTCCATTCCGGGTTAAACCAGGCCATGCGCGCCCGCCAGTCGAGGTAGGTGTTTTTGGCGTGATGTCGTTTGTAGAAAAGCGGCTCGGCAATTTCGTGAAATTTGCCATGAAACGCCATCTCACACAAGAGCACCCGATCCGAGCCGGTAAAGTCCTGTTCTAACCGGGTTTGGCGTAAAACCCGACTGCGCATTAACCCATAGGATGGTTCACAGTAATCATTGCGGAAAGCCAGATCGCGAAAACGTTGATGCGGTCGATCGGAAGTCGCCCGGTTTAAAGTGACCGTGCCGAGGGGGTGGCCCAGTTGGTCGATGTTCACTGTCTGTGTGTAGCAAAGAACAACCGCCGGGTTGTGGTCCAGCACTTCGACACATCGCTCGATCAACCGTGGCGCACAGAGATCATCATGCGCTGCCCAGCGAAAATATTCGCCTTGGGCCAGCAAGACGGTGCGGTTGCCATTGTTCGCCCCGCCGATGTTGGTCGGGTTGCGATAGTAGCGAATCCGTGCGTCACGAACTGCAAACGATTGACAGATAGCCGCCGTCTTATCGGTTGAGGCGTTATCTGATATAATCAACTCAAAATCGGTAAATGACTGGGCGAGAATGGAGTCGATGGCTTTTTCCAGAAACTCGTCGCCGTTATAGACAGGCAATCCGATACTAACTTTCGGTGGATTCACTGTCTGACTTCCTTTCCGCATTACTCAGACCTTTAGGTAACTATCATTGCTGTATTAACTATACCGTTGTTATCGACAAAAAACCCTGTCAATATACTTTCACAGTAAGGTGGCAGGCACAGCGGTATGCCACCTCGTGTGTGAATTTTCAAGCGACCTCCAGACCAATCTCAGTAGACCGCAATGGCCGCAGAGATGACTGGGGACTACTGAATCTGAAATTTACACACGATTTGTGCTATACCGCTCAGCTAAAGAGGAAAAGCATGTTGCTCTCCATTACAACCGACTATAAAAGTGATCAAGGGGATCCGTCGCCATTTCTACGGGCGATTGCTGACGCCGGTTTTACGCATGTTCACTGGTGCCATCAGTGGAACACCGACTTTGTCTATCATGCGGCAGAAATTGAACAGATTGGACGCTGGCTAAAGGAGTATGGCTTGCAGTTGGCCGATGTTCACGGCTCGGAGGGGAAGGAAAAATTTTGGTATTCACCGCTGGAGTATGCCCGACTAGCCGGTGTTGAGTTGGTCAAAAATCGCATCGACTTTGCGGCCCGTCTTGGCGCCGATGCCGTTGTCATGCATGCCTACCCGCCGACTAAGGATCCGAACCTGGCGCCCTTGAACGGCCTGATCTGGGAGCAATTGCGTAAGTCGTTGGACGCGCTACAAGCTTACGCCATGACGCGCGGGGTGCGAATTGCGTTAGAGAATCTGATTGATTTTCGTGGCGTTGCTGCCGGCGCCGTTACCAAGGTGGAAGCAAGCGACAACTTTGATCTAATTTTGCAGGTTTACGCCCACTATCCGCCGGCGTACATTGGCTTTTGTTATGATTCAGGTCATGCGATTTTAGGCCATAGTCGTATGGATCGGCTGGCGCCGCTCATGGACCGGTTGGCGGTTCTCCATCTGCATGACAACAACGGGCAAGAGGATCAACATCGGCTGCTCTTTGACGCCGCCGTGGATTGGGAACTGGCTGCCAAATTAATCGCCGCCGCACCCTACACCAAGCCAATGAGCTACGAAGTCTCCATGCGCAACGCCGGGATTGCCGATGAACAGACCTTTTTGCAACAAGCCTACACCACCGGCGCCCGCTTTGCAGAAATGGTCGTGGCCCACCGTTGATTCTACCCTGCCCGCCATCCCGCTCGTAGCCGGTCCATGACCGGCGACTGGGACGCCGGTCACCGGTTGCTTTTTCGGCGCGGCGACGAGCGGGCAGACAACCAATGCAAGAGTGCTAGAAGAGGAAATGAGACGATGAAACATTCACAACTGTTACGTCAGGGACAGGTCGAGCGGCAGACCAAAGAGACCCAAATTTCGGTTGCCATCGCCGTCGATGGCAGCGGGCGGGCCGAGGTGAGTACCGGCATCGGCTTTCTGGATCACATGCTCACCCTCTTTGCCGGTCATGGTCTCTTTGATGTCAAGGTGCAAGCGAATGGGGATTTACATATTGACGACCACCACACCGCCGAAGATGTGATGATCTGTCTGGGCAAAGCGCTCGACCAGGCGTTGGGCGACCGGCGCGGCATTGTACGCACGGCCCACAGTTTTGTGCCGATGGATGAGGCGTTGGCCCTGGTCGCCGTCGATCTAGGCGGTCGGCCCTATTGCGTCTTTGAGGCCGAGTTTGTCACCCCCAAGGTCGGCCAGCTTAGCACTGATCTGCTCTTTCACCTCTTTGAGAGCCTGGCCATCCATGCCCGGCTGAATCTCCATGCCAAAGTCTTCTACGGGCGCAATGACCACCATAAGGTCGAGGCGCTCTTCAAGGCGCTGGCGCGTGCCCTTGATGCCGCCACCCAGCTTGACCCCCGTCGCGGTGATGTCCCCAGCACCAAAGGGACGTTGACGGCGTAGACCGACGCGGGCTTGACCGACGCGGATTTAGACGGCGCGGATTTTTTGGTTTTTGATGTGAGTTCGCGTTTGTCTGAATCCGCGCCGCCTAAATCCGCGTCGGTTCATTTGCTAATGTTGATCGGCAGATAAAGTTTTGCGTTCTGTTCTGCGTTGTGAAAGGCCGGCGCGGCAGATGGGGGCGCCGGGCTATTGATGGCGAAATTGTCCCAGTGGAAGCGCACTGTATCGGCCTCGGCATGATTGACAATCGAGGCGAGATAGATGTACAGGTCGCCGTTTATCAATTCATCGGGCAAGGGCGGCAGTCCTGTCTGTTCAAAGTATTTGACCCCATTGGCATGGATCGTCAGCGACGTGCGGGTTAGCTCCAGCCGAAATCGGTCGCGACATTCCAGGTCAGGATCACCTTCTCGGCAGAAACGGTAGTAGGCGCCGTCGCTGAAGCCGCCCATGTTTGTCTCCCCAACCACTTGAAAAAAGGAGATCTCCCAACGGCGCCCGCCATTGTTGGGGCCAAGGGCGTTGTTTTGCATCAAGCTACAGGTGGTGTGGCTATCGGCCTGCAAGCGGCAACCCAGTGTCCAGTGGTTGGGAAAGAGATCGTAGCCATAAAGGGTGTCGTTGCGCGTCGCTTCGCCGGCCGGGTTGCCCTGGTAGACAGGGTGATCGCCGGTGGTGATGATGATTTCACCCCACGCCGAGGCGCCATAGGCCGGAATGCCGGCGGCGTAGTCGGTATCGACCCGCAAGAGGCCGTCTTGAAAACGGAAGGTGCGCGCCGGGCGTAACATCGCGCCGCCGATGGCGTCGTTCCACGCCGTTTGCTCCGGCGCATCGGGCGCTATGTCCACCATCCAGTGATCGGCGTGACGCCAGTGGAGACTTTGGTGTACCCCCATGCTTTCAAAGAGGCGGTAGCCTACCCCAGCAAAGTTGCCAAAGCTCAAGTGATGGTCAAAACGATCAAACCAAGAGTTGCTTTCCTGACTGCTTGTATCAGGGCCGCTGTTGTCAATGCGGCAAAAGACCGGCGGTGGCTGCCCGGCAATGGCGCCGGCGGGAATCCCGGTCGGCCAACACGGGATTGGCGTCGGCTGGTTGGCGTTGGGGGTGGCCGTGGCGGTGGGTGTACTGTGTACTATCGGCGTTGGTGTGGCGGACGGGATCGGGGTTGCGCTGGCTGTTGGCGTGTGCGATCGCGTTTGGGTGACAGTGGTCGTTAGGGTAGGTGTTGGTGTAGGTGTAAAGCTGTCTGCCCGTTGCGTCAGATATAAGACGGCGTCGCCGCTAAAAGGCGCCGCGAATTGGCGTGTTGCCCCGCCGTTGACCGCCGCGCTCGCGCTACTTTCACCGGTTGCCGGGTTAAACCACGCGACGGTAAGTTGACCGGCAGCGCTACTCAGATTGACGGAAACTGTGCCGCCTGCGGGTAGGTAAACCAGAAATTCAGCAGCGGGACTGTTCGGCTGCGCCAGCGCATAGCCGGTCGATGCCAGCGCGTTTTGCGGCGTCATGGCGGCCAGGTTCATCCGGTCGGCAAAAGAGCGCGTGTATCCCAGATTTTTGCGCAAGCTGACCCAAGTCGGGTCGTCAAAAGTCAAGCCGGCGCCGCCGACGCCATAGCCGGCGCCATCATACCCATCCATAAAGATCGGATTCAAGCCGCGCGTAAAGGCCATCCAGACCCACTGGCGGTCGCCGCAGATGCCGCACAGATGATCGGTGTCATGCAGAACCACCTTGCGCCCGTCGCCGGTCATGGGGTCATAGAGCGGGCCGTTGGGCGCAATCCAGTCGGCGGGGCTGTTGAAGAGCGTTTCATTGTCACCGCCAAAATACTCCACCGACATGCCGACCGGGTGTTGATAGGGTTTAGTCGCTTCGTAGGCTTTGATAAAGTTGATCAGGTGGTATTGCCAGGCGGATGAACTGCCGTCGCTCTCATTGCTGATCTCATAGAGCACATTGTCCAGGTCATTGACGGTGTCGATCACCTTTTTGACATACGCTTCTTGCACGGCGGTAATGGCCGGATTTACCAACGTATGCACCTCTTCGCCGCTGTTGTCCCCATTGGCGTCGCCGTCAAGTCCGTTGACATTATTGGCGCCATTGAGCGGGTGGCCTTGCCAGGGATTGTTGAAAGCAAGCCCGCCCTTGGCACTGGCGACACTCCAGCCGTTGAATAACATGATCGAGACATAGATGCCCCGTGCACGGGCTGCTTGGATGCGCTCGCGCATCCGGTCAAAGTAACTCTGTTCCAACTTGGTCAGGTCAAACTTGGGCTTGCCATCCAACGCCAGCGCCGGCCCCGTGCGTTGGAAAGGCGGCGGCGGGTTAAACCAGTAGTTGGGATCGGCGGTCTCGGTTGTCCAGCGCGACTCCTCCCAACTCCATAAGCGGAAAAAGTTATGGTTGTTGGCTTGCAAAAAGTCCAGATATTGGTTGTAATCAAAGCGCGGCGGCGGGTCGGCGCCGCCATTATCTTGCAAGTTTGCCCAGGTATGGGAGCCGGTCAGATAGACAATCTGCCCACTCGCGTCAGCAAAGTAGCGCGAATTAGCGGCGGATATCCGCAGCGGTCCATTGGTGGCTGTACTACTTTGCTGACTAGCCGGCGTTGCTGCCAACATTTGGTGCATGGTCGTTGCCGCGGCGGTCGCTTTGCTTTCCGCCAAGCCTTCATAACGGTAGCGCAGATCGCGTTCCTCATAGTAGAGTTGTTTTACCAGATGCTTGAAGGTGACCGGCCCCCAATACATGGTTGCGCCGGCTGTCAGCACTATAAAACTGACGAGCAAGATGCCCAGGCGTTGGGCCGTGGTCGGTTTTGGGGGTGCTAGGGTTGACAAGATGGGGAGTGGTTTGAGCAATTTCAGTGTCGGGTGAGCCATAGGGTTTCCTGTGGATAGCCAGCAAACTGGCAGCCGTAAAGTCAAGCCGCCGCGGTCAGTATAACATGCTACATCACCCCTTTCAATGGAAAAACTGTCGCCTAGCCTGTCAATTTCATAAAAAACGGTGCAATGCTTACGGGTAACTTGATCGCTTCTCCTACTTTTGTTTGGGTAGAACTACAGTTACTGATTCAGGAAACGCCGATCATTGGCGGAGAGCGAGGTGATCCGCGTTTCCTGAATCAGCGTCTGTACCCCCGTTTGGCGCTAGTATCTTTTTTGCGCTACGATGGCTCTGTACAATAGCACGATAGATCATCCGTCAATGGTTCGGTTAGACAAATCGCTCGGTTACACACTTGACAAAGAAGGGATGCCGGTTTGCAAGACATTACCCAGTTGATCGCCAGGGCGGCGGCGGAACGCGCGGCCCGCGCCGCAAAACAGGGCGCCTTTGCCGAGATTGTCCAGCGCTTTCAGGATCTCGCCTTTGGTTGCGCCTATGCCGTCTTGGGGGATTTTCACCTGGCCGAAGACGCTGCGCAGGAAGCCTTTCTGAGTGCATGGCGCAACCTCGACCAGTTGCGCACTCCCGAAGCCTTCCCCGGCTGGTTCAAGCGCATTGTGTTGACCCAGTGCAACCGCATGACACGGGGCAAGCGGCTCGATCTGGTCTCCCTCGACGCCATCCTTGATGTGCCGGCGCCGGATTGCGACCCCTTCCTGGCCTATGAACAGCTCGAACGGCAGATCCGGGTCTACGCTGCCATCCGCGCCTTGCCGGAGCATGAGCGCATGGTGACGGCGCTCTTTTATATCAGTGATTATTCGCAAAATGAAATCGCCGCCTTTTTGGAAGTGCCGGTGACGACGGTCAAGAAGCGGCTCTTTGACGCCCGTAAAAAATTACGAGAAGGAATGGAAGAGATGGTACGCGATACCTTGCAGGAGAAGCGCCCCTCGCGCAATGAACAGTTTGCCGAAACGGTGGCGCTCTACAACCAGGCGCTCGATGCGTTCATTGCCAAGGTCAAACAAGACCGCTACATCCTCGCCGCCATCCTCTACGGCAGCCTGGCCCACGACACCGTCTGGCGCAAGAGTGACATCGACATTATGTTGGTCGGGCGCGATGAGAAGCCGATGCGCCACTTCTCGCTGGTGGAGAATGGCATCAACATTCACGCCGAATTGGTGCCGCGCAGCAAGTTCAAGGCCGTGATCGAAGGCTCGTTACAAGGCACCTTTATGCACTCGGCCTTTGCCATGAGTACGTTGATCTACACCACCGATGAGTCGATCCGCGAACTCTATCATAACGCCCAGACGGTTGGCACACGCGACCGTCAACTGCGCCTGATGGTTTCCGGCGCCGGCGCGCTTTGGGCGTTGGCAAAAGCGGAGAAGTGGTTGCTGACCCGTAAAGATGTTTCGTATAGTTTCCTATGGATCATGTACACCATCAAGTATCTGGCCGAGATCGAAGTGCTGCTCAAAGGCGAGATCACCGGGCGCGAGGTCATTCTACAAGCGGCCAAGATCAATCCAACCCTTTTTAACCAGGTTTATCACGATCTGATCCACGGCAAAAAGGACGAAGCCACCATCCAACAGGCGCTCGACCTGATCAACTGTTATCTCGACCAGAACTTCCTGTTGCTCTTTAGTCCGATTCTCGACTATCTGCAAGAGGCGCAAGGCATCCGCACCGCCAGTGAGATCGAAGAATATTTCCAGAAACAGGTGCAAAATCAACCGCTCAGCAACGTCTATGAATGGTTGGCCGACAAGGGCATCATCCAGAAAGTGCCGTCGCCGATCCGCCTGACCGTCAAAAGTCAGGTCACGGTCGATGAAGCGGCCTATTACTATGATGGCGGGTCCCGACATCTTTGTCGATAGCCCGACTGACCGCGGCATGGCGATGGTCCGCTATGCGCTGCTTCATGACTTTGACGCCCTCAACAAAGTCGAGTTGGTCGGCATGGACGCCTGGCATGAACTGATCAGCAAGCCCGAAGCAGATGTGACCGCCGCCGATCTCCAGTTGCTCGACACGATCGCTTCCCTCACATTACAACCTGACGCCAACTTTGACCAACTGCAATCGCTTTATGCTGTCACCCCCTATAGTCAACAGGTGCAAGCACGTTTACAGGTTGAGTTATTCTAATCTGGACAAATAAATATACACAGCTAAGGAAGAGCACCTGCCGGTTTGGGTCGGTGTTCAGGGCGTTTAATCGAACAGAGACAGCGAATCTTCTTGGCTTTACGCTCTGTTCAAATCTGGGCGAGCGCCTGGCGCAGGTCGGCGATCAGATCGGCGGTTTCTTCAATACCAATACAAAAGCGCACCAACTCGTCGCGAATGCCCAACTCCAGCCGTTCCTCTTCGGGCAATTCAGCATAGCCCATGATCGCCAACGGACTGATAATGCTTTCGACGCCGCCTAGGCTGGGGCCGATGGTGGGGATTTTAAGGGCATCGATAAAGCGGTAGGCCCGTTCCGCATTGCCATCAATCTCAAAGCTGACAACGCCGCCAAAGCCGCGCATCGTTGCCTTGGCTAGTTCATGGTCGGGGTGGCTTGCCAGCCCCGGATACCAGACGCGCCGCACCTGAGGTTGTTCTTCCAAGAAACGGGCAATTGCCAGACCATTGGCATTGTGCCGCTCCATACGCAGCGCTAACGTCTTCATGCCGCGCAACATCAAATAGGCCCCATGCGGATCGGCGATGCTGCCAAACATGCCTTGGGCCTGCCGCAAGCGCGTTGTCAACCGAATCGGGCCGGCCACCGCCCCTGCCATGAGATCATTATGACCGCCCAGATATTTGGTCAAGCTGTGAATGACCAGATCGACGCCATAGGCCAACGGCTGGCAATTGATCGGTGTGGCGAAGGTGGCATCCACCACCGTCAGCAACTTGTGACGACGGGCGATCTCCACCACGCGGCCATAATCGACACAGCGCATAAAGGGGTTGGTCGGCGATTCGGTATAAATCATGCGGGTATTGGGACGGATGGCGGCCTCGATCGCCTCGCAATCGCCACAAGGCACAACCGTACTTTCGACACCCCAACTAGGCAAAAACTTGGTGCAAAAGTCACGCGACTGATGGTAACAATCGTGAGTGAGAATGAGGTGATCGCCTTGTTTCAGTAACAACAACAGCGTGTTGGTGACCGCCGCCATACCGCTGCTGACCAACACGGCATCCTCGGCGCCATCCAGTGCGGCTAACTTGGCCTCCACGGCGCGAATGGTGGGATTGCCATAACGCCCATACTCTTCGCGCTCGACTTCATCCCAAAACATGCGCTCTTCAAAATAAGTGAGCAGATCCGCGGTCTTTTCAAAGGTATAAACCGACGTTTGCACAATCGGTACAGTCAGACTATGGTGGGCGCGAAAGCGGCGTTCGCCGGCGTGAACAGTTTGGGTGGAGCGGGGGCCGGTGGGTTGGGCGTGTTCCTGGGTCATGGATACTGTCCAGTGCGTCAATCATCCAGTGGAACAGTAAGACAGTAAAACAGTGGGACAGTGATTGAACGACTGTCCCACTGTTTTACTGTCTTACTGTTGTTTTATGGTGGTGTTAGACCAACTTGGCGTTCAGGACAATTTCGCCGACGCCGGCCAGCGCCTTGGAAACCGGGCAATTGGCTTTGGCTTGCGCGGCCAGCTCGTCAAACTTGGCGGCATCCAGACCCGGCACTTCGGCTTCGCAATTCAGTTCGATCTTGTTGATGGCCGGGCCGGCGCCCAGGTGGACGGTGGCGGTGGTGTGGACGCGCTTGGGGGTCAGGCCATTGTTGGTGATCAACGCCGAGAGGAACATGGAATAGCAACCGGCATGGGCCGCGCCAATCAGTTCTTCCGGGTTGGTGCCTTTGTTGCTCCCTTCAAAGCGGGAAGCAAAGGTGAACGGCCCTTCGTAGTGACCGGCGCCCACCTTCATCGTACCGGCCCCTTCCTTGAGGGTGCCCTGCCAGGTTGCCGAGGATGTGCTTACAGCCATGAGTTTCTCCTTTGTATGAATCTAGCTAAAATTGGATTGGTTAATCAAAAACCAAATTTTAGCGTAGGCGTTGGTTGATTGGGAAATTGGGCGATTCTCTAGATTGCAGGGAAGATTACTTTTTGTCCTATCGGGACAGGTGAGTTTAGATAGGAGTATCTTTTTCTCAAGGCTAAACTCAGCCGTCCCGACGGGACAAAGGAATGGATTACGCCTTGCCTTCGGCTTCGGCTTTCTTTTTGGCGGCCAGCGCCTTGGCCTGGGCTACCCGATCAGCCCCCTTGCTGCCGGGGAGGACAGCGCCGGGTTGGGCGGCTGGGGCGCTTTCGGCAACGACCGGCGCTGGTGCAGGTGCAGCAGGCGCTTCCGCGGTGGGGGCCGGTTTGCCCGCTCTGGCGGCGGCCATGGCTTTGGCCTGGGCAATGCGATCAGCGGCGCTGCCACTGACCGGGGCCGGCGCGGCGACCGGCTTCTCCGCTGCTGGTGCTGCTTTGGCGGCGGCAGGGGCGGGTTTAGTGGCCTCTTTGCGAATACCGGCCAGGTCTTGCAACAAGCGCCAGTTTGCCAGACGGTCGCGCGTGGCGCCCTGCAACATCTCGCTGGGGTTGCCTTGCTTGTCAAAGTGTTTGGCAAAGCGCCCTTCGCCACGGGCAAAGTCGATAAAGGTGATCGCCTGTTTGGTCTTCATGTCAACCGCCCAGTCGTCATTCATATTCGGGTTGCCCTTGAGGTCGAGCCGTTCGCGCACGGTTTCGCCCTTGCGCGGATCGTAGACCAACAGCGGGAAGGCGCGACTTTCGACCGCCATCTTGGCCCGTTGCGACGCTTCGTGATCGCCGACGCCATGTTCGGGCTGACAGGTGGTGAAGACGCTGATGAGCGCCGGCCCGTCGTATTCGTTGGCTTCCATGCAGACGCGATAGAAGTGATTCATGTGCGCCGCTGTGGTTTGGGCCACATAGACATTTGGGTGCATCATGGCGATCTGGGCGATCTCCTTGCGCGCTTCCGACTTGCCCGTCTCCACCGTGCCATGCGGACTCATCTTGGTCGCCTGGCCGGTGAAGGTGCCGGTGGACGATTGACCGCCGGTGTTGGAGTAAACTTGCGTGTCCAGCACCAGGACCTTGATGTTCATGCCGCTGGCTAACATGCGGCTCAACGAACCAAAGCCGATGTCGAGCATGGCGCCGTCGCCGCCGATGACCCAGAGCTTCTTGTTGGTCCAGCCCAGTTGATCCCAGCGGGCGCGCACGCCCATCGCGTCGGTCGGGCCATTCTCAAAGAGCGAGTTGGTCCAGGAGACGCCCCACGGGTTGTAGGGGTAGGTGCTGCCATAGACGGTGGTGCAGCCGGTGGAGTTGATGATGCCGATGTTCTCCTTGCCCGACTGGAAGGCGACCGCGGCCATCCACATGCGCAATGCCGTCGCTTCGCCACAACCGGCGCACGAACCGGCGCCACCCACATAGAGCAAGCTGCGATCAGCCAACATCATGTCAACCAGCACACGGTCGCTGATAAAGCGTTCCGGCGTGTGGGGCAGGTTGCGGAAGAAGTTGAAGGCGTGGCCGTATTGGGGCACCGTCTCATCTTCCTTTTTGATCATTTTCAAGGCATTGTAGCCCAAGTCGGCGCAGACCTGGACGCACTCGGCGCAGCCTTTGCACTTGGTCGGGTCGATAAAAATGCCGAAGTAGCCGCCGCTGCCGGCTTCCTTCTTCTCCGGCACGGTGTAGAACTTGTTGGTGACGGCCCATTGCTGGCGTAACCACTCCGCCTGACCGTTCTCATTTTGCAACGCCAGATCCAACACCGACGGCTCGACCACTTTGCCCAGAATGGCCGTGTCGGGACATTCAGTGACACAGGTCATACAACCAACACAGTTGTTGTGGTCAAATTCAGGAATCTCCGGCGCAATATAGGAAAAGTCGCGCAGCACACCAGTACCCGCCGGAATCAACGACCGGGCGACGCTAATATCCGCCGGCAAGCGATCATCATCGCCCTCGTTATAGGCGCTGATCACCCGCTCGTTAAAATCACGCGTATAGGCCAGCAGATCCAATTCAAAGAGCGAACCGGCAACATCGCAACTAGCATCACTGCTGCCATTGCTCTTCGCCGCACCATTTGCTCCATTCGCATGACCGTTGGCGCCCGGCGCGGTTGTAACATCTTCATCAATCAGAAAAATGGGTCCAGCCATTTGTATAAAATCTCCCTTGGAAAGAAGCGTGATTCGTAATTCGTGCTGCGTGAATTGTGCCTAACTTATGTTCACGAATCACGAATTACGTCTCACGCAACAGTCGTCAAATCCGCAACCGACAAGGTGCCGATGGGCTTCTGATGCCCATTTTCCCGCTGTACGACCACCGCTTGTTGCACATGATTGTCTGCCAGCTTTTTCATCGCATCATGGAGCGATTCGCCGGCAGTGAGGGTGACAACATTGCGGTTCATAATAGTTTCGCTGGGCAGGTCCGACCAATCATGGTGGCCGTTGCTGCCATTGCCATTGCTGTAGCCGTTCCCATTGCTGCCATTGCTCTGGGCGCGTTGCAGATCGGCGCTGTTGACCACGCCCTGGAGGTTGCCTTCGTTGTCCACGACAAAGATGGCGCTGACGGCCTGGTCGGTCATCGCTTGCGCTAACTTGGCGAGCGGGGTGGTGGGGCGACAGGCGATGACGCGCTGGCGCATGATGTCGCTCACAACTTTGCCGTTGCTCTGGACCTGGTTGATGATCGAGCGCGGCACTTCCTGCACCTCGCTGAAGCCACGGCGCACGCAGGTCATGTTATCTTGCACGACCCGCTCACCACGGCGACCGAAGTATTTGCGCAGGCTCTTCTCGACGCCGGTCATCAACTCATCCTGGCTGATGTGGCGGCGTTCGAGGAAAGGCGTCGCTTTGAGGAAGACGCCTAGGAGCACGATACCTTGCATACGCACTTGCAGATCGGGCAACGAAGCAACCGTGCGGGCAATGCCGGCGGCGTCGAGGTAGAGGACGCGAATGTCCTTCTGCCGGATGATGCGTTGGGCGTAGGCTGGGATCGTGTTCCATACCTGTTGCGGATCGGTATGGGGTGACTGGACAAAGACGGTGCCGCCCGGTTGCAGACCCTTGAGCGGGTTGCCGTTGTTAAAGGCGTTGATGTCGTTGAGCGGCACAAATTCGACAAAGTTCAATTCACAGTGGGTGCGAATCGGCGCTTCGGAAACGGTCAGATAGTAGGTGGTGGGCAACCCCTTCTTTTCTGAGCCGTACTTGGGATACGCCTGTACATAAAGGTCAAACAAGTCACCGACGATGGTGGCGATGACCTTGTTGGTGGTGACGGAACCGTACCCGCCGACCGAGTGACCGCGCATCGAGAAGGAGCCGGCCGGGCGCACATCCGGGTCAAAGCTGCTGTCAAGCGCCAGTTCATGGGTGATGCCCACGGTGAAGTAGCGGCGCCCTTCGTTCATCATGTGTTTGACAATGGCGATAAAGTCGCCGGGGCGCACATCGCGGCTACCCAAGCCGGCGGAACCGCTGTAGACCATCGGCATCTGCTGGACGCGCGGATAGTCGGGCGTGCCAACCAGGGCGTCAGCAAAGGCGGCCTTGATCTCAGCCGTCAACGGGTTGCTCTGCCCCAGCGGGACATCCAACCGCTCGACGACGGCAAAGGCTTTGACATTGCGCAAGGCTTCGACAATCTCCGGGCCGGGGAAGGGGCGGAAGCTGGTCACGTGGACGACGCCGATCTTGATGTTCATCTGTTCACGCATGTAGTCGCAGGTGACTTCCGCCGTCTCGGCCATGCCGCCCATGCAGACGATGGCATATTCGGCATCGTCCATCTTGTAGCTTTCCACCAGATCATAGCGGCGGCCCGTCAACTGGTAAAACTCATCCATGACGCTCTTGAGTACCGGCTTGACGCGGTCATAGAAGTAGCGCTGGGCGATCTTGCCCTTCATGTAGCTGTCTTGGTTTTGCACCACGCCCGACATCATGGGAATGGCCGGGTTCATCAGGTTGATCAGCTTGTCTTCCGGCTTGCCGATAAACTCTTTCATCAATTCCGGCTCCGGCAGCACCACATTCTCAATGGTGTGGGTGGTCAAGAAGCCGTCCTGGGCATTCATAAAAGGCGTCTGCGTATCCTCGGCGGCGCGGCGGGCAATCAAGGCCAGATCGCCGGCAGCTTGCGCGTTCTTGCCGATGATGAGGCCCCAACCGGTGTCGGCCACGCCCATAATGTCATCATGACCGGCATGGACATTCAAGCTGTGGCTGGTGAGGGCGCGCGCGCCGATGTGGAAGACAATGGGCAGGCGCTTGCCCGAAATAACATACAACACCTCTTTCATTAGGATCAAGCCCTGACCCGAGGTAAAGTTGGTAACACGACCGCCGGCCACCGCAAACCCTTCCGCCGCCGAGGCAGAGGAGTGTTCGCTCTCCGGCTCCATAAAAATTAACCGATCTCCCCACAAATTGGTCTTGCCGTTGGCAACGGCTTCTGCATAGTTTGACCCCATCACCGTCGACGACGTAATCGGATAGGCGCACGCGCCCTGGGTGATGTTGGTCTCCACCCAACTGACCGTACCGCTGCCGTCAGACGTGTTGGGGATGCCGGGATAACGAACAGGGTTTGGGAGCTGTCCATTTTCACTCATTGTAACGCACCTCCAAAGTAAATAATTGATCAAGCACAAAGCAACGTTGGCATTCCTACGAATTGCTATCAGTTGCCTGCCAGACAAAAGTTAGCTGTTTGCTCCGCGCGTAGCCGGTCATCAGTTGCCTTTGAGGCGCAACTACGAACGGAGCGATACACCGAAAACAAGATGGATACGAACAAATTGCAAGCCAGTGAACAATGTAGTTAGGCTTATGGTAAGAAAAAACGTTTTAGCGTAAAAGTAAGCTATTTGGTTTATGTCATTGACCTGTTGTCATCTATTTGTTTGAATTTTGTATAAGAATTGCACAACGATTTCGTGATTGGAACGAGCGATACAGACAATTATACAAGGATTGTTGAAAAAACAAAAGTCTCTAGGAGACAGCAGTACGTTTATTGTCAGCAGTCCGCAGTCATTTAGTCGCGTAGTCCAGAGTCAATTCATTTCACTTTGGTTGCGTTGCGGTCTACTGATTGTTGAAAGGCAGCCGAGTGAAAGGAAATTGATTGGCTCATCTACGGAAAGTGTGAACACCTGTCAGGTTTCCAAAACCTGACAGGTGTGGCGGGTCGAAACCTCACACTTTCTGTAGATGAGCGAATTGATTTTATTGGCAACGACAGTACCGTAACAATTTTCAAAAATTAGCCGACCTTATCATAGGGGCACGAACTATCGTGCCCCTATGATAAGGTCGGCTGAAAACTCATAGGATGGGGAGAAGGACATTCATGACGACAACCACAGTTAAGGAAGTACCTAGAATTATTTCAATGGACGCCGGCGTCCCTTCATCATTAGCACTCAACGGCTTCGCCCATGGTGTGCTGCCGACTGACCAACTTTTACAGATGTATCGCATGATGGTCTTGATTCGGCGGGTAGAAGAGTCGCTGTTAATGTTAGCTACCTCAGGCAAAATCGGCGGCGCCATGCACACCGCCATCGGCCATGAAGCCGCCGCGGTTGGCACAGCCGCCGCGCTGCGCCCGGATGATTACCTCACCTGTACATATCGTGGACATCATCATTCACTGGCCCGTGGCATGAATCCTGGTCGCGCGATTGCCGAGGTGTTGGGCAAGGCTGATGGTTTTGCCAAGGGCAAGGGTGGTTCGATGCACTTTATCGACCCCTCGCTGGGGTTGATGGGCGCCAATGGCATTGTCGGTGCGCAAGTGCCGCACGCGGCCGGCATGGCGCTTGCCGCCAAGCTGCGCGGCGAAGATCGGATTGCCATTACCTTTTTTGGCGACGGCGCCATCTACCAGGGGGTGATGCACGAAACCTTTAACATGGCGCAGAAGTGGCGTTTGCCGATCATCTTCTACTGTGAAAACAACCGCTATTCGGAAATGACCCCGATTCACCGCACCTCATCGGTGGAAGAGATCTATAAATTTGGTGAGGCGTATGGCATGAAGAGCATGCAAATCGACGGCAACGATGTCGAAATCGTCTACCAAGCCGTCCATGATGCAGCGGCGCGCGCCCGCGCCGGCGAAGGCCCGACTTTCATTGAAGGCATCACCTACCGCCTCGCTGGTCACATGGCCGGTGATCTGGAGACCTATCGCAAACCGGATGAGATCGAAGAACAGCGGGCCTTTGAACCGCTTCGTGTCTTACGCAACCGATTAGTGGAACGGGGCGTCACCGAATCAGCCATCGGCGGTGTGGAGTCGGAAGTCGAGGGCGATGTCGAAGAGGCGGTCGAATTTGCACAAACCAGCCCCTGGCCGGATCGGGCCGAGGCATACACTGATGTCTATGCGATGAAAGGGTAAGGCGTCATGCGCAGAGTACGATATATTGATGCAATTAACGAAGCAATCAAAGAAGAGATGCGCCGCGATGCCAGCGTCTTCCTTATGGGCGAAGACATCGGTCGTTACGGTGGTCTCTTCCGGGTGACCCGTAATTTATTTGAAGAATTTGGCGAAAATCGGTTGCTCGACACCCCGATCAGTGAGCAAGGTTTTATGGGGATGGCCGTCGGCGCCGCCATGGTCGGCATGAAGCCAATTGTTGAGTTAATGTATATGGATTTTTACCTGGTTTGTGCCGACCAGATTTTCAACCAGGCGGCCAAGATGCACTACATGACCGGTGGTCTGGTCAATGTGCCGATGGTGATCCGTGGGCAACAGGGTGGCGGCAAGAGCTATGGTTCGCAACACAGTACCTGTGTCGAAAGCTCTTTCTCCCAATTTCCCGGCATCAAAGTGGTGACGCCGACCACCCCTTACGACGCCAAAGGGTTGCTCCTTTCGGCCATTCGCGAGCCGAACCCGGTGGTCTTCCTCGAACACAAGATGCTCTACAACAAATCCGGCGAAATGCCCAACGCCGACGAAGCGTATGTCGTGCCGATTGGCAAGGCCGATGTCAAGCGCCAGGGTACGGATTTGACCCTGGTCTCCTTCCACTACTGCCTGTTAGAAGCGCTGGACGCCGCCGAGGAGCTGTCCAAAGAGCATGGCATTAACCTGGAAGTGGTTGACCTGCGCAGCATTGTCCCGCTCGACATGGAGACGGTCTACGCGTCGGTTGCCAAAACGGGGCGCTTGCTGGCCGTTCACGAATCGCAGGCCAACTGTGGCATTGGCGCCGAGATTGTGGCGCGCATCTACGAAGAAGCGCCCCATCTGCTCAAAGCCCCGGCTCGTCGCCTGGGCATGGCCCCCGTCTCCATCCCTGTCTCCAAGGAGTTGGAAGCCGAGGTGCTGCCCTGGAAAGATCATATTAAAGCGGCTGTGTTGAAGATGCTGAAATAACTGAATCTCTCAATCTCTGAATCTCCCAATCTCTCAATCTCAATTAATTACCAGAGATTCAGAGATTTAGTCCATAGCGAGGAAACTCATGGCAACCGAAGTAAAATTACCTGAATTGGGCGAAGGTGTGGAAGAAGCCTCGATCAGCCGCTGGCTTGTGAAAGAAGGGGACACGGTCAAGGCCGGCGATCCGATTTTAGAAGTCGCCACCGACAAGGTGGACACCGAAATGCCCGCCCCCGTGAGCGGCAAAATTTTGAAGATCAACGTGCGCGAAAATGAGATCGCCACCGCCAACAGCGTGCTGGCGATCATCGGCGCGGAAGGCGAAAGCGTCGAAAGTGCGCCGGCGCCCTCCACCAATGGCGCCGCACCCAAAGCCGTTGAGAAGCCCCAAACGGAACCCACCACTCAATGGCCGGCCACCCCTGCCACCCCGCCCCCGGCTGAACCAGTCGCCGACCAGGATGTTAAAGTGACGCCCGTTGCCAAGCGCATCGCTGCTGACCGCGGGGTGTCGTTGAGCGGCATCGCCGGCACCGGCCCCGGCGGTCAAATCACCAAGGAAGATGTGCTGGCGCGGGCGGATGGCGGCAGCGCCGCGCCCGCGCCAGCCGAAACGCCGGCGGCGCAAGGTTTACCCGGCGACCTGGCCGACGTCGCCAGTTTAGAGGTGCGCCGTATCGCCGCCGATTACAGCCTCGACCTGAAGAGTGTAGCGGCTGGGCGCCCCTTGAGCACTTTGACCCGCTACGATGTTTTGAACGCCGCTGCTGCCGCTGGTCTGACGGAAGAGGTAGAGGAGCGCTTCCTGCCGCCCCAAGGGTGGATGCAAACGACGGCGGCGTCGGCACAGCCAGCCGCGCCGGCGGCCAAAGCCAGCGCCCCGGCGCCTGCTGCCCCCCGCCCAAGCGGCGGTGAAGAGGTGGTCAAGCCGAATCGGATGCGCCAACTGATCGCCAAGAACACCTTTGAGAGCGTGCAGTCATCGCCCCAACTTACCACCTGGCATGATGTGGACATGACGGCGGTCATCAACCACCGCAAGGCGAACAAGAACCAGTTCGCTGCGCAGGGGGTGAACTTGACCGTCACTGCCTACCTGATCGCGGCCACGGTGGAGGGGCTGCGCGCCGTTCCCGCCGCTAATGCCCGTTGGGCCGATGATGGCATTCACATTTATCACTACTACAACATCGGCATGGCAGCCTCCTTGCCGGTCGATAAGTATGGCTTGGGTGGCTTGATCGTGCCGGTGATTAAAAACGCCGGTGATCTCAATTTGTTGGGCATCGCCCGCCAGGTCAACGAGTTGGCCGAAAAGGCGCGCACTAATAAACTCACTGGTGAAGAACTGAGCGGCGGCACCTTTACGGTGACCAACTACGGCACTTCCGGCAGCGTCTTCCAGACGCCGATCATCCATCAGGGGCAGGCCGGCATCCTCGGCACCGGCGCGATTGAAAAACGGGCCGTGGTTGTCAGCAACGGCAGCCCACTGGAAGCCAACTTTGGCGATCACCTCGCCTTCAAACCGATGATGACGCTGGCGCTGACCTTTGACCATCGTGTGTTGGATGGTGCCACGGCGGATGCGTTCTGTGTGGCGATGAAGAAGACGCTAGAGAACTGGCAGTAAATCAAAAAGGCGAGCCATCAGGCTCGCCTTTTTGATCGACAATTGCTGATCAAGTCAGCTTGATCTGTTCAACTTCGGTTAGTGGTAAGCCCGTTATGCGCGCAATTATTGCCTTATCGATATTGTCGGCAAGCATTGCGCGGGCAATTTCTAGCGCTTTCTCTCGTCCACCCTCTGCGCGACCTTCTGCGTGACCTTCTGCGTGACCTTCTGCGCGACCTTCCCTAAGTGCATTTTGTTTCGCTTCTTCCCAAGCGGCTTCATCTTTGATGATGCTAAGTTCCTCCGGCGAAAGGGTATTGCGTTTCATTCGTTCAATGATGTCGCGGAAAAGATCGGAAGTATAGTCGGCTTCATTTATTTGGCTGTCTAGCGAATCGGCAATTAACTCCAGCCAAGGGCGGACTTTGGGTGGTGTTTTCTCATTGACACTGCGTGGCCCCAAAAAGACCAGCCGGTGGGGATAGAGTTCAATCTGGGTACCCATCTCATTGACCGGACTCATGTTGCTAACGGCATAGCTGAATTGCAGATGTTTTTCGTTCGGCATCCGCGTCAAGACGACAATGGTATAGACATTGCGGTTGAAGCGATAAACCGAGTAGCCCCGTACCTGTTCGGCCAGACCGATGAGGTGGTAGTAGAGGAACCGGTCAAAAAAGTCGTCTTCACGAATGTGTTGCACTTCGATGATGGTGCGCTGTGTCGTGTCTTCGGCAAACAAATCATACTTGATCTTGACATAGCCCACGGGTTCGGGATATTCATATTCAGTAAAGACCCGCTCAACCTTCACGGGAAAGCCCAGCACATCCGACGCAAATTCGCTGAAGATCACCGGATCGCTAAAGACCCGCTTAAAAGTAACGCCATATTTGAGTGGAATGACTTCGACCATAGACCTGCCGCCTTCTCTACACTTGCCTCTGTTGGAGATTTGTGTCAACACCCTATTATAATATGAAGGTTACGAAAATAAACCGGTAACGAGGAATTACCGAAATAAATCAACAACTCTCATAATTATACCAGAGTGTAGCTGATACGGAAAGGTGGCAAGAAGCGGATTGCTTATCTTTGGATTGTGGCTGCTGATCGTTCACGCCTTGCTGTCCATCGATCGGCATATGGGAGAAGACATCGTTCCGCTGGTCAACCGGGAGCAGGGGAACACCCGATTGACCAGCGATTGGCAAAGGCGGCAAGGGGGCGGCCTTGCCTGCGCAGAAAGGGGCAGAGGGAGAACGTTAACAAAATCAGCGCACTTGGCAGACAATTGGTAATTTGCTATAATGGACGCTGACGAACCGTGGTCAGTGACAATCTTGTACGCCCCAGGTTGTCCGGTGCTATGTGTTGTCGGTTTCCTCAGTGCCCTCGCTGATTGGGCTTGTGGTTGCCTAGCTACACTATAGCAGAGGTTTTGCTCCAAATTGCTATGGTGTTGCTATGACATTTGTCCAACTTTACTCCAAATTACTCCAACATGTGCTAGAGTAAGGCTCTATGGCGGATTCTGATGCAGCGCTCGACGCGACGGTCTTTGCAACTGTAACCCAACTGTTTCGGCACCTCTCTAAACCGGTTGCGCCGATCACCGAGTTTTTGCGCGATATCGCACCACTTCTCTTGCAGCGTTATGTCAACGAACATCCCGAACTGACTTCCCATCAGAGCGCCCGCCAATTGTTGACTGACCTGACCAGCCAGGTGGCGGATCAGGCGCCGGTGTATGCCGCTTTTTTGCAAGCGTTGCTGGCTGGTGAACCGGTCTCCAAACTGGCGCGAACAGCCGTGACGCGCTGGGGCTGGTCGGAAAGCACCTTTTATACGCGTTACCGTGAGGCGCGCGAACTCTTTTGCCGTCACTTGCTGGAAGCGGAACAACGGTGTCAACCGGAAACCGGCGAGAAGCCGAATAACGCTACTGATGCGGCGGCCCAGCCGCCTTTTAAAGGGTTGCACTGTTTTGATGTGGCCGACGCCCATCTCTTTTTTGGCCGGGAGGCGCTTGTTGCCGAATTGGTGACGCATCTGCGCCAACAACGCTTTCTGGCGGTTGTCGGCGCTTCGGGCAGTGGGAAGTCCTCGTTGGTGCGCGCCGGCCTGATCCCGGCCCTCCGTCGCGAGCCGACCCTGGCCGGCGACCACGGCGTGACGATCTATCTCATGACGCCAACGAGCGACCCGTTAAAGGCGTTGGCCGTGGCCGTGACCGCGGAGACGCGCAACACGCTGGCCGCGCTGGCATTGCGCGATGGGCTGGCGCAGGATCGGCGTTATCTCGATTTTTATCTCTCCGGCCTCACCACACAACAGGCGGGTCAACCTGGCGCACAGATCGTGGTGATCGATCAATTTGAGGAGATCTTCACCCTGTGTAGCGATCCGGCCTTGCGGCAAGCGTTGATCGACAACGTGATGACCGCCTTTACCGCCAATCCCCATTGCTTTGTGGTGCTGACCTTGCGCGCCGATTTTTATGCCCACTGCGCCGAGTATGAGCCGTTGCGGCGCGCCTTGAGTCTCTATCAAATCTACATCGGTCAGATGACGCCGGCGGAATTGCGCCGCGCCATTGAAGCGCCGGCACAGCAGGAAGGCTGGCACTTTGCGCCGGGGCTGGTCGATCTGCTGTTGCATGATGTGGGGACTGAACCGGCGGCCTTACCCCTGCTCTCCCACGCGCTGTTGGAAACCTGGAAGCGCCGCGAAGGGCGCACCCTCACCCTGGCCGGTTACGTTGCCAGCGGTCGGGTGCAAGGCGCCATTGCCCAAACGGCCGACGCCATTTTTCAGCGTCTGCCGCCGGAGCAGCAGCAGATTGCCCGCACGATTTTCCTGGCGCTCACCGCATTGGGCGAAGGCGTACCCGATACCCGCCGCCGGGTGGTGCTACAGGAGCTATTGCCCGCTACCGCTCCTGCCGCCGCCCTGAATGAAGTGCTGTTGATTCTCACCGATGCCCGCTTGATCACCACCTATCAAGCGGAAGCGGAGGTAGCCCATGAGGCGCTGATTCGCCAGTGGCCCCAATTACAGACCTGGCTGCGCGAGGAACGGGAGGATCTGCGTACCCATCGCCGCCTGACGGAAGCGACAGCGGAATGGCTCTTGCACCAGGACGCGGATCTGCTCTATCGCGGCGCACGGCTGGAACAAGCGGCGGAATGGGCGCAACGCCACCCGGAAGCCCTCAGCGCCGTCGAGCGGGACTTTTTGCAGCAAAGTCAACTGGCTGTCGCAGATGCGCGCAACCAGGCGGAACGCCGGGTGCGTATCGCCCGCGCCGGTCAACTTGCGGCGCTGTCACAAGTGGCAGCCCAGGAACCAACCGCCAGAGCGTCGAGCCTACCCTTGCTGTTGGCGCAAGCGGCTGTGCAAACCACCTGGCTGGCCGACGGTGAGGTGATCACCGAACCCTTTGTTACCGTAGAGGCCGATGCCGCCTTGCGCTTTGCCATTGAGACGGCGCCGCCCTGGCAATTGACCTTGCCGCGCCATCGCCACACCGATAAGGTGACAACGGTCGCCTTTAGCCCTGATGGCCGCCGGCTGGCAACCGCCGGTCATGATGAGACGATTCGTCTGTGGGCGCTTGACAGCGGACAACAGGTCGGCTTGTTGCTGGGCCATACTAACCATGTGATGGCGGTGCGCTTCAGTGCGGATGGGCAACAACTGGTCTCGGCCAGTAAAGATGCCACGGCGTGTCTGTGGGATGTGTCAAGCGGCCAAGTGATCCGCACCTTGCGCGGCCATACCACCGGTATTTCGATGGCCGTCTTTAGCCCGGATGGGCGCTTGGTTGTCACTTCCAGCCGTGACCGGACTGCTCGTCTCTGGGAAAGCGCAACCGGTCGCGAACTCCTGCGCTTTGACCACGGCAACGAGTTGAAAACAGTTGCGTTTCACCCTGACGGCAAACTGATCAGCACCGGTTGCGATGACCGGGTGATTCGCCTGTGGGAGCTGGCGTCGGGCCGTGAAGTGCAACAATTGACGGGGCAGACCAGCAGCATCTATACGGTGGACTTTAGCGCCGACGGGACGCGGTTGGTTTCGGCAAGCTGGGATGGGACTGTCTATCTTTGGGATCTGCGGCTCAGTCGCGCTATCCACCGCCTGCTCCATCCCTGCCCTGTGTTTGACGCCCGCTTCAATGCCGATGGCGCCAGGGTGATTACGGCGTGCCGGGATCGCGTCGCCTTTGTCTGGGATGCCGTTACTGGTGAGAAGCTGGGACAACTGACCGGCCATCGCGACCGCGTGCGTGCGGCAACCATCAGCCCTGATGATCAATGGGCGGCGACGGTGAGCAACGATCAGACCGTTCGCCTTTGGCGGCTGGCCGACTATACCTTTACGCCCCGTATGGAGGGGCATGTTGACCAGGTCACCGCGGCAGCCTTTAGCCCGGACGATCAATGGCTGCTGACCGCCGGCACCGACCAAACGATCCGCCTGTGGGATCGCAACCGAAAGCGCCAATTTGCGGTCTTTGCCGGGCCGCGCGGTCGGGTGAATGCCGCACAATTTCATCCGACCCAACCCCTCGTGCTGACCGGTGGCGATGATCACTGTGCGTATCTGTGGGATGTGGCGACCCGACAGCCGATCCGCCAATTCGCCGGTCATACGGCGGCGCTGAGCGCCCTGGCCGTTAGCCCCGATGGCACACTCCTGGCGACGGGGAGTCGCGACCACACTATTTGCCTGTGGATGATTGCCACGGGTGAACGCTTGCACTGCTGGCGCGGGCATACCGACACCGTAACGGCGCTTGCCTTCAGCCCCGATGGCGCGACGTTGGCGACGGCCAGTGAAGATCAGACTGTGCGCCTTTGGACCGTAGCGCATGGCGTCTCTTGGTGTGAAATCGCAACCGCCGGCCCGCTCAACGCAGTCGCCTATAGCCCTGACGGCGCGTTGTTGGCCGCGGCCGGCGGCGACGGCGTGATCCATCTATGGGAAAGCGCCACGGGCCATCTCCTACGACGTCTGCAACATACCGAAGCCCCTGTGCGCTCCCTTGCTTTTGCCCCGGACGGTCAAACCCTCGTCGCGGCGACTGACGAACGGCTTGTCGTGGTCTGGCGCCTGTCAACGGGGCAAAAACTCTTTCTGCTGGAAGGGCATACCCAGCCGCTTTTGTCGGTCGCTTTTCGGCATGACGGCAGCGAGATCGTCACCGCCGGCGCTGATTGTACCGTGCGCGTCTGGTCGGCTACACCACATCAACAGCTTCACCGTTTGAAACAACATCAGGGCTGGGTGACGGCGGTCGCTTGCAACCCCAATGGGCAAACTATGGCCACGGCAGCTATGGACTTTTGCATTTTGCTCTATCAATCACCGGGCAACCAGGTTATACGGCGGTTGGTTGGGCACAGTGATCGTATCCACGCGCTGGCCTTTAACCCAACTGGTCAGTGGCTGGTCAGCGCCAGCAAAGACCAAACCATTCGCCTGTGGGCGGTCACAACCGGTCAGGAGATCCGGCGGCTGGAAGGTCACACCCAATCTGTGAAGTCAGCGGTCTTTAACCCGGACAGCACCCTGATTGCCAGCGGCAGCAACGATGGCACGATCCGCCTTTGGGATGTGACGTCCGGCGCTGAAGTGGCGCGCCTCCGCGGTCACACCGCTGATGTGAAAACGGTCGTCTTTAGCCTCCTCCGCCCATGACAAGAGTGTGCGACTTTGGTCAGTCGCAACGGGCCGGCAGATCGGCGAGTTCAGCGGTCACACCGGCAATGTCTGCGCGGCGCTCTTTAGCCCCGATGGCCGCTTGATTGTCACCGCCAGCGACGACGAAACCGCGCGCATCTGGGAAGTGGCGACGGGGCGTGAACGCTACTGCCTGCGCAATCATGGCGACATTGTCTGGGCGGCTGATTTCAGCCCCGATGGCCGCCAGGTGGTCACCGCCAGCAAGGATGGCGCCGTCCGTCTCTGGGATGTGACGACGGGCAACCTGCTGCGTATCTTATCGGGCCATACGGATGAGGTGTTGGCGGTCGCCTTTTATCCGGATGGGCAGAAGGTGATCAGCGGCAGCAAAGACGGCAGTGCCATTATCTGGTCCGTGGCGATTGAGCAACTCTTAGCCACCGCTAGTCGGTTGATACAGCGTCAGCCACCGCGTTTCTCACGCGATGAACGCTTGCGCTTTGCTCTGGAATAAGTAATTTCATGGTGGGTCAGGGTAAAGACAACACTTTACCGACCACACTCCACCCGCGCCAGAAAATCGGCCAGCACCGCCATATAGCACTCCGGCTCCTCCAAGCTAAAACCTTCTGCTTTTCAACTGCTAACAGACGGATTAAATCTTGCCATTGGGCATAGTAAGGCCCAGCCGGTAGTGTCAGTCCATAAGCTGTGGCAATGCGACCTAAAATGCGTTGGATCCCCTCAGTGAGTTCTTGCGCCGATCGTGCGGGTTCGCTGCTAAAGTCAATGCGGATAACTGGATGTTTTTCCCAACCGTAAGGGCTGTCATAGAGCCAAAGTCCTTCAAACAGGCCACGGTTGCCACGGAAGATCTCTTCCAACGTTGAAATCAGCAGACTTTTGCCAAAGCGGCGCGGGCGCGCCAAAAAGTAAACCCCTTTGGGATAGCGGATCAACTCATAGATCAGGCGGGTTTTGTCCACATAGAGAAAACCGCCATTGATGATATCGCGAAAGGTGTGAAAGCCAACCGGCAAAGGTTTGCGTGTTTCCATGCGGTTTATTCTATCATACCTGTCGTTGCCTGCCTAAGGTGTACAGACGCGGATTCAGGTCGTGCGGATTCGGTGTACAGGCAAAAATCCGCGCTCCCTAAATCTGCGTCTGTATGCTACCCAACCTCTCCCCGTATCAACACGCGCACCTCCGCAAAACCCAGCGACTTGAGAAACTGCTCATAATACACTTTCCCATCATTTGCCACCTCGTCGAGAATCCCGCTCTGTTGCGAAGCGGCCATGAGCAGTTTGCGCCCTTCGGGGAGCATCTGATCTTTGAAGACGCCCAGTTGATTCTGACAGAGGAAATCGGGACAGCTATCGCGCTCGGCCAGGATGCGACTGTTTTCAAAGTCGATGTTGACATTATCGACAAAGAGCATGGGCGGCGGCAGCACCAGTTGCACCCGCCTGCCGTCGCTGCTCACCCAGACATCTTCGGGGCGCAACTGGCTCAGATCAAAGCCGGCGGGGACGCGCCCCTTGAGCAGCAGGACAAAGCTCTGGTTGATGCCGAGCAAGCGCAGCCAGCCCTCCGGCGCTTCGGTATAATCAATATCGACCGTGTTGTAATGTTCGATAAAAATCTGCTTGTTCACCCCCTTGATCGACTCGACAATGGCCTGGCTGGTGACAATCGTCGTCTTTGTATCCAGATTGAAAAGATCGCGCGCCGTGTTGCTCATCAACCAGACACTGGACAAGGTGACAACGGCGACCAACACCAGCGTCAAAATCGTCAGCCAGCCGAGAAAGGTGAAGAACGACCGCAACAGCGACGGCTGGGGCGCGACGGCCGGCTGGGTGGCTGATTGGGGGCGACTCACAGCCTGCGGCGGCTGGACGGTGATGGCCTGGGCGGTTTCATAGATGGACTGGCTCATTTAATCATACTCCTGCTGCTGCTCAAAGGTAATCTCAACGGTGGTGAAGCCGATCTTTTGCAAAAATTCGGTCAGTTGCAGCCGGGCGAACTCAGCGGCGAGCTTCATCATACTGGCATTGTTGGTGATGTCATCGCGCATCTGGCGCCGCGCCTGTTCCAGGGCGCTGGTCTCCAACCCGGCGTATTGGGAAAGCAGCCAGACATTGACGCGCTCATACACCTCTGACTTTTCCGGCAGCAATTCAACGCTGGTGACCATTGGTTCGGGCGCGGTGAAGCGAATGGTTTTGCCGCTGATCTGCACATCATGCACCTTTTTGAGATCGATGCCGACCTGCACCTCGCCCACTGCCTTCAGCAGCAAGCGATCACTGACCACCTTACCCAGCCAGGGCAGTTCGGTGGTGCGCTCCTCCTGAACGACGGTGGCGGTGGTAAATTCGACGCTGGTCAAATAACTCAATTCCTGCCAGACCGGCGCTGTTAGTGGAATCGGTGTGGCCTGGGGGGCGCTTTGGTTGATCGGCGCCACTAATGGTGGCGCGTAGGTGGCCGGCGCGTCCGGCCACGCTTCACTGGCTGTATCCGCCCCCGCCTGCCACCACAGAAGGAGTGGATGAACAGTAAAGGGAATCACCAGCGCCGCCAGCGCCAACGCAATGACAATAAGCAAGGCTGCTTGCGCCGGACGGGCGGCAACCAGCGCAACAGGGCGAGCAACTTTCTTCATTCAACCAAAACTCCTCTGGACTAACAATAACAGATCAATGGCTGCGGGCGCGTTGCCTGGCGATCTGCTGGACACTGGGTACAACGTCCAGTATATAGTAAATCGAAAAATAGGTAAATAAACAACCATGAAGGGATGTTTACAAACCAGCGCTGCCGACTTACCAGTGATTAAATTGTCACACAATGGAACCAATGGCTTATTACGCACCTGTTTGGGAATAGTTGCAAAATTTTATGCTGAAGTTGTAAAACTAATAAAACGCAAACAAACCTCCTTCATTACCATGCCACCTTAATTGGCAGGAAAAGCGCTTGTCAAAAAAAGCTGCGGCAAAATTCGTTTTCCAACCCCCTTGACAGGCGCCCAAAATTCTGCTATGGTGATCAAAAGCTTTGAAGAGAGCACGTCACAGCGCCACCGACGCCAGAGAAGCGAGGCCATCGGGTGCAAGCCTTGCCCGTCATTGAACGTTGTGATACCTTCTCTGAGCTGGTTGCCGGAACGGAATGAAAAATAGGTGATTGGGTCATCCGGTGCTTTCGACAGGCTCAAGCACCGGATGACCCAATCACCTATTTATCGAATCACCTACTATGGCAATCCGGGTAGCGCCGTTATCTTGCTGTGAGCGGGCTGCGTTGACATCGTTCCCTGGTGTCGGGCAGCCAAGCTGGGTGGAACCGCGAGCCAGAGCGCCCTCGTCCCAGACGGACGGGCGCTCTTTTTGTTTGTTAGTCTCGTAGTCCGAAGTCCTAGACTACTCGACTCTGGACTAAGCGACTCTGGACTACCCGACTAGCGAAGCCGGTTCTACAAAAGGAGGTACACCATGCGTGTCCAACAACCCACAGTTGCTGAAAGCGTGGCCCATATTCCCAGCGGCTACGATCCGCAACTCTACCGCATCCGCCATTCGGCGGCCCATATTTTGGCGCAGGCTGTGTTGGAATGGTTTCCGGGGGCCGCGCTGGCCATTGGCCCGCCCATCGAAGACGGCTTTTATTATGACTTCGATCTGCCGCGCTCCCCAACGGATGAGGATCTCGCCTGGTTGACCGAGCGAATGCGCACCATCATCAAGGAGAATCATCCGTTCACCGTGCGTGCGGTTGCGCCGGAGGAAGCCCGCGCCCTCTTTGCCGAGCAACCCTACAAACTGGAACTGATCGATGGGCTGGTGCAGGGTCAACAAGATGAGTACGGCAATCCGCTGGACGAGGACAACCTGCCCGTCATCACGGTCTACCAGCAGGATACCTTTGTTGATCTCTGCCGTGGTCCCCATGTGGCCGCGACGAGCGCCATCGACCCCAACGCCATCAAGCTGACCAAGGTCGCCGGCGCCTACTGGCGGGGCGATGAAAAGAACCCTATGCTGACGCGCATCTATGGCACAGCCTGGCGCTCCAAAGAAGAGTTGGAGCACTACTTGTGGCGCTTGGAAGAGGCCGAAAAGCGCGACCATCGACGGCTCGGTAAGCAGTTGGAGCTTTTCCATTTCGATGCCACGGCGCCGGGGATGCCCTACTGGCTGCCCAAGGGCTTGAAGGTGTTAAATGAGTTGCTGGCGTTCTGGCGCAAGGTGCATGAAGAGCATGGCTATCAGGAGACAGCGTCGCCGCTGCTGAATGAGCGCAAGCTCTATGAAATCTCCGGCCACTGGGAACATTACAAGGATAGCATGTTCATTATGCCGGTTGATGAACACACAACCTACGGTCTGAAACCGATGAATTGTCCCAATGCAATGGTACTTTTCAATCTAAAGGTGCGCAGCTACCGTGAACTGCCGCTGCGGCTTTCAGATTGTGATATGTTGCATCGTTTTGAACTGTCCGGCACCCTGCATGGGCTGCTGCGCGTCCAAAAGTTTCAACAGGATGACGCCCATATTTTTGTCACCGAGGAGCAGATCGACGAAGAGTATGAACGGATCTTTGCGCTGGCCGATCTCTTCTATCACATCTTTGGCCTGACCTATAAATGTCGCCTGAGTACCCGCCCTGACAGCTTTGTCGGCGACCTGGCTACTTGGGAAAAGGCCGAATGGACGCTCAAGCAGATTCTCGACGAGCAAGTGGGGCCAGGTAATTATCTGATTGGCGAGAGTGACGGCGCCTTTTATGGCCCCAAAGTAGACATCCTCATGGAGGATGCCTTAGGGCGCCAGTGGCAGATGGGGACGATCCAATTGGATTTCCAGTTGCCGCGCCGTTTTGGCTGCGTCTATGTGGATCGTGACGGCAGCGAAAAGACGCCGGTGGTGATCCACCGCGTGATCTATGGGTCGATGGAGCGCTTTATCGGCATTCTGCTCGAACATACAGCAGGGGCCTTGCCGGTCTGGTTGGCGCCGGTGCAGGCCCGCATCATTCCGATTACGGATCATCACCTGGCCTATGCCCAAAGCGTGGCTGCACAATTACGGAAAGCCGGGCTGCGGGTTGAGGTGGATGATACCGCCAAACGGATGACAGCCAAGATTCGCGACGCCCAGGTGCAAAAAGTGCCCTATATGCTGGTCATCGGCAACCGCGAAATGGAAAACGGCCAGGTGGCAGTCCGCCTGCGCACAGAAGAGGATCTCGGCGCAATGACTGTTGATGCCTTTGTGACGTTGGCTCAGAACGCAATCACCGAAATGCGGCCAGTGTAGTGTTCTGTAAAATAAGTTTTGATTGACCCGTCCCGTAGGGACGGTTGAGTTTAGGGAAAATGAGAATCCCTGTTCCTAAACTCAAGCGTCCCGATGGGACGGGTCATCTTTTCTTTCCCTTTTTCGCCCCTAAACTCAACCGTCCCTACGGGACAAAACCTGCTGCGTTATAGCAAAGCGCTGTCTGCAGCAGTGTGGTCGAGATAAAAGGTCATTGCTTCAATCCCAATCGCCTGCGCCGGTCTACTGGCTGCCGCGTTGGTCAAGTTGATCGTGTGCCAGGTGAGTAGCAGCGGTAGCCACGCCGCTTCTGTCGGCGTCAATGGCTCGATTGCTGTGTAGCCGCGCAAAAAGGTCTGATGGATTGTGCGCACCACAGGCCCCCAATCATGATAACGCGTCCCTAAATGGACTACCGCCCACGCCAAATCATTGACACGATAACCCCAGCGCACCTCCTCAAAATCCAACACTGCTGCGATTTTGCCCGTCTGCCAAAGCAAATTCGCCGCCCGATAATCCCCATGAACGAGTTGTGGTGACAACAGGGTGGTATCAAGGCGCTGGATCTGTTGCAGCAAGCGCCGACTGCCCTCAACCAGCGCCGGCTCGGTGAATGCAGCCATTTCCTGGGTAACCCGCTCTGCAACCGCGGTGGGCAAGGCCGGAACCGGTACAGGTGGCGCAAATACCGCCGCCTGCAGATAACTTGCCAGCGCCTTATGCAGTCGGGCGAAGGTTACACCCGCAGCATGAGCCTGCTTCTCGTTCGTTGGCTCTAGTAATTCGCCGGTGATCACTCGTTGCACGCTGACGGACAGATGATCGCAGCGGTTCTGCACTGTGCCTGTGGTCGCCACCAACGGCGGCGATACCGGCAACCCAGCCTGCGCCAGCCATTGGACAAGTTCACCGCAATGTAGCAAGTGCTGATGTGCTGCCTCACATGCACAGCACTTGACCAAAAGCGGCCCCGCGGTTGTCGTCAGCCAGGCAATGAGATTGTAAGAACTCATGACCAGTCGGTCAATCGACGTGGCGGTGATGCCATAGGTATGGGCTATTGTTGCGACCACCCACTCCTGAGCCGCTTCGGCGGTGGCAAATTGGAAACGCTGGGTCAGTGCAACTTGTGGATCGGTAGCTTCCCACAACATGGTTGGTTGTAGTGACTTGGTCATTCCGGCAGATCACCTGCAATCTTGCTCCAGCCGTGGTCGCTGCGTACACTGTCGATCACCTGTTGGTGCATCCAGCCATCGCGAAAGGTCGGATAGCCACGGTAGCCTTCCCCGCGAATATCGGCCACAAATTCCCGCGCCAGTTGATCCCAATTCCGCTGCGAATGATCCGGCTCCGGCGGCAACGCAGCGTGGATTTCATCCGGGATGGTCAATTCTTCCCAGGTGTCGCCGGTGCGCAGATGCATGGCCCCTTGCGTGTACGCCCCTTCAATATGGAGCGCACCCTTTTCCCCATAAACCGCAACATAATCCGCATTTTTGCCGAAAGTCAGCGCTGAGTGGCGGAAAGTCGCCGAGACGGCTTGGGCCGGCGGCGCGCCACGTTGACCCAAACGCACCAGCACGGTATACGACCAATCGCTGTCTACCTCGGCCCATTCGCTCCTGGCCGCCTCCTCTGGCGTCAACACCTGTTTGAAGTAATCGCGAAAATCATGCACCTTGTTGGCGACCGGCACGCGCCCCAAATCATTGCGCGTCTCCCCCATTGCCGCCAGAATTTCACCGCCCACCATATTTTGGACAATCGCCAATTTATGGGTAAAGTTGTTATTGAGCCGCCCGCCGCCCAAGTCGAGCCGGTGGGGCCAGCCAAAGGGCATGAGTTTGGGCCAGTTATAGTGGGAGACGCATTCCACTTCGTAGATCGCACCCAGCACACCCTGCTGCATTAGTTGGCGGGCATAGAGCGTCTGCGGTTGATAACGGTAGCTGGCGGCATAAGCGGTCTTGACGCCATTGGCCTTGGCGATCTGATAGAGTTGGCGCGCCTCCGGGGCAGTGAGAGCGAGGGGTTTGTCACAGTAGACGTGGCAACCGGCGTTTAGCGCCGCCGACGCCATTGTCAGATGGGTGTTGCCGGGGGTGGCGACGGCGACAATCGCCGGCTGCAGATCAGCCAACATGGTACGCCAGTCAGTGCCGGCGTGCGGAATGTTGAGCCGCTGCGCCGTCTCTTGGCAACTGCCGGCGGTGCGGCTTGCCATGCCGACCACGTCCACCCCGGCACGGCGCAAGGCCAGGGTGTGTCCTTCGCCGGCATAGCCGGCGCCGAGAATGAGCGCACGTAAGTAAGTCATACGATAAAATCCTTACACTTTTTTCTTGTTTGCGACCTACGGAAAAGCTAACTACAATAGCCTTATGATTTCAACCACGGTTGCCCACAAAACAAAATCCCGCAATTTTCCCCATCGATCGGCTTCCTTTGTCGGGCGGCGTAGCGAATTGCGCGCCCTGGATGAGCTTTTAGAGAATCCGGCCTGTCGCCTGCTAACTTTGGTGGGACCGGGGGGCGTGGGTAAAACCAGCCTGGCGATTGAGAGCGGGCTGACGGCCTCACCCCGCTTTGCCGACGGCGCCTGCTTTGTAGCGCTGGACGAAGTATACACGGCTTCGGCGCTGGTGTCCACCCTGATCAATGCGCTCGGTCTCGCCCAGCCGACGCATGGTGATGCGCAAAGCTGGCTCCATGAACATCTGCGCGACCGCGCCATCCTCTTGGTGCTGGATAACTTTGAGCAACTGGTCGAAACAGGGTCGCTGGTGATCAGTGACTTACTGGCGCAGACCACGGCGCTGAAGATGATGATCACCTCGCGCGAGGTGCTGAACTTACAAGACGAATGGCTCTTTGCCGTCCAGGGGCTGACCTGGTCGAACGCCTTGACCGTTGCCACCCAAGCGCCTGATGCCGTTGATAGTGATGCCGTGCAATTTTTTGTCAGCCGCGTCGCCCGCATTCGGCGTGATTTTGTGCTGGCGAACGAGCGCGAACCGGTCAACCTCATCTGTCAGTTGGTGGAAGGGGCGCCGCTGGCGTTGGAGTTGGCCGCCTCGTGGGCGCGTACCCTCACCTGCGCTGAGATCGCCACTGAAATCCAACAGAACATCGATTTTCTCACCACCAACCTGCGCGATTTGCCGGCGCGTCATCGCAATATGCAGGCGGTCTTCGCACAGTCCTGGTCGTTGTTAAGTACGGTTGAACAGGCGATCTTCTGCCGTCTGAGCATCTTTCACGGCGGTTTTCGTCGTCATGCCGCTGAACAGGTGACAGGCGCCACCTTGCTCCTCCTCTCCAAACTGGTCGATAAATCGCTCATTCGGCTGGAAGGTGACGGGCGCTACCATCTGCACGGGTTGGTGCGCCAATACAGTTGGAACCGTCTCACCGCCGATCCGGTGGAAATGCAAGGCTTACAAGCGGTTCACTGCGACTACTACCGGAACCTGTGTAATCGACCGGACGAAGCGGCCTTTCGCCAGCCGCAACACCCCGCCGTGCAGGAGCTACGCGCCGAATGGGACAACATCAACGCCGCCTGGCGCTGGGCGGTGCAAACCAGCGCCTGGGAGCGGCTTTTTCAGATGGCGCAACCGCTGGCCGCCTACCTCAATGCCCAAAGCCGCTATCAGGAGCTAATCGATCTCTTTGCGCCAGTCATTGAACAGGCGCGCACCGTGCTCGATCAGACCGTGCTCGAACAGACCGTGCTCGAACAGACCGTGCCCGAACAGACCGTGCCCGATCAACATGCGCTGTCGCTGGTGGCCTATCTGCTGGCTGTGCGTGGTCATGCCTTGTTGTTGCTGGGCCGGCTCGACCAGGCGGCGCAAAGCTTACAGGAGAGTCGCCGTCTCTATGCCGCCGGGGACTTTCCCCATCGCAACGGCTTGCTCACCGACCCGGTCTTGTCCCTCAGCATCATTGCTTGGATGCGCAGCGACTTTACCGGTGCCCGCGACTATGGCGACGAAGGATTGCGACACGCGCAGGCCGAAGGGAACGCGTACAACCTCGGCTATGCCCATGTCATGCTCTCCGGCGCTTACTATGCGCTGGGGGACTATGTCGCCACCAGACGTCATGCCAACCGGGCCTTTGCCGTAGTGGAACCGCTGGCCGACCGCTGGTTGCTGGCCTCGGTTTACAATGAACTGGGCAAGGTGGCGATGGTGGAAGGTGATTTCGATGCTGCCGCCCGCCACTTTGAAGCTGGCTACGCTTTGCGTCAGGAAACCGGTCATCGGCAGGGCATGGCGATGGCGCGTATGTTGCATGGCGAAAATGAGCGCCGCCGTGGCGACGGGCGCACCGCCAACCATCTCTTTCGTGAAGCATTGCAAATCTACGAAAAGACCGGCGACCAAAAGGGGATTGCCCGCACCCTGGCCGGTCTGGCCGAAGTGGCCGCTAATCAACAGCTTCACGCACAGGCGCGCGACTACTTTTTGCGCGCCCTCGCCATTGTCGCCACCGAACGGCTGGCGACCTATGCCAGTGTGGTGCTGGTTGGCTTGGGCGAATGGTTGCTGGCCTTGAATGAACAGGCCATGGGGCGGCGCACCCTGGCGGCTGTCTTGGCCAATCAAGCCGGCACCGCCGATTTACGGCTGCGTGCCGAACAGATTCTTCGGCTGCATAACCTGGCCAGTAAAACACAAGCGCAAGAAGCAGGCCAGGATGTGGTCACCCTGATCCAGCAATTGCAGCGCCAGATCACCGCCTTGCCGCTGCCGAGCGCCGATGCCCCGCCGCCCGCGCGGCCATCCACCACCGCCCCGACCCAGCCTTTGATCGAACCGCTGACGCCGCGCGAGTTGGAGGTGTTAACCTTGATTGCACAGGGGCTTTCCAACCAGGCCATCGCCGATCAACTGGTGTTGACGGTCGGAACGGTGAAGTCATATACCGCGGCAATCTATGGCAAATTGGGCGTACGCAGCCGTACCCAGGCCATTGTCCTGGCACGGGAATTGAAGTTATTGTAACCACACCCGCTCCCAGCCGGTCCGTGACCGGCGTCCTAACCATTGGTCACCGATCGGCTGGGAGCGCGAGGCGCCTACCGGCGCGAATCAGGCTGTTCTACAACCATTTTCAACGCAGTGAGGAGGGTGTGTAGCCTGGCTTTTTCGCCGACGGCATTGAATCGCTTCAGCAGCGAACCCCAGCCATGAAAGATGCAGCGCAGGGCCACTTTGCAGCCGCCCACCTGATCAGCCAGATGAAGCGTGTAAACTACTCCTTGGCTGCGGCTGTTGTTCTCCCAGACGGTTGTATCCGCCGGCACGACCATACGAATGAGATAGCGCTGCTGCGTGACAACCCCGTTGGCAGGCTGCAGCACAAAGGTTGCGCCTTCTCGCCACTGTTCTTTGTCGAGCCACTTTGCCAAGCTAACATCGCTCCGCCAGCGCGGCCACTCCCCGATCCGTATCCAACGCGCCCAAACTGCTTCACGCGCCGCATGAATATAAATTTCTTCGCTTACTTGGAATGTCGGGTGAATCATGCCCTTCCTCACTATTTTTTGATAAATCACCGTTACGATGCTTCTCTATTCTACTCCATCTACGCTGTAACCCAAGAGCCGTTTGTCAGGTTGCGGATCTACAGCAATTGTTGTAAAATAAGCACAGATGTTCGGTCTCTTTGTCGCGCTGGTCATTGACCAGCGCCGACTGTCCAACAGAAAGAGAGGTTGCCATGTGTGGACGTTTCACCCTCACCGCCCCGCCCGACCAGCTAGCTACACTCTTTGAACTGCCGCAGGAACCGGTGGTTGTGCCGCGCTATAACATTGCGCCGACGCAGCCGGTCGCGGTCGTGCGTATGAACCCGCAAAGCGCCGCCCGTGAATGGGCGTTGACCTATTGGGGCCTGGTGCCTTCGTGGTCAAAAGACCCGTCGATGGGCGCCCGTATGATCAACGCGCGCGCGGAAACCGTCACGGAAAAACCGGCCTTCCGGGCCGCGTTCAAACGGCGGCGCTGCCTGGTGCCAGCCAACGGTTTTTATGAGTGGCAGAAACAGGGCAAAGGCAAGCAACCCTTTTACATCACCACGCCCGACGGCGCGCCCTTTGCCATTGCCGGTCTCTGGGAATATTGGGAAGGGGCCGACGGCTCGGCGCTGGAAAGTTGTACGCTGTTGACCACGTCCGCCAATACCCTGATGACGCCGCTCCATGACCGGATGCCGGTCATTATCGCACCGGAAGATTATGCCCAGTGGCTGGGGACCGGTCGTGATGAAACGCCCCAAGCGATGGATCAACTGCAACACCTGTTGCGCCCCTACGCTGATGATGGCCTGATGGCTTATCCGGTCAGCACTTATGTCAACAACACCCGCAACGAAGGCGCCGATTGTGTGCAGGCGTTGATCGATCATGGCTAAAAAGAAGGATGCCGCCCAGGCCGGCCAGGTGCAACAGTTACGCGCCCTGGCCGGCAACCCGCAAGCGCAAGCCGATTACGCCGTGAACTTGCTCCAGGCTCGTTACGGCTCAGAAGTGGTGTTGGCGGCAGTCCAAACCCTGACGCGCCAACCCTGGTCGGCGGCTAGAGGGGCGCTGCTCGATCTTTATGCTCACTACAGCGCTCATAGCCAAAAGCTGGATCCCGCGGCCTACATGCGCGCCGCCATTCTCCGCGCCTTGCGTGAAATCGTGTTGCCGACCGATGCCCCGTTCCTGGCGCAAGCGGCGGAAACCTTTGTCTTTCCCCCACCCCAATTTAAGGAAGAAGGGGCCATGTTGCGGTCGGCAGCGCTGCTGGCGTTGGTCGAGGTGGAGGATGAACTGGCGCGCTATCACGCCGTGCGCTTGTTAGCCAACGAACACACCGACCCTATGTCCGCCGAACCGGCCCTGACCGCCGCCAAAGTCCTGGCGGCCCAAAGTGAGACAACTGCCCTTTACTTTTATGTCATGCAGGATGGCGCGCATACGTTGCCCGAAGTGGTCTCCACCTGCTTGAGCAACCTGGTTCACTTGCGCCCCGATCTGCTGCCCGGCATCCTCACCCGTTACGGCGAATCCAAGCATGAAGTCGTGCTGGTGGGGCTGTTTGATCTGCTCCTCAATCATCGCGGCGGCATACAGGGCCAAGCCTTCCTCACCCATTTTCTCCAACAGAGCCAACACCTGGACGCATATCGTTATCTGACGGTGACGATGGTGACAAGTGGCAAGCCGCCTGTGGTACAATTATTGCTCGACGCGTCGAAAGTCGGGCTACCCAAAACCAAAGCCGCCATCCTCCGCGAAGCCTTAGCCCTGGTAGCGGATCATAACCTGACCGTAGCGCGCTTTCTCGAACAACAATAATTTCCCACCCTGGTTCCCACGGTCTCCGTGGGAACCCGACGGGAGGCTCCGCGTCCCCCGCGGACGCGGAGCGTCGGGAGCCTGTTGGGCGCGGTATCACCACGCCGCGCCCGACAGGCTCCCGGGTGACGAGCAAGCGACAGGGGTGGGGCAACCATGAAGGTAACGGCACCGTATGAATTCATTACCGCCCGTCACGGCGCAACAAGCCTGGGTCTTAGCCGCCCGTCCGAAAACCTTGCCGGCTGCGGTCGGCCCGATTTTGGTGGGCGTGGCGTTGGCCATTGCGGACGGCGTCTTTCAGGTAGGGCCGGCGCTGGCCGCCTTGCTCTGCGCCGTGTTGCTCCAGATCGGCAGCAACTTCGCCAACGACTACTTTGACTTCTTCAAAGGCGCCGACACCAGCGAACGGCTGGGGCCAACCCGCGTCACCTCAGCCGGTCTACTGACGCCGGATGCCATGCGCTGGGGGATGGTTGTCATCTTTGGCGCGGCGGCGCTCATCGGCTTGTATCTCATCTGGGCGGGCGGCTGGCCGATTTTTATTGCCGGGCTGGCGGCGCTGCTGGCGGCGCTTGCCTACACGGGCGGCCCCTTTCCCTTTGGCTACTACGGCCTGGGCGATCTCTTTGTCTTTCTCTTCTTTGGACTGGTAGCCGTTTGCGGCTCCTACTATGTGCAAGCCCATACCCTGCCGGCGCCGGTGATCTGGGCTGCCGTGCCGCCCGGTCTGCTCATCACCGCCATTCTCGTCGTCAACAACCTGCGCGACATCGACACCGACCGCCGCGCCAACAAACGCACCCTGGCCGTCCGCCTGGGGCGACAGGGGACGCAGATCGAATACCTGCTGCTGCTCGTGATCGCCTATCTGACGCCGCTCTGGCTCTGGCTCGGTCAAAGCCAAAGCGTATGGGTGCTGCTGCCCTGGCTCTCGTTGCCGTTAGCGTTGCCGCTCTTGCGCGCCGTCTTCACAACGCAAGGCAAGGCACTCAATGCCACGCTGGCCGGAACGGCGCGCTTGAGTCTGGTCTTTAGTGTGCTGTTGGCAGTGGGGTTTCTCATTGCTGCACTTTAATAATCTTACATCATCACCCAAAACACTAGCGAGTTGAAGGCTCCGTCATGTTAGCTCAGTTTTCACAAGCACGTTTTTCCCGCGATAACCTGTTGCTGGCGGCCGCCACTGCGATCTTTGCCGTCAGTTTTATGGGGATTCAGATTTTGTCAAAGACCCTCTACATCCTCCGCTTGGGCTATGGTCTGGAATACTTGGGCCTCTTCGGCGCAACCGGGGCCATCGCTTACATGGCAATGAGCCTGCCCAGCGGCGCGGCGGGCAGCTACTTCGGCACACGCAAGGCCATGTTTACCGGCGGCATCATCACGATTATCGGCATGGCCGCCTTGCCGTTGGTCGAGTTTCTGCCGGCCAGCCTCCACAACACCTGGCCGATTATCACCCAGGCCATCACCTCCGGCGGCTGGTCGCTCTTTAACATCAACCTGGTGCCGGCCTTGATGGGGGTGACGACGGTGCAAAATCGCAGCAGCGCCTACGCCCTCAACAGCATGATGCGCGGCCTCGGTTCGTTTCTGGGCGCGATTGTGGCTGGTCTGCTGCCCACCTTGTTCGGTTTCCTCTTTGGCTATTCCATCGATCAACCCGACCCCTACCGCTTGAGTCTGTGGGTGGCGGCGGCGGTCGGTCTCTTTGCGCTGGTCCCGCTCTTCCTGGCCCGCCCCGGCCAAACCGTCGCCATCGCTACCGGCGAGAAGATCCAGGCCGGCTTCCCAGTCTTGACGATTGCGCTGATGGTCTTTCATGTCTACTTTGCCCAAGTCGGCATTGCCGTCTGTCAGACCTTTTGCAGCGCCTATATGGACACCGACCTCCAACTGACCCCGGCAGTGATCGGCGTGATTACCGGCGCCGGTCAATTTGCCGCCGTGTTGGCTCCCTTGTTTGCCCCGCGCCTCTCAGCGCGCCACGGCCACGCCTGGCTCCTGACCATGACGACCCTGGCGACGGCGATCAGCCTGCTGCCTTTAGCGCTGGTGCCGCACTGGGCGGGCGTCGCCATCGGCGGGCTGGGCGTAACTTCCCTGGCCGCCATGTGGATGCCCTCGTTACAAGTGTTCCAAATGGAGTTGGTCGAGGCGCGCTGGCGGTCGGTGGCCTATGGCATTGTGTCGATGGCGATGAGTCTCACCTTTGCTTCGACCAGTCTGCTTGGCGGTCGCTTTGCCGCGCAGTGGGGCTATCAACAGCTCTTCCTCGTCGCCGCCGGGTTGAGCCTGATCGGCGTAGCGATCATCTGGGGGATGCGGCGGAGTCCGGCGGTGTTGGGGAGTCGGGCGCAGCGGTCGGCGTCGTGAGGGTGCCAACAGCCCAGTCGGTGAGCGTTAGGAGTAGGGTAAAATGGAAGCTTACAATTTGCTGATCTACTCTTTCCATTTTAGCAAGTTTGTGTTATACTTACCATGACTACACTATAAAATACAGCATGGGCTGATTACAGGTAGATACTGACTTACCATAAACCCCAGGGAGTAATCATCATGGATATGGAAAGGTTTCTTGCCCTAGAAGTTCAAGTTGATGCGCTACGCCAACAAGGGCTTGCTCTTGCCCAATACCTATCTGTTGCGGCTGAACAACTCAGGCTACATGGCCGCTTACCTGCACAGGAAATTATTGCCGCCACCAATTCCTTTCGATCTAATTTTGCCACTGTGGCAAATACAATCGCATTGCTGGATACACCAACCGACTCACCAATTATTGCTGAGAATCTAACACAGGAGCTATCGGTTGATGACTTAGTTACGTCTTTTACCCGCTTGTGGCAGGTACAGGAACAACAACGGGCGGAACAATTGCGTATGGAGCAACTACGTAGTGAAGCGCTGCGGCTGCTTGCCCGGGTACGTGCTTTGGTTCATCGTAGCCAAAGCGCTTTTCCACCGTTAGTTGCATGTCAACAAGCCGCCGCACTTTTGCAACAACAGATAGAGGCAGGGACAGATCTGCCGATCGAACAACTGATCCTGTTGGCCGAAGGCAAGCATCCACTGGCTGGCGTACTTATCTTGATTGAAGCCGGCGCTAAACTTGATGATGAAACTTTCAATACAATTTATACACAGGTTACAAGTCATTACGATAGCGCACTGGTGACCGCGATCTTACGCGACCGAATTATAAGCAGCGCCGAAATTACCGAGGTTACTGAACACCAACCACTGCCCATTAACGATTCCTTGCGTCAGTCAGCGGCCCCTGTTGTGCATGATGAGCGAATGGAGGATGATAATCCACTTCCCAATTCCGTTGTACAACAAGCTGATAACCAATTTTCTGTGATAACGGACGATACAGAGTCGCAGGAAACCTCAACGATAGATCTTATTTCCGAAGTTTCTGCTACGGAAGAAGTAGCAGAACAACACGACGAGCTAACTCCATCAGAAGATGAAAGAGTAGAAACTACGTCGGCGACCCTCACAGAATTAGAACAAGAAGTAACATACGGTGAAACAGATTCACCTGCACTTGTAGAAGCCGATGAATCCCCCTTTGTTTATTTTGAACAACTTCGTGAAGACACCGGCGCGAACTTGTCTGAATCGCCTTTCGCCACGCCTGTAACGGGTGGAGAGCTTAGACACGATGTCCGAACTCGTTTAGCCACAACTTTTGATGAATCCTCTTATCAAATTGCGGAAACAATCCTGCAATACCCGGATGCGCGCACGCCCGATATTCTTTGGAACCTTGTATGGCGGTTGGTTGCTGAAGATCGGTTGAGCCTGGCCTATCAACTGGCGCAGGTATTAGGTCCAATGGATACGGCAGACAGCTTGCCCAAGGCCAATCTCCTGCGTGCAGTTATTCTTGGGCGGTATGTTCGTTATGATATTGGTGAACTGGCTACGCAATTGTTGAGTGAATTTCGTCGTCTACCCCTTAATGGAGAACTAATCGAACTAAACGACTGGAGCGATGCTGCTGCTTTTTTCTTAAGTGCGGCTACCTTGCGCCCTTCCCTGTTAGCGCCTAGTACCGACGCACCCGCCATCTTGCTCAAACTCGCGCAGTCTGGTTTACCAAAAGGCGATAATCTACAACACTTCCGCGATTTTTGTCAGGCGATCACTACCTATGCCGCCTATCGCCTGCCTTTAGACTTGGTGTCGCTCCATTCAGTACGTGATGAAGCTGTTTGGCAGCAAATGCTTGATCAACTCCTCGTTGAGGCAGCAGCTTGGATGGAGCAGGCTCCTTCGCGTACAGTTGTTTATGGTCAAGCCAGTAAGGTTTGGTATCAATGGGTAAAGCCTGGCGGCATTATTTACACACTACTCAAGCCTGTACTCGAAAACGATGTAAGCAAACTCGCCAGTGTGCGTGCTGAGGTTCTTCGTTTGACCGAGCTGATGTTTTACGCCGGGAGATCGACACAACCGATCGCGATGTACTGGGACGACGCGGTGGGGATAATATTCGTTACCGCGCCTTTACGCAAATGCAAAAGTTGACGAATCAGGCGCTCGAATTTGTTCATCGTTGGCTACGTTTATATGAAACCCAGCGGCGCGATGCCGATGATTTTCAACACCATATTGCCGAGGAATTGCAGCAGGCGTTGAGTAGCAAACAGCAAAAGGTGTTGGATGAATTGACACAAATGCAGACATTGCCGTTGCCCTCTTACTTATTAAGTAGTTTACATTGCTGCCGACGCGCCGTGGGAGAAGTATATGCCCTTTTTGATCAAGATGCGCTCGTTTCTCCGTCCGACATGAGTGTTAACCCGCTCCTCAATGGCGAATTATTGGCAGAGCCACGGCTGGAGCTGGACGATCAATGGCGTCCACGTATAGCCGGTGATGAGTTAATCCAGATGCTGCTACAGTTAATTAGTCGGCGCAAAATCGATTGGGTCACTGTTTTTCAAAAGCGCTGTGAACGCTGTGATCATCAATCAACCGCTTATCTGCTTGAATATTTCGAGACGCAAGTGAACAGTGATCTGGATCTATCGGCATTGCAAAATATGCGCAAACGCGCTGTTGAAGAGTGCCGTAATCGGTTGGCGCGTGTCATTGAAAAAACGCGGAAAGAGGTGGATAGAGCGGTTGCTTACGGTTTGCTACGCGAGGTCGAACGCAATAATTATATTAGCATCATTCAAAGTATAGAGATTCGGTTGCCGGAACAACATGACTTTTGGGAGCAATATCAGCGGCTGCAACAGATTTATCAAGAAGTGGAAACGTTGCGCACCCAACAAGTCAGCGCCGTACGTAAACGGATGGTTGCGACTGGTATCACTGTTGAGCATGAAGCATACCTACGAATTCAAGCAATTTTGGACAAAGGCGATCCGTTAACGGCCAATGAATACATTGATATGGCGCTGCAAGGCATTACTTTGCCCGAAGCGCAGATGAATGAGGATCGCTTTGCGGCCTTCTTTCCCCAAACCCTTCGCCAAATTGAGCGCTATCTAGATGCAAACTTTGAAGTAAACCGAATCACACGGGAACTGCGCAACTATGCAGTGGGCAATCAACGCAACTATCGACTTGGCCCAATTGATATGTATCAGGTCGCCGGCCCACAAGCCACCGTGGTTGCGGAAGTGTTGGAGCTATGGTTTGCTGCTAAACGGATGCAACGCATTCAAGAAGCGCAGTTACGCATTATTGTCGAAGGTTTGGGTTTCCCTGTTACGTCCGTAACGATTCGACCAGGCAGCCGACGCTTACGTACAACCTTTACGACAGGGGTAATTAAGGATAAAAATCTGTGTCCTGTTGCCCACTTTGGCTCATCGGCGCGCGGTGAGTATCAATTGATCTGCGCCTGGGATCGTCCAACCGTGGAAGAATTGTTGCATGAAGTCGGTGAAACGATCCACACCTCAACACCGGTTTTGGTCTTCTATTTTAACCGCTTAACCGAATCGCGTCGTCGCGAGCTTGCGCGCTTTTGTCACAACCGCCGTCGGATGTTTATTGTTGTCGATGATGTGTTATTACTCTATTTATGCGGTGTGCGGGCACCGCGCTTGCGTACGCTCTTTGAATGTTCCTTACCGTTCACCTTTTTGGAACCGTATGCGATTACCGCCGGTGTTGTACCGCCGGAACTCTTTTATGGGCGTCAACGTGAGCGGGATGCGATTGTCGATCCAATGGGATCCTGTTTCATCTATGGCGGGCGTCAATTAGGGAAGACCGCTTTGTTGCGCGAAGTTGAACGGAATTTCCATAATCCCGACCTTGGTCATGTGGTGATTTGGCTGGATTTAAAGGCCGAAGGAATCGGCTATGATCGCCCGATTGAAGAAATTTGGAATCTCATATTACGGGAATTGAAGAAGCATACTGTCATTTCAACCAAAGTGCCACACCATACAAGTATAGAGCGCATTCTGGAGTATGTGCAGGAATGGCTGGAAGAAGACAATCGCCGCCGTATTCTATTGCTGCTTGATGAAGCGGATCGTTTTTTAGAATCCGATGGCAAACAGGTAAAAGGGGCGGAATTTCAGCACGCGGCGCGCATCAAAGGGTTAATGGATCGTACCAATCGGCGTTTCAAAGTGGTCTTCGCTGGGTTGCACAATGTGCAGCGCACTACTCGTCAGGAAAACCATCCCCTTGCTCATTATGGTGAGCCGATCTGCATTGGTCCACTGCTAGATAACGACGAATGGCGTGAAGCACGCAAACTGATTGAACAGCCACTCGCCAGTATTGGTTATCGCTTTGATTCGCCTGATTTAATCACCCTGATTCTTTCACAAACAAACTATTATCCAAACCTGATCCAAATCTACTGTACACAATTACTGCGCCACATTAGCAACACAAAAAGAGTCCAATTTGATCTGAAAACAAGCCCGCCTTATGTCATTACCAGTCGCCATGTGAATGAGGTCTTTCAGAGTCAAGAGTTGCGCGAACTTATTCGCCAGCGCTTTAATTGGACGTTGCAACTTGATCAGCGTTATGAAGTAATTGCTTATGCTGTTGCCCATATTTCGCTGGAAGAGGATAGCAATGATATTGTTGAAGGTTTCCCTGTAGCAAGGATCCGCCAGGAAGCTCTCTACTGGTGGCCGGAAGGCTTTTCAGAAAATACCCCTGAAGACGCTTTTCGCGCACTCGTTGATGAGATGGTTGGTTTGGGCATTCTGCGGGTAGTGAATGGATACCGCTATGCTTTGCGCAGCCCCAATGTAGTCCTTTTAATGGGGACGCGCGATGATATTGAGCGCGAGCTATTACGTAAACGTGAACCGGCGATTGAGTATGAACCGGCAACCTTCCGGTCAGTTTTTCGTGGTTCTGACACAGTGCAGATTACCGATCCAATGCGACGCAGCCCACTTACTGCCCAACAAGAATCAGAACTGCGCAGTCGTAAAAATGGTGTCTCGCTGATTGTTGGCTGTGATGCAGCAGGGTTAAAAGAACTAGACGATTTTCTAGAATTTGCCTTCGGTCAGGAGTTTGTACTTTCGGCACGACCAGCAAATCTACAAGAATTTGTGCATTACCTGGCTGTTTTAGATCAACGTGAAAAAGATGGCACCACCCTTTTGCTTGTGCCGAGTGGTTGCTCTTGGGATATCAAGTGGATGGGGGAAGCGCTGCGCAAAAGCCAACGACTACTTTCAAAGCGCACCTTTGTGCGCATTGTTTTTGTCGCTGACCCGATGAAAAGTTGGCAATTGATTCATGAACAGGCCGAGGAGTACGCAAAGGTAAAAACGGAAGGCGTAACGGTTTTTACCCTTCAGCCCTGGCATGAAACAGCGCTACGGCAATGGTTTGAAGAATGCGGATTTGGCCCTCGTGATAAAGAAGGACGGCGTGAGGTCTATCAAATTACCGGCAATTGGCCCCTGTTGCTTGGTCGGTTCCAGCAGGCGGCGTTACAGCGTGATCCCCATTTATGGCGTCAGGCGCTTGCCCAAACCGTACAAGAAATGAATGATCCTGTGACGGCAACTTCTTTACTCAAAACATTTGGGATCCGACGCACGATGCAACAAGAGGTGTTAACAACGCTTGGTCAATTAGACGTTGCTTCCGTGAGCGACCTCAGTATTCTATTACAGAAGTTGTCCTCCGGAACCTTAAATAGCGTCTTGGAGTGGGCCGATCTCCTTGGTTTTGTAAAGGCGGCTGGTAATAACCAGTGGCGGCTTGATCCAGTGATTGAACGTCTCCTACTTCAGAGCGACGGTGCAAAAAGCGAATGAATCACTTTTGGTGGAATTTGCCGGGGCCGGTCCGCTTTATCGACCAAATTATCCAAGATCTCAGAGACGGTAAGAATATTATTATCTGCCTCCCTGATTTTGCGCCTGCCAACCTTGCTGAGGCAGTCGCATATCACCTGCGTATAGATAGTGATTGGTGCTACGAGCGGCTGGAATGGGCAGGCCATCGTTCCAAACCCCTCGATTTGTTGATTCACCAGCTTATTCCCGATCCAGATCCAAATACTTTCTGGAATGCCAAGTTGTTGTTGGAACATGAAATGATTCGTGGACATTGGTTTTGGCTTGAATTGCCGAATGCTACTGCCTGGCCCCAATGGCGCGAATTTATGATCGAATATGCGCACGCCTGCCGCGCGTATCCATCCTACCAACGTCCATTATTCATCATTGTGACCCAAGGAATTGCTGAGGAATTGACAAACATTACCGATGTTTGTTTAAGTACACATCGTTGGTATGGTTATGTAGATCGATTGGATATGCTGTTGTTCACCAAGCATCTGATGCCACAGCGCCCGTGCAAGCCATTGCAGAAAGAAATGATTGTTGCAATGATTGCTGAGTTGGCGCAGTGGGACCCTTATGTTGCACAGGCCCTTGTCGAGCAACCTTTGTCCACCCTCTTGAACCCAAAGTTAACCCTAAAAGCAATCGCCGCCGAACGTAGGTGGCTTGAGTCTAGGCAGGTGCCAAGAACATGGTGTACAGGAACAACCAATGCCATGGAAGATGGCAGGGTAACAACGCATTCAGCCCTGCTCGCATTATCTGATCCCGGGAACGAGATGAATGCAAGAATATGGAACGCTCAGGTAAGAATCGTTTTTCCCTATTTGGAAGAACAACGACGCAGACTATTAACGGAAATTGGCAAACAGTTACGTGTACCTTTTGAAACAGAGTACGGTATGGTCACCCATCTGCACGAACTTGAAATCGGCCATATCGCAAATCAATTAAATACAATGTTGTCAGCCCGTATTCCGCCAGAAATCCGGCGTAAGGCTACGCGCCTCAAAGAGATTCGCAACAAGCTTGCCCATCTCGAAATTTTAAGCGCCGAGATGGTTGAGTTCATGAATGATTGACCGCGCCATTCGCTCTCACTGTCACCACCGTATCCGCGGCTCCATCGTCACCCGATTATAATGCACAACCATCTGCCCCGGCGGGATGATCGCGTCGATCTGCCGGCGATCCGCATCGGTGATGGTCACCGCGCACGCGCCCAAGTTATCCTGCAACTGTTCACTCGTGCGCGGGCCGATGATCGGTGCGGTGACGCCGGGTTGATGCAGACACCAGGCCAGCGCCAACTGACTGACCGTACACCCTTTGGCCGCCGCCATTTCTATTAACAAATCAATCAAATCGAAGACCCGCTCCTGGTGATGGGTTTCGACATTGCCCGTCTCCTGCACACCGGCTCGTGCCGTGAGCCGACCATCGGCGGGGGCGGTGTCGCGGCGGTACTTGCCGGTGAGAAAGCCCTGCACCAGCGGTGACCAGGGGATGACGGCCAGCCCATAGGTGCGCGCCATCGGGATCAGTTCTCGTTCGGCGCGGCGGTCGAGCAGATTGTAGGCCGGCTGGCTACAGACGGGGCGGTTGAGTTTGAGTTCATGCGCAGCCCAGAGCGCTTCCATCTCCTGCCAGGCGGCAAAGTTGCTCGTGCCGATGTAGCGCACCTTGCCGGCGCGCACCAGATCATCCAGGGCGCGCAAACTTTCATCAATCGGGATGGTGGGGTGGGATGAGTGGAACTGGTAGAGGTCAAGATAGTCGGTGCGCAGGCGGCGGAGACTGGCGTCACACTGTTCCAGGATCTGGTTGCGACTCACGCCAAAGGTAAACTTGGTGGCGAGAACCACGCGCTCCCGTTGGCCGTTGGCGTGCAGCGCTTCGCCCAAAATCTCCTCACTGGCGCCGCGCCCGTAGCCGCTGGCGGTGTCGATAAAGTTGATGCCGGTGGCCAACGCCTCGTCGATCATGTGCAGCGCGTCCGCTTTTGGCGTCCGTTGCCCAAATTGCCAGGCGCCCAAGCAAAGCGCGCTCACCTGTACGCCGGTGCGGCCCAAGGTGCGATAGTTCATTCCGCTGTTTCCCTTCTTGTACAATGGTGTGATAAATCCACTACGCCATGATTGTACCACCACCGAAATGCCCGTTCAAAGGCGCTTTTTTTTCTTGATTTTGCCTTCCAGACCACGCAACCACACGACTACGTGACCACGCGACCACGCGACCACGCGACCACGCGACCCTCAAATCTTCATTTAGCAGCCCGTCAGGATAGTTAACTTTGCCGTTCCCGTGTATACTGAGCGGAATCATTTTTCATGGAGTGATTACCGTAGGAGTATAGTTATGATGCGAAAACAATGGTGGTGGGTTGTGATCGTTGTGATGGCGGCAACGCTGGTTATTGCTTGCGGGCCGGAGACGGCGCCGGCAGCCGAACCGGCCACGCAAGCTGACTCGGCGCAATCTACCACCCAAAAGACAGAAGGAACAATCGTGAAAACAGCAAGTGGGTTACAGTACCAGGAACTCAAGGCCGGCGATGGTCCGGCGGCCAAAGCCGGCGATATTGTCGCCGTCCATTACACCGGCAAATTGACCGACGGCAAAAAGTTCGACAGTTCGCTCGACCGGGGCCAACCCTTTCAGTTTGCTCTGGGTCAAGGGCAGGTGATCAAGGGCTGGGATGAAGGCATTGCACTCATGAAAAAGGGGGGCAAGGCGATCCTCACCATCCCGCCGGAACTGGGCTATGGGGCGCGTGGGGCCGGCGGCGTGATCCCACCCAATGCCACCCTGGTCTTTGAGGTGGAGTTGGTTGATATTCTCCCTGGCGCCCCAGCGGCGGCCACCAAGGTGAATGATGCCGACTACCAGACGACAGCAAGCGGCTTGAAATATTATGACTTTGAGGTCGGCACGGGCGCTGCGCCCAAGCAGGGGCAACAGGTGACCGTCCACTACACCGGCTGGTTGGTTGATGGCAAGAAGTTCGATAGCTCGCTCGATCGGGGCCAACCCTTTGGCTTTGCCATCGGCGTCGGCCAGGTCATCCGCGGCTGGGACGAAGGGGTGATGGGCATGAAGGTCGGCGGCAAACGGCAGTTGGTCATCCCGCCCGAATTGGGCTATGGCGCCCGTGGCGCCGGCGGGGTGATTCCAGCCAATGCCACCTTGATCTTTGAAGTGGAATTGCTGGGCGTGAAGTGAGCGGTATGAATGGGAGTGACGGTTTCTGCGCCTGATGGCGCCCACTATCAGGTCCGCACAAACCTTAATCCTGATGGGAAAATAACAGGGATTTCACCGATTCCGCCGATTCACAAATAGAAAAATCGGTGAAATCCCTGTTGCATTTTCATCGTTTGCGGCGCCGCTAAGGCATGTGGCCTGATTAACAAATAAGGCACTTGCAACCAATAAAATCTCCCGTAGGCGCCTAGAAGGCAACCGACCCTTGCGGGAGATTCTTTCAGAATGACAGGCGAGTCCGCTTGTGCCAGTGATTGGTCGGATCATCATGAACAAGCCAAAGCAGAAAATAGAAATGGTTCGCCTTCCCTATGAATGAAACGGTCTCCGCGCCGCGCTACCGGCTGGCCTCTTTTCCCTTGTTGATGACCGTGAGCGTCCTAACTCGCCTGCTGGTCAACACCGCCAATCAACTCTTTAACCCTTTCCTGACCATCATCGCCGCCGGCCTGGGGATGGATGTGATCCGGCTGGGGCAATTGCTGGGCTTGCGCAGCCTGATGGCGGTCTTTTCACCCCTCTTCGGCAGCCTGGCCGACCGCTGGGGCTATCGGCGCATCATGCGCTTGGAGTTGCTGATTGGCATCGCTGGTCTTGTGTTGATCGGCAGCAGTGTAGAGCCGTGGATGACCGTGGCGGGGATGTTGCTGCTGGGGTTGGGCTTCTATGCCTTTGTCCCCACCCTGCGCGCCTATCTGGCTGAGCAGTTGCCCTACAACCGGCGGGCGCGTGGCTTCGGCATTTTGGAATACTCGTGGGCGCTGTCGGGCATCGTCGGCCTCTTTGTCATGGGCCAGGTGATCGCCGTGGCCGGTTGGCGGGCGCCTTTCTTTGTCTTGGCGGCAGGGTTGGTGATGGCTTGGTTTGTCTTTGCCGAGTTACCGCCGACGGGCCGTGTCTCCCAAGCGGCGAGCCACTCCTCAAGCGTCTCCCGGCGGCGTTGGTTTGGCGGCTGGTCACACCTTGTGGCGCAACTGCGCCACTTTTTTACCATCCAAGAAAATCGCGCCTCCACCTGGGGCGCGATCCTGTCCGGCACCGTCGCTAACTTTGGCCTGTTACACATTGCCGTCATCTACGGCGGTTGGCTGGCGACTGAATATGGGTTGTCTGCCGAACAGTTGGGGACAGTGGCGCTGGTCATCGGCTGTGCTGATCTCTGCGGCAGCGGCCTGGCCAGCATTGTGGCCGATGGACTGGGCAAACGGCGGGGCGTGCTGCTGGGTTGGGCCATCGCCCTGGTGGTGACGACGCTCCTGCCCTGGCTCGACCGGGGACTGCTTTGGGCCGTGGGCGCGCTGGTCTTGTTGCGCGCCGCCTCGGAATTTGCCATTATTTGCCACATGTCGCTGGTCAGCGGCCAATCGACAACCCAGCGCGGGAAGATTTTGACCCTGGCCTTTGCGGTCAGCATTGTCGGCGGCACCCTCGCCAGCTTCACCGGCCCGCCCGCCTTCACCGCCTATGGCGTCTGGGGGCTTGGCCCGGTGACAGCGCTGGCCTTATTCGTGGCAATGGTCATTATGCTGCGCTGGGTGCAGGAGATCACCGATGATCGCTAGGCTCCCTTGCGCAAATTACCCCTTACGCACCACTTCCATCGGGCTGCGCAGCGTATTGAGGACGGCGCACGCCTGCTCTACGGCGGCATGTAATTGCTCAATCGCTTCCGCACTGGCCGACGAAGTGACGGTCGGCGTATAACGCAAGCCCTCTAATTTCAGCGGCCCTGCCGCGGGCAGACCGACAACGCCCGTCATATCGAGCGCCCCCTCGATCACCACTTCCACCTGATCCAACGGCAAATTGAGCAGCGTGGCCTGGAGCAAATAGGTATGCACCAGGCAACTCGCCAGCGCGCCCAACAGCATCTCCGGCGAGCTAGGGCCAAGCGAATGGCCGGCCAGACCGGGGGCCGAATCGCTGATCACAATATACTCGCCCATCTTTACCGGGCGGACGCCGGTGTTGCCGGCGACATGGGAGGTCGCTTTCAACCGCACCAGGGCGGCTTCCGGCTGTTTTTGAAAATGTTCACGCCGCTGGGCGAGGACTTCGGCTTTCCGTTGGAGATAAGGTGCGAGAGCAGACATGGTTCTTCCTTCGATTGGGTAGTTGTTTGATTATATTGGCCCGATTGTCTCTATTGTAAGCGGTGACAGCATGTTGGGCAAAGTTGCGGGGGTGGCATGAACCTGGCCAGGTAGCCAGGTCTCGGCCCAAGCCGCGCCCACCCCTTTCTCTGGTGATCAGCGCTTTCTTGCCACTTTTCTTGGTCAAGTGGCCAGGTTGCTTCCCCCCCACTTGACGGTTTCCCATTTTACGAATCGGCGCGAAAACTGATGCTAATGACATCTTTTCCCCGGCAATAATAACTACCAAGCCGCTACCCGCCCTTAGCCGGTCACGGACTGGCTAAGGGCGGGCCTAGTAGTTATACAGCATTTCTAATCACATAACCAATGGCACATAACCAAACGCAAAGGAGACGAACGTGGCCGACAAATTATTTGATCTGCAAGAGGCGATCATCAATGGCAGCAAACCCCAGGCCATCGCGTTGACCAAAGAGTTGTTGACGGAAAAGGTCAGCCCGCAGCAGATTCTCAACGAAGGATTGATCGAGGGCATGAGCGAGGTCGGTGATCGCTTCAAGTGCGGTGATTACTTTGTCCCCGAAATGCTCATTGCCGCCCGCGCCATGCAGAGTTCGATGGATCTGTTGCGCCCAGTGTTGGTCGAGACCGGCGTCGAACCGATTGGCACCATTGTGCTGGGCACCGTGCGCGGCGACTTGCATGACATCGGCAAAAATCTGACCGGCATGTTGCTGGAGGGCGCCGGCTTCAAGGTGGTCGATGTTGGCGTCGATGCCTCGGCGGAGAAGTTTGTCAACGCCGTCAAGGAGAACAACGCCCAGTTGGTCGGCATGTCGGCGCTCTTGACAACGACGATGACCTACACCCGTGAGGTGATCAAGGCATTGGAAGCTGCCGGTCTGCGCAAGAAGGTCAAAGTGATCGTCGGCGGTGCGCCCATCACCGAAGATTGGGCGGCCCAAATCGGCGCGGATGGCTTTGCGGTGGATGCCGCCACCGGCGCCGACCGCTGTAAAGAACTATTGGCAGAACTAAACGCGGCCTAAGGGGCTGACATCCGAAGGAATGAACCATGAACCAAGCGTTGGTGGGCAGCCCCGCTTTCGCCAAAACGGTCGCGCGCTTTGACGCCTGGTGGGTGGGCGAGCTCGTGGATCGACCGCCGGTGCTGGTCAGCGTCACCCCCAGCCGCCCCTATCGCGGCCCCGTCGCGACCCATGCCGACCACCAGGCGCGCTGGCTCGACCTGGAATTTGTCGTGGAAGAGGCGCTGGCTAAGATGGCGCAGACCGATTATGTCGGGGATCGCTTTCCGCTCTTCTGGGCCAACCTCGGCCCGGAGATCACGGCGACGCTCTATGGCTGCCCGCTCACCTTTACCGAAAGCACCAGTTGGTCAACGCCAGTGGTGCATTCCGGCGAAGAATGGCAGCGCATCTTGGCCCTATCCCCCGACTTTACCAATGTCTATTGGCAGACCATGGTGCGCATGACCGATTACGCCATCGAACGGTGTGAGGGGCGCTATATCGTCGGCATCACCGATCTGCACGGCAACTATGACATTCTGGCCGCCTTGCGCGACCCAATGCAACTCTGTCTCGACTTGATGGATTGTCCGGAACTGGTGGCGCAGGTCGGGATGCATGTGGCCGAGGGCTATGTGGCCGCCTTTGATCGCCTCTATGCTCAGGTGGCGACGGCGGGCTTTGGCGCCACCACCTGGCTGCCCATCTACTATCGCGGGCCGGCCTATGTGCCTAGCTCTGACTTTTGGTGCATGGTCTCGCCGCAGATGGCCCATGAGTTGATCCTGCCGGCCATTCTGCGCGAGATGGAGCCGTTGGAACGAAGCATCTTTCATCTCGATGGGCCACAGGCGCTGCGTCACCTGGATCTACTGCTGGCGTTGCCCCAACTCCACGCCGTGCAATGGGTCTACGGCGCAGGACGTGGACCGGCGGCGCGCTGGATCGATGTCTATCGGCGCATTCGCCAGGCCGGCAAAAGTCTCCAGTTGATTGCCCAGAATCCACAGGATGCGCTCACAGTTCTCGACGCCATCGGCCCAGCCGGTGTGTTAATCAGTGTAGAGGAACCCTTTGCCACGGTGGCTGAGGCGGAAAGCTTTATTCAACAACTAACCAAAAGCAGTTAGTTCACAGCGGGCGCAGAGAAGTTACGGAGATGCACAGAGGACAAAAGTATGCTGTGTAGCTCTGTGTCACCTCTGCGCCCGCTGTGAACGAAACGCGTTACCAGGGATAAGTAGGCGGATCAATCATGAATAATCGCGAACGTTTTTTGGCAACGATGCGCTATCAGCCGCGCGATCGCTCGCCGATCATCGACTTTGGTTTCTGGGAAGAGACGATTCCGCTTTGGCACAAGCAGGGGTTGCCCAAGGCGGTGCATTTCAAGTATGACAATTCCAACCATGTCGCCTATTTTGGCATGGACTGGGGAATCGACGAAATCTCCCGTACTACGGACATCCGCATTGGGTTGACGCCGGCCTTTCGTCACAAAATCTTAGAAGACCACGGCGACCACGAGATTGTCCAGCAGGGGGATGGCGTGCGGGTGTTGCGCCGGAAATTTATGGGGTCGATTCCCCAACATCAGGGCCATTTGCTGGTCGATCGCGAAAGCTGGCGCAAACACTATAAGCCGCGCCTTGATCCCACCACGCGAATACGCCTGCCGACGGATTGGACGGCGCGGGTCGAATGCTGGAAAAACCCGGAACGTACGGAATTGGTCGTGCTGCCCGGCGGCAGCCTCTACGGCTGGATCCGCAACTGGATGGGGGTCGAAAATGTTTCCTATGTGCTGTATGATGACCCGGCCTGGTTTGAGGAGATGGTCGTCACCATTGCCGATTGTATTATCGGCACCCTTCAGCGGGCGCTCGATTCCGGCGTGAAATTTGACGCCTGCGGCATGTGGGAAGATATGGCCTATCGCGCCGGCCCGTTGATCAGCCCCAAACATTTTAAGCAATATCTGGTCCCCCAATATCGCCGCATTACTGATCTGCTGCACAAGTACGATGTCAACATTGTCTGGCTTGACTGTGATGGCGACATTTCGCTGTTAGTGCCGCACTGGCTGGACGCCGGGGTCAACTGTATGTTCCCGCTGGAAATCGGCACCTGGGGCGCTGATCCGGTGAAATATCGTCAACAGTATGGCAAAGATCTGTTACTGATGGGCGGCTTTGATAAGCACATCCTGCAAGGCAGCAAGGCCGACATTGAAAACGAAGTCAAGCGGCTGGCGCCACTGGTCGAAGAAGGAGGCTTTGTCGGCTTCTGCGATCATCGTGTGCCGCCTGATGTGCCGCTGGAAAATTACTGCTTCTATCTGGAAAAAGTACGGGAAATTTGGGGGCACGGCATCAATTTGCGACCAATGGGTGTGATCAAAAAGAAATAGGCTGTAGCACACCTTCACAAACCGGGTTTCGGCCAGAAACCCGGTTTGTCGCTTACCTGCGTTGCCGTTTCCCCTATGCATCAAGGAGGATGCCTCATGGATTCTAGGGAACGTATGTTAAAAGCACTCCGTCATGAGCAGCCCGACCGCGTCCCCATCCACGACAGTCTGTGGTTGGAGACGGTGCGCCAATGGCAAAAGCAAGGGCTGCCCACCGAAATTCCGCCCGAAGATTATTTCGGCTATGAGATGATCTCCCTCGGTTTTGATCAATCCCCTCTTTTTGAAGTGAAAACGCTCCACAAAGATAACGAGTATGTGATCGAAAATACCCCGTATGGCGGCGTGCGGAAAAATTTCCGCACCTTTGCCAGCACCCCGGAGATCATCGACTGGGCGATCGCGACCAAAGCCGACTGGGAACGGCTCAAACCGCGTCATTATCCTGATTTCGTCCCGGACTATGCCCGTGTCGATTGGGTGAGTCTGCGCCAGCGCTATCATCAGGCCCGTTCCGAAGGGAAGTGTATCGCGCTTTCCGCCGTGATTGGGTACGACCAGCTCCAACGGTATGTCAAGAGCGAAGAATTGTTGATGCTCACCGCGGATGATCCGGCTTGGTTCCGCGAAATGGTGGAGACGATGGCCGAATTGGTGCTGCGCATGGCGAAGTTGATTATCGGCGCCGGCTACAAACCGGATGTCGCCTTTTTCTACAATGACATGGCCTATCGCAACGGGCCGCTCTTCTCGCCGCGCACCTATCGCAACTGTATTTTGGAATCGGACAAGATGCTCTGCGACTACTTCCATAGCCTGGACATTCCGGTCATCTATCACACCGACGGCGACATTCACAAACTAATTCCGCCGTTGATTGAAGCCGGCGTTGACTGTCTGCAACCGCTGGAAGTCAAGGCCAACATGGATGTGCGCGAACTCAAGCGGGAAGTAGGCGACCGGCTGGCCTTTATGGGCAACATCGACGCCCGCAAGATGGCCGATCCCGACCCGCGGGTGATTGAAGAGGAGATCCGCACCAAGTTCACGATAGCCAAGCAAGGGGGCGGCTACATCTATCACAGCGATCATTCGGTGCCGCCGACGGTGAGCTTTGCCCAATATCAACGGGTGATGGCGTTGGTCAGGCAATACGCGGATTGAATACAGTGTTAACTAAGTAATTTGGTAACTTGTCATTTCGAGCGATAGCAACAGGACTTACGCAAGACGCCGGGAACCCTCTGGGTGCCCGGCGTCTTGCGTAAGTCCTGAGCAAGAAATGATAGTACCGAGAAACTTAATTTACACTGTACTGATCGACCTTACCCATCCTAAACGCGGTCTCTGCGCTTTTGCTTGTCCTGTGCTGCTGCTAAGGCGTGTTCAAAGATTTACCTATCCATTTTCTCGGATGCAATCCGTTGCTGACAGCGAGAAGCCGCCTCAGCGGCTGGATATTTATTTCTCGGAGAACGCCTAACAGCGCATGAAGCACCTTAAAGACTCGGCTAATTGCCTGCTGGTTGCAATAGCCCTAGTGGAACAGGTCGTGCCGGTAACAGTCGATCACAATCTACGACAAATTTCAGCAATTACAACGCTTTGGTGACAGACATTCGTTTGGATCAATTAGGGAGTGGGTGTCCTCGACAACCAGGGTGAAAATATAGTGCAGCGCCCCAAACAATTCGGCCAAATCACTAACCGTGTAGCCTTCCTGATTGCTAATGAAAGTATTATTGACCAGCGCGCCAAACTTCCACAGTTCACCATCGGTGACAATGCCATAGATTGGCTTCCCGCTATCGCCATTCAGCTTTTGCGCGGCGACTAACTCTGCCAAACACTGGCCCCACCCCTGTTCAAAGTCATTTTTCTTGGCTTCAACCACAATTACCAGCGGAAATTCTAGCACGGTCTTGCCCAACGCCGAGCGAGTGGCGATGATGTAATCGGGGGCGCCGGTCAGCTTCTCGTTGTAGGTGATCGATTTCTGAATCCAGAAGGAGTAGCGGGTATGAAATTCTTTGTAGACTTCGCGCAAGATCGGCGTGATGACCAGATTTGTACGTGAAGCCTCAGAACTGAAAATGTCAGTATTTTCGCGGTTAAACTCAAATTCTGCACGAAAAGTCGGCGTCGGTTCGACCGCTACTGCACGAATAAAACTTTCCTCGCGATAGGTAATGCCAAATTCTTGCTGCACTTGCGCAATGTTTTTGTAATCACTAAAGGCCATAGCGCTCTCCTCCCTGCTCTATATACATCTTCTTGCTATTATAACAAAAAAGTCGAGTGAAGACCACTCGACTTTTTTGTTATAATCCGATCAAAGTTTCCCCAGCTTATCAAAAAGATCACGGAAGATCGCATCACGGTCAATATGATAAACATACCGAATCAGATGCCGCCGCTGGTCAATACTCCACGTCACCTGGTCGGTCAGCACGGGGCTATGCACCAGATGACTGGGCGTCCAGCGCTCGTTGAGCAGATAGGCGATGGTGGCGATGTCCCAGAGTACCTTCGACCAGCCGCGATGGTCGGTATGATAGCCCTTGACGATCTCGACCAGATAGTCGCCAATGGCGCCGCGACCGGAGACATAGGCTTCCAGTTCGGGGATGGTGGTGTGCAGATGGCTGACCACGCCCATACAAGGGATCAGGACAAAGGGGACGCCGCAATCAAAGAGCAGGCGCGCCGCCGGCACATCCTGTTTCAGGTTGAATTCGCGCGTGTTGGGCCAGTGCAACGCATGACCGCCCAGCCAGACGACGACGATCTTTTCGATGATCTTCGGCTCCATCAATACCGCCGACGCCACGTTAGTGATCGCGCCAATCGCCACCACATAGAGCGGGTCATCGTCAGGACTTGCCATTGCCCGTTCCACCAAATGGCGCGCCGCCGCACTCTCCACTGGCTGTAAACTCGCATCCAGATAGGCCGGCGAGCCGCGATAGACAAAATCACGCTGCGGCCAGTTTAGCTTTTCCAGCAGACGGTGAATCTCTTCGTAGCTCTTCTCCATGCCATCGGCCGGGCCGGTCGAGCGATTGTTGAAATAGGGCGCCGCATAGATCGCCTCAACCTGCAGGCGATCCGGTGATAGCAGCGCGTGAACCAGGGCAAACTGGTCATCGACTTCGTTATAGGTATCGGTGTCCAGCACCATGCGTACTTTGCCGCTGGGCGGTTGCAGGCGACTCAATAACTTGGCATCGGCTAATTTTGGAAAGGTCATGATTGGCGCTCCCGGTAAATTGTAAGTGAAATTTAATGTTCATCTTTGTAATTCTGTGCAACAATAGTAAACTAAGCTTACTGCAAACATGATAGCATTTCAGCATAATTACCAAACCATCCGCGCTTCGCTCGTCGCGACCAGCAAAGCGCGGGCGCTGGCGTATGTTTCAGCTTGCATCCCGATCATACCACTAAGCCCGGTTAGAGGCAATCAAGCAAAGAAGATCAGCAAATCATTTTGCAATTTACTTACCCGCCAATTGGTAAAGACCGAACCTCCTGTGATAAAATGATTATTACGAACAATTTGATTGATCGGATTCATTCGATCAATTTGGCTACTTTACAAGATTGTCGCAATAAGGCTATGATCTTGTAAATTCGCATCAAGGAAGATGCAAGAGTATAGGCGATGATGCGCACGGCAGTTACGCTGAATGGCACTGTCCATTCTGAATTTATTGATTACCTGTTAAACACGGCCAGCCAATCCGGCGACCGCTTGCCCTCGTTGAATGAACTCAGCGCTGAATTGGGCCTCAGCGTGGGCAAGTTGCGCGAACAACTGGAAGTGGCCCGTATGTTGGGTCTGGTTGACGTTAGCCCCCGCCGCGGGATCACTCGCACCGCGTACAATTTCCTACCTTCCGTCCGTCTAAGTCTCCTTACTGCACTTACTATCGACCGTCGCCATTTTGATGCCTTTAGCAGTTTACGCACCCATCTGGAAGTCGCTTATTGGCATGAAGCTGTCGCCCTGTTGACCGCCGCTGACAAGGAGCGTTTGCGCGCACTGGTGGGCACGGCCTGGCAGAAGCTCAACCAACCACGCGCCCAGATTCCCTACCAGGAACATCGTGAATTTCACCTAACCATCTTTCGCCGGCTGGATAATCCCTTTGTTCTCGGGCTGTTGGAAGCGTATTGGGATGGCTATGAAGCGGTAGAGTTGAACACCTACGCCGATTATCGCTATCTGGAAAAGGTGTGGCACTATCACGAGCGCATTGTCGATGCCATCTGTAGTGGCGACTTTGACAAAGGACAGGCGTTGCTCATTGAGCACATGCGTCTATTGAGCGGCCGGGGGATTTCGGTCGAAACGATTGTTTCATTATAGGCGTTCAGGGCGCCGCAAACGCTTCAATAATTAATGAAGAACAATTAATGATTAATTATTTTCCATTAGTTATTGGCTAGTCATTCCGTTTTGATTATTGTTTTCTTTTGAAAGAGCCTCACGATTTGGAGGAAGGCATGAGTGTATTAGTCCAAGAAAAACCAACAGTAACCGAACAGAGGCGAATTGTCAACGACTTTAACATCAACGTCGCCACGGCGAACGGTTCGGGTAGCCAGACCAGCAACAGCCTGCTGATCCGTTCGCTTTTCAAAATGGGCATTCCGGTCACCGGTAAAAATCTGTTCCCCAGCAACATCCAGGGTCTGCCCACCTGGTACAACATCCGCTTGAGCAAGGACGGCTATCTGGCCCGCCGTGAAGCGGTGGAAGTGATGATCTGTATGAATGGCGCAACGGTGGCCGAAGACATGGCGAGCGTGGCGCCCAACGGCATCATTCTGTATGATGACTCCCTGCCCATTGCCGCCAAGCGGGCCGATGTTAAGTACTATCCGATGCCGGTGAAAAATTTGGTCAAGGCGGCAGATCTGCCCTTTGCCCTCAAAGACTATGTCGCCAACATGGTCTATGTCGGTATCGCTGCCTATCTCCTGGGTATTGAGATGGACGAAGTCCGCGCCGCCGTGGAATGGAACTTCAAAGGCAAACCCAAGCCCATCGCCATGAACTGGAATATGGTCGAAGCCGCCTATACCTGGGCTGTGGAAAATCTGACCAATGACCAGCCTTACCGGGTCGCCCGCATGAGCGGCTTCAACGAAGGCAAAGTTCTCATCGACGGCAACACGGCGGCCGGCCTTGGCGCCCTCTATGGCGGCGTCACCTTTGTGGCCTGGTATCCGATTACGCCGTCCTCCAGCCTGGCCGATGCGATCAATACCTATGCGCCCGATCTACGCAAGGATCCCGAAACCGGCAAAGCGACCTACGCCGTGGTGCAGGCCGAAGATGAACTGGCCGCCATTGGCATGGTGCTGGGCGCCGGTTGGGCCGGTGCCCGCGCCATGACCGCCACCAGCGGTCCCGGCATCAGCTTGATGTCCGAATTTGCCGGCATGGCTTACTTTGCCGAAGTGCCTTCGGTGATTTGGGACATCCAACGCATGGGGCCAAGCACCGGTCTGCCCACCCGCACCAGCCAGGGCGATCTTCTGGCCGCCTATTACCTCGGTCACGGGGATACGCACCATGTTGTGCTCTTCCCGGCTACGCCCAAAGAATGCTTTGAGATGGCCGGCACGGCTTTTGATTTGGCTGAACGCCTGCAAACCCTGGTCTTTGTCCTGAGCGATCTTGATCTGGGCATGAACCTCTGGATCACCGATGAGTTTGAATACCCCGATGCGCCCCTTGATCGCGGCAAGGTGTTGACGGCGGAAGATCTGCGCGCCCGTGGCGGCAAGTGGGGTCGTTATCTCGATGAAGATGGCGACGGCATCACCTACCGCACCTTGCCCGGCACCGAACATCCGTTGGCCGCCTACTTCACGCGCGGCACCGGTCATAATGAATATGCCGGCTACAGCGAACGCGCTGAGGACTGGGAAAAGAACCTGATCCGCCTGGCGCGTAAATTTGAAACGGCGCGCACGTTGGTGCCAAAACCGGTGATCGACGAAATCGAAGAAGCGCGCATTGCCATCATCAGCCTAGGCAGCAATGACACGGCGGTCCAAGAAGCTCGCGACCGCCTGCGCAAAGCCGGCATCGAGACCAGCTATTTGCGTCTGCGCGCCCTGCCCATCAGCCAGACCGTATGTGACTACATCGCCAGCTACGATGTGGTCTATGTGATTGAAAACAACTTTGACGGCCAGTTGCACAAGATTCTGCTCACCGAAACGCCGGAGTACGCCACCCGGCTCGTTTCAATTGCCAAGTGTGACGGTATGCCGCTCTCGGCCCGCTTTATCACCGAGTCGATTTTGAAGAAACAGGGGAAGTGAGAAGGATGAAGGATGAAACAACAACCCTCATCCTTCCTAGGAAAGGGAATGACGAATGAGTACTGTAACACAACAGGCGCGGGCGGCAGCGGCGGCGCGGGCGCCCAAGACTAATGCGCTCGGTCTCGAAAAGACCGAATATCGCGGCCGCGATTCGACCTTGTGCAAAGGCTGCGGCCATGACAGTATTAGCGCACGCATTATCAACGCCGTTTGGGAATTGGGGTTGGATCAATCTCAGGTGATTAAGCTGAGCGGTATCGGTTGCAGCAGCAAGACGCCGGCCTATTTCCTGGGCCACAGCCACGGTTTCAACAGCCTGCATGGCCGTATGCCCTCGGTGGCGACCGGCGCGCTGACCGCCAACCGCAAATTGATCGCCATCGGCGTCAGTGGTGACGGCGACACGGCTTCGATTGGCATCGGTCAGTTCAAGCACGCTGTGCGCCGCAACTTGCCGTTGGTCTACATTGTCGAGAACAACGGTGTCTACGGCCTGACCAAAGGCCAGTTCAGCGCCACTTCGGATAAGGGCCAATTCCTGAAATATGCCGGCGTCAACAACCTGCCGTCGCTCGACATCTGTATGGAAGCGTTGATCGCCAACGCCACCTTTGTCGCCCGCAGCTTTGCCGGTGACGCCAAGCAGGTGGAAGCGCTGCTCAAGGCCGCCATCAGCCACCGGGGCATTGCCGTGCTGGACATCATTAGCCCTTGTGTCACCTTTAACAATCATGACACCTCGAACAAGAGTTACGGCTGGGGCAAGGCGAACCAAATTTCGATCCACGAACTCAACTTCGTCCCCAAGTACGAAGAGATCGAGATCGATGACTACGATGATGAGCGCGAAGTGCAACTGCATGACGGCTCCTGGATCGTCCTCAAGAAGTTGGAAAGCGACTACGACCCCACCAATAAAATGCTGGCCTACCAGACGTTGGAGAATGCCCGCCGCGACAACAAATTCCTGACCGGCCTCTTCTATATCAACGACAACGAACCCAGCATGACTGAGTTGCTGGAAATGGTCGATCAGCCGCTCTCTCACTTGAGCGACAGCCAGATCCGCCCAACGCGCGAATCCTTGCGCCAGATCATGGCCGACCTGTAAGCGCACCGATTCAGCGGATTCGGGACAGGAACGGATTTGATTGGCGCGTGATCGAGAAAGTTGCATGAAAAGAGCGCTGGTCTTACAGTGACGATGTCACCGTAAGACCAGCGCTCTCTTACTTCTGAACCAATTTGTCTTTACAATAACCGACAACGACCCCGTTCCTGTCCTGAATCCGCTGTTCCGGTGCGTGCGTTACCTCATTTTTGGGGACCGCGTGAATTCCAAGCCCGAAACATCTGTTCAATCTATGATTGGTTGCTGGTTTGTTCGATAGGCGGTGTCAGTAGCCGTTGCCCATAGGGGCAAAGGAAAACCGCAACGGCCTATGCACCAGACGCTGGATGTTGCTCCCAGTTGCCTGGCGCCTAAGCCTTTGTTGCCGCAGAGACGAAATTCTGGCAAAGGCAGGGTACTCACTACCCGCCCTTGTCTTGCTTCGTCTGTAGTTACTAGCATAGTACAGGTGGGGCGACCAAAAATCCTAAAAATGGCAAAATCGTCCTATTCTTCGACGTATAGGGCAGCCCGCTACAAATCGTGACATCTTTGGTATAGCATTGCGCCGGGTAGCAATGCGCTGACCGTTGAAGTAGTAATACTTGGTGATCATCGTCACCGCCGCCGCATTTACCTCGACGGAAGCGCAGGCGGAAGCCTGCGCCACCACCGGCAGGTAGAAGGACGTGGCGCCACTGCACTTTCTGTTTGGCGATGGCGACGGCCGTCACTCATTTCGACAGCGACAAGGCGGCCTCGTTTTTCGATTACTTACCCGGTTGTTGCTTACTCTCTATAGCTTCCCCGTTGGCTCGGCGGCAGCAGTTGCGCCATCGCGCGCATGACGGCATCGGTCTGCGCCTGGATGGTCATTTTTTGATGGTCGTCATCGGTAAAAACCAGGGGCGGTCCAAAGCGGACGATCACTTCCGGGCGACCCAGTTGTTTAAAGACTGCGCCGGAATTGATCACCACCGCCGGCACAATTGGGGACTGGGCCGCCTGGGCAATGCGCACGACGCCGCTTTTGCCACGGCCCAAGACGCCGGTGCGGCTGCGCGTTCCTTCGGGGAACATGCCCAACACTTTCCCCTGGCGCAATAACGTTTCTGCCGCCGTAATTGCGCTGGTGTCACTCTTCCCGCGATCAACGGGGAAGGCGCCGGCCGCGACCATAAAGCGCGAAAACCAGGGATGAATGCGGAATAGTTCCATCTTTGCCATATAAAAAATCTGGCGGGGCGAGGCATAGCCCAACAGAAAATAATCCGGTCCCATCGAATGATTGCAGGCAATAATACAGCCGCCGCTGGCGGGCACCCATTCGCGCCCCTCTACCCGCAACCGGCAGAGCAGCGGCAGTAACGGGGTAAACAACACATACAAAATTTTCCAGAGTTTGGAAGCATCGCGTGGAAGCTGCACGGCAGTTCTCCTGTAGATAGGTAGATAGGTAGACAGGTAGACAGGTAGATAGGTAGGTAGATACGTCCTATTTCCCTGTCTACCTATCTACCTACCCTCAATTCACCCGTCGTCGGGTCTCCTCGATTTGTTGAAAGATGTTGAGCAACTGGCGATCCGGTGGTTGCAAGGTGGCCTGGGCGAGATCGTCGTTGGTCTCGTGCCCGTAGGCCAGGAGATATTGTCCGGTCAGAAAGAAATAGCGGCGTAGATGGTAAGAGGCGGCTTCCCAGTCATCCAGTTGGTAGTGCAACAGCCCCTTTTCGTGCCAGAAGCCTGGCTCATCCGGCGCTAAAATGACGAGATAATCGAGGACATTGAGCACCATGCTTAGGTTGCGCTGCCCCAAATAGACATTGCGTAGATTGAGCAGAATCCGCTGGGTCAACGCCTGGGGTGTGACTGGTTCAAACATGGCATCGGCGAGCGGAATGGTGCGCTCAAAGAGGTTCGAGAGATAGATCCCGGCCGCTTCCAATGCCATCACCTGATTGTGAAAGGGATCGAGCAGCCAGACGCCGGCCTGATCCGCATAGCGCACCATAAAATGGCTGGGAAAGGCCAACCCGGTAATCGCCAACCCCAGCCGGCGCCCAATCGCGATACAGAGCAGACTGAGCATAATCGGCAACCCCATGCGCCGGCGCAAGACTACATTCAAGTAGCTGTTATCCGGGTCATAATATTGTTCCCGATTGCCGGTAAAGCCCAAATCGTAATGGAGGACATCAATCAAGCGCGCCGCCCGTTCATAACCCGGTGGCACCCCGATCAGCGCCCGTGCCACCACCGTCGCCACCCGGTCAAGTTGCGCCAACTCCTCCTCAATCATCAGTGTTGGATAAGCCATCCCCGCGATCAACAGCGCGAGCCGCTCCGGCTGCGGCTCGCGCCTGCTGACTTCCATCCGAAACTGTTCCAGAAAATTCCCCATCCCTCGCCCAACCGCTTTCTGCCCACCATCTACCCGTCTACCTGTCTACCGGTCTACCTTCTCTGCAACCGCGCCACCTCCTGCCCCAAGATCCGACGCAGCACAGCGATTGATGTTGCATAGGTGGCATCGACGCCAAAATAACTCAAACTCTTGCTCAACAACGATTGCCGCCGGCTGATCGGTGTATCGCTGGCATAGTGGAGGAGACCAATGTCATAGGGCGCATTGATAAAGAGATTGACAATCTCATCAATCGGATAGCGCTTGGGGTAAACGTCCTCGTAAATGGCGCTCAAATAGGGGCCGGCTTCCATCTCAATGTCGGTATAGCCTTCTTCATAGAAGACGTGCATAAAGCCGCGATTTTGCAGAATGGTGCCGCGCACCGTCACCGACTTTTGGTTATCAAAGACGGTGCCAAAGTTGAGATAGGGCGCCACATCCTGCGCGGTGAAGCTGTTGCGGAAGAGATAAGAGTTGCGCGAATGCTCATCATAGACCACATTCGGGATCATCACATCCCCCACCCGCGCGTTGAGGGTGGCCGCCTTGCCCAGAATATAGACGCCGAGCACCTGATCCACCGCCGTGCTGACCTGGCTGAAAACATGATAGGCCGCCATGCCCAGTGGATAGTCAATGTTAAAAATCAAAGCATCGCTCTGGCGTAGAATCTGTAAGGCCGCGGGGTCCATTACTTGCAGCCGCTCATCAAAATGGGTTGGATCTAACTTCGCCATCTCGATGATTTGGGCTTCGACATCCAGGTAATGGGGGTCTTTGAAGCGAGTGATGCCCACGGCCTCTTCGGCTTGGGCAAAGGCGCGCTGATGAGCCGGTTCACTGAGCGCCAGCCGCGCCGTGTAGTAGAGCAGATTGCGCAGATGACCATTATCGCGATCCGCCAAACGCTCATACTCGATCGAAAGACTTTCCGGGTTATGGGTGCGAATATAGTCGGCAATGGCTGTGCGCTGCTCCCAAGCGTAGCCGCTGAGCAAGTTGGGCAGGCTATGGGCATTGCTGCTCACAAAATAGATCGGTCGCCGGGTGAGATCCTGGGGAGTGGTATTGCGAATTCTTTCCCACCAATATTGGACACTACGGCGATAATCACTCAGGCCACTGCCCAGCACCATGACGCGCAAATCCAACCGCTGTTGCACCACCTTTTGTAGATTTTGCAGCAGATACGCCCCACGCCAGACCTGACCCAACTTGGCAAAATCTTCTTCCGACAAGCCCGCCGCCTGGCGCGCTTCTTCCAGCAATGCTTGCACTTTTTCCGGTTCATTCGGCTGGGTCTGTGTCAGATGCGTGCAAAGTTGACTGTTGGTCAACTTATAATGGAGCTTATTCCACTCGATTTGCAAGGTGGTCAAACAGGGGATGAGATCGTCGATGTCGCTGACGCTGGCAATATAGGCGGCCAGGATACATTCATTGGTCTCAAAGTAAAATTTGCGCCGCCGCGCACGGGCGCGCACAGGATGCCACAACTCCGGCTGATAGCCCTCGCGCTGAAAGACATCATCCATCTGCCCCATAACGACCAGGCGCGTATCCACAATACATTCGGGCAAGCGCAGCGCGGCATAGACGAGCGCCGACATATCGATCTCCGGGCTGTCGGCCAGTTGGTGAAGACTGGAATTCATGGCGGCGTGGGTCTCTTCCAGGCTGCGAATGCGAATGGGCGCGCTGCTGCGCAAGAGGGAATAGTAGGTGCGAATATAGAGTTCAATCTCTTCGCTCTGCACAACAGGCATTTTGCGAATCATGGCGCTGCTCCTAACCGGGCGGTAAGATAACTGGATGAGTAAGCTTTGCCGATTATATCATGAGCTTCGGTTAAATTCGTAACTGCTGGTGACTTGGCGATGTATTTCAACTTTACGCGTAACTACTCCGCTCCTAGCCAGTCCGTGACTGGCGGGTTGACGCCAGTCACGGACTGGCTAGGAGCAGGCCGCGTAGTTACCTTTACACCGCTCCCTCCTCCCCTGACTTTCACGCCGGCAAGAGGCTAGCGGGGGTGCGGTCAAAACAGCGCCATCTGCGTCGGCGGCGCACGATTTGTATCGGCAGGCGGCCAGGGTGGGAGGGTGGTGTGTTGTGTCAAGCGCTCCTGCAAGCGACGTAGACTGGCCGGTGAATGGCCTTCATACGGATTGTGCATGTAACCATAGACCTCCAGCCCCGCCTGTTGCAGTTGGGCAAGGCGAACGGCCCACTGGTCAAGCTGTTCATCCCGCGGCGCGACCAGGGCGTCGTTGCCTTTGGGGCCATCCTTATCGTCGCCAATCCAGCGCACCAGGGCAAAGGGGGGCGTCTTGCCTTGTTCCACCAAAGCCCACCAGAAACCAAAGGCGTCAACGGTCTCCACCCGATCCACCAGCACATAGGCCAGACCGCGCTCAGCCAGGTAGGCGGCAAAGGCCGGCGTCATCAAATCGGGGGCGCGCACCTCCACGCCAATGCGCAGGCCACTCATTTCACCCGCTAACCAATCCAAATAAGTCGCCAACCGCCGACCATAGATCTGCCGCGTAAAGTCCGGCGGGAATTGAAGGAGCGCAGGCGCTGCCGCTGTTCCCAAAGAGCGGAGGACATCCAGAAAAACGAGCGTATCCTGCGTACATTCTTCCAGCCGCTTCTCATGGGTAATGGCGCGGGGAAACTTGAGACAAAAGGTAAAGCCGGGCGGAACGCTTTCGATCCAGTTGAGCAAGGTTGCCGGACGCGGTAAACCGTAAAAGGTCGTATTGACCTCAACCGAGTTAAATTGCCCGGCATAATAGGTGAGATAATGCGGGCGGGTTAATCCGGCAGGGAAAAAGACGCCCCGCCACTCCTCAAATTGCCACGATGAAGTGCCGAGATTGATCGATGACATAATGTGAATTTGCTAGTTGTTCAAAGCAACATAGGACACGCAATAAATCATTGTGCAATTTGCACATAGGCAGCCGATTGGAAAGCTGGTACACTGATCGTGTGTCAGCCTCACATAGACTATGCTAATGTAAACTATGCTATCTGAGGCTATCAATATCAAGCACGTAAAAGTCATTGTTATCATTTTTACAAACCAACTCTGCCTTGTCAAAGTATGGCCTGGGTGTGTGCAACTTTGCAATGCTCACCGTTGTCACTGTGCCATTACACGGGACGCCATCCGCTTTGTACACGGCAAAACCATCGGTATTGGGAGGAACAACAGATCTATGGAAGCTACAATCAATTCGGGCGACACCGCTTGGGTGTTGATCTCCACAGCGCTTGTCACCCTGATGACGCCGGCCCTGGCCTTTTTCTACGGCGGGATGGTGCGACGGAAGAATATTTTGTCAACGTTGAATTTAAGTCTGATTACAATGGGTTTGGTAAGCTTGCAGTGGGTCTTATTCGGCTTTAGCCTGGCCTTTGGCCCATCCATGGGCGGCTTTATCGGCAGGCTGGATTATCTGGGTTTCGCCGGTGTCGGCGCTGCGCCGAGCGACACCTATGGTACAACGTTGCCCTTTATCGCCTTTGCCGCCTATCAGATGACCTTCGCCGTTATTACCCCGGCGTTGATCACCGGCTCCTTTGTCGAACGCGTCCGTTTTAAGACCTATATTATCTTTGCCCTGCTCTGGTCCACCCTGGTCTATGCACCGGTCGCCCATTGGGTCTGGGCGGCGGGCGGCTTCTTCTTCAACATGGGCGCCCTAGACTTTGCCGGCGGCACCGTGGTGCATATTACGGCTGGTTTTGCGGCGTTGGCCTTTGCGCTGGCGATCCGTGCCCGTCATGGCTATGGTGAAGAGAACATGGAGCCGCACAATATCCCCTTTACCGTTTTGGGCGCCGGCTTGCTCTGGGTTGGTTGGTTTGGCTTCAATGGCGGTAGCGCTCTGGCGGCCAATGGTCTAGCGGTGACGGCGTTGCTGAATACCAATACCGCTGCCGCTGCCGCTGCTGTGGTCTGGATGATGTTGGCCTGGCGCGATCACCGGCCGAGCGTCCTGGGTATTGCTACCGGCGCGGTGGTCGGCCTGGTTGCGATTACACCGGCGGCCGGCTTTGTCACCCCAATGGCGTCGATTGTGATCGGTGCGTTGGCCGCGCCGGTCAGCTACTACTCAATCAAGTTCATCAAGAGCCGCAAACTCGATGAATCGCTCGATGTCTGGGGTTGTCACGGCATGGCGGGTGTTTGGGGTGCCTTGGCGACGGGGATCTTTGCTAACCCGGAGATCAACTCCCTGGGGACGGGGTTGCTCTATGGCAATCCGGGCCAGTTTGTCACCCAGTTGCTCACGGTGATTGTGGCCGCCGGCTTCTCCTTCATCATCACCTTTGTTCTGGCCCGTGTGCTGGATATGGTCTTTGGCCTGAGCGTCTCCAAAGAAGAAGAGCAAATGGGCCTGGATGTGAGCGAACATGGTGAACGGGCCTATGGGCTGGAAGCGGTGTAATAGGTCATCGGTCGGTTGTTTGTAATGCGCTGATTCTGACATAACTCTTCCTGGGCCTATTGCTACGGCGCGTCGTCGCCTGGCAATAGGCCCAGAATTTTGTTACTTATCCTGCTCCTTTTCTTCCCTCTCTTCGCTTTTGAATATTTTGCATAAAAATACTTGCTTGCTCCATAACTTTTTTAGAAAATTTACACGGTTTATTGCGTAATGAATCCGTATCTTTGTGCAGATTGCATATAATGGGGCCATGAAGAACCTTAGGCGCCTACGGGGGACTCATTTCTTTGGAATAGCCTTACCCTTCGCGACTCTTTTTTAACAGATGTTTTTGTCATTTGTACACCATCTGATTTGACGCCGCGTGCCACCTATGCTATACTAATTTGGTTGTGCTGTAAGTAATCACCGTTTTACAATACACGTTTTGTGTGGTTGCCCGACCGAATGGGTCGGGTTTTTTGTTGCAACAGGCTGGCTCATACGGTGGACGAGTCGAGGCTGTTGAGCAACAACAGGGGCAAGGTCTGCAAAGACTAGCCATGAATTCGACAGTAGTCCCTGAGGAACGGTATACCCACTGCTGCGTATGCGCAGGGGAAGGCGTTTCTCAACCAATATGAGCAGGAGCTTCATGAATACTGAATTTTCGCAATTGGGCTTGCACCCGCAGTTGGTGCAGGCTGTAACTGAGCTTGGCTACACGGCGCCCACGCCGATCCAGGCTGATGTGATCCCGCTGCTGTTGGCCGGCCATGATGTGATTGGTCAGGCCCAGACCGGCACGGGCAAGACGGCAGCCTTTGCGCTGCCGATTTTACAGAACTTGAACCCGGAAGCCGAGGGCGTACAGAGTTTGATCCTGGCCCCGACGCGTGAACTGGCGCTACAAGTTTCCCAGGCGTTTGAACAATATGGCCGTCACCTGAATGTCAAGGTGTTGGCGGTCTATGGCGGTCAAGCCTATGATCGGCAGATTCGCAATTTGCGCCGGGGCGTTGACATTGTTGTCGGCACGCCGGGGCGTCTGTTGGATCTGATGGATCGCAAGGTGCTGGATCTCAGTGCCGTGCGCACCCTGGTGCTGGATGAAGCCGATGAAATGTTGAGCATGGGCTTTATTGAGGATATTGAAACCATCTTGAAGGCGACCCCGGAAACACGCCAGACGGCGCTCTTCTCTGCCACGTTGCCTCCGGCGATTCGCGCACTGGCCGGCAACTACATGCGTGATCCCCAGTCGGTGACAGTACAGCGCAAGCAACTGACCGTGTCGTCGATTGAACAGCGCTACTACCTGATTAACGAGTCAGACAAGCTGAACGCGCTGACCCGCCTCTTTGAGATGGAAGCAATTACCAGCTCGATCATCTTCGTGCGTACGCGTATCAGCGCCGGTGATCTGGCGAATGAGTTGAACGGACGGGGTTTCCCTGCCGAAGCGCTGCATGGCGACCTGAGTCAGGAAGCGCGCGAACAGGTGTTGAACCGCTTCCGCCAGAACCAGATCAAGGTGTTGGTGGCGACTGATGTAGCGGCCCGCGGTCTCGATATTGATGACATTTCCCATGTCTTCAACTTCGATCTGCCGCTCGACCCGGAAGTCTATGTCCATCGGATTGGCCGCACCGGTCGCGCCGGCAAGAGTGGTCTGGCGATCTCGCTGGTGACGCCGGCGGAACAGTGGCGGCTGCGCAAGATCGAAGCCTTTACCCGGCAACCTATCGTGCGTTCACCGCTGCCGACCATCGAAGAGATTCAAGCGCGGCGCGAAGCCGAGTTATTGGAAAAGATGACTGTCTGGTTGCGCCGTGGCCGTTTCAACCGTGAACGGGAAATGGTGGCAACTTTGGTGGAAGCGGGCAATGACCCGTTGGAAATCGCCGCCGCTGCGCTCAAGCTGGCGCGCGCCGACGAAAAACAGCGCCCCATCCCGCAGGTGAGCGAGGTGAGGGAAGTGCGCGACACCCGCAATCGTCGTGAACCCCGCCGCACCGTTGACCATGCCAACGCCGGTCGCGGTCACCGCCAGGGCACAGGGCGCAAAGCGGGCCATGCGTCGCACGAAAACGGCATGGTGCGCCTGCTGTTAGATGCCGGCAAAGCGCAAGGCATTCGCCCCAACGATGTCGTCGGCTCGATTGCCTATCACGCCGACATCCCTGGTCACACCATCGGTGCGATCCACATTCAGGATCAACACACCTTAGTCGATGTGCCGGAAGAGTTTGTGGGGCAGGTGCTGGCCAAGGCCAATGCCTATCGCATTCGCCAACATCGCATTAAGGTCGAACGAGCCTAAAATACGGACGCGAACACAACAGCGGATTTGGGCGGGAGCGGATTTAGGGCGTGGGTAATGGCGCCGCAGCGATGGGACAAAGCTACAACGAACGCGAACACAACAGCGGATTTGGGCGGGAACGGATTTAGGGCGTGGGTAATGGCGCCGCAGCGATGGGACAAAGCTACAACGAACTGGGAAAGAAACGAATTGGTTAATCAGCAGTGACGCCTTTTCGTTCTTCCTCAATTCAATGTCGTTCATATCCACGCAACTTTTGCTCTCCTACAAAAATCCGTTGCTTCCTAAATCCGTTGTTGTGTTTCCTACTCCAACCGACCCCGCAACTTGGGATCGAGATAATCCCGCAAGGCATCACCAATCAGGTTAAAGGCCAGCACCGTCAAACTGATGGTCACGCCGGGAAAGACCACCAACCACCACTTAGGCCGAAATTGATCGGCCAGAATGCCGCCTAACATATTGCCCCAACTCGGCGTCGGTTGGGGAATGCCCAGCCCCAGAAAGCTCAAGGCCGCTTCGGCAAAGATGGCGCCGCCCAGCGAGGCGCTAAAGATCACCAGCGCCGGTGCGATACATTGTGGCGCAATGTGCCGGAGCATGATACGAAAACCCGGCACGCCAATCGAGCGCGCCGCCTCGACATAGGCCATCTCTTTCACCGTCAACACCACGGCGCGAATCACCCGCACGGTGCCGGCAATGCCCAAAATGGTAATCGCCAAAATCACCGTCCCCAGCCCGCCACCCAGGGCTGCCAGCAGGAGCATAGACAGAATGATGCCGGGGAAGGCCAACAACACATCGACAATGCGTTGGCTGATCAGATCAAAAGTGCCGCCGATATAGCCGGTGAGGATGCCCCAGGCAACGCCAATCACTTTGCTGATAATGGTCGAGACGCCGGCGACAAACAAGGAAAGCCGCGCCCCATAGATCAACCGACTGAGGACATCGCGCCCCAGATTATCCGTCCCCAGCCAATGCGCGGCGGATGGCGGATGACGAAGGGCGCGAAAATCGGCCTCTAAGGGAAAATAGGGCGCCACTTGATCGGCAAAGATGGCAGCCAACGTCAACAGCAGCAATACCACGCCGGCCAAGGCGCCAATCGGCGACGTTCTAGCAAAGCGCCGGATCTTCGCCATCAGCCCTTCTGTACTTTCCAGCCGTGTCACAACCGGTTTCTGTGTCAGCGCAGCCGCACCCGATATACTCATAAGCTTTGCGTAATTCCTACTAATCTTCGAATCAAGACTATAGACTTCGGACTATGGACTTCGGACTGTTACTCATACCGAATTCGTGGATCAACCCAGGCGTAGAGCAGATCAATCGCCAGGTTGATAAAGACAAAGGTCACGGCAAAGAGCAGTGTGAGATTCTGCACCATCATCCAATCCCGTTCGACCGCCCCTTGGGCCAGCGCCGACCCCAGGCCGGGAAAACCAAAGGCGCGCTCTACCGCCACCGCGCCGCCCAACAGACCGGCCAGCGACAACCCGGAGACGGTGATCACCGGCAGCATGGCGTTGCGCAAGACATGACGGACGATGATCAGTTGTTGACGCAACCCTTTGGCTTTGGCGGTGCGCACATAATCTTCGCGTAGTACTTCCAAGACGGTTGTACGCGTCATGCGCGCAATGATCGCCGCCAACCCGACCCCCACCGCCACCGACGGCCCCATCACCATACTGAGGTTGCGCGCCGGATCTTCCCAAAGTTGTACAATGGTGATCGAGGGGCGCCAGTTGAAGACCAGCACCGTAAAGAGGATCATCGTCAGCCCCAGCCAGAAACTGGGGATCGCCATAAACATCGTAACGATCAGGCGCAAAACATAATCGAGCCAGGACTCGCGCCGGAGCGCACTGATCACCCCAATTGGCACCCCGATCAGCCAGGCCAAGATGATGGCAATCAGGGCAATCTGCGCCGTAATCGGCCCCCGGCGTAAAATCGTGTCGCGAATCGGCACATCGCTCCAAAAGGAGTAGCCCATCTCGCCACTAAAGACATCGCCCATCCACCCCAAGTATTGTTGATAGAGCGGCTTATCCAACCCCAACGTCGCCTTCACCGCCGCCACCTCGGCATCGGTCAGCACATAGATGCCCTGACCCTCGCCATAGATCATCGCCAGCGGATCACCGGGCAAGACACGCATGGCAATAAAGATCACCACCGTCACACCAAAGATTGTCACAATTGCCAGCAGCAGCCGGCGGAGTAGGTATTTGAGCATGGCCCGTCTTTTTCGTCAAGACAAGAGACAAGAGACAGGAGACAAGGAGATTATTTTATATCTCATGTCTCGTGTCTCGTATCTCGTGTCTACCTGTTTACCGATCCAACCACAACGTCTCAAACCGACCCCACTTCGACCAGAGGCGTTCGCCAAAGGCGATGCCCTTGACATCGGTGCTGGCCATCGCCGAGTGGGCGCAGAAGCCGATCAGGAAGAAGGGCGGGTTTTCGTCGAGCATATCCAGCCCGCGATTGACGATCTCCTGGCGCTTGGCGTTGTCGGTTTCACCGGCCAGTTCGTCCAATAGGGCGTCAAAGTCAGGGTTGGAATATTGCGACCAGTTCTGCGAAGCGCCGGTGCGCAGATAGCTGTTCCAGAAGGGGAACGGGTCGAGAATTGACGATGCATAGGTGTCGGACTTGAAGAGATCAAAGTCGCCCGACTTTAGCACATCAGCCGTGAGCGCCCGTTCGACCACTTTGACCTCGCCCTGAATGTTCAGGCTGGTGCGCAGTAATTCGGCAAAGGCCGGCACGGCCACTTCGGACGAGGAAGCGTCGGTCCAGGCGGTGAAGGTCGTCGTAAAGCCATCGGGATAGCCGGCTTCGGCCAGTAAGCGCTTGGCTTCGGCGATGTCTTCGGTCTTGTCGGGGCGGTAGCCCGGCATGGTCAGCAACTCTTCTTGCGGCGTGGCAAAAGGACTGGCGGAGGGCAGCCAGCGGGTGACAAAGGCGGGTTCCCAGACCGGCGCAAAGGTGTCGATCAACGACTGGCGGTCCACAGCCAGGTGAATGGCGCGGCGCACGAGCGGATTGTTGAACGGTTCTTTGCTGTTGTTAATCGCCACCATGTGCGAGTTCAGACAGGGGGCGCGCGCGGTTTGCAGATCGTCACGGGTGGAACCTTCGTTCCAGGTATCGACCGAAACGTTAAAGGAGAGATCGGCCTGACCGGTCAACACCGCTGTGCCGCGATCCGCCCAAGCGGCCACATGCTGGAAGGTGATGCCATCCAGGTAGGGCAGGTTGGGGTTCCAATAGTCGCGGTTGGCTTCCACCACAATTTTTTCACCGGGGACAAATTCAACAAACTTGAAGGGGCCGGTGCCGGGCGGCACCGTCACGCCCTTGAGGTCAAAGTTGTTCTCTTCCAGCGTTTTCTTGGAATAGATGACGGCGCCATCGCCCGCAATAATTTCAAGGAAATAGGAGACTGGCTGTTTCAAGGTGAAGACAACGGTCATATCATCCGGCGCCGTCACCTCCTGCACCATGGACAACTCTTCGCGCAGGCCGCCGATGGCAACATTTTCCGGCGGGTTGATAATGCGGTTAAAGGTCGCCAGCACATCTTCGGCGCTGAACGCTTCGCCATCATGGAATTTCACCCCTTCGCGCAGATGGAAGGTGTAGGTGGCCTTGTCCTCAGAGACTTCCCAGGAGGTCGCCAACGCCGGTGCAATGCTGCGATAGCCATCCATCAAGTTCCACATGATCAGCCCATCATACATCATGCCGCAGCCGGCGCAACCGCCACCCTGATGGATGTCAAAATGGGTCGGATTGGCGCCCCAGGCAGTCAGCAACATGCCGCCGCGTTTGGGATTCTCTTCCGGGGCAGTCATCAGCCAATCCGGGCCAAATGAACTGGCGGCGTCGGCGGGCGCCATCTCAATGGGCGCGGGCGCTTCAATCGGTGCAATGGGTACGGCGCCTGGTGCGCAAGCGGTGAAGATCACCGAAAGCACAACAATGAGCCATAAGGTTCGCTTCATGAATTTTCCCTCCTATGGTATTTTGTTTGATCCTCTTGGGAATAACGGCCAGCGGCGGCCCTGTTTTTAAAACACCGTGTCACTTGTTTACCGCTGTGGTTATTTAGTCTAAACGAAGCGTCAGGCGTTGTCAAGTTGCTTTTGGGGGCTGGGTATTGCCGTTTAGGTCAGACTAATAGATAAAACGGATAGACTCTGCATATTTTACTTGGTGGCTCATCTACGGAAAGTGTGAACACCTGTCAGGTTTTGGAAACCTGACAGGTGTGGCGGGTCGAAACCTCACACTTTCTGTAGATGAGCGTTACTTGGTTTATCTATAAGGAGGAGAGATTCTGCCCATCGCTAGACGGTAGTCAACCGCTATCGATGGGCTTTCTGTCATGGAGTTGCGTGCTACCGCTGGATCAAGGGTAAATGCACCAGATGACTGTTTGTATCATTGGGGTCAAGAGACACTGTTGCTGTGGCTGTCGGTGTTGGTGTAACGTCGGACACGATGAGTGGTGTCGGCGTCGCAGTTACAGTCGCTGTCTCGGTTAGGATGGCAGTCGGCATGGTGGTGGGGGTAGCTGTGGGTGTCGGTGTTGCCTCCAGGAGTGTGAGGAAGAACAGCTCTTGTGTATTGGTGCGGAAAGCCAGGCGGTTGGCGCCAATTTTGATCAAACTGCCCGGCGTCCCGGCGACATCCGGAATGACAAAGCGCTTGAGCAGCGTAAAGTTGCTTAGATGAAAGACCCGCAGCTCCAGTTGGCCGTCCGTAACCAGGAAGTAGACGCGCCCGCCGGCTGGGTCCGGGTAGACAAGCCCCGTCGCGTTATAGCTGCCAACCAATGTGTTACTGGTTGGGTTGACCACGGCGCCTGTGGTGGCATAAAGTAGTCCACCGGCAGCGCGCATATCCTGACCGAAGCCTGTAATCAAGCCAAGTGTTGTTGTGGATAAACTGATCCCTTGCTCATTGAGCGAAAAGGTATGAAAGCCAAATTCCGTACTTTCATTGTTGTAACCATACAAAAGGGTCGCATTGCTGGCCGGTTCAATCGCGCTGCTAAGAACAAAATTATTGGTTGTGGTTGGGCGTTGCGCCCCATCGGTGTAGATGACAACCCGACGGTGACGTGGGCTGCAGGCAAGCGTGCTGCGTCGTGCAACGGCAACGCTGTTGGGCTGGCCCGGCAGCACGACCATATCGCCAGCTTGAAAAGCGCCGCACGAATCACCGCCCAGCGCAAAGGGTAGCTCGGCTGTCTGCGAAATGATATTAAACCGACGGATGGCGCCGGCCCCGTCCAACCCCACGTACAGATAACGGCTATCATCAGAAATGGCCAGCTTGTTCGGTTCACTGCCCATAAAGATTGGCGAACCGACCGTTCCCGTTGGCACACTGATCGTCACAAGGCTGTTGCCGTTGCTGCCGGCGCTGCTCGGTAGGGAAGCAAAGATCACGTTATGGACAGAATCGTAGAGCAGATCCTGGGTGGTTATGCTGAACTCATTGACTGTCATCCCTATGATCTCACCAGGGGCTGTCGGCGGCAGCGACGTTGGTGTTGGTGTGGCTGTTGACGTCGCCGGCGCTGTCACACTGGGCGTGGGTGTCACTGTGGTTGTGGACACAGTTGCCGAAGCGGTGGGCGTTGGGCTAGGGTTGGGCGTCGGCGTAGATGTCTGGTCGCTCAGTTGGAGTAGATAGACCTTGCCGGCGCTGGTCCGAAAGGCCAGTCGATTTTCACCCGTTTTGATCAAACTGCTGGGTGTTCCGGTTACGCTCGATAGGGGAATAGTGGAAATCAAGGTAAATTTGGCTTGATCGAAAATTTTGAGTTCGGCTTGACCTAATGTGTTCAGAAAGTAGACGCGCCCGGCGACCGGGTCGGGATAGACCAGCCCGGAAGCGCCATAGGTGCCAACGACGGTTTGCGTTGCCGGATCGACGGTTGCCCCGTTGGTGGCGTAGAGCAACCCGCCGCCGAAACGGATGTCGGTATTATAGCCGGAGATCAGCCCTTGTTTGACGTTGGTGACACTGATGCCGGTTGTGTCGACCGTAAGGGTGCGTAAACCAAACTCACTGGTCTCATTGTTGTAGCCATAGAGCAAGGCGCCGCTATTGGACCGTTCGATAACATTGCTGCCCGTATGGCCTGGCGTTGTTGTGGTGCGCTGTACGGCGTCATCGTAGATGGCAACCCCGGCATGGCGTGGACTACAGCCGCCGGTGGTGCGGCGTACAACGGCAACTGCATTGGCATTGGCCTGTAAGACTGCCATGTCTTCAACCGCATAAGCGCCACACGAGCCGCCGCCGAGTGAGAATTGGAGTTCAGCCGTCTGTGAAATCACGTTAAAGCGGCGCACCGCCCCGGCGCCATCCAGTCCAACATAGAGATACTGACCATTGTCAGCAAGCGCCAATTTGTTGGGTTCGCTGCCGACGAAAACCGGGATGCCCACCGTGCCGGTCGGCAGGGTAATCGTGGCGATACTGTTGCCCTGGCGGCCGGCGCTGCTGGGCAGCGAAGCGTAGATCTGGTTACGCCCAGAATCGTAAACCAGATCCTGGGTGGTCAAGGTGATATTGCGGATGGCGACGCCAATGGGCGACCCGGCTATGATCACCGGCGTAGCCGTGGGTGTAGGCGTGGGTGTGGGCGTGGCCGGTTGGTCGCTCAACCGCACGAAGACCACTTTGTTTGCTGTGGTGCGAAAAGCAAGCAGATTGTCACCAACCTTGAGCAAGCGGCTGGGCGTGCCACTGACGCCAGTCAGCGGCAGCGTCGCAATTAGCGTAAAGGTCTTCTGATCAAAAACGCTCAGTTGCAGTTGGCCGGAGGTATTGAGGAAGTAGACGCGCGCGACCGCCGGATCGGCATAGACTAAGCCGGAGGCCGGGTAGCGGCCAACCAGGGTCTGTGTCACAGGATCAAAAACGACGCCATTGGTGGCATAGAGCAGACCATCAGCAAAGTGTAAATCGATGCCAAACCCATAGAGCAGCCCCTGTTTGACGGATGTGATAGTGACGCCGGCGGTGCTGACGCTCATGGTGCGGAAGCCATATTCGGTGGTCTCGTTGTTATAGCCGTACAACTGATTAGCGGAAGCGCCCCCTTCGATCACATTGCTGCCCGTGTGCGACGCCGTTTTGGTTGGGCGCTGGACGCCCTCATCGTAAATCGCCACGCCTTCATGCCGTGGGCTACAGCCGCTGTTGCGGCGCGCCACCGCCACGGCATTGGCGTTGTCTTGGAGCACCACCATATCGTCGGCCAGATATAAGCCGCAACTGCCACTACCCAAGGCAAATTGTAGCTCCGCTGTTTGCGAGATCAGGTTGACCCGACGGATGGCGCCGGCCCCGTCCAGACCGACATAGAGGTAGCGTCCATCGGTGGAACGGGCAAGTTTGTTGGGTTCGCTACCGACAAAGATCGGCGCACCCATTGTTCCCGTTGGCGCCGTCATGGCGACAATGCTGTTGCCATTGCTGCCGGCGCTACTAGGCACCGAAGCGTAGATTTTGTTGCTTGCCGGATCATAGAGCAGATCGCGTGTAGTCAAATCGATCTGCGTTACTTGCGCAGCTAGCGTCTGTTGCGCAGGGAACAAGCCCTGGCGATGGGCCGATACTGTCGATTGGACAAAGGCGGTGAGGCAGAAAAGCAACAGCGCCAGGAGTAAACCAAAACGTACATGCTGATTAACCATAGGGGACATCTTTCTAGGTGTTGATACGGTTTTAATAGACGATTATAGCTTTGCCCTATCCTGGCGCAAACGGTTTTTTGTAAGAGTTTTCTACATAAATTGTACTTTTCCCCCTCTTTAGCTTTGTGCGGATTATGACTCACTGCTAACTACTGGTATAATTGCCACATTATATTAACCTTCAAACCAGGCAATAACCATGAAATTCGGACTCTATCTCCTCATGGCGCTTGATAATATGATCCAGCACAAGCTGCGCACCTTTCTGACGCTGCTTGGGTTGATCGTTGGCATCGCTTCCGTACTGGTGATGACCGGGATGGGGCGCGGCTATGAAGCCAATCTTCAGGAGATGTTGGCGACGCTGCTGCCTAACAAAATCACCGTGATGCAGGGCTTTAGCGCCGAGATGCCGACTACCTTGACTTTGCGCGAAGTGGAGCTTTTACAGCGCAAGGCTAATCGTACCCTGGTGACGGCCATTGCGCCCAGAGTTGATTTGTGGGGGCTACCGGTGAAAGGCGTCGATCCGGAGATGGCCTGGTTTACCATGGTCGCCACCACTGCCGACTATCCGCAAATGACCAAACTGGTCTTTAGCCAAGGGCGGTTTTTTACTGCCGAAGAAGTGCAGACCGAGGAGATGGTAGCGGTCGTCAATCAAGATATGTTGGATCTGCTGGCGCAAGGTGGTCAGGCGGATCTCACGACCATCACCATTGATAATAAGCTTTTTCGTATCGTTGGCGTCCTCGATACGTCGGCGACGCTTGGCTATTATCAACCCCAGATTTTCATACCCATCAAGCTGTTAGAGCGGCGCCTCTACTCACAAAATGTGACGTTGGACAAAGGATCGGTGGTCGTTTCGTCGATCGACGTACTGGCTGTTGATGTCGCCCATGTCCAACAGACCCGCCGCGAGGTCGAACGAATTTTCCGGCTCTACTACGGCTTAAATGTTGATGAACCGACCACGGTGCAGATCACCGTTGACCGCGAAAATACCGCCACCTATGAAGATTCGATGCGTACCTTCACCTTGGTGCTGGCCGGGATTGGCGGTGTGGCGCTGCTGGTGGGCGGCATTGGTATTATGAACATTCTGCTGGCCGCCGTCAGTGAACGCACGCGTGAAATCGGCCTGCGCAAAGCCATCGGCGCCAGCAACGGCGACATTCTCTTCCAATTTCTCATGGAATCGATTACCATTTGCCTCGTGGGTGGTGGTTTGGGCGTCGGCTTTAGCTATGGCGTCGGCGCCCTGATCAACCAATCCTTTGGCGGCCCCGATAGCGCAATGGGGATTCGTATTTTAATCGACCTGACCTCGGTCTTGATTGCCGCCGGCAGCAGTATTGCCTGTGGCCTGATCTTTGGTCTCTACCCTGCCCTACGCGCCATGCGCTTGAACCCCATTCAAGCCCTACGCTACGAATAGAGATGAGTTGTAATGCAACGAAGAAATCGACGCTGGTACCAACGACGGTGGCTCTGGTGGCTGCTAGGTTTGGGCGCCCTGTTGACGGTATTCTATCTGCTTAATAATCGCTTCCTCTGGGTGCCATTGCCCTGGCAAACCCCTGGACAAGAGATCATGGTGGACGGCCAGCCGCCCGATATACCTCTGATCGAGACGGTGCCGGTCGAGCCGGCATCCGATTTTATTCGCAATGTCACCGAGAGCGGGAAGCTCGAATTCCGCACCATCAACGAGATTAAAGCGCCCTTTGAATCCACCGTAGCTACCGTTGCGGTGGAGGTTGGCGCCGTGATTACCGCCGGGCAGACGTTGTTGACTCTGAACACTGATAAGTTGCAAGAAGAGTTCAATCGCGCCTGGCTGGATCTCACGCAAAAACGGCAGGCGTTGACCGATCTGGTGGCGCAAAGTTCGTCAACGGCGGTCATGGAAGCCAAAGCCGAGTTGCTGGCCGCCCAGGAAGAACTTGAAAAACTGACCGATGGCCCGGCGGCCACTGAGCGCCAGGGGGCGCTGCTTGCGATTAGCGAGGCTAAAGTAGCCTATGAAGAACTGTTGGCGAGCAACGATCCCAACAGCAAGAAGGTGCGCGATGCGCGCTTTGCCTTAGTGCGCGCCGAGCGTGAAGTGCAACGCGCCCAGACCGCTTACAATGCCGTGGCCTGGCGAGGCGATATTGCCGCTTCCCAAGAAGCCGCCGCGTTGCAGACGGCCACGGAGGGCCACGAACAACAAAAAGCCGCCTATGACGAGGCAGTGAAACCACCCACCGAATTACAGTTGCAGAAGGCGCAAAATGCCATTGCCCAAGCCCAGAACAATTACGATAAACTCTTTACCGCCACGCCGTCGCTCCTGGAACAAGCCAAAGTGAAAGTGGCCAGAGCGGAAGAGAAGGTGAAGAGCATTGAAAATGGCCCGCCGCCGCTCAAGGTGCAGGAAGCTGAGGGACAGGTGGTCGAGGCGCTGAACCGATTGGAGGGGTTGCGCAACAAATTGAACAACGCCGGCGCTTTGCACGCCCCCTTTGATGGACAGGTGGTAAAGTTGAGCGCCAAACCGGGGCAGGCCGTCAAAGAAGGTGACACGCTCGCCGTCGTGGTCATTCCTGATCAATTCAAGTTGACGCTGGCGATCAGCGAACTCTCGATCCTGCGCATTGAACGGGGGATGCCGGTGGAGATCACGTTGGATGTGCTGCCGGAGGAGAGCTTCACCGGCACCGTCGCCACTATCGCGCCTCCCACAGTGCAAACCGAAGGTGATACGACCAGTGGCGGCGGGGGCGGCGGTGGTCAATTCACCACCTACGGCGTCACCGTGGCGATGGGTGATGACACACGCAATCAACGCCTGCTGGGGGGCATGAGCGCCCGCGCGACCTTTGTCGGCTCTAATCAATTGCCGGCCAATGCCTGGCTGGTGCCGGCCAACGCCATCACCGAACAGAATGGCGATATCGGCACGATCCAACTCATGCGCGGTGAAACGCCTACCCCGCTGGAAGTGCAAGTGACCGAATTGACCCACGGCGAATCGGTGGTGATTGTTTCCGAAGAATTACAAGTAGGCGATATGGTCGTCGGTTCAATGGCTTCTTTCCTCGACCAGCAGCAACCGCAGTTTTTTGGACCATAAACGGATGACAGGGTGACGAGGTAGCAGGGTGAACACCCGCTCCTGGCGAGTCCGTGACTCGCCTCGACGTGACAGAGTGAATACCTGCTCCTGGCGAGTCCGTGACTCGCCCCGATCAGTTGCGAGTCACGGACTCGCCAGGAGCAGGTGGGGCAATGGCTGTTATGGCTTATCCCTTTGTCTGATTTACAAGATAAGGCAGTGGCTATGTGGCGAATACAATGGATCGTACTCCTGGCTGGCATATTGACGCTCGGCGTTATGACCGCAGCGCGCGCCCAAAACACAACCGCGTCGCCGGCAGATCAGGTGGCGGTGGTGGGGGCGCAGGGGGCGGTGTTGCATCATGTATTGACGCAGGAACCGCTGGCCGAGTTGCCGCCGGGGGCGCTCCTGACCGTGATGGCGCGCAGCCCCGATGGGCAACTGCTCTTTGCCAGCAGTGAAGCCCATACCAGCGGCTGGGTCGCTATCAGCGAATTGCTGGTGGTGGATGTGAACAACTTGCCGGTGATGACGCCGCCAACTACCGATTCGTTACCGTTGACCACCACCCAGGCCTTTAGTCAAACGGTCGGTTTACAACCCGTCTTAGTGCCGACAACGGCGCCGCCCTCCGCCACCGCGTTGGTGACATTACAAGGCAGTCGTCTCAACCTGCGCAGTGGCCCTGGCGTGGCTTATCCGGTGGTCGGGAAAGCCGAGGCCGGTAGTCGCTGGGCTATAACTGGGCGCACGGCAGCGGCCGATTGGGTGCAATTGCGCGCGTTGAGCGGAACGGGGGATGCCAACTGGGCCGCTGTCTCTTACCTGCGAATCACCGGCGTTCTGGAGAACGTGCCGACCATCACCGACTTGCCGGCGCCACCGGCCCAGACGCAAATCGTGCGCACGCTGCTGCCGACCCCTGTACCGGGTAGCGCACCGGCGGCGACCACGCAACCGGCCGCTACCTCGCCCCGCGCCGGCAAAACCGGTTTGACGGGAACCCTTGTCTTTCAAGACCGCATCGGCGGCACCATTTATGTCTATGATCTGGGCCAGGATACGCTGCGCCCGCTCGTCGGTGGCACCGACCCGGCGATTAGTCCCGATGGACGCATGGTGGCCTATACGCGTGACGGTGGCGGCAATGGGCTGTATGTCATCAATATTGACGGCGCCGATGAACGGTTGATCTACAACGAACGTCCCCTCTTGCGTTCGCCCAAGTGGAGTCCTGACGGGCGCTGGTTGGTCTTTAGCCGCAGCAATGGCTTTGATGATTGTCGAGTGGTGCGCGGCACGGTCTGTCTGCCCGACGAAGCCATTTTAGAAGCGTTGCCGGAGGGTCTGCAAGTGGATATGGAGATCAACAAGCTGGTGCGTGATCTGCCCAACCAGCGCGCCTATCATACGGTCTTGTCCCGTGTGGGCGCCGGCGGCGGCGACTATCGGGACATCCCCTCGCTCGACCATGCCGCCGCCCCGGACTGGAACAGCGCCGGCATTACCTACCAATCTAACGCCGGCATCCAACGCACCGCCGATGAACCCGACGCCCAGAGCGTTCAGGTGGCGAATGATCCGTTGATCGGCTATTTTCATGACCCCGCCTGGCAGCCGGGCCCAGAGGGCTCCCCCGGCCGGATTGTCTTTCATCGCAAACAGGGCAGCCACTGGCAAATCTACGCCGTCAACCCGGATGGCTCGGGTTTGGTCGCTTTGACCCGTCCTGTCACCGCGTTGGTCGATGAATTGCCCTCCAATGTTTCTCCGGCCTGGAGTCCCGACGGTAAACGTATTGTCTATGTTAGCAACCGTAACTCCATCGAATCGGCCGGCGCCTGGCACCTTTGGGTGATGAACGCCGACGGCAGCGACCAACGCATGTTGCCCATTGATGTGGTGTTGGAGTACAGCTTCTCGTCCGAGCAGATGGTCAGTTGGGGGCCGAGTGCGCAAAAATAAGTGTGATGCGTGATGCGTGATGCGTAGTACGTGTTGCGTGTTACGTGAACTGTTACAACGATGACGCTTGCAATAGGGTAGGGTTGCTACTGCACTTCTCCCATGTGTATCAAGCTAAGACACTACAGCGGATGAGGGCGGAAACGGATGGACTGTTTGCCGAACAAAACCGATGAACTGCAAAGACATCCATGCAAGAAAACTGCCTGCTCATTCGAAAACGTCTATGATAGCAGACATATCCGTTCCCGCCCTCATCCGCTGTAGTGTTGTGCGCCCCCTGATCCCTTCGCTTGATACACATGGGTTGCTACTGCACTTCTCCGTTTTGCTTTCAGTTTGGAAACCACGGTTCACGCACCACGTTTGACCTGTCGCACCATTGCCATCAACAGTGCGACCTCTTCCGGCGTCAGGTGCGCTTTGTACGCGATCTGGCGCACCTTGCGCATGACCGCGGCCTGATTGCCTTTGAAGAAGCCGATTTGCGCCAAGGTAGTTTCGCTCAGGTGAAAGAGCCGTTCCAACGCTGCTTGTTGAGCCGGGGGTGACGCTGGCGATCCACTGGGCGCGCTGCCGGCCAATACCGCCATCCGTACCTCATACAGCAGCAGCAAGACCGCCTGCGCCAAATTTAGCGCCGGGTAAGCAGGATTGGTCGGCAGCGTGATCAACAGGTGGCAACGATCCAACGCCGCCTGATCCAAGCCATCATCTTCCTGCCCAAAGAGCAACCCGACCCGTCCCGCCTGTAAATGGGTGACGAGGGTGGCTGCCAGGCCGCGAATGTCGCTGGTTTGCCGTCGCCCAGGGTGGGGCAGCGCGGCCGTGCCGACAACATAGTGCAAGTCGGCCAGCGCCTCGGCCAAGGTTGGGTGGCATGTCATGCGTTGGAGCAGATCCTCGCAATGGTGCGCCACCCGCAGAATGCCATCGTGCGCCAGCGGCTCCGGTTGTACCAGGCGTAAGTGGCTGATCCCCATATTCTTCATGGCGCGCACAATAGCGCCGACATTCACGGCATCTTGTGGGCGTTGCAAAATCACAACGAGTTGTTCGAGCATTATGGGCGCTTCTTTACCTTGCCAAACGCTTTGATCTTACCAAACGCGGCGCCGGTTTATTGCCACAACCGGCCATTATGAAACCTCTACCATACCAACATTGATCAAAAACAGACCGACACTTTGTGGCAGCGCCTACGGCAAAAGGTTCGGCGATTAGGCGCCGGGGTGGGTGCTTTTGGCTATATCATACAATGTAGCATATGGCCTATACTAACCGTTGGCGGTCTTTGTTCCTCGAAATGTTGTAGGTTTTGTCAGCAACTGACAAGGTTTGTTGGGAACTGAGTGCCCGAATGGTTTCGTTATTTCTTCGTAAGTAGTTACATGGTTTGTTTGGATGGCTGACTGTACCGCCCATTATTGCCGCCTCCATGCTATGACAAATAGGCCATCGGTACTATTGCCATTGGTGCAAAAATCTGACAAACTAGCCAATGGAGAAATTGTTTGCCTATTGGGCTGTCTTCCCCCCGGATAGCTACCGTTAGTGAGGAGCCTGACCGATGTCTATCATTCAAGTTGTGTTGGTGGATGACCATGAATTAATGCGCCAGGGGTTACGATCGATTCTGGAACAAGAAGACGGGATTCGTGTGATCGGCGAAGCCAACAGTGGCGAAGTTCTCCTCCAGCAAATCCAAAAAGGATTACGTCCGGACATTGTCCTCATGGACCTGCAAATGAAGGGCATGTCGGGGGTGGAAGCCACCAAGCGCCTAAAGCAACTGCTGCCCCGCCTGCAAGTCGTCGGTCTGTCGGCACAAGAGGAAGAACATGCGGCGCTGATCATGCGCCGGGCGGGCGCTTATGGCTATGTGGTGAAAGCCGCCGCGCTTTCTGATCTGGTGCGGGTCGTGCGCGCCGCCTATAATTATGGCAACAGCACCATGAGCATGACCCCCGAAGAAGTCAAAAATCGGGGCGCCCGCAACCCCCGCCGCACCCGCAAACCGCGCCCGCCGCACAACTTGACCCGCCGTGAACTCGACGTGGTGCAGACGCTCATGCAAGGATGCAGCAACAAGGAGATCGCCCGCCAACTGGTCATCTCCGAGCGCACCGTCCAGACCCACCTGAGCAATATCTTCGCCAAAATGCAAGTCACCAGCCGCACCGAAGTGGTGCTGGCCGCCATCAACAACGGCTGGCTGCCCAATCCTGCCGATATGGCGACGATTATCAG
>QWII01000106.1 GCA_021405325.1 Caldilinea sp. CFX5 | reverse complement strand
GGGAGGTGGGCACAAGCTATTGTACCAGAGAAAGTTCATGTGCCCACCTCCCGGCGGTCTGGCCGGTTGCGTCTTGCGGAAGTCCTAGATCAGCACTTTAGCGAGAAGTCCTGGCGGTGATCGCCCCGAACCGCGCCAACCACAGCGAGGCCATCTATACCACCGAAGTTATGCTCGATAGCAGCGCCGGCCAAGTGACGGTCGCCCCTGTTGTGACGACGCCGCATTTTGTCCGCGGTGGGCAAGCGCTGGCACAACTGATCCTCGGCGCCGAAGCCGCCGATGAGGTGGTAGAGATGGCGGGGATTACGCTTGGTGGTGATGCCGAACAACTCTTGCCGTTCCTCTTCCCCATGCAATATCCACAGATGGACAATCAGGCCCTATAGAACGCTGCGCCTGGTTCAGGCGCTTTAAAATTCCAGTTGTTCAAAATTTTGCCAGCTATCTTGGGGCGTCCAGCCAAGGAGCCGCTCCGCTTTGCGCAGATCAAAGACCGAGGCGTAGGGATTCTTCTGGTAATGATCGGCTTCTTTGAGGGGTGGCAGTTCGCCATAGATCGCCTGTAATAAGTCCAGAGTTGGGATGCCATAGCTGGTGTTGGCAGCAGTGAAGAAGAATGCCTCGTAGCGCTCGGCTTGCGCCGCCGGGAATTGATAGGCCGTTGCGGCCAGACAAGCCCGTGCGACATCGCGCACGGAGATGTAGCCGCCGAGCCAGGCGCTTTCCTTATCAAAGTGACCAGCGCGGGCATCGGCTACCGTGCGCGCCGCCTTTTCGCGCCAGCGTTTGACCCAAACCCAGTTGTAGCGCAGGGAGATGGCTTCAATCCCATAAGCTTTGGCATACGTTTCCGCCATGCGCTCGCCAAAGTGCTTGGAGAGGCTGTAACTCTCGTGCGGCCAAAGCGGGTGTTCCTCGTCAATCGGCACATAGAGCGGCTTGAGCGGGCTGTTGTGGATGCCAAAGCCGGTGCTGGAATCGCTACAGCCATAGACAATGCGCGGAATGCCATTCAGCCGCACCGCTTCAAAAACGGTAAAGTTGATGGCGGTGTTGATGCTGATCACCGCCACCGGCGGGTCATTATAGGGATCGGGGATGGCGGCCAGGTGGATCACTTGGTCAAAGCCGGTCAGTACAGCGCAGCTTTGTTCTAGATTGCGCAAGTCAGCCTTGATAAAGCCAACGCCATTAGGTGGCGGCATTCGATCAATCGAAACGACATCATGACCGGCGCGGGCTAGTTCATCGCAGACGTAACCACCGATCGCACCACTGCCCCCGGTTACGGCAATACGCATACGCTTGTTCCTTTTCTTATGAGTTGATGATGAGATTAAGAGACGGTAGAGTAAGAAAATGACAGAGCGTTAAAGGGGAGTCATTCTCTTGAATACTAGCGTTTGCTGGGCAACAATGGACGATTAATGCGGATCTTACGTTCAGTCAAGACAACAACACATCCCGACCAAGCTGACACGTTTTCATCCGTAAACGCGCGAACAACAACGTTTAATAATGCAACCCGCCCAGGATTGTGCAAGCGTACTAGCAAAATACCGGCATGTGTGCCGGGTACAAACCGGCGCGTATCGGAGAAATCCAAATCTTGCGTAATCAGAAAACGCTCTTCATCCTGCGCTGCTCGCCAAATATTAGGATCACTTTGCCCCGTTAGTGACTCTTCCGGTACGGTATGCACATCATGGCCCAAGTCGCGTAGTTGCTCGGCCAGTGCGACCGGCATGTTTTCGTCAAGTTTGATCTTCATGCTGGCGTCGGTAAAGCAAACATTGGCAAATCTTCTTCAGCCGAAGCAGCGGCGAAAGCGATGACTGCACGCACTTGCGCCTCTGTCACGGTTGGGAAATCTGCTAAAATTTCATCGATCCACGCGCCTTCTGCCAAACTAGCCAGAATTGTACGTACCGTAACACGCGTTCCGCGCACGACCGGTTGACCCCCACAGATTTGCGGATCACGGACAATGACATCGAAATAGGTAGGATTCATCATGCTTGACTCCTGAAACTGATACAACGCTCCGTTTGCAATCTGCTCTATCACCAATACCAAGAGAGGATGCCAGCGTTAATTTATAATTGATATGATAACGTAGAGGTAGCGCCAAGTCAAGGCAATTTGTCTTGAAAACCTGCTCACGTTCCCGGAATGGGTCAAGCCATCGCTCTAATTCAGGGTGATGCTGACCCATTCGCGGAATGCTGGCCTACCTGGTTATAACGAACTGCTCCAGAACGGCGCTGCCGCCGCCCGCGCCACCATCTCGGCCCAACCGGGGGAACCATCGTCGCGCCGGACGTGCATCCGCGCCCCGCGATCTTGCACCGGAATGTTGCCGGCAAAAGCATCGGTCCAGCATTGTTGGATGTTGGCATAATGACGCACGCGGTTGCCCGGCCAGGCGATGGAGAGCAGGAGCTTTGCCCGTGGGATCTCGTAGGGCGGTTCCATCTTGTATTTCATCAAGGCCGCCTCGTCCACCTCAACACCCAGCCCCGGCGCTTCCGGCACATGAGCGTAGCCCTCTGAAACCTGGATGGGATGGACAATCAGATCATCGGCGTAGTTATTCAGACAGTTGACCGCCGGCCACTGCGCCATCGGCAAGACCGCGCCCAGTTGGATCGAGAGCGCGGTGGTAAGGCCCGCGCCGACAATTTGTAGGAAGAAGGGTTTGTCAAACTGCGCCGCCAGCGTCCCGTCACGGAGGACGCGCGCCACGCCGCCGCCGATGACAAAGCCATCGCACACTTCGTCGCGCACTGCGGTCGGGAAAGGGGGATCGCCAAAGTGGAGGGCGATAGCTTTCTTGATCTTCTGGCGCAACTGGCGCTGTCCCTCAGCATCGCGCTGGAAAATGGGCGACTCATAGAGAGCGACCCGCTCCTGCTTGTCCAACTCGCTGAGGACGGGGGCGGCGTTGCTGGCGTTGATCAACATCTGGTTCCAGTCCATGTCGATCTTGAAGTGGGGCGGGGTGACATTGCTCATCTGGTCCACCTGCTCATAGACATCCCACCAGGGGCGCGCCTTGGTTTTGAGCGCAGTGTAGCCTTTGGCCAGCGCATCTTTGGCTTCTTCGGCCAGCGCTTCGGGCGGAAAGTCGATATTCCACCAGGCAATCGGCACGGCTTCGCGCACCTTGGGCTGGTTGAAGAGGCGATAGGCCGGCACCCCCAGCGCCTTGCCCACGACATCATAGATCGCCATCTGCAAGCCCGCGCCCAGTGAATCATCGCCCAGAAAGTCGGCGGCGTTTTTGCCTTTGACCCGCGCCACCGCCTCATCCGAAACCCGCCCCCAGGTGTAATGGGGCAACGTCTCACCATAGCCGACCAGCCCCGCATCAGTCGTCACGCGGACGATCTCACAGATGCACCACTGCCAGACCTCACGGGCATTCCATTCCTCACAGCGCGGCGTCATCGGGGCGCGCACGGTGATGCGTTCAATATCGGTGACAATCAGCTTCATTGGTTGTGTCCTTTGGTCGTTTAGTCGCGTAGTCGCGTAGTCGTGTAAGTGTTTAATTGGTCGGTCGTCAGTCATCAGCCTACCGCGTTGTAACCGAGCCACGTACATAATCGGCTTCGTCGCTGACCAACCAGGCCAGCACTCTGGCGACGCCGATGGGGTCGCCCAGACCGGCGTCGATGGCGGCATTCACGGCGGCTTGGGGATCTTGCCCCTGGCGGATGGCGTCGGCTTCGATCACCGAACGTTTCATAAAGGTGTTGATGCCGCCGGGGAAGACCGTGTTCACCCGAATCCCTTCCGGCGCAAGTTTGCCGGCCATCGTCGTCCCCAGCGCACTGACGCCCCCTTTGCTCACGGCATAGGCATAGGACGAGCTAACGCCATACGCCGCCGGTGACGAGATCAGAATAATCGCCGGCAACCGCCCCCGCTTGAGCAGCGGCACCGCATATTTGGCGCAAAGAAAGCTGCCCACTGTGTTGACATCCAGCACCTCGCGGAAGGTTTCCAGCGTAAATTCCTCAATATCGACATAAGCTCCCTTAAGGATACCGGCAGTCTGGATCAAGCCGTCCAGTTTGCCGTGGCTTTGCTCAATGCGCCGACACATGCTCTGCACGCTGGCTTCGTTGGTCACATCGACCTGGATAAAGGTTCCGTTGATCGCCTGTGCCGTGGCCGCGCCGGCGGCTTCACTGAAATCGGCCACAATCACGCTGGCCCCGCGTTCGGCGCAGAGTTTTGCCGTGGCCTGTCCAATGCCGGTCGCACCCCCAACGACGAGAATCGTTTTGTTTTGCAAATCCATCTAGTTTATTCCTCATTGCTTATGCAAGGTTCACAGAGCAACGCAGAGGTGGCGCAGAGATCCACCGAGAGAAACGGTAACACCTTCTCTGTGTATCTCTGTGAGACCTCTGAGTCGCTCTGCGATCGGATTCGTTACTTCTCTGCCTCAATTGTTACTCGGTCGCGCCGGATTCGCCCAGTGCCCGCTCGGATCGCTGCCGCTGATGATCACCCCTTCACGATTCCAGCCATAGGAGGGGTCACTCCAAACATCGGTCGCACAATAGCGCAGCGTCAAGCCACAGCGCCGTCGATCCGACTGGTTCGCCAGTGAACCGTGCAATAGTAGGTCACTATGCAAGGAAATCTCGCCGGCTTTGAGTTCATCATAGACAATCGTGCCGAATTGCTCGACATTGTCCACGGTTTGATTCAAGACACTGGCCTCGGCGTCCTCGCTCATCCGGTAGGTGAGGTGGCCCAGGTGGTGCGAACCGGCGACAAAGCGCATACAAGCATTTTCCTGGTCGGCGTCATCAATTGCCAGCCAGACCGTGACGGTTTTTGACGGGGTCAACGGCCAGAAGCTGGCATCCTGGTGCCAAGAGACAATCTTGCCGTCGCGCGGCAACTTACAGAAGTAGTGCGCCCCCCAGCCGACAACTTCGTCGCCCAGAATATCTTTGACATAGGCGACAATGCGCGGGTGGGTGAGCAGGTCATAGACAAAGCCATATTTTATGTGGGCCGAAATGATCGAGTAGCTGTTGCCGCCGGCGGCCAACACGGCGGCCAGCACTTCGTCAAAGCGGCGGCGCTGTTCGACCATCTCGTCGGCGCTAAAGATGCGGAAGCCTTTGAGATAGCCTTCCCGGTTGTACGTTGCAATCTGGTCGCGGGTTAACGCCTTGGGATTGGTAGTGGCGCTGGGGTGGAACTGTAAACGGCGTTCCAACTGCCCCAGTTGTTCCTGGTTGGGGATGATTTTGGCCGGGGGTGGGTAAAAGCCCATTCTTTCCATAAGCTGCGTTGCTCCTATTGTGTGCAATCTATCACTTGTTTTGTATTGCAAAGTCCATCGGTTTACCCTCCTTGGGGTGTGCCCCCCAACAAGAACCCGCCATCGACCAACAAACATTGCCCCGTAATAAACGACGCCCGATCCGACACAAAGAAGGCCACCGCTTCAGCAATATCCTCCGGCAAGCCAATGCGGCGCATGGGGGTGACGGGAATGACCGGCTTGGCATAGTCCGGTTGACCAATGGGCGGCTCGTTGGGGTTAGGGACGCGACTGTCGATATAGCCGGGCGCAACGGCGTTGACCCGAATGCCGTGCGGCCCCAATTCAAAGGCCATGCTCTCGGTCAGGCGGATGATGCCCGCTTTGCAGATGCCATAGACTGTATCCTGCGGCCAAGCGCGGTAGCTGTGGACCGAGCTAATGCTGACAATCGCGCCGCCCCGTCGCTGATCAGTGGCCTGCGCAATCATCTGTTTGGCCGCTTCCTGCGAACAGATAAACGGCCCCTTGAGATCGACCGCCAACATTTTATCCCAGTGCGCTTCCGGCACATCGACAAAATCATCCCACTCCCAAGTGGCGGCGTTGTTGACCAGCACGTCGAGCCGGCCAAAGTGGGCGACGGTTCCCTGTACCAATGCCTTGGTCGAGGCGGTGTCGCCCAGGTCAGCGGCAAGCAAATGGGCCTGGCGGCCTAAGGCGCGAATATCGGCGGCGGTCTGTTCGGCGAGGTGGTCAATGGCATAGTCGTTGACGACAATATCATAACCGTCACGGGCCAGGGTCAAGGCGATGGCGCGGCCAATCCCGCGACGAGAGCCGGTGACTAAGGCGACACGGTTGCTGTTCGGCATAGCTTCCTCCTGATTGCTTGGTAAGCGTAGTTGTCGGTGGATTGACCTACATTATATCATTTTCTGTTTCGCAACAGAAGTGACCTAAAAGCAGGGTTGTTCTTCTGTCACCCTTCAACAACTATTAGGATCGCGCCGATGGGCGGCGGGCGCCTGATAGAAGTCTGTCAGCCACACGATGGCGGGCTGACATTGTCTTTGTGCCGACAGGCTGTCATTGTCTATAGTGCTGGCCGACAATTAGCAGCATGACGAAAGCGGCAGGTATAATGACGGCCATAGACTTACGCAAGACGAGTTCGTCGCCAGAAAGACCGGATGCCCTACATCATCACCATCTATGTCGGCGAACACGATACGCCCAAAGCCATCGTCGGCGGCGACGCCCTCTGGTGCAACGTCTGCAAACCGCAACCCGAACCGATTGAAATGCCTGAGCTTTATTAGTGTAAGCCGGTCACACGGTGAGACGGTCAGTCAGCAACTCATGCATTCCGCTGCGCCTGGTAGAACAGCGGTATTAGGCGGTGGCTGCCGGTTTTGCTGCACGGATGTAAATTAAGCGGCGGTCAAAGACCAACTTCCCACTATGCCGGCGCACCTTGAGACCAGCCGCGTCGGTTTCGAGACCGGCTTCCATCATCTCGCGCACAACGCTGCGGGTGGCGGGGTTAGACTGGAGATCGGTCAGCCACTCTTCCAAATCTTGTTCATAGACGGCCACGGTTTCAGCTTCAATGGTTAAACGGGCGTTCGTCACCAGTTTACGATACTGTTCGGCGCTTAAGGCGGCGGCATGGCTGGGGTTGCGGCGCGCTTCAATCGTGTTTTGCGTGGCCCGCTTGACCGGATCGTCGGCGCCAAGCAGTTCGGCCAGAATGAGAATGCCCCCCGGCTTGAGCAGCCGCACAAACTCTTGGATAAGCTGCTCCGGTTTGTGCGTATGATTCAGCACCAGCCGACAGACAATGGCGTCAAAACTTTCGCCGCGGAAGGGCATCTGTTGCGCAGCCGCCAAGCGAAAGCTGACTCGACTGGCCGCCGGGGAAGCGCTGCTGAGGCGCAAATATTCGGCCATTTCCAACATGGCCGGACTAATATCCACCCCCACCACTTCGCTCGCCCCTTCTTCGGCCAACAGCAAGGCGAGGCGCCCCGTGCCGGTGCCTACATCCAGGGTGCGCAGATTTTTGGGCAGGTTGGCAAATTTCAACAGGTGACGGATGCGCTGTTCGCGCGTCTGGTCATAGAGATCGACATCCGCCGTCAACACGCGGTTATAGACATTCAATACATGTACCAAATCTTCATCCTTGGCGCTGACAACGGTGACATCGGTCGGCTGTGGGGTCGCCGGCGGCTGGGCCAGCGCGGGCGCCGGGTTGTGTTCCAGGCGGTTGGTATAAACAATGCACCATTCACCACTATGCCAATTCACTTCCGAGATACTCGTGTGATTGATCGAAAAGGCGATATTGCTGGCCTGGCAAAAGTGCAGCAACAGGGTGGAAATGGCGTTGCCGTCCAACACCAGGGCGACGCTCTTGCCCCAATGTTCATGGGTGATCTTTTGCACGGTATCGGTTAAACTTTGCCGAAAGGGTTCGTATTTGGCTGGGTCAGGAAATTGTTCCTGATAATGGAGGGGGGAGAAGAGGTAATGTTGTTCGTTGTTTGCTTTGGTGGTGCTGGCGCCGACGCGCGCATGATAGGGCAGATCGCGGCTCACGACCACCGGCTTTCCCAACACCTGGCCCAATCGTTGCGCCGTTAACCGGCTACGCAATTGGGGCGCGCTAAGTAAGACATCGATCTTCTCATGGGTTGCCATCCAGGTCGCCAGCAGGTTGGTCTGTTCCCAACCGTGGGCCGTTAAGCCGCTATCCTCCGTGCTTAATTCTGAATAACGGCTTTGCAAACCTTCGGCTTGACAGATCAAGAGCAGGCGGATCTCCGGCGTCTTGCCATTTGCGGGTAACGAGTGCGGCGGTGGGGCAATGAACAATGGATTGGTTGCGCTCACGGTTGACTGATCACTCTCGTGGGTATTGACGACTGTTCCTCCATAGGCAGGGCGTAATTATACTCACAGGCAGCCCAGAAAGTAACCCAGTACCCCTCTAACATGCGCACCTGCTCGCAGAGGTGCGCAAATCCAGTACTCTCTACATGCGCACCTGCTCGCAGAGGTGCGCAATCCAGTACTCTTCTACATGCGCACCTGCTCGCAGAGGTGCGCAATCCAGTACTCTTCTACATGCGCACCTGCTCGCAGAGGTGCGTATATGGATAAAGTGTTACTTGCCGGCGCTCGTTGGTATAGCAGGCAGCAGACGGTCTCGTTCGCATTCTTTTCAATTGATCAACCCGCATGGCGTAGGCAAGCGGTGCGTTGGTTGATCATACGCCCCAATTGAAGGTGATGATACCAAATTGCTTACCCATTACCAAATTGTTATTTGCGCAATTTTAAGATCGATTGCGCAAGTTCTCCCCGACGCACCCACAGATCGCTATGCGATTCACGCGCATTGACAGAGATGCGCTTTTTCTGTACAATCATTAGTAGCTATCGCAGTGACCGCAACCAGAACACTTTGCCACTGTTGCTGGCCCCGCACGGTCAACCTGCCATTGCTTTGTGCTGACCTGCACAGTCCGTGCTAATATTCAACGCTGTTCAGGCCGCCACAACAACTCTAGACCCTGGCTCGGCCATAGTGGGTGGGAAAAACGCATGATGACCAGACCAAGCAAGTGAACAGAGCGTAAGTGGATTACCTGGTGAAATGTCATTAACCGGCCCGTTCCCGCAACCCGCTGGCGAGCTAAAAACTTAATACTCGCACTGTTTGTGAAGGAGGACGCATGGCGAAGTTTCGCACCGATCAGATACGCAATGTTGCCATTCTTGGACACGGTGGTTCCGGCAAGACTTCTTTGACCGAAGCCTTGTTATTGAAGATGGGGATCACTTCGCGCATGGGTCGTGTCGAAGATGGCTCAACCGTTTCCGATTGGGACCCAGAAGAACAACGCCGTGGGATTTCAATCAACCAGTCCATTATCCCAATCGAGGTCGATGGGTTAAAGATCAACTTGATTGATGTTCCCGGTTATCAGGATTTTGTCGGCGAAGTACTCAGCGCGCTGCATGTGGCTGAAGCGGCGCTGCTTGTGCTGGACGCCGTGGCCGGCGTCGAAGTCGGCACCGAGTTGGCGTGGGAGTATCTCAACGAACGCAAGAAGCCGCGCATTATCTTTGTCAACAAGATGGATCGCGAGAATGCCAACTTCCAGCGCACGGTTGAGGACCTACGGCAGACCTTCACCGACGTGCGCTTTATCCCCATGCAACTCCCCATTGGTTCCGCTGAAAATTTTCAAGGCGTCGTCAGCTTTGTCACCATGAAAGCCTACATGGGTAAGGATGGCAAAGAAGCGCCCATCCCTGATGCCATGCGTGATGAGGTGGAAGCTGTGCGGCTGGCGATGGTCGAAGCCGCCGCTGAAGCGGATGATGAGTTGATTATGAAATATTTGGATGGCGAAGAGCTAACAGCCGAAGAGGTGCGCGCCGGTCTACGCAAGGGCGTCCTCGAAGGCAAGATTGCGCCCATCTATTGCGGCGCCGCCACCAAAGCCATCGGCATGGATCGCCTGTTGCAAGCGCTCGGTCGCTATGTGCCGATCCCCAGCGCCCACCCCATCACCGCCGCCAAGGGCGACGGCGAGATTGAATTAGCCAGTGACCCCAACGGTACGCCGGTCGCCGTTGTCTTCAAGACGATTATCGACCGCTTTGTCGGGCGCATGAGCTATATCCGTGTCTACTCCGGCGTTGTCACCAAAGATAGCCAACTGACCAACACCCGCACCGGCCAAAGTTTGCGCATTGCTAACCTCAACAGCGCCCGCGGCAAAGAGTTGCAGGGTGTCAGTGAATTGGTCGCCGGTGATATTGGCATCATTACCAAGTTGGAGCATGTGTTGACGGGCGACACCCTATCGGCTGATCCGGCCATCAAGGTGGCGCCGCCGGTCTATCCGCAGGCGCTCTTCTCCGTTGCCATTGCGCCCGCCACGCAAGCCGACAGCGCCAAATTAGGCACGTCGCTCCACGCCTTGACCGAAGAAGATCCCACGCTGAAGATCGAAAATGTTACCGCCACCAAGCAGACGCTGCTCCAAGGCATGGGCGACACCCACGTCGATGTGGCAATCCGCCGCTTGGAGACCAAGTTTGGCGTCAAGGTTGAAACCCACGACCCCAAAGTGCCCTACATGGAGACGGTGAGCGCCACGGCTTCGGCCCAATACCGCCACAAGAAGCAGACGGGCGGCGCCGGTCAATTTGCCGAAGTTCATATGCGCGTCGAACCCTTCCAGGGCGGCGACTTTGAATACAAGAGCGAGGTCTTTGGCGGCGCCATTAGCGGCGTCTACCTGCCTTCGATTGAAAAGGGCGTGCGCCAGGTCATGTCCACCGGCGTGTTGGCCGGCTTCCCGGTCACCGGCATCCGGGCCGTGGTCTTTGACGGCAAGGAACACCCGGTGGACTCCAAGGACATTGCCTTCCAGACCGCCGGGCGCGAAGTCTTCAAACTGGCGGTTCAACAAGCCAAGCCGGTCTTGTTAGAGCCAATCTACCGCGTCGATGTCACCGTTCCTGAGGAATACATGGGTGATGTCATGGGTGATTTCAACACGCGCCGGGGCCGCGTCCAGGGGATGGAACAAAAGGGCAATCGCACCATCATTCATGCCATTGTGCCCCTGGCCGAGATCCTGCGCTACAGCACCGAACTCCGCTCCATGACCCAGGGCCGTGGCTTCTACTCGATTGAATTCGACCACTATGATCCCGTGCCGGGCAACCTGGCCGCCGATGTGATCGCCCAGTTCAAGCAGGAAGAACAAGAGCATCATTAGTAAGACAGTAAGACAGTAAGTCAGTAGGCCAGCCAAAACAGCACTATCCACTGATTTACTGTCTCACTGTCTTACTGTCCTACTTCTCTAAGTTATTCGGCACCCCATTCGGGAAGAGTTCGGCAATCGCCTCTTCGATGCGGGCGATGCGATTTTCCGGGTTGGGGTGGGTGCTGAAAAATTCCGGTTGTTCAGCGCCGCCGCGCGAAGCAGCCAAAATTTTCATCACATCAATCATGGCGCGTGGATCATAGCCGGCTTCGCTCATAAAGCGCACACCCAGCCGATCCGATTGCAATTCATCATCCCGTCCATACTTCATATTGACCATCTGGCCGACCATAGCGGCCATTTGCGCGGTGCGCGCATCCCCGGAGGCGACCACCACAGCGCCGGTCAATCCTTCCGTCAACTCCTGTTTGGCAATGCGTTGGGCGCCATGCCGGGCGACAACGTGGCCGATTTCATGACCCAACACGCCGGCTAGTTGCCCTTCCGTCGTCATCTGTTGATAGAGCGCCGCGGTAATAAAAATTTGTCCACCGGGCAGCGCAAAGGCATTGAGCGTCTCCGGGTCGCGCAGGAGATGAAAGTCAAATTGCCATTCCGTATCTTTCGCCGCGCTGTTTTGCACGATGCGCTGGCCCACTTGATCAATATAAGCTTGTAATTCCGGATCAGGATATTCGCCGCCAAATTGTTGCATCATCTCCGGTACGGCCTGCAAGCCCAACGCAATTTCCTGGCGGGGGGTAATGCTCACATGTTGATTTTCGCCGGTCACCGGGTTGAAGACGCTGGATGAAAAATAGGAAAAGAGAGCAATCGCCACCATGACCAGGGCGATCAACAGGCGGCCACCGCCGCCGCTCCGGCCCCCCGGTGCAGGGCGATAGTGCATCGGACGTCGCGAAACCATAACTGATTCCTCCTACACTTTATTAGGCGTAACAGCAATTAATGGACAATAATTAATCATTCATTGTTTTCCATTAATTATTGGCTGGGACAAAGGTTTCGACTTCGAACGCTTCGTAGATGCCGCCGGCCAACGCGCCAAAGAGCAGATGCGCGGCGACAAAGACCCCACTGCGCATGGCAAAAAACCAGGGGAAGAAAAAGGTCAGCGTATAAAAGTTGATGCTATAGAGCGCCAACCCCAGCAGCGCGCCGCCGATGATGCCGGCAATGAGGCCGCCCCGGTGAATAATATAGGCGATCAACAGCGCATAAGCCACAGAGAGGACAAAATGGGTAATGAGCGCAACGAGTAACGCCGTTCCATCAAAGGTGGCCGGCGGCGCCAAAATGCCTTCGCCCAGGATGATCGAGGCAAAGAGGCGCACCATCACCCAAGCATTGCCGCCGATGACTAAGGGCGTTACAAAGAGATTCACCAACAGAAAAATGGCGCCGGCGATCAGCCCCGCCCACACGGCGGCTCGCCAATCAACTAACTGGCGCATTCGTGGCGCCGCGGTCGTCATGTCAATAACTCCTTTTGAATCGATGTATGAGCGTATGAGATTGAGAAATTAGATTGTACTACGTCACCCTGCTGCTGCTCAAGCGGTTATACCCGCCCAATGGTAAGCTATTTCACAGTAGCCAAGGGGGTTTGCAAAAAATCTAGAGGACTTGCCTGTCATTCTGAAAGAATCTCTAAAAAGCTGTTTGATAAAGTGGACAACGAGCAAGAGTGTCGGGGACGGGCCTGCAACAATCTGGTCATTGTGAACGATCTCTGGCCCGTCCCCGGCACTCTTGCAGCCCCTGATTATGACTTTTCAAACAGCTTCTATTGTTCTATCAACTAAGTCTTGGCAAGTTGACTGTAGGAAAGACTAATGGGAGTTAGGAATTTGTTTCGGTAATCGTAGGTGCGGTTTGTAACCGCACTTGCTCCCTGGGAACCGTGCGGTTACAAACCGCACCTACAGTTACCGCTTTATTTTCGTAACGTTCATCAGTCTTTACTACCAATCACAACTTATTTGACAAAACACTACGTAATTATGAGCTTGAGATTCTTTCAGAATGACAGACAAGTCTCCCTGGTTTTCTGGAGTCTTTTCTGAATACGACTTACGCAGCCATTGCGTGCAGAGCCAGGAATGCAGTTGGTGACTACACTTTGGCCTTGACGCGACCTGGCCAGATCTTGTTGACAATAGAAGGCGGGCGTTCGCCGTTGCAAATTTGGATCACCTGGTCGGCGACGCCGTGCATCATGGCATAGATGCCGCGATCGGTGCTGGAAGCAATATGGGGCGTGACCACCACATTCTTCATCTTCAGCAGCGGGTTGTCCGGCTTGGGCGGCTCCGGGTCAAAGACATCCAGACCGGCGGCGGCGAAATGGCCTTCCTGCAAGAGGCGAATGAGCGCCGCTTCGTCGATCACCGGGCCGCGACTGGCGTTGATCAAGTAGGAGCCACGGGGCATCAGGCGCATCTCCCGCTCGCCGATGAAGTGGCGCGTCTCCGGCATCAACGGCACATGGACCGTCAAAAAGTCGGATTGGCGCAGCAAGCCATCCAGATCATCCGTCAAGCGCACCCGTTCCGGCGTCGGCAGATCCAGCTTGACATAAGGATCGTAGACGGTCACCTTCATACGCAAACCGAGGGCGCAAATTTCCGCCACGCGCCGGCCAATGCGGCCATAGCCGACCACCCCTAGGTTGCGGTCGAGCAACTCCGTGCCGGTCATCTCGCTGCGCTGGATCGAGCTGTCGCCGCGCAGGGACATATCACCCACCATCACCCGCTTGGCGACGGCCATCAAGAGGGCAACGGCATGTTCTGCCGTGGATTCAGTCGGCGCATCAGGCGTGTGAACTACCAAGATATTGCGAGCAGTGGCGGCGTCGAGATCCACATTGTCCACACCAATCCCTGGCTTGGCAATCACCTTCAGGTTGGGGCCGGCCTTGTCCATAAAGGCGGCGTCAAACTTCCCGCCCCCGGCAACCACAATGTCAGCGCCGACGGCTTGTTCCAACGTTGGGTCGATCACCACATCAGCCACCTCGCGAATGCGCTCGGTTGCCCCCATGCGTAACTCAAACTGCATGACCACTTTTAGTTTCATGAGCTGTTGTCTTTCTAACTAATATAGCATTTTTGGGTGAATAACAAAAATCACGGCGGGATGAACTATATTGTTACCCATTCAGCCATAGATGTCAAAGCGTTTTGAACAGTTCGCAGAATGATGTATAACTATAGTATAATTACAACCTAGTACTTTTATACTCAGTAGACCGCAACATCGCCGAGATCGCACTTAGACTGACTCTGGACTACGCGACCACGCGACTGTGGACTACTGATACTACTCGCGTTTGATACAAAACCATGACAACTGATCGCGATTTTATCAATTACCTGCTGGAACTGCTGGCGCCGCTGGATGGGGTGAGCGCCAAACGAATGTTTGGCGGCTATGGCCTCTTTCGGGATGGGCTGATGTTTGGTCTGGTGGCCGATGACACGCTCTACTTCAAAGTGGACGAACAAACCGCGGCGCGCTTTATCGAACGGGAGCTGGAACCCTTTACCTACAGCAAAGCCGGTAAACCCATGCAGATGTCCTACTATCGCGCCCCCGAAGAGACGATGGACAGCAGTGACGAGATGTGTGACTGGGCCAGACTGGCCTATGATGCGGCCCGGCGCGCATCTACGCACCCACCCAAAGCCAAACGCCAACCGAAACGGAGCAGTCGATGAGCCGGTTTACAGTTCTCATTACCGATTATGCCTGGCCGACCCTCGCCATTGAACAATCAATTCTCAACCGCGTTGACGCGCAACTGCTGGTCGCCCAGTGTGGCGATGAGGCGGAACTGGTGCAACTAGCGCCCCAGGCCGATGCCATTCTCACTTGCTGGAAACAGGTGACGCCCGCCGTAGTCGATGCCGCCACCCGCTGTCGCCACATCAGCCGCTATGGTGTGGGGCTGGACAACATTGCCGTCGAACGGGCGACGGCCCAGGGTATTGTCGTCACCAACGTGCCTGACTTTTGTGTCGAGGAAGTTTCCGATCATGCCATGGCGCTGCTGCTGGCCTGCGCCCGTGGCGTTGTCGGCTTTGACCGCGCTACGCAACAGGGCCGTTGGGACAACAAGGGCCAAGGCGCCCTGCCGCGGTTACGCGGCCAGACCTTGGGCTTGATCGGCTTTGGCAATAGCGCGCAGGCGTTGTTACCCAAAGCGCGCGGCTTTGGCTTGCGCATCATCGCCTATACCCCGCGCATTGCCATTGACGCCCTTCCCCCGCCCGACATTGCCACCCAGGATCTCGACTTTCTCCTCCAAGAAGCCGACTACATCTCGATCCACGCGCCGTTGACCGAGGCCACCCGTCATCTCTTCAATGCGCGGGCCTTCCGCTACATGAAACCGACCGCCTATCTGATCAACACCTCACGCGGGGCGATCATCGATGAAAATGCGTTAGCCAAGGCGCTTGATAATGGCTGGTTGGCCGGCGCCGCCTTGGATGTTCTCAGCCAGGAACCGCCACCCCCGAATCACCCACTGCTCCACCGCAGTGATGTGCTGGTCACGCCCCACGCCGCCTTCTATTCCAGCGCCGCCATTGCCGAATTGGCCCGCAAGGCAGCCCAACGAGTGGCCGAGACGCTGCGCGGCGAGACGCCATCCCATATTGTCAACCCGCAGGTGTTGGCGAACGCCAATTGTCGCTTACAGCAGAAAAGCGAATAGACGCCGCATAATCGTAGGCGGTAGTGGCGCTGCTTGATGGCTTTATCAATTGCCTGGGGCTGGGCGCATCATTCTAGGGCCGGGAAAAAGACGCGAAAGGTGGAGCCGACGCCAGGCGTGCTGGTGACCTGCATAACACCTTGGTAGGTGTGAACAATGCCGACCGTTGTGCTGAGGCCAACGCCGGTGCCGGTGGCTTTGGTAGTGAAATATGGTTCAAAGATGTTGTTGAGCATGGCTTGGTTCATGCCGATCCCCGTGTCACTCACTTGGAGCATGACATATTGCCCCGTGGGCAACTCCGGCTGTCCCAAGCGGAAGGGGCCTTGTACTTCCAAAAAACGGTTGGTGGTGACAATGGTGATCAGGCCAGGCGGCGCTTGGATCGCCTCCACGGCATTCAAGACCAAATTCATCAGCACCTGTTGTAGACGCAAACGGGGTACGGCAACGGCAAATAAATCAGCCGCTAAATGCTGCTCAAGTTCAGCTTTTGCGGCGATTTTGGGTTCCAAAAGATCGATTACCTCTTGCACCACCACATTCGGCTCACAAAAAGCAACCTCATCCTGGCGGCGGCTGAGGTTGAGCGCCAGTTGATTTGAGAGATCGGCGGCGCGACGGGTGGCGCGCATAGCCCGTTCCAAATTCGGGCGCAACGGGCTATCGTTGGGGAGTTTAGAGAGGGCAATATTGGTGTGGCTGAGGATAATGGCCAGTAAATTATTAAAGTCATGGAGAATACCGCTGGTCTGCCAATCATCGCCATAGTCGCTAGGCTTGGCATAGGGCAACCGTTCGCCCGGTTTGGCATCCGGGTCGATCAGCGGCGGCGCGCTAACAATGTGGGAAGAACCAGGCAAAAGGGTGAGCGATGCGGGTTGCGGATGATAGCCATTTCTCTCCCCAATAGATTCGGGTGCGGTGGAGACAGATGATAAAGTATGCAAAGTCTAAACTCGCAACTAGCAAACCTAGAAATCAGATACACAGCGTGCAACAGAGGGTGACAGCGCCATCAGGCAGGCAAGGCAGCATAAAGCCTACTTCTAGAAAAACCTGTCACACTTCACGGCACGATAGACGCGTAAAAAAACCGACCACAACCAGGACTGACCATACGCAAGATTGTGTAGTCGGTTTTTAAAGCAAAGAGCAATGTGTTATATATTCAACGGCGCCATTAAGTAACACTTTTTCAGGTGTAGATAGGTTACTTTATGGGCTGCCGTGCAATATAAATGGCGTCTCAGGTAGAGTCAGCGCCAACACAGCGTAAAGCGGCTGCTTTATACAGCAAAGATAGCTGTACTCTGTCGCTCGTGACTATATGCCCCCTCGGTCGGATTGTCTGTCTCCAGCGTAACCAGGAGTTGCAGGGCAAAATCACGCAGCGAGGTCGCCCGAATCGCACTAATGCGCTTGACTTCACCCGGATTTAGGTTGAACGCCTCACCCCGATAGCCGCCGGTCAGCGCGGCCAGGGGGTTACTCAGTAGTAAGCGACAAAACCGCCGATTTACCACCGCCGCCGTCAGCAGCCGATTGATCTCGACATTGTTCCGTGTGGTGGTTTGCTCCCCTTCCAATGGCAGGGAATGAGCAATCACTTCATAATTCATCGATTGCGGATAGCGCGTCAAGCTAGTCATGAGCGATTCACACTTTCATTGATCTACAGTCGACTCATCCGATTGTACGCCACCGGCAGCCCATAGAAACCAACAGGCGCCGACAGCCAACACTACATCACCAACACTATAGGCCACCCGATTGGGAAGCCAGCCGGCCAGAATAAAACGATCCGACAACCAGGCGAATCGTGTATCCGCTTCAGCCAGCACACGGTCTTTCGTATGACCAAAGCGTTTGCCGGTTTGCCAGCGCTTGTCCGCGCCATCGGGGAGAAGACGGCGCACCGTCTCCGGGCTAATGGGCATCAAACCGCCGTTGGCCGTAATGACAGCCAGATTCAACAACAAGCCCAAGGTTAATAATTTGAAAGCCGGGTGCCGGCGATTCGCCAGACCAAAGGCGGACAACAACAGTTGTGATGTCACCAGGGCAATGGCCGCGCCGCGATCCGAAAAGCGGGAGCGGGTGGCTGCCCCGAAAAAAGCCAGCCATTGGGGTACGAAGGCGACGGCTGCTAGCCAGGGTAAGCGCAAATCTGGTATTGCAAAGTGTCGGCCACCATACCAGGCTCGCACCCAACCGGCTAGCAGACCGAGAACAACCGCAATCAGTAAAATCACAGATCAGCTCACTTGCAGAACGTGGTGCGGAAAGCAAGCAGAGCCATAATGTTCATCCGCGCAACGGTTTAGCGACCGCCGCCAATTGCCGGCGCACCAGCGCCCAGAACAAAGAGGACTAGCGCAGTCAACGCAACGATCAGGCGGGTTTGCTTCTTGCTTTGCAGGGTGTTCAGATACTGTTTCATTGTAGAATCTCCTTCTGGGTTATCTATTCGTTCAACATCTATGCTTGATGGCCGACAACAGTGATTCAGGTAGGTACGTTGCTCTCGTACCGGTCGTTGCGCCATCGCTTCTTGCTTTGTGTCTGATGTCCCCATTGTCGCACGGGGCAGGCATCAACAGAAGCATCAGCGGGCGCTCAAAGCAGGCTCAAAACAGGCTCATTCGAGGCTCATTGCGAAAATACGCTAAACGACGTAGGTGCATGGCCGCCGATGTGCGTATTAGGCGATGAGTCCTGTGACAATTGTGCTAGTATGTTAACGCATCAACGCCTGATAGAGATCCGCAGTTTGGGGCGAAGGGGAAGCGTCGATTTCGGTCAGCAGGGCTTGCTCACACTGGGCGTACTGGCGTGCAATGGCGGCGCGATTGCCCAGGGCGGCATAGATGCGCATGGCAAGACGGTGGGCATCTTCCTGACAGGAATCTTCAGCGAGAACACGCTGTACGCTCTCCAGCGCCCCGTTATAATCGGCTTGATCGAGTTGTGACTGGCTCAGAGTCAAGGCGCATTCGGCAAAGAGCCGGCTCAAACGCTCACGTTCGCTCCAGGTCCAACTAGCTTCGACTTCCGGCAAATAGGGGCCGCGATAGAGCGCAAGAGCAGCCTGACAAGCGCTCATCCGCTCGGCAGCCGTGGCCGCCTGTTGCGCCTTTTCCACATTCCGCAAGAATAGTTCGACATCGTATTCATAGTCGATGGTGCGGTTAAAGGTATAAAAATCATTTTCAAAGAGAACAACGTCCTCTTTCACTGCGCTCCGTAGCCGGTAAATGGCGTTCTTAAAACGGGTTTTCAACTCAGAGGGGGAGGCATCGGGCCAGAAGAGCAGCCCGATCTCATCTTTGGAAAGACCACGCGGGTGCGCCAATAGACAGAGCAGCAGATCGCGTGAGACCAACGTTTGCCAGTCGCTATTGGTGAGAACTTTGTTATTAAAGACCACTTCCGCCCGCCCTAAGGCGCGAATTACCAAGTGGGGCGCTTTGGTGAGCAAGCCGGCCAACAATGGTGGCGCTTGCTGGCGTAGGCGTCGATTGATCTGGGGAATGGTTTCTTCAATCTTAGTCAGCTCCAAATTCAGGCTCAGAAGCCGTTCATCTAACGCTACTGTTCGTTTATCTTCCAGATAGCTTTGGATTGCGCGCAAGGCAAACAAGAGCGGGTAACGGCTTTCGAGGGCAAAGGCCAGATCCAGCGCACGTTGTAATGCTTCTTGCGCCGACTCTATTTGTTTGGATTGGTTGTGGGCAAAAGAGAGCAGCAAGCGCGCATTCGCTTCCTCGATTGGTTGGTCGCTGGTCTGGAAATAGTCACAAGCATTTTGCAGCGCGCCAATCGCCTCTTTGGCCTTCCCCTGTAACAGATGACAGTAACCAAAAGTCAGTTGATACAGCCCCCATTCAGCGCTCGCCTTGACATCCACCACCAAATGACCGGCGGCATCCAGCGCGGTAAAAACTTTGCTCCATTCCTTTTGCTGGGCCGCCACTTTGGCTTGGGCCAATTCCAAAGTGACCAGCAAAAAGCGTTCGCTCAAACGCTGTGCTACGACCATTGCGTCCTGGTAAAGCGCCTGCGCCACCTCCCAAAGTCCTAGATCCATACAAAGATCGCCCATGCTGGCGAGAGCATAGGCATGAACACGCAAATAACCGCTCCGTTTGGCGCATTCATACGTGTCGTCTAGAAACGCCAACGCCTCTTCATATTTACCTAATAAATGATGTAAGTAACCGAGATTATTGAGCGTGCTTGCTTGTTCAGCGATGTCATTCAAGTTGCGCCAGATGGCGAGAGCATCCTGAAAAAGATGTTGCGCCGCGCGATAACGGCCTGTGTTTAGATAAGCAACCGCTAAATCGGAATAGGTTAAGGCCAGGTTTTGTGTCTGATTGAGCAGGCGATAGGTCTCGACTGCTCGTTCCAGCCAGAAAGCGCCCTCTTCGGTCTTGCCCATATAGTAGGACAAGGTAAACCCTTTTGTTCGTTGGACGATGGCGCTTAAGGAGAGGATGGCAACCGCTTGTTGGTCAAAATGGGCGATATGCTGAAAGGCGGCTTCCACATCATGCAGTGATGCCTGATAATTGCCTAGCCACCGATGAACCACGGACCGCCGTGTGAGCGCATACGCGCGCGCTACTTCCGCATCTGCCGGCCATTGGGCCGCCAGCGCCTCATCTAACAAGACTAAACCAGCCTTGACATCCCCCTGGCGCGCTTTGACAAAGCCTTCCACCATCAGCAGCATTGGGTAGCTACGGATGGTTTCCACCGGCAGCTCTTTCAACCAGCTTCCCAACAAAGAAAAACGCCCTGCTTCCAAGAGCGTAACACCAGTCTGTTCAATCAGGGCAACCACCTGGCGCGGTTCGCCCAACCGGGTCAACATGTAATGGGTTTTTTCCCACTCTTCCCGCGCTTGGTACAAAGCGGCCAGCCGTTCAAGAATGGTGCGCTCTTCGGTCGGGCGTTCACGCGCAATGCGCCGCTGTAAAAATTCTTGAAAAACGTAGTTGTAGCGCAAGGAGGCGGCGTTATCGCCCAGTGACAAGACAAAGAGGTTACGCCGCAGGACTTCGTCAATTAGATCTTGCCAGTCGCCGGTAGGGGGCAACCACGCCTCAGTCAAGACGGCGGCGCATAAGTCGGCGTCAAATTCTTCCAAAAGTGACGTGCGCAACAGAAATTCCTGGATCACCGGCGGTTGTTGGTTGAGCACCTGTTCCGCTAGATAATCATACAAATTGATGCCGGAGGCGCGCATGTGCCGCATCCGGCCAGAAATATTGCGCAGCTTACTCTGAGTTGAGAGCAGCAAGCCAATGATCCAGCCGTCGGTGGCCTCAATCAGTATCTTTGCGTCTGCCGCCGAGATGCTCTGGTTGAAATTTTTAGCGCTCAATTCCTGTAGCTCATCGACGGCAAAGGCGAGATCCTCAAAATCGAGACCGCCGACGTAGCCGCGCGCTACCATGAGCGCCATGTCCGGCAGACTCAACAACCGGCGTGAGGCGATGATCAGGTGACAATTTTCATCGACCTGTTGGATGAACTGGCTGATAAAGGCGTTGATCTCCGGGTTCTCATCAATTAAATAGAAATCATCCAACACCAACACAAAATGCTCTTGCACATGGTCATAGAGTTCGTTGACAATCGTTGTCACCAACTGATCCAGCGGTCGTTGCTCAATTGCCATGCTCTGCAAAGCAGCCAGAGAAGCTTGCCCAAAGGCCGGGAATTTTTGCTGAATGGCGGCAATGAAATGGCTACAGAAACGATAGGCATCGCGATCGAGGGCATCGAGTGCATACCAACAAACCGGCCATTGCAGGTGGTGGGCAAAGTCAACCAGGAGAAAAGTTTTGCCATATCCGGCCGGTGCGATTAGAATAACCAGTCGAAAATCAAGCAGGTCTTCCAGTAGATTGACTAAACGTGGGCGCGACAAAAGATCGGAGCGACGTCTGGGCAAAACAATTTTTGTGCGCGTAACCTGGTAACTCATAAACGGATGCTCCACAAACGCGAACCATAGGACCGTCACTAGTACAAGCAATGTCGGACAAGAAAGCCATTTCGATTACGGGATGCCAGCAAATTATACAACTAAATTACGAGATTGTATAGATTATCAGCATATGATGATCGTCTTTGTCGATGGTTGAGCGGCTCAATTCTCGTAATTTTTACTGATTTTATGGATTCACCAAACACTTACCACCCTTCCCCCTTACAAGATTACCATTCGACAACCTTTTCCGCCGGCAAAATGGCCTTTGCCTGGGAAGAATGGACAGCCGAAGAACGCCAAAAAGCTTATGCCAACTGGGCCGCCGGGCGCGGCTTGATCGGCGGCGACCCGCGTCATCGTCCGGGCGCCTATCAATTACCGCCGTGGGGGTTGGATCAGCCTTTCTTTCGCACCCTGGCGCTGGACGACAGCCGAGGCGCCAACAAAGAGCGGCTCACGGCTGCGTTAGCCGCGGCGACGGCGCTCGAAATCGAGATCGGCTACGGGCGCGGCGATTTTTTGCTGGATCGGGCGTTGCAGCACCCAGCGCGCCTCTTTATCGGCTACGAAACCAAGACCAAAGCCACTCGTCTCTGTTTGGAACGCATCGAACGCTTTCAGCTTCAGAACCTCTGGCTCAGCGATGATGATTGTCGCTTTAGCCTGCCGCGCGTGATTGGGGACGGGCAGGTCGCCATGTTCCACATTCTCTTTCCCGATCCCTGGTGGAAACCGCAACACAAGGTGAAGCGCCTCTTTTCGCCTCCCTTTGTCGATCTGCTGGCGAGCAAATTACAGCCGGGCGGGTTACTCCACTTCAAAAGTGATGTGCAGGAGTACGGCGCGATGGTCTGCGCCCTGGTGGAAGCGCAAGGCAGCTTCTCTGCGCATGACCCGGCGCTGGCCGAACGAATCGGCCCGTTTGCGCCCACTCATCGCGAATATTGGTGTCAACAACATGGCCGGCCGGTCTACGCTTATTTTTTTGAGCGGTTGATGCGTTAGTTGGTTGGTTGGTTCGTTGGTTGGTGCGTTGGTTGAGCCTGTCGAAACCAACGCACCAACCAACGAACGCATCTATTCTTTGAAGGATTTCTTATGGCAACGCCTGTTTTAACGGTTTTGGAAGAAGATCGCCACGCCTGGTTTGCCGGGCGCACACGGGCGATTCAGAAATATTTGGATGCTGAACTTGGCCCCTGGCAGCCGGGCCAGCCACGCAAAATTCTGGACATCGGCAGCGGCGCCGGCAACATGGCGCACCACCTGGCCCACTATGGGCAAGTGATTGGGCTTGACCCCAACCCACGTCCATTGGCGGTAGCCGGGTTGCGCGGGTTGATGGCGCTGCAAGGATCGGGTGATCTGTTACCCTTTGCCGACAATGAATTTGATCTGGTGGCGTTGCTCGATACGATTGAGCATATTCCTGATGAATTTGGGGTATTGGAAGAGGTGCGACGGGTCTTGAAACCGGGGGGCAAGGTGCTGATTACCGTGCCGGCCTTTCAGTGGTTGTGGAGCTATAACGACGAGATCAACGCCCATCAACGCCGCTACACCGCCCCGGAGTTGGGCCACAAGTTGGAAATGGCTGGTTTTCAAGTCAAACGCTTGAGCTATAACAACTTCTTTCTCTTTCCGCTAGTGGCCGGTCTACGCCTCTTGCGCCCCTACCAGCCGCAACTGGAAAGCCCCCATCTAACCGAAGACGAAAAGGTCTATCAAGTCGAAATGGAACCAATCCCGGAGCCGGCCAACACCATTCTGCATGGCGTCGGCTGGCTGGAGGCGGAATTGATTGAACGAACGCCACTGCCGGTGGGAGTGAGTGTGTTGTGTGTGGCGGAGAAGCCCGCCACCCCATAATGCAGCAGTTTGGCACAGAGGTGTAATGGATTTACCCACGCGGTCGGTTCAAGGAAACGCCGGTAAACAACCCGATGATAAAGGTGATCAGCATGAGAATGATCACATGTTCGATCAGCACAATCACCCTCCTTCTACTCTCCTTCAATCACTGGTTGGCTTGGCGGAGCGATCGCAATTGGAGTGACTTGCGCTTGCCGCGGCTTTCTGCCCAATCCATCCAGCACCGTTTCCAGCACCGGTAACGCTTGCGTCACCCGCTTTGCTCGAATGAGCCAATCCCATAACGGCTCGAATTTCTTCCAGCCGGCGGCGTAGGCGATATGACGTGCCTGCGCCGTGAGGCTGCTTTTGGCGTTCGCCCCACGCCAGATGGCCGACCAGCGGTAGAACTCATGATAGGCGCGCCAGTAACCGGCTTCGAGTTCGGTGGGTGTCATCTGTTTGGGTTGAAAGACGGTGTGACGAGTGTCATAGAGATCCCAGTTGCCGTGGAGGAGACGGTTTTGCGTCGCCATCCGTTCATAAAGAGCTGTGCCGGGGTAGGGCGTGAGGATATGAAAGGTAGCCGTTTCGATGCCCTGTTCAATCGCCCATTCGACGGTGCGGTCAAAGACAGTGGTGTCGTCGTCATCCATGCCGAAGACAAAGCTGCCGTTGATCATGACGCCCAGGTCATGCAGGCGACGGATGGCCGCACCGTAATCCCGGTTCAAGTTCTGGTATTTGCGTTGCGCCGTCAGATTGGCCGGGTTGAGCGTCTCAAACCCGACAAAGAGACTGCGCAGACCGGATGCCACCGCCTTTTCCAACAGGTCTGGTTGCAAGACAGATTTCACTGTCCCCGCAGCCTGCCAGAGCCGTCCCATCCCTTTCATGCCGTCAAAGAGCGCAGTGGCAAAACGAGCGTTGCCAAAGAGATGATCATCCAGAAAGTAGAGATGGCGACCAGGCAATCGATCAATCTCCGCCAGCGCCGCGTCAACTGTCTGGGTATAAAAAGATTTGCCGCCCTGGAAAAAGGCTTCCTTATAACAAAAGTCGCACACATGCGGACAGCCCCGCGAAACGACAATCGAGTTCGGCACCAGATAAAGCCGTCGCTTGATCAGATCGCGGCGGATCGGTGGTAGCTGTTCCAGAGTGCGCAGCCGGGATTGGTAGCGCTTGCCTGGTCGCCCGGCCCGGAAGTCCGCCAGAAATTGGGGCCAGGTATCTTCGCCCGGTCCCAGGAAAATCGTATCGGCATAGTTGGCCGCTTCCTCCGGTAGCGAAGTCACATGGAGACCGCCCAAGCAGACATGTGCGCCTTTGCGCCGGTAGTGATCGGCCAGGGCATAGGCACGAAAAGCAGAGGTGATATAGACCTGAATCACCACCAGATCCGGCTCATCGTCCAGCTTGAGCGTTTCGACATGTTCATCTTGCAGTTCAATCTCGTCATCAGCCGCCAGGTAGCCGGCCAGGGTCGCCAACCCCAGTGGTGGAAAAAGGGAATATTTGATGGGCCGCCAGTGCGGACTCTTGGCCTCGGTGAGGGCGGGCAGGATCAGCTTGACTTTCATCGGGTTAACCTCCGCTTATCAGCGCATATCGCAAGGGGATGACGCAAATAAGGAGAGGATAGCCGTTCCGGGAAAAAGAAGCGACCTTTTATGTGAGGATTGCCAGACACTTGAGTGCCCGACGGATGGCATTCAAATCATCGGGTAGCCAGAAATTGGTACAAATATTCTGTGTTCCTTCAATCCGTGTTTAGTCTTTTGTGGTTGCCTAAAGACTAAACACGGATTGAAGGAACACAGAAGGGGTTTGTTGATTCCTGAGGTCTATTATGGCGTAGTCTGATCCTGCACAGTCAATAGCGCGCCCAGGGCGGTGGCGTAGCCCGCATCAGCCGGCATCTGGAAGGTTTGACCATAGAGTGCGCTGACAGCGGTCAACATACGGCGGATGGTGACCATGTCCGTCAAATGACCGGTGATGACGATTTGGTTGGTGGGGAGGGCGCGAGCGGCGTTGATGGCAATCAAGGCAATCGTCTGCCCGACGAGGGTGATAATGCCGGCGGCCAGATCAGCGCGGTTGGGCGTTGCCGTCGAGCGGGCCATGCGACCAAAGTTGACGGCGGTCGCCTCGGCAGGCAAAGAGCCAATTGGCCCGGTAATCACATCGGCCAGACTGAGATCGACGCCGTTTGAGTTACCGCTTTGCGCCAATTGATCGATCTCCTGCGGATCGACCGTGCCGATTAATAGCTGGCTCAACCCCAACATGGTGCCGCCGCCGACGGCAGTGCCAGTGAAGTGGCCGTAGCTGCGACCCTGCGCCTTGATCATCGCCGTCCCCGAACCGGCGCTGACCACCAGCAGCGGTTGTGCTTCATCAAAGGGCGCGGCAATGGCCTGACCGCCACGGCCAATCGCTTCCAGTTCGCCAACGCTTTGGACAACACAGTCGCCGATCTGGGCTGGTAGCAGCCGATGGCGACCACCGGTGACGGCCAGTTTGCGCAAGGCAGCCAGGTCAACGCCCCCTTTGGCCAAAATGGCGCGCACCTGGTCGGGGTCGGGATAGCCGGTATAGGGTTCGGTCCACCGGCGCGTCTCGCCGTTGATCTGGGCGACAATGTCGGTGTTGCTGATGCCAAAGTCGATGGCGGCGATGGGTGATGGATTGAGCATAGAACTAATTGCAGTATCCTCAGTAAGGTTGAATGACAAGATGTGGGTCAAGTAAACGCAACATGTGCTTTATATTGTGAGTATAGAATGGAGCGGACTTTACCCATGTAACAGCAGCTTGAACACCTCGGTACAAATGAATTACGACCGTCGTGTCGATAACTCCCTTAACCATTCTCTTCTAAACCCCGTTCGATGCGTTCTCGACGGCGCAACTCTTGTACCCATTCAACTACATCTGGTATATCCATTGCCGCCCATACGCTAGTATCCACTTCACCAGATTCGATCATGGCAGCGATCTCAGCGCCACTCTTTGGATCAGGGCGCATGAGTTCGCGTAACTCTTCCGCAGTCCACGGCTGTTCTTCCCACGGAATTTCGCGCGGCTGCACCGCTTCGTCTGTTTTGGCGAAATCATTCGTTCCGTTCCGGTGCATTCCCTTGTACTCATCGACACCGGCAACACGTTGTTGAAGCGGTGTATCAGCCATCAATTCCTGGCCCAGACCAGCGCCTAGCCACTCAATCAACTGCGCCTTTTCCACCACTGACAGATCGGCGGTGATCAACGCTTTCACCTGCTCCACAGTGCGATTACTCATGGCAACCCTCCTTTTTCTCACCCGATCCAGAGTATATGCCAAAAGCGGTGAGCGGTCAACATCGTAGGGGCGTCCGCTTGCCGGCGTCCCTGTGGGTCAAGCGAAACTCATCTCCACGGGTTGAAACCCGTGTCTGCCACATAAAACCCTGCTAAAGCCAGGTTAGCCTGTGCGGTGAAGACCGGGGGTTCAGTGCGTTTTAAGGCAGCTTTTTGTGGCAGACGGTGACTGATGAACGTTACGAAAATAAATCGGTACCTGTAGGTCATCGCCGCCGGCGTGACAAGTTCCAAGGATTACCGAAACAATTAAATAACTTCATCAGTCTTTACTACCTACACCGTCACCGGCTGACCACCCGCAATGGCCGAGCGGAACATGGCATCGATCAGTTCGACCGAGCGCGCGGCGGCTTCCCCTGGCGAGTCATTAACGCCGCGCCCTTGGATCAACTCGATGAAGCGGTTGGGCGGGGTATCGCACTCGTAGTCGCCGGCATTAAAGGGGATGGAGATCGATTCGTTCTTCCCGTCATGGCGGTGTAGCTCGACCCGTTCCCGTTCGACATCGATCAGGAGGACGCCTTCATCGCCAAAGAGGCGGATGTCCACCTGAAATTTGGAGCCGTCAGGCAGGGTGGCGGCGCCGGAGACAGTCCCCAGCGCGCCGTTAGTGAAGGTGACGGTGGCGGCATTGTAGAGATCAACCTGCACATTGGGCGCCGTCATGCGACAGGTCACTTCCTGGGCGCGCAGGCCGGTCAACCAGAAGAGGAGCGCCGACGAGTGGGTCACTTGCCCGTGCGCATAGCCGCCGCCTTGCGCCGGATTCTGCCAAGTGTTGGGATCCGGTTCGGCCAGCGTCGGTTTCCATTGCGAAGGGGGCGCGCCCTTGCCGCCGATCAAGCTGATGGTGGGCGACGCCATGTGACAGAGGACATAATCGATCTTGCCGACTACGTTCTGCTCTAACAACCGTTTGGCGTGCTGGATAAAGGGTTTGTAGTGCCAGCCATAGGGGACGAGCAAATGGCGATTGTGTGCCTGCGCCAGTTCCACCAGATGCCACGCCTCTTTGGCATAGAGCGTCATCGGCTTTTCAACCATCACATGACAGCCAGCCTCTAGCGCCGCCCGCGCATGTTCATAATGCAGGTGATGGGGCGAGGTCACCACCACGCCGTCCAACCCCTGTTGTAACAGTTCATGATAATCTTCCGTCGCAAACGGAAAACCAAAGCTCTCCTTGATCGTCTGCAACATCTCTTTGCCCAACCGACAGACGCCCACCAACTCAACATCCTCCCGCTTTGCCAGCAAGGGGATATGATTGGTTGTCGCCCACCACCCCGCACCGATAAAGCCAATCCGCACCTTCTTCATCCTTCCGCCTCCATCCTTCCTACTTTAATTGGTACGTCATCAAGCCATCACGCCGTCCAGTCTTGACGACGCCATATTGCACTAAGCGCTCCAGGTGGCCCTGGAGTGGATAGACGAGAAAAATGCTGGAACTCGTCGGCCATTCACCCAGCACCGGACTCAGGGTTGTGCATAATTCACGCATGGTCGGCGGTGTCGCGGCGCCGGTCAATTCAGTTAGCACCGCCTGATCGACCCGATCAACATAGGCGCGACTTTCGGCCAGAAATTCATCAACGCCAGCGCCGGTGTAGATGGGATAGTGGCTGGTAAGCAATGTCTTGACATTCATGCCACGGAAGCGGTTCATGGTAGCGACATAGCTATCGACATAGCGGTAGGTGGGCGGGAAGGCCGGTTTGCCATTCTGGAAAAGCACAGCGTTACCCAGCGTTGCGTCACAGATGATCAAGGTTTGGCTGCGTGCATCGTAAACGCTCAAATGGCCGCGGCTGTGACCGGGGGCGTGCAAGATCTCGACCTGCCAGAATGCGCCCAGACGAATCGTCTCGCCGCCGCTCACTGTCACGTTGACCGGGACATGGCGGGAAGAGTTGCGAATAAATTGCTTGCTCTCCTCGGTTTCGTCTATGCCATGATCAGCGGCAAACTCGCCATAGCGTTCGGTGATCATGACCTCAATGTTTTCAATCATCGGCTGGTCAAGCGCATGGCAGAGGAAGAGCGCGTTGGGGTTCATCTCCTGCAAGGAAAGGTTGCCGGCCGTATGGTCAAAATCGGCGTGCGAAGTCAGGACATAGCGAATGCGACTGGGCGCAAGGCCGATCTGGTCGAGATAGGGGGCGATGTAGTTGCGCGGGGTGTCATCCATGCCGGTGTCGATGAGCAGGGCGTCACCATTCTCCACCAGCAGATAGACGGCGACAAAGCGTTCGCCCAACGGGGCGACAATGCGATGAATGCCTGGGGCGATTTCCATAGTTATTCCTCCCTTGTGGTGATTGGGTGATTGGGTGACTGGGTGATTCGGTGGTTGAGCTTGTCGAAACCACCGAATCACCCAGTCACCCAATATTTTCAATTGGTCTAATCAAGCAAAATAGTCCGCAAATGTTCATTCAAAAAGCAACCAGCGGGGTCAACCTGGGCGCGCACCGTTTGAAAGGCGGCCCAAGCCGGGTAGAGCGCCGCTAATTCACGGGCAGTGTGCGTGTGAATCTTGCCCCAGTGGGGGCGGCCCTGGTGGTTGCGAAAGATGGCTTCCACGTCGGCAAAGAAGGGCTGATAGGGCAATTCCGCCGCCTGGTGAACGGAGATCGTCACCGTTGCGCGCCCATAGGCTGGACTGAGGGGAATGTCATCGGCGGCTAGGGTGCGGTACTCAATCGGCCAGAGGACAGCCGGGTAGCGCCGCTGCATGAGTTCGCGAATCTCCCGTAGACAATCAGGCCCATTCACCGCTGGTACGGCAAACTCGGTCTCATTAAATTTGAGATTACGTTCCGAGGGGAAGATGCGATAGCTGCGGTCGATTTTTTCATCGCGCACGTACCGCGCTAAACGGCCTGTGATCACTGGCTGACTGGGTGATTCGAGGGTTTCCGCCGTCGTAGGGTTGAGCGTTTTCATGGCGCAAACATCTTCGCTCGGCACCCAGAAAAATTCAAAGTGACGGTTGTTGGTAATCAACCCAGCCAACTGCGCCATGCACTCGTCAAAACTGGCTACCCAAGTGCGTTCGTGTAGACGGTAAGCGGGTAGGCCACGCAAGGTGATTTGGGTGATGATCCCCAGCACACCCAACGAAACCTGTGCCGCCTTGAAAAGTTCCGGCGCTTGGGTTGGTGAACAATCGACAAGCTCACCGGAAGCCAGCGCCAGGCGCAGCCCGACAACTTGGGTGGCAATGTTACCCAACGTGGGGCCAGTGCCATGCGTGCCGGTGCTGATAGCGCCCGCTAACGCTTGGCGGTCAATATCACCCATGTTCGCCATCGCCAGCCCTGCTACCCAGAGCGGATCGCCGACCTGGTGTAACTTCGTGCCGGCCCAAAAGGTCGCCGTTTCGTGATCGGTGGACACCGCCCCTTGCAATCCATCCAGCGATATCAACACGCCAGCCGACGCACAGAGCGGCGTAAAGGAATGGCCCGTGCCAGCGACGCGCACGGTTGTCTGTTCGGCGGCGGCTTGCTTGATCAGAGTGATGATGGCGGTTTCGTCGGTTGGCAGGGCAACAGTGCGTGGCGCGCAGGTCACGCTGCCGGACCAGTTCGACCAGGTGTGAGTCATAACCGCCCCTCCGCTTGTAACACCTGCATGGTGGTCTCTTTTTGCAGCAAAACAAAGCCGACCCAGCCATAGGCAAGCGCCAGGAAGAGAGCCAGCACCGGCTCTAGATCAAATAGGGTCAAGGCTTTGCCGACGACGACGAGAAAAATCAAGAGCGCCAGCAACCCATTGTACCAGCCCAACCAACGGTTAGAATCAGCGCGCCCGATCAGGATGATGCCAGTCAACCCTAGCCAGATTCCCAGAAAGAGATCAGCGCTCAAGCGTAGCAGCAACCCCATCTCGCCGACGATTTCGCTCAGGAGGTACAAGGTGGCCGGTTCCACCGCCACGTCGACAGACGCGCGGGCAAGGATACCGGTGATGCCGACATTAACCAGCGGGCCAATCAGCGCCAACGTCACGCCAATTAGCCCGGCGGCCACCCCAATCTGTGCCAGGACTGTGTTATGCGGCTTGAGCCAGCGGTAGATCGCCAACGGTGTGGGTAAGAGGGCAACGACGGAAGACAAAAAGATCCAATAGATGCCGTTGTAGGCATTGGTATGGGTCGCGACCCAGGGTAGTAGTTGGGTCGGCGTATCTAACATCTCCTCCGTCAGCCCCATGCTCGCCAGGAAGACGAAGACATAGAGCAAGGTCACAAGAAAAGCGGCGGCGGCAAAGAGAGCGCCCCATCCGCCCCACCGCAATAGGTTGCGTGTCGGCTGCGTATCCATCGCTAATGCTCCCGGATCGGTTGTTGCAGAGCGGCGGCAAGGTGGCGCGCAGCCAAAACTGACGCTTGACAAAGCAACCGGTTCCGCTATAATAGAGACACATTCAATCCAAGAAACGGCGCCCTCCGGATGACCATATCATCCAGAAGGCGGCCTAACCGCCCAAACTGTATCAGCCAGTCTGGGTGGCTCTGTTTATTCTACCTTTTTTGCGGAAGGGGTACAAGAAAACGGCCACCTGACGACAGCGTGTCGCGAGGGCAGGGCCGTTTTTTTGATTGGTTGGCCGGCCGCAAGAAAGGAGGCTACGGAATTACGAATCACGAATTACGAATTACGAGTCAGCAATCATTGATGAAGAATGAAAGGAGTAACGGGGAATGTACGAATGGGCAGAATTGATCAAGTTGTGGGAGCGTGATCAGGTGACCGAGATTCAAGTCATCGGTCAGTTGTTGAAACATGGGGAAGCCCAGCAGGCTCGCCTGAACACTTTGCAACGGCGGTTGGAGCAGATGGAACAGCGGTTGCCGCCACCGCCAGGAACGCCAGCCGCCGACAGTAAGCCAACGCCGGCGCATCGGTAAGATGGGCAGCAGGCTGACTTTTGGCAAAAGTCAGCCTGCTGGTTTACCCAAATAACTCGGCATGACTGCCCGTTCTGGCTAACTGTAACTCGTCGCCGACGACACGGTAAATCAGCAGCCAATCCGGCTGGATATGACACTCACGGTAGCCACGCCAGTTGCCTTTTAAGGGGTGGTCGCGGTGGCGTGGCGCCAATGGTTGCTGGTCCGCTAAGGTCTCGACCACGGTTTCCAACTGACGCAAAGGCGCTCCTTGTTTTTGCAGGCGTTTGTAATCGCGCGCAAACGCTGTCGACCAAACCACGTCTAACGTCATTCGGCTGCGTCCAATTGGGCAAACATGGCCTTCACACTTTTGGCGCGCTGTCCGCCACGGCGCTCTAGCTCATCCATAGCAGCAAGGGTCTCAGCATTCGGTCGCTTGATCGTTGGCTGGAACGGTAGGCTCCCTGTATTGACCACTTGTTGCAAAAAGAGCCGAAATCCATCCGATAGGGTTAAGCCCATCGCATCCAAGATTTCTTCGGCTTCTTCTTTCAATTCTTTCTTAATCCTGGCTTGGACGGCAATCGTTTGCATAGTATCTGTTCCTTTCCAGCTCAATACACATGTTGATGCAAGTATACAGCAAATGGCTGAAAAGTCAATACAGTTACTTGCCATACAGCACTAAGGAACAGCAAACTCACCCAGAGAACGCAAGGAAGGATGCTGAAAGGTGAGAATAATAGTTGAAAAAACTCTGTTTGCGCAGGGTAGGCCACCAAACAATCAGCCTGCTCTTGTTGGCGAAAGTTGCGCAGCGGAAGCAGCATGTTCTACCTTTTGTCGTCTGCTTTGGAGTTGGCGAGGAGAAAGGGCAATCACTTGGCCAGTGATTGCATTTACATCAACCGGGCCAACTGGAATGACCTGCTGCCGCTCGCGCAAATGCACCACTGTTTCCACACGCCACACAGGTGGCGTACCAGGATAAATTGTCCATGAGGAGTTTGCACGTGGCGGGTGCCTATCGGGCGCAAACTCCTCATAGACTTTATCCTCATGGCCTAGGTGACAGCAAATTCCCCTAAAGAACGCAAAGAAGGGTGTTGAAAAGCGAGGACGATGTCTTCTTTCGGCACGCCGGCTGCCAATAATTTTTCTGTCACGCCTTCTTCAATCCAGTCGGTTTCCACCCAAATCTTGCCATTGTGCAGGCGGACATACAAAGGGGTGTTCCAGACACGGGCCTTGTCTTTCCAGCCCAAGGTGTGGAGAATATACTGACCCCGATCTTCATCGATCACCAGCTCGGTTTCGATATTCGGTTGTGGGCGCCGGTTCAACAGCGCTGCGTAGTCGGAAAAAATCTGTTTGAGCAGGGCTTGATAACTAATTTTATTTTTTGTTAGGTATCGATCCATTTGACAATTCGCCTCTCTGCCAAATCCACGACAACCAAAGCAATCTTCAATTCCTGGATCAGTTCTTGTACGGCTTTGCCTTGAAAAATAGTCAGATACACTGGCTCGCTAATGGCAATATAGAGTTTTCGTTGCAATTCTAACTTCTTCAGCAGCCACTGGTAAAGCGCGTGTTGACCTAACATGCCTTCAATATCTTGCACCACCGAAGCGCCGATAAAACTCTTGATTTCCACCGCAATTTGCTCACCTGCACGCTCGGCGCCAATGATACGTTCTGCGCCCAAATCGACTAGCCCACGGATCTCTTCATATCCAAGAATGAGCGGATCATCAGTAATGGTCCACTGATCGTTGTCTAAGGCTTTGAGAACCGGTTCATAAATCTTATCGCGTGCCGCCATGACTACAGTATATGCCGAAATGACCTTATCAGTCAATTACTTTCCATCATTCTTGTGACGCTGCTGCGCATCATCATGCCGACTGGATCGGGAACCCGCTGGATGGCGCCCCAGGACGACAGCCAACGGAACGCGGAAACGGCAGCGCGCCCTAAGGGCGCCCGGGCACTGACCAAGACCACTTTGTCATCACACCAATCGGCTGGTCAGTGCCTTGCACGCGAGGTAGCCCATGATTTCCAGCGACACCGGCAGCATTGCCAGAAGCGAAAAAGGTGAAGTGTTTATGGGTATAAGTCCGGGTTATCAGTGGTGAGCGCTTCTTGTTGCGCTGCGGCAAGCAGCAAGTTATCAGCAGAAAGAAATGTGAGGCCAGGAAGGTTTGCTGTGATCAAA
>QWII01000194.1 GCA_021405325.1 Caldilinea sp. CFX5 | reverse complement strand
CTACTGACCAGTGCCGCGCACGCGGGTGGACGCGACTATCTGGTTGCCCCGCGTGCGCGGCACTGACCGCCACCCCTGCGGATCGGCAAGACTACCGGGGTCAGTGCCACGCACGCTTGTTGTTGAGGGGAAGGTTATATTTGTCAGCGAAGGGTCTTCTGTGTATCATTGCGCATAGAATGTTGTTGCTCGACCATACGTCGTAGAAAAGGAGAACGCCAATGCTACCAATGCACACGCCGGTGCCGGGGCTACGCTTTTTTGAGAATGTGATTCCCGACAAATTTCACAATGAATTTGTCAAGCAGTTGGATAACGCCTTCTACGAGAAGAATCAGGGGCATTACGACGGCTTCTCGTTCCGTGATGATCGCGCCTTTGACGCCGTCTTCTATCCGATGGTGCAATATCTCTTCCAGCAGATGAAAAAGCTCAAGGTCTTCAAGGTCCCGCCCACGGGCAAATTGCGCCTGGGCTGCACCCTCATCGGCTATGAAGCGAACGGGTACATTCGCCGCCATATCGATTCCTCCTTGCTGAGTGGCGACACGGTGGCGGTCTTTAGCTTTAATTCACCGTGCGTCATTAACTTCTATGAAGAAGAGCCGCCCCATCGCCACGAGAAGATTCTGATTCCGGTCAAGTCGATGTATGTCATGGCGGGCGACTCGCGGCGCAAGTGGAGCCACGCTATCTTGCCGGATGAGGAGACCTATCAGGGCAAGAAGATCGGGCGCACCAAGCGTTATTCACTGCTGCTCTTTGAACCGGGGCCGGCGTATCGCGAGGAGTTGCTGGTTTATTGATACAATTAGCACAGCCGCCCAAACTGCTCTTTCAGTTTGGCGGGTCAGCCGCCGAGGAATGAACACACATTCCTCGGCGGCGCATTTTTTGGTGTGAGGTGGATCATAACCGGTGAGCAATAGTTTGTCAAGCCGCACAAAAGTAAATTTATCACAATCACCGATTAACAATAGTTCTTTTATGGAATATATTCATTTTATGGAATGGAAAGTCTTACTTGACAATGACTTTGCACTATGGCTATCAGACCAAACGACCGTTGTTCGGGTGGGTATCGCCGCCCAGGTTGGTCTTCTGGCAAAATTTGGGCCGGCGTTAGGGCGTCCGCAGGTAGATACGTTGCAAGGATCATCGCTGCCTAATCTCAAGTAGTTGCGTGTGCAGATCCAGGGTGATCCCTGGCGTGTTCTCTTTGTCTTTGACCCGAAACGACAAGCGATTCTGTTAGTGGGTGGGAACAAACGGGGCGATAAGCGTTGGTATAAGAAACATATTCCGCTGGCTGAGGCTCGCTATCAACGACATTTAAAGCAGATGGAGGATGAGGCAAGTGACAAAAACATTTGAACAATTTTTACAAACGTTACCACAAGAAGAGCAGGATGCCATCGCCCAGGAGACTGAGCGCCTAATTGCCGAAGAAATGACATTGCGCGAATTGCGTCAGGCGCGCCAGCGGTCACAAGCAGTCGTTGGCGAAGTCCTTCAGATCAATCAGGCCGCAGTTTCCAAGATTGAGCGGCGCGCCGATATGTATGTCAGTACGCTTCGCGCTTTTATTCAAGCAATGGGTGGTGATTTGGAAATTATTGCCCGCTTCCCTGACCGGCCGCCAGTGCGTATCAATCAGTTTGAGGAGCTAAATGGGTAACACGACGGATCAACCATAACGATTCTGCCACCGTAAATCTTGGCGAGCGAATGGTAAAGGTTTCAATTGGTTCCTCGCCCACTTTGCTGATCCAGACAAATTGATTGGGGTAAGCCTGATCAATCCGGTCAAATAAGGCATCAAAGTCTTCATCTACATCCACAAGCTCACCGTGGTAGATCGCCACATGTTTGCCCAAGTAATGCTCTTTGAGCCAGGGGTGCATGGTCAGGTAGGCTTGCATCTCGGCATCAGCATCCGCATCCGGCCGTAATAGTTGTTGACAATCTTGTCACGACCGACAAAATCATCGCCCGCGGTCACATTGCCGTGGATCGCCGATCCACCGCCTGTGTTGATCGCCGTTGTGGTCGGCGGCGGATTAGCGTTGCTCTTATTTTCGTCAGCCATCGGGGATGAAGTAGACAACATGCCTCCCACTCTTTGGGCTTCTCTACTGTGAAATTTCAACGACACTGGCTAACCCATCTAAGGTGACGATAAACTGGTTCAAGAGGTCACGTCCAACAATTATTTCGTCATTGCGCCTTCCGGCGACGACCTCTATGTCATCAAAAGCAAAAGGGCCAAAGTTCAATGCAACAGTATAGATGTCAATCTGTGTACGCACACCGGTGACGCCCGTGATCCAGCTTTTTCTTTCACGTCGCGCGCCCACTTGCCGTAGATATTGGAGTGGGATAATGGTGCCATCAGCGCCTGAATCAACAAGCGCAGTCAGCGGTAACAAGGGCGTTGTCCAGGATTGACCAATCTTAATTTCAACAATGGGGATGGATGGGTTGTAAGAACGATCATACTCATACGAATAAACCCGCTTCATAATCAACCCCGATCAAAGCGTGGTGAACGAAAGATAAGCGTGCGAATCGGCTCTTCTTCTACTTTGCTTAACCAAACAAAGTCATCCGGGTACTGCGCCACAATCCGCATATAGAGCGCCCGCCGGTCGGTATCGTGATCGATCAGTTGGCCGCCATAAATCGCAACATATTGACCGAAAAATTCTTTTTTCAGTTGCGGGTGTAGAGCGATATACGCAGCCATTTCGCGATCGGCCGGGTCGGATTCGGCGCTATCGTCGACAGCTTGCTCATCAAACGTTTCCGGCAATGCCTCATCCAGAATCCGCTCGACAATGGCAATCGTATCCTCATCGCGCTGTTTTGCCAGTTTTTGCACACGCTCCGAAATGTTACTGGAGAGCGTTACTGTTAATAAAGGAATCATGGGCTTTACTCCTACGGCATTACAAACGACTTGCTCACAAGCCGGCCAGACTTCCGGGAAGGGGGTAACTGTCGGTTTGTCGTACAGAACATCTCTTACCCCCTTCCCGGAAGTCTGGCCTGTCGCCACGCAAGTTTGTTATACAACCCCTGGTACAATTATTATACTCATTCCCCACTTACGGCAAAATAATCGTCTTCAACGACCCCTGTTGCTCCAAATTCCCTGTCTCACTTTGAAAGACGGTCGGCAGGTCGGCCAGGGTGTAGGTGACGGAATTTTGGAAAATGATATCTAGGTTGAAGACCTCCCGCTGCACCACGCGGAATGCCTCACGCATGTGTTCAATCGAGCGCAGTTTGGTATAGTGGACCGCGTTGAGGTTGCGCACATCCAGCCCATCTTCGTGGAAGCGATGGAAGCAGAACTCCTTGATCGGCGCGTAGTTGTCGCCATAGAGCGCCAGCGTGCCGTTGTGGCCGACCATGCCCAGCGCCTGCACCAGCCCGACGCCGTTGCCGCCAATCGCCTCGACCGCCACATCGACCCCTTCCCCCTTGGTCAGTTCATTGACCGCCGTCACCGGGTCAACTTCGCTGGCATTGATGACGTGGGTCGCACCCAACTGTTTGGCAACCTCCAACTTCGCTGGCACTACATCAATGGCAATCACCTGCGAGGCGCCCGACTTGATCGCCCCTTGCAACAGAATATTGCCGGCAAAACCGACGCCGTTGACCGCCACCATATCGCCCAGCTTGAAACCGGCGTGCAAAGCGGCCCAGACGGCGCACCCCAGCGGCTCATAGAGACAGCCAACCTCAAAGGAGACACCATCGGGGATCGGCTGGACGTGCAGGATGTCGGTGGCCCAGTAGTCGGTATAGGTGGGGTAGACGAGGCTGCCGACTCGGTCGCCCACTTTGACTTTGCCGCCGCCCACATACTCATCGACGCCGCTGCCGATCTCGACAATGGTGCCGCCCCCTTCATGGCCCAACGGCCCCATCGGGTAGGCATGGGCGTGGGCATCGGCCTTGCCCGCACCCAGTTGCACCTCCGAGCCGCCCTTGGCTTCATCCTCCGGGCGCACGGTGATGCCCCGGTAAAAGTAACGCTCCGAGCCGCAGACCGACGCCTGGTGGGTCTTCACCAGCACTTGATTTGGTTTCAGCGGCGGCAAGGTCATGGTGCTGAGGGTGAGCTTGCCCGGTTCCAGGTGGATAACGCGTGTGTCAATCATCGGTAATCTTCTCCTTTTTCTTGGTTGTGTAAAAGCTACCGCCCCGCAAACTGTTTGCGATAGTCGGTGGCGGATAGGCCATAGTAGGCTTTGAAGCAGCGGGCGAAGTAGTTCTGGTCATCGAGACCAATCTCCAGTGCAATGCGTCCAATCGGCCAGTTGGTGTGCAAGAGCAGGTTGGCGCCCCGTTCCATGCGCCGCTGATGTAAGTAGGTCATGGGCGGCGCCCCCATCTGGTGGCGGAAAAGGCGGGAGAGATAAGCTTCGCTCAAACCAACCCGATGGGCCAGCAGGGCCATTGTCCACGCCTCAGGCGCATCCTGCTCCAACAGACGCACCGCTTCCAGCACTGCTGGGTGGGTCTGCCCCGTTGCCAGATCACCAGGGGTGATGGCTTGCGCCAACTCCCCAAAAAAGAGGAGCAGACAGGCCAACGTGGTCGTTTTGTCGGCCAGGGTGGGACGCTGCTCCAGATCACATAAAGTGAGCAGATGACGTTCACACGCTTGCACACCGGTAGCGGGAATGGTTGTCGCCAGAATCCCCCGGCGTCCCTGCGAGAGCGGTCCGACATGAAAGAGATAGTTGAGCCGCGCATCTTCGCCAAACCAGGCCAGTTCATGTCCCAACAATTCGTAGCCAAAACAGCAGTTGTAGAGCTTGAGATCCACGCAGGCTTCGTAGGTGTGCCAGGCCCCCGGTCGAATCACCAGCACCTGACCGCGCTGGATCAGGCTCTCCCCTTCATGCGAGCGATGCACCCCCTCGCCATCCACCACCAACACCACTTCGACAAAGTCATGGCTGTGGGGAATGATCAAGCCGTTGACCAGGTAGAACCGGGTCATGGCAATGGCTCCCGGCGAGCGAAAGAAATCTCGGCGCAAGTATTGGGGCAGCTTCATGGCAGGATTGTGCTAATTTTGCCCAGGAAAAATCCTAACAGTCTGCCGATTTTAGCATATAATCGAAGGGACTGAAAGTACACAAAAAGGGAGGGCCACATGAACACCAATCTAACACAAACCCACATTGATAGCTATCGCGACAATGGTTTTGTTGTCGTTACTGATTTTCTCAATGCCGACGAGATTGCGGACTGGCGTGACGCCGTCGATGAAGCCGTGACCGGGCGCAAGCGGGAGCGCATTCCCGGCTTTGGGCAAGAGGAAGAGAACAACGAAGGGTACTACAACAATGTCTTTATCCAGCGCGTCAACCTCTGGCAGACCAATGAGAAGATGCGCAAATTGATGCTCGATGCCCGCTTGGGCCAGATGGCGGCGACGCTGGCCGGCGTGGACGGCATTCGTATCTGGCACGACCAGGCGTTGATCAAACAGCCCTGGGCCAACCCTACCGGCTGGCACCTGGACAATCCCTACTGGTCGTTCCATTCACCCGATTCAATCACCATCTGGGTCGCGCTGGATGATGTGACCTTGGAAAATGGCTGTATGTGGTTTATCCCCGGCAGCCATAAAACTGCCACCTATGACAATGTCGGCATTGGCCCCAACATGGGCGATCTCTTCAAAGTCTACCCCGACTGGGCGAAACAGAAAGCTGTCCCAGCCCCGATGAAGGCCGGTTCCTGCTCCTTTCACAATGGTCTCATCGCCCACGGCGCCGGCCCCAACATGACCCCCGGCTGGCGCCGCGCCATGACCTGCGCCTATATGCCCGACGGCAGCACCTTTAACGGTAAGCCCAATATCCTGCGCAAAGAGCAACTGGCGAAATTACAAATCGGTGATATACTGGCAGATGATGAGCAGACGCCGCTCATCTATCACCCGACTAAGCCTTGTGTGCGTGGGTGAGTGGGTGATGCGGTGATTTCGACAAGTTCAATCACCGCATCACCCACTCACCCACGTTATCGGTAACGATTCGAGTAAAGGGGCCGGCGACCCTTCCTGGAAGAGGCGGGAGCTACTTGGTCATACAAAACAGCAGTTGCCTCTTCCAGGAAGAGACCCATGCACCGTTATGCACCACAGCCGATGAAAACAACAGGGATTTCGCAGATTGCGCAGATGAAAACCTTAGAAAAACCTTTGAAATCTGCG
>QWII01000105.1 GCA_021405325.1 Caldilinea sp. CFX5 | reverse complement strand
GCCGGGAGGTGGGCACAAGCTGTTGTACCAGAGAAAGTTCATTTGCCCACCTCCCGGCGGTCTGGCCGAGCGACATCATCGTGGCTCGTCTTGCGGAAGTTCTAATTAATTGTCAATGAACAATGGGTAATGGTTAATGAGCAACGGGACGAGGAGTGGCGTGATGAATCATCGGACAAAGTCGATTGTGATTGGCCTGGTGGCGGGGGCGCTCTTGGGCGCGGCGTTCGGTTGGGTAGTGGGCGATAATGAACCCGACGACGACGGTAAGATGGGGCTAGCCGCGCTTGGCCCAGGCGATTATTTCCAGTTGGGCATTAGTATTCTCACGCTGGCCCGTCAATTCGGCAGCATGTTGCGTCCTTAACAAAGATGGATCTTAGCAAAGATGGATATTGGATATTGAGCAAGTGGACGGTTGTACTCCGGGCCTACAAAGGGCAAACTCTCCTAACACCAAATATCCAATCACTAATAACCCACTCACTCCTCAAAGGAAGTTGCTTGTGACAAATCAACTTGGTACTACGAAACGTCCATTGCGCGTCGCCATTATTGGCGCCGGTCCTTCCGGTTTTTATGCAGCAGGCGCGCTTTTACAGCAGAAAGAAATCATCGTCCAGGTCGATATGTTTGACCGCCTGCCGACGCCCCACGGGCTGGTGCGTTATGGGGTGGCGCCCGACCATCAGAAGATTAAAGCGGTTGCCAAAGTGTATGATCGCACTGCCGCCGATCCGCGCTTCCGCTTCTTTGGCAATGTCGATTTGGGCCGCGACATCACCCATGCCGACCTGCGTCGCCACTATGATCAAATTATCTATGCCGTGGGCGCCCAGGCCGACCGTAAACTCAACATTCCCGGCGAGGATCTGGCCGGTAGCCTGTCGGCGACGGAATTTGTCGCTTGGTATAACGGCCACCCGGACTTTGCCGATCTGGCGCCGGATTTGCGTTGCGAAGCGGCGGTGGTGGTAGGCGTGGGCAATGTGGCGATGGATGTGGCGCGCATTCTCGCCAAGTCGGTCGATGAGTTGCGCAGCACCGACATAACGGACTACGCCCTGGACACCCTGGCGACCAGCCGGATCAAGGATATTTATGTGCTTTCGCGCCGCGGCCCGGCTCAGGTTAAATTTACACCGCCGGAGATCAAAGAGTTTGGCGAGTTGGCCATTGCTGATGTGCTGGTGAGTGAGGCCGACCTGCTCCTCGACCCGGCGAGCGCCGCCGAAGCTGCCGCTGATCCCGAAGCCCAGCGTAATTTGGCGCATCTCCATGAATTTGCCGCCCGGCCACTGAACGGCAAACCCCGTCGCGTCCATTTTTGCTTTTTGACCTCGCCGGTTGAACTGCTCGGTGAAGATGACCATGTCAGCGCCGTGCGGGTCGAAAAGAATGAGTTGCGCGCCGATGACAAAGGCTATTTGAACGCCCACGGCACCGGCGTTTTTGAAACCATTCCAGCCGGCCTGGTCTTGCGTTCCGTCGGTTATAAGGGTATTCCCCTGGCCGATGTACCCTATGACAAACGTAGCGGGATCATCCCCAACGAGCAAGGGCGCGTCAAAGAGCCGGAGCGCGGTCAGGTATTAGCAGGGGAATATGTGGTTGGCTGGGCCAAGCGCGGCCCCAGCGGCGTCATTGGCACCAACAAGCCGGATGCCATTGAAACGGTGGCGAAGATGTTGGCCGATCTCCCCACCACCCCGCCGGCGCCCCAGCCCGATCCCGCTGCCATTGATGCCTTACTGGAAGAGCGGCAGATTGAAGTTGTCACCATCGACGGCTGGCGCATTCTGGATCGACTGGAGACTGAAAACGGCAAAGCGCAAGGCAAACCACGCGTCAAGTTCACCCGCATCCAGGATATGCTGGCCGTCCTGCGTGCTGCTACTTCGTCCTCACCTGAACAGTAAACAGTTATGCGTGGGATTTCTAAGAAACAGGAAGGGTCCTGTCCTTCTGCAAGCATCTCCTGGTATTGAAGCCGGAGATGCTTGCAGAAGGACAGGCGACCCTTCTTTCCTGAATCACGCGGCTTTCTGCTCTTCGGCGCGGATCTGATCGACCACCCTGGTCAACACTTGATAGGGCTGGGCGCCGGAGACAAGATATTTTTCTTGAAAGACGAGCGCCGGCACGCCATTGATGCCATTGGTGTGCGCCCAGGCGATGTCATTCAGCACTTCCTGTTCCAGCGTCGGGTCATTGAGGGCAGCCAGAAAAGCGTCACGATCCAGACCACCGGCGACGGCAAGCTGCGCCAATACCTCCTGATCCTCAATCGATTGCGCTTCCAACCAATAGGCGCGCATGATGGCGTCGTGATAGGCGGGGCCGACCCCTTGCGCCTCGGCATACTTGGCGCCGATCAACGCCGGGCGGCTATTGATGCCCCACGGCCCTTGATTCAATTCCAGCCCATATTGTTCGCGCGCAATGGCATAGAGCCGGGGGCGACCGGCCATGATCTTCTCTTTATATTCGGGCGGCAGCGGCGGCGCGTCTTTGGGACGCAGTTCAAACGAATGCCACTGGACGGTGACACCGTGCGATGCTTGAAGCTTCTCCAAACTGGAGGCTACGAGGTAGCACCACGGTCAAACATAATCGGACCAGACGTCGATATGAATCGGTTCGGCCATTTTGGTTTTCTCCATGTTGAGATTAAGCAATTGCGCGATTGGATGGCGTAATCGCCCAATCGCCCTTTAATAATTTACCGTTCATCATTCAATCCGTTGTGACAGACAACGGCCAGTCGGGGATGTTCTGTTGTAAGTACGTCCAGACTTCGGCTTCGAGCGCTTGCGGGTAGGCCAGGCCGAACTTTTCGACGAGTTGGGGGGCATACCAGCGGTAGATAACAACCAGGGCAACAGCGCGACCAATCCAGCTTTCGCCGCTGAGGGTGGAGGCGACCAGGGTCTTTTCCAAGGCGGCCCGTTGGCTGGCGCTCAGGTAGCCGTTGAGGTGACGGGTGCCGGTCGGCCACTGGATGCCATTGAGCGCCAGCATCAGCTCGATAGTCACGCCGCGCAGACGGGTGGTCAGGTGGTCGGCTAGCAGATGCTCCTGACGGTGCAAGAGATCGGGGAGTGGCTGTAACAACTGCCAGAACTCACGCAAAAGGGCGGCGACGGTAGCGGCGGTCGGTTTTTGCAGCGGATCGGGCCATTGCGGTCGTGTTGCTTCCATCATGGCTTGATTATAGCAGGAATATTAACAATGGCTAAATCTGCTCATGCCACACCCTGCTTTTCGTCGGCACATCCGTCACAAATCAATCCACTGCGCTATGCGCGTCCGTGACTCGCCACAGCTTGGGGGGCACGGACGCACACAGCGCAGCGCATCAAGTGGACCATAACGAGGATGCTTACCTACTGACCGGCGTCGACCTTTCCGCTATGCTACGACCATCGGAACTACAACGAATTGGGAAAGAAACGAAGGGCTGGCGTCATCCCCTACACACCCGGTTCGTTTTCACCTGCCATTATCAATAGGACTTACGCAAGACGAACACCAATGTGATCACCAGACCAGACCGCCGCGCCCTTAGGGCGCGGCGGTCTGGCCACGCTTCGTCTTGTGTAAGCTCTCATCAGTAGACCGCGACAGCCTGCACTTTGCCAGTCACGGACTGGCGCAGAGCGTTGCGGCCTACTGCTAATCAATAAACGCACACTCGCTGTGATGCGTCTAGTAGTAAGGATCAACTTCATGCGTAATGATGACCCATTTGCCGATCTCATTCGTTCACTGGAAGAGAATCTAGAGCGGAATGCCAACGCTCGTCAACAGCGCCAGCGTGGTGAGAACGAGCCACCGCCTTTTGGACAAGGCGGTGGTGAACCGCCCTTTGGTCGCCGTGGCGGAGAACCGCCCCAGTTTAATGGCCGCCGTTTCCTCTGGATTTTGCTGCCGATTCTCTTTCTCCTCTTCTTTAGCCGCATCTTGGGCTTCTACGCCGACTGGTTCTGGTATGATAGCGTGGGCTATGCCAGCGTCTTTTTCACCCGTATCTGGTCGTCGTTTGGCTTGTTTGTGGCCGCGGCGGTCGCCTTCTGGTTGTTGCTGGCGGTCAATGTGCTGATCGCCCGGCGCTTAGAGCCGCGCAGCTTTGCCGGTTCGGCGTTGGAGGAGATTGCGAGTGCGTTGCGGTTGCGCATCACCTCGATCATTCTCTTCGCCGGCGCCATTGTCGCCCTTTTGGTGGGGGCCAGCACCGCCGGCGCCTGGGAAAGTGTACTGCTTTACTTGAATCAGGGCGCATTTAACCTGGCCGATCCTGTCTTCGGGCGCGATGTCAGTTTCTTTGTCTTCACCCTGCCCTTCTGGGAAGGGTTGCGCACCTGGCTCTTTATCGCCCTCTTATTTGCCCTGGCGGCAACGGCGATTGTCTACGGGCTGGGCTGGCGGGGCTGGGAAGTGCGCACGGCGGCGCTGGCGCACCTGAGCATTTTAGGCGCAGCGTTGCTGTTGCTCATTGCCTGGCAGTATCGGCTGAACGCCTACGAACTGCTCTATAGCACCCGTGGCGCGGCCACCGGCGCCGGCTACACCGATGTTAACGCCCAAATGTCGGCCTATAACCTGCTCAGCCTGGTGACAGCCGTCACCGCACTCTTGTTGGTGGTGGCGGCCTATCGCCGCGGCACCTGGCGGGCCATTGTCGTCCTGGTCGTGATTTGGTTTGGCGTTGCGATCCTGGCCGGCAATGTCTACCCCAGCCTGGTGCAGCGCTTCCAGGTCAGCCCCAATGAGTTGAATCTGGAACGGCCCTATATTGCCAACAATATTGAATTTACGCGCAAAGCCTTTGCGCTGGATGAGATTGAAGTTTCCAGTTACGAGGCTTCTACTCAATTAACCGCCGACGCCCTGCGCGCCGAACCGGAGACCATTCGCAACATTCGCCTGTGGGACTATCGCCCACTTCTGCAAACCTATAATCAGATTCAGGCGCTCCGCCAATATTATGAATTCGTTGATATTGATGTTGATCGCTATCTGATCGACGGCCGGGTGCAACAGGTGATGTTATCTGCCCGTGAACTGGCGCCGGAGCGGCTGAATGCCAATGCGCAAACGTGGGTCAACCGCAAGCTCGTCTATACCCACGGCTATGGCGTCGCGGTCTCACCGGTGGCGCAGGTGACCCGCGATGGGCTGCCGTCATTTTTGCTGCAAGACCTGCCGCCGACCGGCGTCATCACGATCACGCAGCCCCAAGTCTATTTTGGCGAGAAAGACAATGGCTATGTGATCGGACGCACCAATGAACTGGAGTTTGACTACCCGCGCGGGGAAGGCAATGAGACCACCCGCTTTTCGGCTGACACCGGTATTCGCATGAGCTTTGGCGCCCGCCTGCTCTTTGCCCTTCACTTTGCCGACCTGAACCTGCTGCTCAACCGCGATATTCAGCGTGACAGCCAATTGCTCTGGCGGCGCAGCATCACGGAGCGCACGCAGTTGGTGGCCCCCTTCCTACGGTATGACAGCGACCCCTATCTCGTCATCGGTGACGATGGCCGCCTCTACTGGTTTCAAGACGCCTATACCGTCAGCGACCGCTTCCCCTATAGCGAGCGACTGGGGTCGATCAACTATATTCGCAACACGGTCAAGGTGGTGACTAATGCCTACGATGGTCGCATGACCTTCTATGTGATGGATGAGACTGAGCCGTTTACGGCCGCCTATCAGCGCATCTTCCCCGATCTCTTCCAGCCCTTTAGCGCCATGCCGGCGGATCTGCAAGACAATATCCGCTACCCGAATGACCTCTTCCGGGTGCAGGCGGCGGTCTACCGCACCTATCACATGACCGACCCCAATGAGTTTTACAACAAAGAGGATGTTTGGGCCTGGCCACAGGAGATGTTTAACAATGAATTGCAGGATATGGAACCCTACTATGTCCTCATGCAGTTGCCGGGCGAGGACCAACTCGATTTTATCCAGATCCTGCCCTTTACGCCGGCCAATCGCGAGAACATGATCGCCTGGCTGGCCGTGCGCAATGACCCGGCTGTCTATGGTCAAAAGCTGGTCTTTGAGTTTGGCAAAGACAGTCTGGTCTATGGCCCCAAGCAGATTGAAGCGCGCATTGACCAGGACGCCAGGATCAGTCAGCAGTTGGCGCTCTGGAACCAAGCCGGGCGCAGCGTGATCCGTGGCAACTTGTTGATCATCCCGATCGGGGGCAGCCTGCTCTATGTCGAGCCGCTCTACTTGCAGGCCGATACCGGCAAAATTCCCGAACTTGCCCGTGTGATTCTGGCGACCGCTGATCGGATCGTCATGGCGGAAAATCTAGGGTTGGCGCTGGCGGAACTCTTTGGCAGCAATGTGCTGGCCGAAACCGGCCTGACCGATCTCACCGCCGGCCTGACCAGCAGCGCCCCCATCGCCCCCAGCACAACGCCGACCGCGGATCTGAGCAACGCCACCGTGGAACAGTTGATCACCCGCGCCAACGACGCCTTCAACCAGGCGCAGGAAGCCCTGCGCGCCGGCGACTGGGCCACCTACGGCGCGCAGATGGACATTGTCCAAAGCGCACTCCAACAATTGGCCCGGTTGAGCGCCCCCGCCGCCGGGACCCAATAGCCCAGAAACCGATGAGCAATGACAGCAAGCTTGTCATTGCTCATCGCTTCATTGTCCCTAGCCCATAAGATCGGTAAGCCTACAACGAGTTGACTCCGGCGTCTGGACTTTGGACTCTGGACTACTAATTGTAACTTTCACCATCTTCTCATATATTCTTCAGACAAAATTAAAACAGAATTTGTATTTTAGTTGTGTACAGTATAGACGGATAGCAATTGTAAGCGCTTACAATGATCCGTAGCACGTTAGCCGATTCAATAGTACATGTGTAAAGGAGTTTGTACATGTCGAAGCACTCTTCCCCGTATCAATTGATTGAACAACCAGAACGCAAAGCAGGCGCCGAAAGCCGACGGCGCGCGGTTGGCAAGCGGGCCTATGTCGTCGTTCTGTTAGTGATGACCTTGGTCTTGGGCGCCTGGTATGCGCCTTTATTGTGGAGTACCGTGGGCGTCAATGCCGAGCCGGCGGCGCTAGGCAACACCCGTTTTCTCGAAGCGCGTTCATTACAGATCGATTCCTCGTTGCTGACCGACCAGGAAGCATTGGCCGATCTTTACCAGCAGATCACCCCTTCGGTGGTGAGTATTCAAGTGACCAGCCGCGCCCATGCGGGGCTGCAAATTCCAGGTTTCCAACTGCCCCAGGAAGAGGCGCCTCTGCAACAAGGTCAGGGTTCCGGCTTCATTTATGATAACGAAGGGCACATTGTCACCAACAACCATGTGGTCGATGGCGCCGAAGAGGTGACGATCGTCTTCTACAATGGCTTCTGGGCCACGGCTGAAGTGGTCGCCACCGATCCCCAGGCCGACCTGGCCGTGCTGAAGGTGACGCCGCCCGATAACTTTGAGTGGCGCGCGCTGCCGCTGGCTGACCCGGATAGCCTGCGCGTTGGCCATACCGTCATCGCCATGGGCAACCCCTTTGGCCTGGAAGGCACGATGACGACCGGGATTGTCAGCGCGATTGGCCGTGGGATGCCGGTGGGCGACTTTGGCGCCAGCACCTACACCCTGCCGGAAATCATCCAGACCGATGCCGCCATCAATCCGGGCAACTCCGGCGGGCCGCTGTTGAATCTGGCGGGCGAAGTGGTTGGCGTGAACTTTGCGATTGAATCGGCGGTGCGCGCCAACTCCGGCGTCGGCTTTACCATCCCGGCCTCGATTGTCGAGAAGGTGGTGCCGGCCTTGATCCAGGATGGCAAGTTTAACTATCCCTACCTGGGCCTCAGTGGCCGCACGATTGACGCCGAGGTCGCCCAGGCGCTGGATCTGCCCAATACGTTGACCGGCGTCTATGTGGCGGAAGTCGTTGCCGGTGGGCCGTCAGAAGCGGCCGGCTTGCAGGGCAGCCGTCAATCGGTGCGCAACAATGACGGGCAATTGGCCGCCGGTGGTGATATTGTCATCGCCATTGACGGCACGCCAGTGCGCCGCTTTGAAGAACTGGTCGGCTATCTCGTCACCAAGGCGAACCCTGGGCAAACGGTGCAGCTCACCGTCCTGCGTGACAACGAGGAGATTACGGTCGATGTCGTGCTGGGGACCCGCCCCGAAGCCCGTTCACTCCAGCGCGAAGCCGGCGGCCCAGTGGTCAGCCCCCGTGAGGCGATTGGCATCGCCGTCGATGCCACCCGTGCCCTGCTGCCAGGGGACATCACTGATCGCACCGTCACCCAGGAAGAGCGTGACGGTCGCAGCGTCTGGGTCGTCGAACTGAGTACCGGCGACCAGACCGCCACTGTGGTGATTGATCGCGAAACCGGTGAAGTCTTAGAGGCGAACGTCGAGTAACCGACGACTTGGACTGAACCATAATTCCACAGAACAAACCGGACAAGCAAATAGCTTGTCCGGTTTGTTTTATGTACAAATATTTTGTGGTAAAATTACAGCAGGCGCTACTGTTGAGTCAGGAGGAAAGGTATGCCATCACCATTTCCAGGCATGGATCCATATATTGAACAACAATCCGTATGGGGTGACTTCCATAATAATCTGGCCTCAGAGATTCAAGCAATTCTTAATCGTCAGATTAGGCCAGATTACTTTGCGCGGTTAATTCCGTATCTCACATATGAGAATGTTGCTATCGGTCAACGTGATCCAACCTACCCTGATGTTAGCGTTTTTCAACCTAGACCTGAGGTTGATCCAGCCACTTTGGGGCGCCGGTACAATACAGCACTGGTAATGGAATCAGTCTCGGTTGAAAGTGAAGTAGAAATGGATTTCCCACTCCGCTTACAATCGATTGAAGTGCATAGCGTGGTCGATGGCCGCTTAGTGACAGTGATTGAGATTTTGTCGCCGGTCAACAAAAAACCTGACCATAAAGCCTACGCCGCTTACCAACGCAAACGGCGAAAAATTCTGAACAGCAATGAAGTACACTTGTTAGAGATCGATCTCTTGCGTGCTGGTCAACGACCACCGTTAGCCCGACCGGTGCCGGCGGCGCCCTATTATGTGATGCTCAGTCGCACCAACCAGCGGCCTAAGGTGCAGGTGTGGCCAATTCAGTTGACTGATAAGTTACCAGTTGTCCCGGTGCCGCTCCTCGCGCCGGACGACGATGCGTTGTTGGATTTGGGAGCGGCGGTGGCTTCGGTTTACGAGCGCGGGGCCTATGACCTGCAACTCGATTACCGCGCCGAACCGCCGCTCCCTAAGTTGTCAGAGCAGGAAGCGCGCCAGGTGGTTGAACTGTTGTCCTCACTCCGTAGTCGCTAGGTTGACAACCCCAACCATAAGCGCCTGCGCCATTGCGTTTTCACGCACGGTTGCTGCCGACAACTTGAAGGTCGTCACCGTGATCTGCCCGTCGCCGTAGGGCGCTTTGAGCAGGAGCGAGACCGGTTTGTGAATCCAGCCCAGCGCTAGGCCGGCCCAACTGCGGTCGCCATAAGCCCAGGCCGGCGTACCAACGATGATGGCGTCGGGCATGAGCGTGGCGTATTCCATTTCCAACAGCGGGTTGCCGGGCAGGTGGGCAAAGGGGCCTTGCTTTTTGAGCCAACTGAACGAGGTCGCCCAGTCGCCTTGCCAGTGAGTCTGGTCACGGGCAATGACGCCGGCAATCGGTAGGCGAATGCTCTCCGGCGCTTTGGCAAAGTCCGGGTCGGCGATCACGAGCAGGCGCACACCGCTTTGCACTGCCTCTTGCAGTTCCTTCGTATATTGATGCGCCACCCACAACACATCGGTGGCGGGCCTATCGACAACGGCATAGCCCAGACCGGCTAAGGTTGCCGCCAGGTCGGCATTGTCCACCACGTAGAGCGGCTGCGTCGGCGGCACCGGCGCAACACAAGCGACCTCGACCTGCTGGTGGGCGACGCGATTGCCGTCGGCGCCTACCCACTGTGCATAAACCGTAATCATGCCGGGGTCGGTGAGCGGCACATTGATCACGCCACCGGGCGCGGCCAGTTGACCGGAAGCCTTGCCCGCCTGCCAGCGGATGACGCCGTTGGTCGCTTCGCCATCGACGCCGTAGGCGCGGACAAGCACCGGCAGTTCCTGACCGGGGAAGCCGCTCCACTGTTGTGGACGGAGGACGACGACCTGATCCTGGTTGAGGGGCGTAAAGTAGGTATCCAGACCAGCCTTAACATTGCGCTGCATGTCCATCAAGCCATTGCATTCCCAGTGGACATCGGTAAACTCGGTGATGACGTAACCGCCAATGCGCGCATCGAGCCGCATGGTGGTGATTTCATAAGCCAAACTGTGGGCCATGTGCTGTTGATGGCTGCGGGTGAAGTTTTCCAGATCGCCAAAGACCTCGTTTAGCCGCCAATAGTGAAAACGCTGGGGCATGTTGTGGGGATAGACAATGCCGTCGCCCCAATCTAGGCCATTTTCAAACCACCAGGGGTCGCGTCCACCTTCCTGGATCTGATCGGGATGGGGCAAGCCCCAATTGCCAAATTCGCTGACAATCAGCGGCAGGTCAGGGCGGCGTTCGTGGGCGTAATCTTGCGCCCAGGCCCACGCCGGGCGACTGGCAAAGTCCGCCACCCATTCATCCCAGCCGGCGGCATGGTCGGGAATGGCGCGATACCAGTGGAAGTCATCGAGATCGCCGGCCACATGCAGGTTGCCTTCACAGGCCGAGTTGTCAACAATCAAACGGTAGGGGTCGATCTGTTTGGCTTCATGGTAGAACTCGGCCAGCCAGCGGCGATGCTCCGGGTTGCGCGCCAGGTCGGTGCCCCAGTTTTCGTTGATGAGCGTCCAGGCAATGATCGAGGGATGGTTCCAGTCGCGATCGACCATGCGCGTAAAGGTCTCTTTGGCGCGCACCGAGGCATTGGCCGACAGATGCGCCCAGTTCGGGATCTCCGTCCAGATGAGGATGCCCAGCCGGTCGGCCACTTCATAGTAGCGCGGGTCTTCGATCTTGATGTGGCAACGTAGACAGTTCAGCCCCAACGCCTTTGCCTTGCGCACTTGATCTTCCAGGAAGGCGAGGCTGGGTGGCGTATAAATCGTTTCGGGGTAATAAGCCTGGTCGAGGACGCCGCGCAGATAGATAGGCTGGCCGTTGAGATAGATGCGCCCATCACGCGCCTCCACTGTGCGAAAGCCACATGGCTCGCTCACTTCATCAACAAGCTGTCCGTTTACGCTGAGGGTGGCAACAACGGTGTAAAGCGCCGGCGTCTCCGGGCTCCACCATTGAATAGGATGTTGCCCCAAGTCAATTTGGTGTTCTGTGCCGTCAGTGAAGGTGTTTTCGGCGACCAGGGCGCCACTGGGGTCAAATACACGCAGGTGTACTTGGGTGGCGGGCGGCAGCATGGTGTCGCTATAGCGGAGGGCGACATTGAGCGCTTGCTCAGCGGGGAGCGGTGTCAACCAGAGGTTGCGGATGAAAAACCAACTGCGCTCTTCCAGCCAAACGCTCTGCCAGATGCCGCTGATCGGGCCATACCAGCTCTGTTTGCCGTGGGGAATTTCGTTAAAGGCATAGGTAGGCCAGCGGGTTGTGTCATCGGTCGGGTCGGCGACACGGACAACGATCTCATTGTCGCCACGCCGCACCACGCCACTGATGTCAAACTCAAAGGGCAGGTAGCCCCCCTCATGTTCTCCCACGCGTTGACCGTTGACCCAGACCGTCGCCAGATAATCAACGGCGCCAAACCCTAGTAACAATGATTGAGCTTCATTGCCGGACGCTGTATCCGGAATTTGATCAAGGTTGACGGTGCGCCGATACCATCCGACACCACTTGTGTGGCGCAGATCCTCAAATTGCGCCTGCCAGGGCAACGGTACGTGGGCCGTACGCCATTCCTGAATGGCCGTCACCTCGTTGCCACCTTGCGAATCGATCTGAAATTGCCAACTGCCATCCAGCGCAATGCGTTTGCGAAAGCTCATAAAATGCTCCAATATCCAATAGGATTGTGTTACCAGGATCAAGCCCTCAGCGGGCAGGGCGTCACTCCTTGTTTGCTCGGTGTTATAAACATTCTCTGAACATCTATTGCACACAAATGGCCGGCGTTATCCGACCTGGAAAACTGCCGGCGTCTGCCGCCATTTGACAGACGGCCCCATTGATCAACAGATGTTGAATTATAATCAGAGCATCCATTTATGAAAATTCGTAAGCAGTCATTGACATGAATTGCGCCCCATGTTACGATGGCGGGGTGAGGGTGATGCGATGATTGGGCCAATGGATGATTCCCTGTGACACCAGTCGCTGAATGACCCAATCACCTAACCTCTTTCCTGATAACTAGACAAGGCTGCCTCTTATGCAAACCTTTCCCAAATCGCTCACAGCCCGCTTGCGCAGCGGCGTCTCACCCAACGTTGCTGTGTTGATTGGCGTCATGGCGCCTTCGTTGATGGTGGGCATGGATCATCATACCTTTGGCGTCGCCTTGCCGACCGTGCGCACCAGCTTTGGTCTGGACGCCGATACCACGGCCTGGGCGTCGATGATCTATTCGCTGCCCTTTATGACCTTGATGCCGCTCTATGGCCGGCTGGGGGATGAGTTGGGTAAGCGCCGGTTGTTGCTCTTCGGCATTGCCGTTTTTCTCATCGGCACGAGCATCCTCTTGCTGGCTCCTTCGTTGACCTGGTATATGATTGGGCGGGCAATTCAAGGGATCGGGACGGCGGGCTTTGTGCCGTTGAGCATTGCCTTGATTGCCCAGTGGTTTCCGCCGGGGGAGCGGGGAAAGATCATGGGCGCTTGGAATTCGATTGTCCCCCTTTCCGGATTAGTCTTTCCCTATTTCAGCGGGCTGCTGATCGACGCCTATGGCTGGCGCGCCGTCTATCCCATCATTATGGTGGTGGGTCTGGTGGCGCTGGTGGTGGTTCAGTACAGCATCCCGGTGACGGACAACCAGCGCGCAACGCCCGATTTTCTGCGCCGCTTTGACTGGCCGGGCGTCATCTTGTTGAGCGGTGCGCTGGCGGCGCTCCTCTTCTTCACTTCCAGCCGACCAATCACCGGCGTGGAAGGGTTGCATGACTGGCGCCTCCTGACTGTGTGCGTCCTTCTGCTGGTGATGTTTATTCGCTGGGAGCGCCGGCGCGTCAACCCCTATATGAATCTGCGCGTCTTTAGCAACCTCACCTTTACCGCCGCTTCGGTCTGCGCCGGTCTGCGCATGTTTATTATGAGCAGCAGCAGCTTTCTGTTGCCGCTCTATCTCACTGACATTCATGGCCTGAACGCCAGCGCCATCGGCATTGCCCTGGCCCTGCAAGCCGGGATGCTCTTTCTTACCTCGCAGGCCGGCGGGCAGGTGGCCGACCGCTGGGGTAGCCGCTGGCCGATTGTGATCAGTATGGGGGGCATGATCCTCATTCTCGTGCTGTTGGCCCTGGCCGATGCGGCGACGCCCATCTGGTGGCTTTACATCCTCTCCGGCGCACATGGTCTGACGATTGGCCTGTCGCTAGCGCCGCTTCATCGCTCGTCCATGCAAGAAGTGGCCGATCACGAAGCCGGGGCCGCGGCCGGTCTCTACAGCATGATCCGCTTTGCCGGCCAGATTCTGGGCGTGGCGGTGGCCGGTGTCCTCTTGCAACAACAACTCAGCCTGGTGACCGCACCGATTGCCGCCTATCAATTTGTCCTTTGGCTCTATGTCGGCGTGGCGGTGCTGGCGACGGTGCTGGGTTGGTTGATCCGCGAGTAGAAGAGTGGATTTTTAACAAGGCTACCCAAGCATTGCCGAAAAATTTTGCCGGTTCCCCTTTCATGTAAGCAAACAGAAGCGCGCTGGGCTTTTGGTCGTAGGCGGCCTGTCATTCGTATAGGAGTTACGCAGTTGACGGGCGCTACCAGAGACCTGTCAGGTTTCGCAAACCTGACAGGTCTTGTCCAACTGCGTAACTCCTATCGTAATCAAGGAGAAGAAGCTATGCAAGCTGTTGGTCTTTCGCGTCGTAAGTTTTTGCACTTATCCGCCATTGCCGCCGGCGGCGCTGTTCTGGCGGCCTGTACACCGGCGGCCCCGGGCGCCGGCAGCAGCGAAGGGGCGGCGCCTGGTAGCGCCAAGACGGATATTCGTGTAGCCCATGCCTGGGCCGCTTCGTTCTGGCCCACACAAGAAGCCTTTGACAAGCAGTTCAATGCGCAGCATCCGGAGCTGAATGTTATTGGTGAAAATATCCCTTGGGACGAGTTCCGCAACAAGTATATGACGCAGGCGGCGGCCAATACCCTGCCCGACATCATGTACTGCCAGTTTGCTTGGGCGCAACAGTTCATTGCGCAAGGCGCCTTTATCAACCACCAGCCCTACATTGATGTCCAGGCCGATTTCAACCTGGATGACTTCACGGCGCCTTCGCTGGTCTCCTACAAGAAAGAAGGCGACCTCTATGTGATCCCCTACGACGAAGGCCCGTTGCTGCTCTACTGGAACGTCGATATGTTTGACGAAGCCGGCGTTGCCCACCCGACTGCTGACTGGACAATGGATGACCTGCTGGATGCGGCGATCAAGTTGACCAAAGGCGAAGGCCCGGCGAAGGTTTATGGCTATGCCGGCCTGCCCGCGCCCGATGGCGCCATGAACGCTACCTATCTCTACCCCTGGGGCGCCAAGTTCTGGAACGAACCGGAAGAGAATGCGTGCCACCTCAATACGCCGGAAGCGATTGAAGCGCTGACCTGGTGGCTGAGCTTTATGTACGAGCATGGGGTGACGCCGACGCCAGCCGAAGACACCTTTGGCGGCGGCTGGGGTGGCTTTGTGGCCGGGCGCGTGGCGATGTTCCAACAGGGCACTTGGTACACGCCGGTGTTGACCAAGGACGCCAAGTTTAAGTGGGATCTCTGGCACTGGCCCAAAGGCCCCAAGGCGCAGACCACGTCCAGCATGGGCAGCGGTTACGCCATCACCAAGGATTCCAAGGCGCCCGACAAAGCCTGGATCTATGAGAACGCCTATCTCTCCACGGAAGGCCAGATCTTTATGTGGGGCTCCACCGGTCGCGGCAGTCCGTCGCGCATTTCGGCGTGGGATTCCTACTTTGCCTCGCCCAATGTCCCGCCGAGCGCCAAGGTTGTGCTGGAAATCTTGACCTCCTATGCCGTCCATGATGTGCTGGACACGGTCAACGGCCCGGAAATCACGCAAGTCGCCGGCCAGACCTGGGACCTGGTCGTCCTGGGTGAGATGGACATTCCGACCGCCGTTGCCAAGATCACCGAGGATTTGCAACCGGTGCTGGCGAAGAATAACCCGGCGTAAGGCTGACAAGATGACGACTCGACTGCGCTCGTCGAAATCACAGAAAAGGATTTTCTTTACGAACCCTTGCCCAAATAATTGTACAATTCACCGATACCAATGAGAGGGGGAGAGATGGCCTCACAACCGCGCACATGGAAGTTCTTCGTCAACCTACTCCTTAGTTTGACGCTCCTGACCGCAGCGACCTTGACCAACGCCCAACCGGCAAAAGCCGCGCCGGCGGATGCCCTGGTGGCGACTGCCTGGTTTACCTTCTACACCCAGTTGTTACAAAACACCGAAGGGTTTACGCCGCCGGTGGCGGCGCGCGCCGTCGGCTATGCCGGTGTCACCTTGTATGAAGCCGTTGTCTGGGGTGAGTCCGACTACCAATCATTGGTGGGGCAACTCAATGGGTTGACGGCGCTGCCCAAACCGGCAGCCGGCCAGCAGTACCACTGGCCGTTGGTGGCGAACAGCGCCCTGGCGACGATCACGCGCGCGCTCTTTAGCAATACGTCTGCCGACAACAAAGCGGCCATTGCCCTGCTGGAAAGCCAACTGACGTTGACCTACCAATCAACCGTTGAGGCCGGCACCGTTGCCCGTTCCGTGCAATACGGTCGCGTCCTGGCAGCGGCGATTCACGCCTGGGCCATGACCGACGGCGGTCACGAAGGGCAATTGCACAATTTCGCAACCGATTATAAGCTGACGCATGGGCCGGGGTTCTGGCAACCGACCGCACCGGCTTTTGTCACAACGCCGCTCCAACCGCAGTGGGGAGAGAATCGCCCCTTTGTTTTAGCGGATGAGCAACCTTGTGCGGCCAAACCGCCGCTACCTTACTCGGAAGAAATCGATTCGCCATTTTACCAGCAGGCGCAAGAAGTGTATAATACAGTGCGTTTGCTCACGCCGGAACAGCGCATCATTGCTCTCTACTGGGCTGATGATCCGGGGCGCACGCCGACGCCGCCGGGCCATTCCCTGGCGATTGTCAACCAGCTTTTGCAACAGGAGGCTGCCAGCCTAGGGCTGGCAGCAGAAGTGTATGCCAAAGTGGGTATTGCCGTCGCCGACGCCTTTATCGGGTGCTGGCAGACCAAATATCAATACAGCCGGATCCGGCCCATTAGCTATATCCAACTGTTGATCGACCCGCTCTGGAATACGCCGACGATCACCGACCCGGTCGTCACGCCGCCCTTCCCGGAGTATACGTCCGGTCATTCGGTGCAAGCGGGGGCGGTGGCGGAAGTGTTGACCAGCCTCTTTGGCCGCCAGGTGGCATTTACCGATCGCACCAATGAGCGGCGCGGCTTTTTGCCGCGCTCTTACACTTCCTTCTGGGCAATGGCGAATGAAGCGGCGCTCTCACGGCTCTATGGCGGCATTCACTTTCGCGACGCGATTGAGAGCGGGCTGGAACAGGGGCGCTGTATCGGGCAACAGGTGGTGGCGTTGCAATTCAAAAAACCATAGTCCGTAGTCCGCAGTCGCGTAGTCCAGAGTCAGTCTACTGCTATTGCGGCTGCGCTGCGGTGTACTGATAGGTAACATGGCTAGGGAAAAACAGCGATGAAAATTAAAAAGAAGCCGTGTTCCTCCCTAGCCGTGTTACCTACAAATATCAATAAAAAACGGCAATGAAAGATGACAATTGATGGCTGAAGCGACGGTTGGGCAGGTGGCGGAAACGGAGCAAGATACCAATGCGCGTTGGAATTTTGTGGTCAACCTGTGGGATATTGTCTTTATCATGTTGGGCATCAGCATGATCTCGCGCGAAACGGTGATGCCAGTTCTTCTCAGCCACCTGACCGATTCCAAGGTGGTGATCGGTCTAATCCCGGCGATTTACAGCCTGGGTGGTAGTTTGCCCCAGTTGTTGATTGCCAACTTTTCGGAACGGCTGCGGTATAAAAAGCCCTTTGTCATGTTGATCGGCGGCGCCGGGGAGCGGGGCGGTTATCTGCTCATCGGTCTGTCGATCTGGCTCTTTGCCGAGTCGGCGCCGGGGCTGGCGTTGGCGCTCTTCTTTGTCTTTCTGGCCTATTCAGCCTTTTCGCTGGGGATTGGTACGCCGCCCTGGTATGACATGATCGCCAAAGTCATCCCCACCCACCGCCGCGGCATCTGGTCGGGGTTGGGGCATGGGCTGGGCGCGTTGACTGCCATCGCCGGCGCCTCCTTTGTCGGCTATGTGCTGGGCAGTTTTGCCTATCCGCAAAATTTTGTCATCCTCTTTCTGGTCGGCTTTTTCTTTATGATGGTCTCCTGGGGCGGCCTGGCGCTGACTCGTGAACCGCCCAGTACAACAGTGAAAGCGCGGGTCTCCTTGTTCACTTACTTGCAACAGTTGCCGACGTTGTTGCGCCGCGACCATAACTATGCCCGCTTTCTCCTCAGTCGCACGGTGGCGGTGCTGGGGACCATGGCCAGCGGCTTTTATATGCTCTATGGCATTGAGCGCTTTCAGGTGGAGGGCGCCACGGTGGGCTTTCTCACCGCTATGTTGGTCGCCAGTCAGGCGATTCTAGGGTTGATCTGGGGCACAGTGGCCGACCGCAAAGGCCACAAATTGGTCTTGATCAGCGGGGCCGTGTTACTGATGTTGGCGGCACTCACCGCCTGGTTGGCGACCAGCTCCACTTGGCTGGCGGTGGTCTTTTTCCTCCTGGGCGCGGCTGTCTCTGCCGAGCAGACCTCCAGCCTCAATATTATTCTCGAATTTTGCGCACCCGAAGATCGCCCGACCTATATCGGCCTGACCAATACCCTGCTGGCGCCGACGCTGGCCCTGGCGCCGATCTTTGGCGGCTGGCTGGCGACGTTGACGGGCGGTTTCAGCCTGCTCTTTCTGGTCGCCGCGCTCTGTGCCGGTCTGGGCGCACTGCTTTTGCTGTTTTGGGTGAGCGAACCGCGTCAACCTCGTGAGATTTATCAAGGGTAGCAATTTACCCAAGGGGAGTTCGCACGTGGGCGTGCGAAGCTGAGTCGTACACGGCGGGCGCCCACCGGGCGCAAACTCCTCGCTATAGGCGATTCACCTTGTCACCTTGTCACCTTGTCACCTATCAAGGAGTAATCTATGTCTTTTGAACCAACCTTTGCCTCCGTCTCCCAACACCAGGTTCCCGACTGGTTTCACAATGCCAAACTAGGCATCTTTATCCACTGGGGTCTCTACTCGGTGCCGGCCTTTGCGCCCAATGCCGGCGAGTTGAGCGAAATCCTGGCCAGCGGCGCCTGGGAGAAGTGGTTTGCCAACAACCCCTACGCCGAGTGGTATATGAACTCCTACCGCATCGACGGCAGCCCGACGCAGGCCTATCACCGGGCGAAATATGGCCCCCGCTTCAACTATGCCGAGTTTGGGCCGATCTTTAACCAGGCCGTCGAACAGTGGGATCCTGATGCCTGGGCGCGACTCTTTAAGCAGGTTAACGCCCGCTATGTGGTCTTGACCACCAAGCACCACGACGGCTTTTTGATGTGGCCCAGTCAGACGCCCAACCCCTTTATTCGCAACTACCATGTCAAGCGCGATCTGGTGGGTGAGTTGGGCAACGCCGTGCGCGGTCAGGATCTGCGCATGGCCTACTACTATTCCGGCGGCATCGACTGGACCTTCAACCCGCAAATCGTCCGCCATATCACTGATTTGCAGCGGGCTGTCCCCCAGCGCCCCGACTATGTCGCGTATGCCAACGCCCACTGGCGCGAGTTGTTCGACCGCTATCAGACGGCTATTCTCTGGAATGACATCGCCTATCCCAGCGCGACCAATTTGAATGAACTCTTTGCCGAGTATTACAACAAGATGCCGGACGGGCTAGTCAACAACCGCTTTACGCAGAAATTCCAGATGGATGCCCACGGCATTGTCAGTGACAACCACTTTGACTTTGAGACGCCGGAGTATACCTCGTTCAGCGAGATTCGGGCGAAGAAGTGGGAATCGTGCCGCGGCATCGGCGCTTCCTTTGGCTATAATGCGATGGAGGGGCCGGAGCAGTATCAATCGGTGGAAAATTTGGTGCGCTCGTTTGTGGACATTGTCAGCAAAAACGGCAACCTACTGCTCAACATCGGGCCGATGGCCGATGGCACGATCCCGCAGCTACAACTGGAACGCTTGTTAGGGCTGGGTGAGTGGTTGAGTGTCAATGGCGACGCCCTCTTTGACACCCGCCCGTGGCAGGTGGCCGAAGGCAAAACTGATGGTGCGGGCGCCTCCCCCGCCGGCATTGAGGTGCGCTTTACCCAGAAAGGCGAGAGCCTCTACGCCACCTTGCTCGACACGCCGGCAACTACGCAATTTGTTCTCGCCAATTTGCAGGCTGCGCCCAACACAACAATTCGCGTTCTCGGCCAGTCGGCCCCGGTCACCTGGCGGCAGCGGGAAGAAGGAATTTACGTCGAGTTGCCGGCGGCGCTCCCGGCAGCGCCGGCGCACGCACTACAAATCTCGCCCCAACCACAACGCGCCGCATAACTTATCAATGGCAGTTAACACAGATAGGAAGGAACATAGATATTTGTAACTGCGCAGGTGCGTGGCACTGGTCAGGAGTAGCTTGTTTATCCGACCATTGTTTGACCAGTGCCGCGCACCTGCGGCCGAGTGGTTCGACAATGTTACATTCGCGGAGGTCTGAGTTTAATCTAACATTGTCGTAGTAGTTACAGATATTTTTAAACAGGGTTCCTTCCTATCCGTGTATACGCGATGGCTCAAGATAGGGCCGCAGATAGGCATTGACAAACATGCCATCCGGGTCAAGCTGGGCGCGGATGTTCATGAATTGCTCCCAGCCAGGGTAGAGTTCCCGCAAGTCATCGACCGTACAGGTATGTAGTTTGCCCCAGTGGGGGCGCCCGCCATAGTGGCGGAAGATAGCCTCCACCTGGGCAAAGTACGCTTCATGGGGCATCCCCTTGAATTGATGAACGGCGATATAAGCTGAGGCGCGTTGATAGGCCGGACTGAGCGGAAGATCATCGGCGGCGACAAAGCGGCATTCAACGGGAAAGACCACGGCGATCCGGTTGTCGCTAATGCACGCTTTGATCGCGTTTAGGCAGTTCACAAACGCTTCAGCCGGGATGTTATATTCCATCTCCTGAAACTTCACCAGGCGCAGGGTGGCAAAGGTTTCATGACTGGCCGTGACATCGTGGCCGCCGGAAATCAACGACGCCATGATCTGCGCCACCCGTTGACTATGTGCCGGGAAACGGCGCACCCAGGCATTGAGCGCCCACAGTCCGGCATTCTCCAACACATTTTCATTGAACCGCCGCCAGAGACTCTTGGCCTGAGCCGGTTGCTGCGTGATGTTCATGATCTTGACGAGGGTGCGCGCGGTGTGGGGCAGCCAGAAAAATTCAAAGTGGCGGTTCTGCTTGAGCGTCGCTAAATTCGCCAACACTTCAGGCAGGTCGCTGGCATACCACCGGTAATCCAGCGTATAGGCCGGCACACATTGCAGCGTCACCCGTGTGATGATGCCAAGTAAGCCCAGTGAAACTTGTGCGGCTTTGAAGAGTTCAGGGTTTTGGATGGCCGAACAATCAAGGGTTTCACCGGTTGCCGTAATCAAGCGCAAGCCGACAACTTGGGTTGCCAGGCTGCCAAGCAGCGCCCCGCTGCCGTGGGTGCCGGTGCTGATGGCGCCGGCCAGCGACTGCACATCAATATCCCCCAAGTTTGCCTGCGCCAGGCCGACCCTGGCCAGCAGTCGCCCCAACGTTTTGATCTTGGTGCCGGCCCAAACCGTCGCCTGCGTCGCTTTTTCATCAACCGCAATCAACCCTTGCAGGTGGTCGAGAGAGAGCAATACTTCGTCAGTTTCGACCAAGCGCGTAAACGAATGGCCGGCGCCGACCACCCGGATGCGTCGTTTATCGGCGTGACACTGTTTGACAAAGGCGATCAACTCGGTTTCGTTCTTGGGCCGGTAGATGGATTGCGGCGTAAACTGTACAATGCCTGACCAGTTTTTGAAGCTCATAAGAAGCATTTCCCTTCGCCACGATAGGTTGGCGCCTCAGCCACGATTTGCGCACCGCGCACCAATAACAAGGTATTGAACCGTTCACACAATTCGCCGGCTTTGCTATGGCGTAGGAAGATGGGGTCGCCAAGTTGCAACGGTTCCGGCCCTGTGTACTGCACGGGCGTCTGTACTTCCCCCGCACCTTCCAGCGCCGTGAGTTTGGCTCTCGTCGGTAACCAGATGACCGGCTGTTTGTCGGCGCCAATGCTGCCCGACGCAATGTAACCGCCGCCATGACAGGTGTAGATGCCGGCTTTGGGTTGTCGCACGATCTCAATCGCAAAGCCGGCCGCGGGTTCATGCTGAAAAGCCCGGTAGTGATCAAACAAGGCCGGTGCATAAAAGCCGGAGCCGACCGTAATCTCCGTCACCCGGGGTTCAGCCTGGGTACTCTCCATGCTCCCGGTGCCGCCGCCATTGATAAAGTGCAACTGGGCGCCGTGTGCTTGGAGCACCTGCACAATGGCGCCACGCCGCCGCGCAATCTGAGCCAGCGAACGCATCTTCAACCAGCGGATGAGACGGTTGCGGAGCGCGTTGTTGGGCGCATTGTCCCCCACGCCGGCAATCTGCGCCTCATAGCCCATCACGCCGGTCAACGTAAGATTCGGGCTAGCCTGGAGCGCCTGCCAAATGAGCAAAGCCTGTTCAACCGTCGTCACCCCTGAGCGCCAGACGCCAAAGTGTAAGCCAGGAAAATCGATGGATAGATCAACATCCAGGCAGACCGGCAATGTCACTTGTTCCACTTGGGCCAGCGCCTGTAGATGGGCAACATGCTCGACCGAATCAAGCATGAGGGTGATCGTTTTGCCCTGACGCACCTCGGCGCAGATCGCCTGGATTGCTTCCGGCTGCCAGATTGGGTAGCCCAGCAAGAGATCATCAAAGCCTTGTTGACTGAGCCACACTGTCTCCGACCCCGTAAAGCACATCAACCCCTGGATCTGCGGGTGCGCACCCAGCAAGTGGCGCAGAAGTGACCGGGAACGGATACTCTTGGTGGCAATGCGGATCCGCTTGTCGCCGGCGCGATCAACCAGGGCGCGAATATTCCGATCGAAGGCGTCGAGATCAACAAAGGCAAAGGGCAGCGCTTGCCCGGCAAAGAGGGCTTTCCATGTTTGATAGTTGGGCATACAACACTTTTTTTATTGTCTATGGGAAGGTTAGCGGCTTTATTGCGCGCGTAGCCATTATTACCCGATCCTATCATAACGCTGTTCACTGGGAAAGTATGAGACGCCATTAACGAAAAGTTGAGTGGTTGCCAGTCAACTTTTCTGTTATAATGGAACTATGAAGCGATGAGGGTGATGAAAGTGGCGGTTGCAGCGTAACTACTACGACAATGTTACAGTAGACCCAGACCGCCGGGCGGTGGCCGAACATGGTGCTGAACTTCAAGCCATCTTCGAGCCACCGCCCGGCGGTCTGGCGGCGATCAATTAGCGAAGGTAACATTGTCGTAGTAGTTACAAATTATGAATTGTGTTCATCCTTGGCTCATTAACCATTTACTGTTATTAATTGACAATTAACCATTGATGAGGTGTCTATGAAAGCCTTAGTGTGGGAAGGCCCGCGCCAGATGAATCTGCGCGAGGTGGCTGATCCGCAACCGGCGGCGGATGAAGTATTGATTCGCGTCGCCTTTTCCGGCATTTGTGGTTCTGAATTGGGGGGCTACCTGGGCCACAATTCGTTGCGTGTGCCGCCGTTGATTATGGGTCATGAATTTTCGGGGGAAATTGTGGCGTTGGGAGAAAAGGCCCAAGCCGCCAAAGCAGCGCTCGCCGTCGGCCAAAAAGTGACCGTCAACCCGCTCATCAGCCCGCCCTGGTCAAAAGCGGCGCTGAAAGGGCGGCACAACTTGACCCTGCCGCGCAACATCTTGGGCATCCATCGCCCCGGCAGCTATGCCGAATATGTGACGGCGCCGGCCAGCAACGTCTACCCGCTGCCGGAGGGAATGAGCCTGGAACATGCCGCTCTCACCGAGCCGCTGGCCTGCGGGTTGCGCGCCGCCAAATTGTCCGGTTGCACGGCGACGGATCGGGTGCTGATCACCGGTCTCGGCCCCATCGGCTTATTGACCTTGCAGGCAGTCAAGGCGATGGGCGTGCAGACCATCTTTGCCACTGACACTGACGCTGATCGCATTGCCATCGGCAACCACTTTGGCATCACCGTGCTGAACCCGCGCGAAGTCAACGTTGTGAAGACCATCAAAGAAGCAACCGGCGGCGAAGGCGTTGATATGGCGATTGACGCCGTCGGCGCCACCGCCACTCGTCGCGAATGTCTGGAAGCAGTGACGCCAGGCGGCAGGGTGGTTTTCACCGGCTTGCACGACGAAGAGAGCAACATTCAAGCCAACCTGCTCGTCCGCAGCGAGATCACGATTCAGGGCAGCTTTGCCTACACTCCGCTCGACTTTGAACACGCCTTTGCCTGGCTGGCCGAAGGGCGGATTGCGATCGACCCGTGGCTACAAAAATCCCCCTTGGCCGAAGGCGGCGCCTGCTTTGAGCAACTGCTGGGCAAGCCGGGACCAGTAGCAAAAATTTTGCTCTACTAGGCTTCCTCGTCGGGGCACGAACTATCGTGCCCCGACGAGGCGCCCTGACGGATTTTCATTTGCGCTATAAAAGGGTGGCTGCCGCAAGCGTATTGCGCAACTGCGGCAAATACTCTTCGCCACCGAGTTCGACCATTGCCAGCCAGGTGGGCAGTAGCCACAAATGACGCCGCCGGACAAACCCCGGATCAATCGGCGTACCTGCGGTGTAACCGGACCAGAAATCTGGCGGAACCGGGGCAAAAAAGTCAATATGGGCCAGATCCACCTCCGGATGACCATAGTAGACCGCCGGATCGATCAAGACGGCCCCTGCCGCGGTACTGATAAAATTATTCTGATGGGCGTCGCCATGTAACAAGGTGGGGGGAACCGGCGGTCCACAGCGGTCAGCAAAACGCTCCGCCAATTGCTCAATCTGGGTAGCTAACGCCGTCGGCAGATGCCCGCTGGCGATTGCCGCTTGTAAGCGTGGCGCCATGCGGCGTTGCCAGAAGAAGGTGGGCCAATCAGGCAGGGGACGATTGTCCTGATAGAAATTGCCCCAGTAACAATGGGAAGCCAGTCCAAAACTGCTGCCCTTGACCGCATGAATTTGCGCGAGCGCCTGTCCCATCTCCTGCCATTGTCGTTCGCTCCGTGGCACAACCTGTACCGCCGCCATGATGACCAATGCGCCGCCGGCCACAGCCAGCAGGTCGATCACGGTAGGGGTGAGGACGCCGGCCTCTCTTGTCAACAAACGTAATCCCGCCACCTCTTGGGTCAGTTGATCGACGGCCAGTTCACCTTCATTTAGCTTGACAAAGACCGTATAGCCCTCATCTGCCAGTAGCGCGGCGGGGTGCGAAGATTCATCATGTTTGCTCTCCACCGTTTTCACTTGCCAGGCGCGCCCCAGGTAGGCCGACACACTCTGCTCCACCGGCAAGCGAACCTCATCGCTCAATACACGCTGCAAGGATGGATGGTGCATAATTGTTCTCTTTGCTTGCTTGCTCGTTCCGCCGGTCTCCGGTGGGACGCAGAGCGTCCCGTCTGCATTCCGCCGGAGACCGGCAGAACGAGCAAGCGCTCGGAACGAGCAAGCGCTTACCAGTTCGTGTGGCTACCGTCCGGTTTATGGAAATGGGGCATGTCGGTCAGCGAGTGGGGGTGATCGGCGACGGCCTCTTCGTTAAACTCGACGCCCAACCCTGGTCGCGTGGGCAGGACATACGCCGGGCCTTTGCGTTCCAATTGCACCGGGAAGAGATCGGGCGCACTCTCGTTGATCGTGGGGTTGATTTCGACCCAGGCAAAGTTGTTGACGGCAAAACACATGTGGATCGTCGCCGCCGTGCAGACTGCCCCCAGCGGGTTATGGGGCATAATGTCGATATAGTGCGCCTCGCTCCAGCCGCAAACCTTCATCGCTTCGGTCAGCCCGCCGATGTTACAGACATCGAGTCGGCAGAAGTTGGTCAAGCCCTGTTCGATGTAGGGCCGCGCCTGCCATTTGCTCGACCACTCTTCACCGATGGCAAAGGGAACGCCGGTCATCTGGCGCAGCATGGCGTAGGCTTCGGGCGTCTCGTCGCGGATCGGTTCTTCGAGGAAGGCCATCGCCCCCGCCGGGGAGAGTTGACAGAAGGTGGCGGCTTCGGCCACGCTCAGGCGGTGATGATATTCAATGCCCAGCGGCACCGACTTGTCGAGCTTGGCGCGCAATTCGGCCAGTCGTTCGGCCGTCTCGGCGATGGAGGCGCGCGGGTCAAACATATTGTTGGGATCAGGATCGGCGGCATGGAGCGCCTTGGCCCAGGCCGGGATCGGGTGCGCCGCCACCAGGCGCAGACAAGGCCAGCCGGCTGAAATGTAGTCTTGACAGAGCGCCAGACAATCCGGGTGGTCGATGCCGATGGTCGGGAAGCCGAAAACATATTCGCGACAGGCGCCCCCCAACAGTTGATAGACCGGCACACCCAATTTTTTGCCTTTAATATCCCAAAGCGCAATGTCGATGGCGCTGAGGGCGCCGGTCAGGACGCGCCCGCCCTCGTGGTAATTGCTGCGATAACACTTCTGCCAGATATGTTCAATGCGCATCGGGTCCATGCCGATGAGGAAGCGACTGAAATGTTTCACCGCCTCCGCTTCGGCAAATTCGCGCGAGGAGCAACCCCCTTCGCCCAAGCCATAGATCCCTTCATCCGTCTCGACTTTGACAACAAAAATGTCACGCGCCGCTTTGAGGGGGAAGGTTTTGATTGCTGTGATTTTCATAAGGATGTCTCTTCTAGTTTATGTAGGCAAGAATGACGAGACACTATTGTAACACGATCAATACTTGAATGACACCTACGCCACCGTTCCACGGTTCCAGCGCTTTCCCGATAATCGTGCCGGGGCGGTATAGCGCAATACCGGCGAGATTGACCGGTGTGGCTTTCATCGCGTGACCGAGGATCGAGGCTGTAGTGAGCAGATCACCGGGCTGGATCGGACCATTATTGCTTCGATGCGTGTCCAGCCTGTCACCAGGTTGCACCCAGCCAGGGGGCGCCTTGGTTGAATTCGCGCCGGTCGGCGGCAAAGAGCGTCTCGTTCTGCAGCGCCAATGCGCTGCTCTCCATACCGCCCGGCCCGACGCGTTGCCAGCTTGGCGGTGGCGGTGTGACTAGTACAGAGCGGCCTAAGTAAGCCAGTAGGTCAGGAGGACAGTAAGTCAGTCACTGTCTCACTGTCTCACTGTCTCACTGTCTCACTGTCTCACTGTCTCACTGGCAACTATGGGTTTATTTACGCCGTCGTGTACTAGTGGCGTTGGTCGCGGGGTAGGCGGTGGTTCCTGGCGCACCAGGGGTAGATAAAGCCGCGGCGCGTCGGCGTTTGCCGACAAGCCAAAGCCTCCCACCACTTGGCAGGTTGGCCCCGATAGAATCGCTTCCCGTTCATGGGCTACTTACCTCTTTGGGATGGATTGTGCGCCTTTGCCTTGGCGATGGTGATTGGTTAGCTCGTTAGTCCTGTACTATTTACCCGCGCGGTGTATTGGTTGGGACAGGGGCGCCGCCATCGCCGCCACCGCCGCCACCGCCGCCGCCACTATTCCGTTCAAAGCGGAAGTGATGACCGCCGCCTAAGTATAGCAGGCGACGGTAGGGGTTCAACTCGACCAGGAGGACACCCCATTGATAGTCCTGCCCGGATTGGAATTGTTGCGGCAGGACATCGGCAGTTTTATCGAGGTCAACGGTCAGCGCCGTCTCCTTGGTCGAGCCGGCGGGGCCAAAGCCGCTGCTCATCGGGTCGCGCCCTGTCGGCCAGAAGACCATCTCAAAGTATTGGTTTTCGGCCAACGTGACGGTTGTCTCCCAGCGGAAGGTGTGTCGCCCTTGTAATACCCCCTCTAGCGGGGCGCGCAGCACAACTGACCCCTCGGTCGGCAGGGCTGGTGTTGCTGTTGGCCTGGGCGTCGGCGTATTGGTCGGCGGCAAGGTGTTGGTTGGCAGTGGCGTACTGGTCGAAACCGGTGTGCTGGTCGGCAACGGTGTATTGGTCGGCACGGGGGTTGCCGTTGCGGTAGGCCGCCGGGTGGCGGTGGCCGTGGGCTGCACGCGAGTGGCCGTCGGCGCCAGGATGGGGGCAGCAGTTGGCAAAGATGTTGGCGTCGGCGCCATTGGCGGGCGCGGTGTTGCCGTGGGCGCGCGCGCGGTTAAGGTCGCAATCACGCCTTGCTCCAGGGTGGCATAAGCCTCAGCGGTCTGCTGCGCCAGCGCTGTCAACGTTGCCGGCGCCGTGGGTGGCGGCGTCGGTGTCCAGGTTGCTTCTTTGGTGGGTGTGGGGGGGATGGTCGCCGTTGGCGGGCGCGTTGGCGTCATGGTCGCCGACGCCGTTGGTGTTGGTGTTGCCGTCAGTAGCGGCGTTGCTGTCCTGGTCGGCGTTGCGGTTGGTAACGGCGTTGTGGTTGCCGTTTGGGTTGGCCGCAAGGTCGCCGTTGGCATGGGTGATGGCGTTGCCGTCGGTGGCGGTGTCGCTGTTGATTGTGGCGTTGCCGTCGCTGGTGATGTGGCCGTTGCGGTAGCTGAGGGCATGGTCGATGGCGTCGATGTTGCTGTTGGCAAAGGCGTTGGCGTCGCCGGGGTGGTCGGTGTCGCCGTGGCCGACGATGTGGCTGTCACCAGGGGGGTAGCAGCCGGTTGATTGGCCGCGTCTGTGGTGGACGTGATAGTGGCCGTGGCTATCGTCTGAGTTGGCGCGGCTGCCATTGTGGACGTAATGATCGTGGCGGCGTTGTCGGCTGTAGCATCCAATGATGAAGTGGTTGTTAGGGTTGCCGTTAGGCTGACACTGTTACTGGTGACGGTGGCCGTTGCCGTAGGCGATGGATTAGCGGCAACGGCCACCGGTGTGGCGGTGGTGGGGTCGGCCGCGGCGGGAATAGGTATCACCTGCATAACCCAGCCTGGGGCAAATAAGGTCAACCCGCCGGCAACCAGCAGTAGAATCAGCAGCAGCAAAGCGACCAGATCAAAGGTGTTGCCCCAGCGCGATCGTTGTTTGCGCGAACGCCGGCCTTTCTGTGCGCCTGGCATAAAGGGGACCGTCAGCCTCTCGGTGGGCCGTTGGGTCCGGCGTTTGAACAGCGCGGCCCGCATCTCTTCGATGGAGCCATAGCGATCCGCCGGTTGGAGCTGCATGGCGCGCAAAATGACCCGCTCGGTGGTGCGGCTTAGGGCGGGGTTGAGTTTACGCGGCAGGGGCAAGGTCGTACCGGTGGCAATGGCGGGCGCTTCCGGGGGTTTGTAACCGGTTGCCAGCGCATAAAGGGTGGCGCCCAGGGCATAAATATCGGAACGGACGGTGGTGCCGCCGGTGTATTGTTCGGTCGGTGAATAGCCGGGGGTTACGGCGCGCGCACTTTGAATGGTCATGGCGCCTTCGGTCGATTTGGCTAACCCAAAATCGACGAGGAAGACCCGCCCAGCGGGCGTTTGCCTGATATTACCCGGTTTAATATCCCGGTGAATAATCGGTCTGAGTTTGCGGGTGGCGGGATCGACCCAGTTGTGCATGTAGTGGAGCGCATCCATCACCTGCTCGATCCAGGCCAGGGCCACCTTTTCCGGCAACGGCCCGGCCTGTTCTTGCAAGAGTTGGCGTAGATCATCACCCTGTATATAATCCATTACCAGATATTGGCGTCCTGTCGGCTCAATAAAATGGTCGGTGACGCGTGGTAAATTGGAATGGGTTAAGCTGGCTAAGGTGACAGCCTCCTGCTTGAATTGTTCTTGCGCTTCCGGTGAGGCATCCGTATTCTCTTTAATGGCAACGAGGCGCCCGGAGAGGTTTAAATCTTCAGCGAGATAGACCGTACCCATCCCGCCCTGACCAAGCCGATCACGGATACGATAACGTCCTTGCTGTAAACGTTGTTCAAGCTTAAGGGTCATGGAGAGAAGCTCAGGGTATGGATCTGGGCATGAACGTGATTAACATCGTCTAACTTTCTTTCAACTTATACTGTATGTCCGCGTTCCTTGTCAAATTGTAAAAATCAATATTATCGTTAAAGTGTAGGTGTAATCCACCGATAAACAGGTATGTAGGACATAATTGTCAGCTTTGTGTCAGCTTGAGCTTGGGCGCAATTCCTACTATAATGAGAATGATACCCGCAAGTGATCATCAAGCACCCACAAGCAAAGGAGAAAATTTATGGCTGTCCCAGTTGGCTTAAATATTTGGTCGGGTCTGGTGGGGGCGACCATGCCCTATCTGGACGCCGTCGCCGCCCCATTCCAATCGCTTTGGTTTCCCGATCATGTGCAATATGACAGCAAACCGGTGGCCGAAGGGTGGAGTTTGCTCACCTTTGCCCTGGCCCGCTACCCGGACAAGCTTTGCGGTCATCAAGTGTTGTGCAACAGCTTTCGCAACCCGGCCCATCTGGCAAAGATGACCGCGACCTGTCAAATTCTCTCCGGCGGACGGGTGGTGTTGGGCATCGGCGCCGGCTGGAATGAAGAGGAATATCTAGCCTACAACTGGCCCTTCCCCAAAATGTCGGTGCGGGCGGCGCAACTGGCCGAGGCGATCCAAATCTGTCGCTTGATGTGGACGCAAAGCCCGGCCCACTTTACCGGCAAACATTATCAGATCGCCAACGCCTACTGCCATCCCCATCCCACCCCGCTGCCGCCGGTGATGGTGGGCGGCGCCGGCGAAAAGTTCACGCTGCGCGTCGTCGCTGAACATGCCGATTGGTGGAATTATATCTATCAGGATCGGGCAACCTACGCCCAAAAGCAAGAAGTCCTGAAAGAACATTGCCGCACGGTCGGGCGTGACTATGACGAAATTGTGCAGGTCACGGCCTCTAATCTCTTAGTCGCGGAAAACGCGGAAGCGGTCAAGAAATTGGTAGAGGCGCCCCATGTGCGTCCCGTCGGCGCGAACGGTTTTGCCGGCACCCCAGCCCAGGTGACAGAGCGCTTGCTCTCTGCTATCGAGCAGGGCGCCCGGCAGGTCAATGTCAGTTTTTCGGATACGCCCCGGTTGGAAAGCACCCAACTCTTTATTCAGGAGGTGCTGCCGCAATTGACACGGTAGGAAGGCAGGGGCTGTTCAAGAGGAGCGAAAGGTGAACAGGCACGGCAAACGAATTTTCGGTTTGAGCTTTATGTTGACCGTGATTGTGATCTTTGGTGTCACCGTACAGGTCGTGGAAGCACGGCGGACGCCAGACTGGCAAAATGCGCTGGCCCCTATTGGCTATTCATCGATCGTGGGTCTAGCACCTGATCAAAGTGCATCCAAAGAACCCGTGAGTAGCGAAAGATCAAAGGCCAGATGATAATCGTTTCCACAATAATGGCGACCGAAAAGAAGGCGATGCTGGCATGGCGCCAGAAGAGATAGAAAGCCGATGGGATCAAGATCAGAAAACCGGCGGTGTAGCCGATAAACATGGAATTGAGAAAGTAGCCATGTTCACGCTCATAGGCCACGCCACAGGAGGGGCAATTTTTGTGCATCTCGAAAAGCGTGCGAAAGACCGGCCCGCGCAGACAGACTGGACAGCGCTGGGCCAGAATAGCCAGTAGACGACGCATGTTAATTGAACAATCCATTTCTTAGTAAAGCGCTACAACCGATAGCATCTGTTTGAAGAGTAGGATACCACAGCTTGCGGCAACGACTGAAGCGCTTCGTATCACCGGATCTTGAGAAGTCGGCTTTCCTTCTGACTTGAGTATAAGAAAAAATGCCAGTCGAAACCTGACTGGCATTTTGTTATTCGCCAAAAATATCGGGCATGGGAACCTCTTCCCCATCCACCGCATACTGTTCCAACTCTTCCAGCGTCACATAGCGCAGGGTTGCCTCGTGGGTGGCGGCCAGCACCACGGCGGGCGCTTTGCCGGCATACAACGCCTCTTTCCACCGTTCGGCGCAGAGACACCACTGGTCGCCCGGCTTTAACCCCGGAAAGCGATACATGGGCATTGGTGTGCTGAGATCATTGCCCACCGATTTGCTAAAGGCTAGAAACTCCGCGGTCACCACCACACAAACGGTATGCACCCCCCGATCTTCCGGCCCGGTGTTGCAGCAGCCATCGCGATAAAACCCCGTGCGTGGGTTTGTGGAACAAGTCTGTAGCTCGCCGCCCAGCACGTTTTTTGCTTTGCTCATCTTTCCCCTCCCCTGTTGTATTGGCTCAGGTCTTCATTATCAGCAAAAACAGACCGGTTGTCAATTTGCTATAACTGCTCCAACCGTACACGGGGGGCAAACGCCACAAAACTGTTTTTGCCGCTGGTGAATCGATAAACAAAGCGTAGGCTTATAGTTACGATTACTGCCGTTAATGCGTAACGTTCATTAACCCTGCTTTCAACGCAAGACAGACTGCTCATCAACCTGCGTAACCGTAACATCCACCGCCACCGACCCGCGATTGTCGCTCAAGATGTCATCGTTGATGCGCAAGTAAAGCAGTCCTTCGGCATAGCGGCCGGCAGAGGCATTCCAGCCATCATAAGAAGAATTCCAACGATGACGACCCACCACAAAAGGCGTGCCGCTCTCCCCGATTTTGCCGATCAAGATGCCGCCGGGGACGCCGGCAATCGGGTAGAAGTCGGGGGCCGGGTAGCGCGGATGGCCTTCGGGACCGTGATATTCGCCCGGCGTGTAGAGCCATTCCCCTTCCGCCTGGATTTCAATCGCTTCATTGGCGTGAACCTGCACCCCGGTGCTCTGCCAGTCGCGATAGGCGTAGATCTTCTGTTTGTGCAGCGTCTCCTGCCCCACCGGCGCCGCCGTGGCGATCAGCAGACCGGCCAGTCCATTGGCCAGCAGATAGCCGACCAGGATGACGCCGCCGACCAGGCCATAGGTAAGTAAACGGTTCATGATGGCCCCTTATTTTAGATCGACAATCGGTGTGCCTTCGCCGTTGATGATCCACTTGCTGTTGTTCTTCAGCTCCTGGGCAATCAGATAGTCAATAAACTTGTTGGCAAAGTCGCCCTTGCCCTCCAATTCACCAACGATGGAACGGATGGCAAGCTGTTGCACTTCCGTGTTCAAGCGGATGCGCTCGGCTTCGGCTTCGGCTGTTTTGGTGATTTCATAGGCGGCGGCTTCGGCGCGCTTCTGGGCGGTGTAAAACTCGGCATCGGCCACAGTCTTCTGTTGGGCGGCTTCGGCTTGCGCCTGCTCCTGGCGCTGGGCGGCGACCATGCGATCTTTAATCGCACTCAACACCTCATCCGGCGGCGACGCGCTCTGCAATTGCACCGTGGCAAATTGGACGCCATATTGGCTCTCTTTCTCTTGGAGCGCCGCCATTACTTCCTCATTCATCATGGCGCGATCATTCATCACCGTCGCCATCGCCTTGGTGTTGACTACATCGCGCAGCCGCCCCTGGACAAACTCAAAGACAATCCGTTCCGGGTCATCGACCGCCAGCGTATACTGCTGCGGATCGGTGACGCGATAGGTGTATTGCAGCGAGACGAACATGGTGACATTGTCCGACGTCATCGCCTCAATGCGTTCGACATAACCCAGCCGCTCGTTGATTTTGACAATGATAACTGTATCGACTAGGGGAATTTGCAGATGCCAGCCCGGCTGTTGTACGGCCAGGAAACGGCCGCCGCGCAGATGCAGCCCGCGCTCAAATTCATGAATTTTGTAGATCGCCGAGCGCCCGACAAAGATCAACACCCCGGCCACAATCACAGCAGCAAGGATCACGGTCGCCAATTTGTAGAGCCGCTCCAGCCCCGGCCCAACCCCTGGGGTGGGCAGCGGGTTGGCGGCCGGGGGCGTGGTGGTAATTTCAGTCATAACAGAACCTCCAAAGGAAAGTGTGGGAGAAGATGAGACAACCGCCGGTTCGGTTGAACGAGCTGCTGGCGGTTGGATCGCAAGCGGTAGGGCCGCGAGACGGTTAAGCAGGGCGCGCTGTCCTTGTTGCAGATGGGCCAACAGGTTGCCGCCGCCCAATCGTTTGATCATCTGTAGCGCCAAGCGCCAGAGCGGCAACACGAGGAATGGTCCACTCAGAATGAATGTCCCCAAGATGACGAGGGGAATGGCGCCCAGGAGCGCCCATGGCTCGCCGATTGACCAGGCCATGCTCAAGGCAAAGACGACCTGCCCGGCGGCGACCCCACCATACAGGCTGCCATAACCTGGCTCCTCCTGTTGCCATGTCAACCAGGCGACGACGATCAGCGCAACAAGCAACGGTAGAACCATGCTCTGGAGCATCGACTGATCGAGGTCAGGCGCCAAGGCGCGCCCCATTGCCAGAAAAAAGAGGGGCGCTGTCAACGCGGCATGGGGAAAGACGGTAAAGAGCGCCAGCCGCTGTGCCTGTTGCCCCACCACGATGGCGACAACGATATAGGGCAGGAAAGCCAGCGCACCCAGCAACAATCCCGCCGGCGCCAGAAAGGGGGCCAACTGCGTTACGCTGCTCATCAGCACAATGGCGCCCAGGAGCAGCAGCCCGACGATCTCATAGACGGCAAAGCCGAGCCAGCTATACCACCAGCGTGGACGCGGCTGGGCGGGCGTCAGTTGCCAACCGAGATAGGCGCCGCCTACCAAGAGGAGCCGGACGGCCCAGCGCAGTCCGCTCCACAGTTGGCCGGCAAGGGCGCCGTCAAACCAGAAGGCCATCTGCGTCAGCAGCACCGTTGCCAGCAGGAGCAGATAGGGTATGACTGCCAGCACCGGCGCGATCAGGGTGCGTGGCAGCGATAAGCGTTGGGTCACAATGAGCATCAACCTCCTTTGTTGTCAGTATGACACAAGCCGGCGCACCTCACAACGGCGTTTTGACCAGCAAATGACCCTGGCGGATCCGCCAGG
>QWII01000104.1 GCA_021405325.1 Caldilinea sp. CFX5 | reverse complement strand
AGCTCTGGTGTTGACCGCGCCCCACCCGCCCGCGGAATTGATGCAACTGGGCCAGGCCAAAGCGTTCGGCATCTTCAATCACAATCACCGAGGCGTTCGGCACGTCGATACCCACCTCGATCACGCTGGTGCTGACCAGGATCTGGTAGTCGTTGGCGGCAAAGGTGCGCATGATCTCATCTTTTTCGCTGCCGCTCATGCGGCCATGCAACAAGGCCAGCCGTAGATCGGGGAAGACCTCTTCGCTCAGGCGCTTGTGTTCTTCGACCGCCGCGCCCACATCCAGCTTGTCGCTCTCTTCCACCAGCGGGTAGACGATAAAGCCCTGGCGTCCCTCTTTGACTTCGCGGCGTAGGAAGCTGTAAAGCCGTTCGCGCTCACGCGGGCGGAAGAGTTTGGTCTTCACCGCCATGCGCCCCGGCGGCATCTCGTCGATCACGCTGACATCAAGATCGCCATAGATGGTCATTGCCAGACTGCGCGGAATGGGGGTGGCGCTCATGACCAGCAGATGGGGCTGCTTGGCGCTCTTGGTGCGCAGCGCGCCCCGCTGCTCGACGCCAAAGCGGTGTTGCTCATCGACCACGACAAAACCCAGGTTGTTAAACTCGACCTGCTCCTGAATCAGCGCCGTGGTGCCGACGACAATGTCGATGACGCCGCTGCGTAACCCTTCCAGGATACGATCCCGTTCTGTGCCGATCACCCTCCCCGTCAACAACGCCACCTGGAGCGGTTGCCCATCGGGGCGGATCAACCCTTCGAGCAACCGGCTAATGCCGCGGTGATGCTGTTCCGCCAGAATTTGGGTCGGCGCCAGCATGGCGGATTGCACCCCATTGGCGCTGGCGACCCACATGGCGCCGGCGGCCACAGCGGTCTTGCCGCTCCCCACATCACCCTGCACCAGCCGGGTCATGGGGATGGAACGGGCAATGTCACGCGCGACCTCGCCCAGCACACGCTGTTGGGCGCCGGTGAGGGCAAAGGGCAACCGTCCGGTAAATTGGTCAAGGAGCGCAGTATCACTGGGCAACGCGGCGGCTTGATTACGTTGCAAGTCGCGCCGGCGTTGCAACACACCCAATTGAATGTAGAAAAATTCCTCAAAGGCCAGCCGGCGACGCGCTTGGGTCAACGCTTCCTGGTTGTCGGGGAAATGCACCTGTTGCAGCGCCGTCGCCAGATCGGGTAGCTGATAGGCGGTGCGCAACGGGGTGGGCAGCGGGTCGGACATAAAGTGGGCGAACTCTTCCAGCGCTTGGCGGATCAGGTCGCGCATCTTCTTCTGGCTCAATCCTTCAGTGAGGCGGTAGACCGGGGCCAGCCGCCCGGTGGAGACCATGTCGGCGTCCACATCTTCAAAGAGCGGGTTGTCCAGCGTCTTCTGCCCCATGTAGAGACCAACCTTGCCGCTAAAGCGCATGGTGCTGTTGGGCTTCAACTGCTTGACCACATATTTGTTCCACCAGGTGGCGTGCAGAGTGCCGGTGCTGTCGGCGACAATGCCCTGCACCATTTCCCGCTTCATGCTGATCTTGCGCGTCTTGACATCCCACAGGTTGGCAATGATTGTCACTTGTTCGCCCGGCTGCAACTGGTCGATGGTGCGCAGTTGGCTGTAATCTTCATGGCGCGTCGGCAGGTGCCAGAGCAGATCGACCACCTTTTGAATGCCCAGCCGCGCCAGGTTTTCGGCCGTCGCATCGCCCACGCCGGCCAGGAGGGTGGGTGACGCTTGCAGATCATGGGGGCTGCGATTGACCCGTTCCTGCTGGCGCTGTTGGCGGCGCACCCGTTCGCGGGCAACGTGGGTCGGCTCCGGCGGCGGGTAGGCGGCATAGGCGCCATGCTCGTCTTCGATGACTTCCACATCCGCCTCATCCCATTCGTCCTCGGCGGCGCCGTCGGCCAGTTCCAGGTCAAGGGAATCGGCGCTCGCTTCCGTTTTGGCCCGGTCGCCGACCAACTCGTCCAGCAAGGCGTCCAGGTCTTCGACCTCGCCCAGCAAGACGGCGCGCAACTTGGCTGTAACCTCCGGGCGCTGTTGCTGGCTGGCCGCTTCGTAGCGGTTCATCAATGCCAACGTCGCCTGGATCATATTCTCATCCAGCTTTTCGCTGTTGGCGTCGGCCTGCCACCGTTCGCCCATGGCCGACAAGCCGCCGATGACCGAGCGATTGCGCCAGCCCTGTTTTTCTTCTAAATCTAAAACACGCAATAAACGGGTAATCACTGTATTCGCCACCGGTCTGTTCCTTCCGGTAAAATTTTTTAGTCAGGTAGTCGCGTAGTCGTGTAGTCGTGTAGTCGCGTGGTCGTTTGATCATAGTGTCGAACTACGGTGTGACCAATCAAGCAAGCGATGATACAACATAATCTCACGACGCTGCGACCAAGCAACGCCACGACCAAACGATCACACGACTAACCTTCATAGACAACAACCCCAATCATATTGGGGCCGACATGGACGCCCAGGCTGGGCGGGTATTCCAGGCGCTCGACGGTCACTTTGGGGAGCGTCTCTTGCAAGCGCGCAATGAGATTTTCGGCAGGTTGGGCATAGGCATGGTGCAAGATGCCGATCCGCTCGACGCTGGCAAATTCGATGACAAATTCGTGGAGCTTTTCCACAACTTCATCGTAAGTCTGTACCTTTTCCAGCGGCATGAGCTTGCCCTCTTCCATCATCAAGAGCGCCTTGATCCCCAACATTGACCCCAACACACTTTGCGAGGGGCTGAGATTGGCGCTGCGCTCCAGATAGTGGAGGCTTTCGGCAAAGAGCGCTACATAGAGATGGGGAATGGCGCCGTTGACAATGCGCGCCACCTCATGAATGTTAGCGCCGGCTTCAGCGGCGCGCGCCGCCTTTTCCACCAGCAACCCCAGCCCATAGGAGGTGCTGAGGCTGTCAAAGACGCGAATGGTGTAGCGACCTTTGAGCATATCCGCCGCCCGCCGCGCTTGCTGCCACATGGGGCTGAGTTGGCTGCTGGTATGGATCGAAATGATATGTTCGGCGCCATCCTTGAGGCCGGTGTAGGTGTCCAGAATCATGTTGACATCGGCGGCCAGCACCTCCGGCAGACGATTCAGCCCGGCCTTCTGCGCTTCACTCAGCTTCTTAAAAAGCTCGTCGGCAGTGAAATCGGCATCTTCTTCATAGATCGCGCCCCCGATTTTGATGCGATGAGGAATCACCTCAATCCCATACTTTTCCTTGATCGCGGGCAGCAAGAAGGCGTTACTGTCAGTGACAATACGTACTTTTCCCATGGCAAGATCTTTTCTATTAAAACAGCGTAGCTCTTTAGAAATTCAAAGGGTTGGTTGGTTCGTTGGTTGGTTCGTTGGTTGAGCTTGTCGAAACCAACGAACCAACCAACGAACCAACCAACCACCCTAATAAGTTTGACAGCAAATTCCGCTTATGTTAGCATAAAAAGGTTGCGAAATTAATGCAAAAATTCGTCTACATGGAAAACTTAACCGTTGCGCACTTCTGACGAGGGGCGCAACGTTGTTTCAGCAGCTATTGTTTGTTACCGGCTCATCATCTAGGATGAGCAACTGTTCCTGGCTCATTTCAGATAATGAGCATTGTTATATGAGCATTGTTATAGTAGAGAGGATTGTATCATGGCTCAGTGTCAGAACTGTGGGCGGGGGCCGCAATTTGGCAACAATCGCCCTTGGTCCAAGAAAGCAACCCGCCGCCGCTGGAATGTCAACATTCAAAAGGTCAATGTCACGGAAAATGGCCAAACAGTTTCCAAGCGCCTTTGTACTTCCTGCGTGCGCACACTTTCCAAAACCAGATAACCAATGGTTCTTGTCGGTCATCGCACAGAAAATCGCCTGACTTCAAGTCAGGCGATTTTTTTCTCCCCCCGGTTCAGGCCGCCAATGCCCTTCGCAATTGCCCACAGCCGGCGTTGATCTCAATCCCTCGTCGCAAGCGCACCGTCGCCGGCACGCCGTGATCGCGTAGGATCTGAACAAACGCCTGGGTGTCGGCATCGCTTGTCGGCTGATAAGGACTATCCGGGATCGGGTTGAGCGGGATCACATTAACATGACAGAGTAGGGGCTGTAATTTCTGCGCCAGGGCGTGCGCCTGCTCAGCGCTATCATTGATCCCGGCCATCAAGGCATATTCAAAGGTGACGCGCCGGTTGGTTTTGGCAATGTAGCGTTGCACCGCCGCCAGTAGCGTGTCGACAGCAAAGCCTTTGTTGACCGGCACCAGTTGTGTGCGTAGTTCATCATCGGGCGCGTGAAGACTGACCGCCAAATTGATCTGGAGATCCTCTTCCGCCATGCGGTCAATCATGGGCACTAACCCGACGGTGCTCAGGGTGATATTACGGGCGCCCAACCCAAAGGCGTCTTCCGCGGTTAACCGATGCAGCGCCGTCCACACATTTTTGTAATTATGCAACGGCTCGCCCATGCCCATCAAGACAATGTTCGTGACATGGCTGGGGCGTTCGACATCCATCACCGGTGCTTGACCGGGCGTCGCCAGATAACGGGCAAAGAAGAGCACCTGCGCCACAATCTCGCCAGCCGTCAAGTTGCGGGCCAGCCCGCCCTGCGCCGTGGCGCAAAAGGTGCAACCCATGGCACAGCCGGCTTGACTGCTGATACAGAGCGTCCGCCGCTTGTCATAGAGCATGAGCACCGCTTCGATAGTGTAGCCATCGTGCAGGCGAAAGAGTACCTTTTGCGTATCTTTGGCCTGCGAAACCACCTGCACCACCGGCGTCAACGGATCGACCAGCGCCTCGGCCTTGAGCCGCGCACGCAGAGCCTTGGGCAGATTGGTCATGGCATCAAAATCCGCCGCGTACCGTTTGTAAATCCAATCCCACAGTTGCCGGGCGCGAAACTGCGGCTCTCCCAGGCTGACCACATAGTCCGTCAACGCCGGCAGCGAAAAATCGAGCAGTGGGACGCGTTTAATTGTATTCGTCACCTCGGCTCTGCCGGCAGTCACCGAGGGCGCTAAAGCAATGACAGTACTCATGAGTTCATTGTAGCGCACCCGTGAGCGGGGGTCAAAAAGTGGCGGCGGGTGGAGAAGACACAAGACCATAGACCTGCGCCAGCCGGGCGATGGACCAACTGCGATTCGGGCGGGCGTCGTGATGGTGTTTGGCGACGTCGCGCGCAGAGTTGACGACAAAGTGGGCGCCGATGCGTTCGGTGATCTGGATAAAGGCATCGACCACTTGTGGATCAAACTGGCGACCGGCGCATTGTTTGACTTCCTCGATGATTTGGGGCAGCGACAAGGCGCGATGATAGGGGCGATCCGAGGCCATCGCTTCGACCGAATCGCAGATGTTGAGAATGCGCGCTTCCAATGGGATCGCCTCGCCGCTGAGGCCGGCCGGGTAGCCTTGGCCGTCCCAGCGCTCGTGATGGTAGCGGATATAGGGCGCAAGATGCTTTAACGCCGTGCTCGTCTCAACAAAATCGGCGCCGATGTCCGTGTGCTTTTTGACAATTTGATATTCACTCTCCGTCAGTCGCTCCGGTTTGTGTAAGATCGCGTCGGGAATGGCGATTTTGCCGATGTCATGCAGATAGGCGCTTTGGCGCAAAATTTCGAGCCGTGCCGGTGCCAGATTCATGGCTTTGCCAATCGCTACGGCATAGGCCGCCACCTGCGCCGCATGGCCGCCGACATAAGGATCACGCGCATCAAAGACTTTGGCCAGGGTGACAAAGAGATCCGCGTTCCGTTGCTGGATAGCCTGATTCTTCTCTTGCAGTTCGGCGGCAAAGCGTTGCAACGCATTCATTGTCTCTTCTTGTAGTTTGGGCAACAACGACGCCTGATAGGTTAATACAATCGGCGCCACCATAAAGAGCGACAGCAGTGGCTCGCTCAGGTAGATTTCTGCCGCTAAATAGCCCATGCACGCTTGTGGCAATTCCAACCGAATGCCTTCCGCCCAAATATTGACTTCCCGCCAGGGAACATGACGCACCCAAATAAGCCAACCGCCAAGGAACAATTGTTGCAGCATTACATGGATGAAACAAAGGATGATGACTTGGAGAAAGGAGGGGACAGTTAATGGCCCGGTAGTGGTAAACCCGGTCTGTTGTACTAACAGATAGGTGCCGGCCCCGCCGATCAGCGAGGTCGCCAGATTATAAGCATGAAGATACAAGGGGCGCACTGTACCTTTGTCAAACCAATATTCTTTAAGCCATTTAACGGTATAGGCAACAACCGTATGGATAATAAAGAGCCAAGGCGGCAGCAAAAAGAGGGCGGCCACGACGCTGATCGTTGATCCTTCAAAGCTTTTAAAAGTCGAAACTTGAACTGTATAGAGGGTGAGCAAGGTTGTGAGAAGCGTTAATGCAACGAATAGCGGTACGGGTGCAACCGGCTGTGGCATTGTGTTGAGAACCCAAAGACAGAGCGCAACCGCACTGCCTATGGTGAAATAGATATAAAGCCAGCTAACTCGGCTCATGCTTCCCCTCTTTTCTTTAGTTCAATGAGTCTGCGCCCCCATTTATACCATAAAAATAGCGTCGATGGGCTGTCAGTTAACTGACATGGAAAGGTGTATCTTTGTTAGGAATCGTCAAATAAGTCGCAAAGTTTTATCGACCTAGGGATTGACGGCTAAGGGGTAATAACTACAACAAATGTCAGTAATTGCAAGGAAGTTGAGATGACAAAGCGCCGAACAGTGTAGTACAATAGCGATAACCAGTAGCGCTATATTTTTCGTAATTCTACCTTACTTTGCCCATACAGGTAAGGACCCGATTTGAATTTTGTAATTCTATTAGGAGTTACGCAGTTGGACAAGACCTGTCAGGTTTCGCAAACCTGACAGGTCTCTGGTAGCGCCCGTCAACTGCGTAACTCCTATCTATAAAAAGGAGCATCATGGTTATATCACTGACCCCTGCTTCGCCTTCGCTGCGCAAGCTCCCTTCCCTTATGGTGCGCAAGCTGTTCTACGGCTTGAACATCTTCCTGATCGCGCTCGCCAGCCTGCTGCCTATGCGTAGTCAGGCCCAAAGTGCAGTGGCCCCGCCCGCCTTTAGTGTTGCGCATGGTCATTTTACGGCCTCTTTTCAATTAACGTTATCCTCTACGACGGCCAACGCCCAAATCCGCTATACGACCGACTATTCAACCCCCACGCCGACCAAAGGCACACTGTATAGCGGCCCGTTGACGATCGATAAAACCACGGTGGTGCGTGCTGTCGCCTATACCTCCGGCTCCAACCAATCGTCCACCGTGACGCAAACTTACATTTTCCTGGCCCAGGTGCGGAATCAATCCAATACGCCCGGCGCCGGCTGGCCTGACAAATTTGCCCCCAATAACAGCGACGGCGGCCCCTACCCTGCCTATTACGAAATGGCGTCGGAGATTGTCAATCACGCTACCAACAGCAGCCAGATCGAAGCGGCGCTAACGGCGCTGCCCGCCCTTTCGTTGGTGACGGATCAGCCCAATCTGTGGGATGCCAGCAAGGGGATCTATGTCAACTCCAGCCAAAAAGGCAGCGCCTGGGAGCGCCCCACTTCGTTGGAGTTGATCATGCCGAATGGGCAGCCGGGCGGTTTTACGGTCAATGCCGGCGTGCGTATTCATGGGCAAGCATCGCGCCGCCCCCATCGTACCCCGAAGAAATCATTCCGCCTCTACTTCCGCGGCGTCGAGTATGGCGTGGCCAAGCTCGATTACAAATTGTTTGACGACAATGACGCTGTCTCCAAATTTGACCGCATCCTCTTGCGCAATGGCGGCAATCGCTCCTATAGTTACTTTGACCGCGACCAGCGACGGGAAGCCGATTACATCAATGATGAGTTTGTTCGGCGTTCCTTTCTGAACATGGGCGGGCTGGCCGGGCATGGCACCTATGCCCATCTTTATCTCAATGGACAATATTGGGGCCTGTACAATGTCACCGAACGGATGGATGACACCTTCCTGATTGCCTATCTGGGTGGGACATCGGCTGATTATGATCTGATCGAACCTGACGAAGATCAGAACTATGCGCCGGTCGCCGATCCGGGAACATTGGACGCTTGGAATGCTTTGCACAATCTGCTCAATGTGACCACCGTCGATGCGGCGCGCTATCAACAGGCGCAGCAGCAGCTTAATGTGGTCGATCTGGCCGATTACATGATTTTGATGCACTATGCCGCCAACACTGACTGGCCGGCGCACAACTGGTACACCTATCGCAAACGTAACGGCCCCGACACCCGTTTTCACATGATTCCCTGGGATTCTGATACGGCGCTCAATAAACTCGATGCAAATGTTATCGAAAACGATGCCGTTAGCTCACCAGCCCGTCTCTTCTTAAAGCTAATGACCAACGCCGACTTCCGTCAACTGGTGGCGGATCGCTTCTACCGCCATCTGGAACAGAGCCAGGGGGTTCTGACGCCAGCGGCTTGCACACAGCGTTACAGTGACCTTGCCAACTTTGTCGATCTGGCGATTATTGGTGAATCGGCGCGCTGGGGTGCCTATGCTCAAAAGATTTATCCGTTGATTACTCTAACCGGACCCAACAAAGCATTGCCAGCCTACTTCCATTCCCGCAGTATGCCTGCTGCCGAGAGCGACCCCGATAACAATTCAGTTGAGGCGGAACGGAAAAATTGGACACAGGTGCGTGATGATAAGTTAAACACCTACTGCCCTCTGCGCACCAATGAGGTGATCAACCAATATGTGCAGAAAGGCTGGTATCAAACCACCCTCAAGCCGCCCACCTTCTCGCAAGAAGGCGGCGCCGTGGCGCAAAACTTTGGGTTGACCATTGATAACAGCGTCAATAACGGCAACGGCGTCATCTACTACACGTTGGATGGCGTTGATCCGCGCAAGGCGGGCGGCGCGGTGGCGCAAGGCGCGCTGGACGGCGCTGATCTGGCTACTGTCACCATCAGCCAGGTCACAACCGTGCGCGCCCGTGTCTTTGCCAATGGCGCCTGGAGCCCGCTCCATGAAGCGACCTTCTACCCGCCTCAGCCGCTGGGCAATCTGGTGATCAACGAAATTCATTACCACCCGACGGCGCCAGCGCCCACCGATCCGGATCTCTTTGAATTTATTGAGCTATACAACAAGGGAACGACGCCGCTGCGGCTGGACAATGTCTACTTTGGCCGCGGCTTTACCTATCACTTCCCGTCGGGGACAACGCTGGCTGCCGGCGCTTATTTCGTCCTTAGCCCCAACGCCCAGCAGTTCAAGGCGCGCTACGGCTTTGATCCCAATGGCGTCATGCGCGGCAACCTCGCCAATGGCGGCGAAGCGCTTGAGTTGCGTGATGCCGTCAGCAATGTGATCGATTTTGTTGATTATCTTGACCTTGCGCCCTGGCCGCTGGCGCCTGACGGCACTGGCCCCAGCCTCTCCTTGATCAGCCCGGAGTTGGATAATGCTGCTGCGGCGAATTGGGCGCCCTCCAAGGCCAATCATGGCACGCCGGGACAGCCCAATGGGTTGACCGTCATCAATCAACTGCCGCAGGTGAGCATCACCAGCCCGGCGGCAAACGCGCTCTTCACCGTAGGCGCCCCTGTGACGATCCAGGCGCAAGCCAGCGACCCCGACGGGACAATCCAACAGGTGGCCTTCTTTGCCAACAATACACCCCTCTGCACCGATACGACAGCACCCTATGAATGCGCCTTTACACCGGCGGTAGGCGCCTTTAGCCTGACGGCGCAGGCCACCGATAACGCCAACGCCGTTACAACCTCCCCCACCGTCCCGATCACGGTGAACCCCGCGCCGCAACCGCCGGTGGTGAACATCACCAGTCCAGCGCCCAACAGCGTCTTTAACCAGGGCGCGACAGTAGTGATTCAAGCTGAGGCCGGTGACACTGACGGGGTGGTTCAACAGGTTGAGTTCCTGGCGAATAACAATGTCATCTGCACTGTTCTCACCGCGCCCTACACCTGTTCCTTCACCCCCGCACCCGGCCCCTATACGTTGACGGCCCGTGCGACCGACAGCCAGGGCTTAAGCACAACCGCGGCATCCGTGGCGATTACCGTCAATGAGGCCAACAACCCAGCGCCCCAACCGCCAACCGTGCGCATCACCAGCCCGGCGCCCGATGCCACCTTTGCCCATACCGCTACCGTGACAATTGACGCGGAGGCCAGTGATAGTGACGGGGTCATTCAAAAGGTCGAGTTTCTACTGGGTAGCAACGTCGTCTGCACGGTCACAACGCCACCTTACACCTGTGCCGTCACGCCGACGCCCGGCAGTTATGCCATCGCCGTCCGCGCCACCGATAGCCAGGGCCTAAGCACGACGACGGCGCCATTTTTGATCACCGTCGAAGAGGCGCCAGGCGGCGCCACCCCCCCTGCGACACTCTATCTGCCATTGGTCAGACGGCAGTAGTTCATCGTAAACCACGGAATCGCTCCGTGTTCCTTCTATCTGTGTTTAGTCTTTGTGTCGCCCCAAAAGACTAAACACAGATAGAAGGAACACGGAGCGAGGAAAAGTTGCTCTGTTTGCACAAGCTTTCGGCTATCAAATGATTTCACCGCAAAGAGGTGTCGGCGGGCTTACGTCTTACCCCTTGTGTGACGCGCCGTTGCCGTTGGTGACAAAGTGGGGTGAGGCTGTCACTACCGCAGGAGGAAGGCCGTTCTCATGATGGCCGTTGGGCGTGGTGGTGGCGCCCATTTGGGTTTGGTGGAGGCGATAGAGCTTGGCATAATGCCCGTTCTGCGCCAGTAGCTCGGCATGGCTGCCGCTTTCAACCAGCCGCCCTTGATCCAGCACCAGGATGCGATCTGCCATGCCAATGGTGGAGAAGCGATGCGAGATGAGAATGGTTGTGCGCCCGACGGCCAACTCACGAAATTGACAGAAGAGATCGTATTCAGCGTAAGCATCCAAACTGGCGGTTGGCTCATCAAGAATAAGCAACAAGCTGTTCTGGCGGGCGAGGGCGCGCGCAATGGCGATCTTCTGCCATTGCCCCAGCGAGGGTTTGTGTGTGCCGAATTTGCGCCCCAATAGTGTATCATAACCTTCAGGCAGGGCAGTGATCATCTCATGAATCTGCGCTTGTTGCGCAATCTCCTGCACCTTTAACGGGTTCTCACCCAAATGGCGCCAGTCGCCATAGGCAATATTCTCGGTGGCAGTCGCCTCGTAGCGGTTGAATTGTTGAAAGACAAAGCCAATGCGCTCCTGCCAGGACTTGGGGGCAAAGGCGGTGATTGGCGTGTTGCTAAAATAGATCGCCCCGCTGGTTGGTTCGTAGAGCCGGGCCAGCAACTTCACCAGCGTACTTTTGCCGGCGCCATTGGCGCCCACAATCGCCACCGTTTCGCCCGGTTCCAGCCGGAAGGAAATATCCTGTAACACCGGTTGTTTGCTGCCTGGATAGGTAAACGAAAGCTGCTTACATTCGATAACACCGTTGCTATTGGGGACAACCGCGCCACTGGCCGGCACGCCCGGCTCGACTTGGAGAAAATGACGCAGGTCATATAAATAGAGCAGTTGTTCGCGCACATCACGAATAGAAAGGACAATGTCTTGCAAGTTGCTACGTAACTTAACCGTGGTTGTGCTATAGATGGTGACATCCCCCACCGTCAGCGCGCCGCTGAGAACACGCTGGGCAATGCGTACAAAGAGGGCGTAAAAGCCGGTGGTGGCCAAGACAACAAAGAAGGTATTGCCCACCAGCGTGCGCCAATAGAGCTGGCGATCTTCCTCGCGGAATTTTGTCATCAAAGCATAGAAACGGTTGGTGAGCAGCGACGAAATGTTGAGCAACTTGACTTCCGGCACCCACTGTTCATCGGTGACCAGCTTGACAAAATAGTTCGTCCAGCGCCGTTTGGAGGTGCGCTCATATTCCAGTTGGTAGCTTTCTCGCGCCAACCGCCACTGAAAGATAAAATACCCGGCGGCGAAAGCGACCAGGACGATCAGAATTAACGGTTCAATATAGAGGAGGACGCCGGCCAGGGAGATGATCTGTAGAACCGTGCCGACTAAGGCAAAGGCGGTGGTTAAAAATTTGGCGACCAGACCGGCGGCATTGTTTTGCGCCCGCGCCAGCATATCCTGCGAATCAGCATCCTCGAAGAAGGCCAAATCAAGGCGGGCCGCATGATCCATGACATCTTTTGCCAGCTTGAGATTGAGTTCATCTTTGAGCCGCTTATTGACATAGGTTAAGCTGCCGCTGAAGATCGCTTCCAGACTTGTCAATGCTAATCCCAAGAGGATCCAGGGGAAGAGCGAATAGAGGCTGTGCGTCTGTTGATCGAGCAGCGCTACTAGTTCGTTGATCAACCCGCGCCCGGTCAGCGCCAGGGCCGTCGGCAAAAGACTGCTGAAAACGGTTAAAAAAATGAGGAGCGTCAGGAGTGCGCTACAGGCTGACCAGGTGATACGCAAGACCCAGCCGATGACACGCCAGAATTGGTGCAGTTCGTGTAGAAAGGATTGCATAGTAGAGAACGATGTACTTTGAATGCAGAGAGCGCCAATGAAAGTATATCTCTAGTTTATTGCTTTGCTGGATAAAATGCAATAACATTTTGCTGACATTTTTACAAATTAATCCTGCTATTTTCTTATACGACCTGATTTTCATGACCAGTGCATCATATAATTGAACACACTGTAACAAAGAGTTAACGATTTTGTCAAAGAGTAATTTAAGCAATATGCTTAATATATACAATAATGTAAGTTTAATTGAAATTAGTTAGCCAATTTAATGCAAGCCGGGCTGTACAAAGTACGCGAATTGCTGGCTGGTGGTGTTGGCACTCTGTTAGGCGCGGAAAGTGGCGTGTCCGTCTTTTTTGCGCACTTCCGTAATCGGATCAATATGGTCGTGCCAGTGAACCTGCTGCATTTCTTAAACCGGGCAGCCCACGCCCAAATCTTGATCAAGGATGGTCGTTCGCTCGACCTACTGCAAGGGGTGGATACGCTGGTCTTTGACAAGACCGGCACGCTGACCGAGGAACAACCCCAGGTCGCGGCGATCCATGCCCGCAACGGCTATCACGCGGCCGCCATTCTCACCTATGCCGCCGCCGAGCACTGCCAAAGCCACCCCATTGCCCAGGCCATCTTGTCCGCGGCCCAAGCCCGTGGGTGGACGAGGCGACACTCAAGGTCGGCCTGGGCTTGACGGCTGAGACCGACGGCCATACGATCCTGGTTGGCGGCGCGCGCTTTATAGCCCTGCATGACGTTGCATTGCCGCCGGCGTTGGTCGCCCTAGGCGAAGATCGTCAGCAACTGGGCCACCTGTTGGTGTAGGTGGCGCGCGATGGCCTGGTGATCGGCCTGCTGGAACTTGCCAGCGCCCTGCGCCCGGAAGCCATTGCCGTGGTGACGGCGTTGCGGGCGCGTGCCCAAATCCGCACCATCACGATTGTCTCCGGCGACCACGCCCGCCCGACGGAGCAGGCGGCGTTGCTCGCCCGCTTGCAGGCCGCGGGGCGCAAGGTCTGTTTTGTGGGCGACGGCATTAACGACGCCATTGCGCTCAAACAAGCCCATGTTTCGATCTCGCTGGCCGGCGCCACCACGGCCGCCATCGATACGGCCCATGTCGTCTTTATGGCGGGGAGCCTGGCGCAGTTGCCCACGCTCTTCGATCTTGCCCAACGCTTTGAACGCACGCAACGCCGCATGATGCTGCCGGTGCTGGGCACCAGCGTCCTGGGCTTGATCGGCATTTACGCTTGGGGCTGGGGCTTAACGATCATGACCCTGCTGGATCAGGTCAGCCTAATTGGCGGTTCCACCGTCATCATGCAGCCACGGCTGTTGCCGCAAGGGAAGAGGGAGTTGGTTGGTTAGCCTCCGATCCACGTTTGACGGTTGGCGATTTCACGTTCATTTCACGATGTTGTGATATATCTTTTGACAACCAAAAATTTGTGTAATCAGAGCAAGTTTTACTTCTATCTGTGTTTCTTCTATCCGTGTTTAGTCTTTGAGCGACCATAAAAGACTAAACACGGATAGAATTCATCGGTTTGAGGCAAAGCTTTGGTGAGTAGTTACATACACGATATATTGATGGCCTGGCTTTGTCAAAACAACAGCGGTTGTCATACGGATTTGCAAAACAAGGAGAAAAAACATGCAAACGTTAACCAATGTGAAGACAATGGGACAGGAAAGTTTGAACCGCTTGGTGGAGAGTAGAAAACAGTAATCACCGGAGACCAAGCTGTGGGGTGTTACCATTGCGTCGGCGGTAGCGGGTGGCGTCGCCGCTATCGCAAGCGCCGGCAACACGAGTCGCGTCAGTGGCGCCACTGCGTCTGCCGTCGGTAGCGCCACTGACGCGGCGACCAGCCTTAGGCAACCTATCGACCCGACGGCTGAACCGCAGGTAAGGATAAGCGACAATGACTCCCCTCCTTTTATTGTTGAGCGCGTTCCTGTTGATCGGCATCATTCTCTGGCGCCGACGGCAAGAGCAAAAGCGCCGCCGTTTATTGCTGCGCCAGTTACGCAGATAGTCGGCGCCAGGCTGTCGCCACCGCGCGTACCTTGAGTCTGTTAGTATAATTGAACGTGCGAAGGAGGACGCGAATGACCATGACATCGGTGCGCCAACGTTTTTTGCGGTCGCGTGCGCTGACCCATTACCCGACCACCGCCGCCCGCATCTGGTATCTGGCGTTGACCCTGGCTATCGCCGTGACCCTCTATTCCCATGCCTTTATCGCCGTCTCGCTCCTCCCCTTGTTGCAGCAGGAACTGGGCTTTACCCTGCAACAATTTGGTCTCTACTTTATGCTCGTCTTTTTGTTGAGCGCCATTTCCTCCCTCTTTGGCAGCCTCAGTGATCGCCTGGGGCGGGCCAATCTGGTGGTCTACGGCGCCCTGGTGGCCGCGCTGCTCACCCTGGGCGTGGCCTTGACCGGCACGACCCGAAGCTTTTTTATCGCCGGCTGGCTGCTCACCTTTGTCGAGGGGGTCTTGCAGGTCACATTGATCTTCCGTGAAACTTCGCGCCCCTAGACCCCCCTTTATGGATAACTATTTCTTTGAAAAAGCCTAAGAACGTAGCCGTAGATCGCTTAAAGCGCAGCCCAAAGCCCACCCAAGCCAACGGTGGGCTTTTTGTTTTTCCAAAATACCACCATCATTACCCCCGCGCGGGGGATGACACTACCACCGCCCTGCGCCGATACTGATCACAGGCAGGACAACAATAATGCCAACTGATATTACTGGAAAAATTTGTTGGCGTGCGTTCTTTCTGATAGAAATTGCGGGGTTTTTGCCAGAACACCGACCTGGCATTGGTAAGCCGGTTATGCGAAACTGGCATAGGCAGGAAAACGGCGCACGCCACCGGTTTGCAAGGCAACCTCGGCCCGTCGCCAAAGCCTGTGTATTTCTGCTTAGGGGCGCCGTGAAGCCTGCCTGCCTGGCGCTCGACGTTTTTCGGTAAAGCTGCCTGGCAGTGTTGTGTACTTTGCTTGATGTTCGTTGGTAATGAACAGCTTATGATGAAAATAGGGTTCGTCACAAAGATTTTGTTTTCTGTCGCTCAGTTCATTTTGACCCCCCCGGTGCCAGAAAAACCAGGATAACCATGGGTTGACCCTGGATTTGATGGCGGTGAGTAGGAGTAGCGTATGAAACAAGCCATCAGATCCATTGCCAGTCTATTGCTGATCCTGGCGATTGGGAGCCCATTCCTGAGTATTCCTGTCCACGCGACAGCCGCTCCGGCGACGACCTTCGCCGCCGTTGTACCCGCCTGGGCAGTAAAACCGGCCAGCGCGCAATCCGCACCAGCGCAAACCAAGAACGCCCGCTATACCGACCCGCAAGGCTTATTCAGTGTGCCGATCCCGACCAACTGGCAGATCGCGGTGCTGGATGAGTATCTCTTGCTCGCCAGTCCCCAGGAACAGATCAACCTCTATTTCCTGACCTTTCCCGGCGCCGATATCAACGCCGCGATTGCCGACGCTTGGGCCATTGTAGAGCCAACCTTTGCCATGCCGCTAGAGCAGGTGATCGAAATCCCGCCTATGCAAGTGGAGCAAATCCGCTCGCTCATCTATGACAGCGGCGGCGAGAGCGGTCATGTGGTGGCCGCCGTCGGCCAGTTGTACCGCGGGATGATCTACGTACAACTCGTGCGCGCCGAGTTGGTCGCTTTGCAACAGCGCACTGCCCAGCTTCAGGTGATCCAAACCGGTTTTACCATCTATGCCCTACACGAGGTCAATCTGGCCGGGGTCCGGCCGCGACTGGTCGATACTGAAATCATTGCGCAATGGGAGCGCTATATTGCCGACGTGATGGCCCGCTTCCACATTCCGGGGGCCGCCGTCGCCGTCGTCCAGGGCAACGAGATTGTCTACAGCCAAGGCTTTGGCGTGCGCGCGTTAGGTCGCCCGGAACCGGTGACGCCGACCACACGAATGATGATCGGCTCGCTCACCAAAACCATGACGACGATGATGATGGCCACACTGGTCGATGAGGGGCGGCTGGCCTGGGACACGCCGGTGGTGCAGGTGTTGCCGACCTTTGCCCTGGCCGATCCGGCCTTGACCCGGCGCATCACCATGCGCAACCTGGTCTGCGCCTGCACCGGCGTGCCGCAACGCGATTTCGAACTCTTCTTTAACGGCGACCACTTGAGTGCTGAACGAGTGATCACATCGCTGAAAAATTATAAACTGTTCACCGACTTTGGCGAGACCTTCCAATATAGCAACCAGATGGTGGCCGTGGCCGGCTATGCCACTGCTGCCGCCGCCACTGACGAAGGCGGCGACGAGGGCAACCTTTATGACCGATATCTGAAGGAAATGACAGCGCGGGTCTTCCAGCCCATCGGTATGACCAGTACCACCTTCGCCCTGGCTGATGTGCAGAAGAGCAACAACTATGCCAGCCCGCACGGCGCCAATTTGGACATGGTGTATGAACGGCTGCCGTTGCGCGCCGAGCGCTTGATCACCCCGGTCGCGCCGGCCGGCGCCGCCTGGTCCAATGTCATGGATTTGGGGCGCTACCTGATCACCGAATTACAGGGCGGGGTCGCCCCTGACGGGCAACGGGTGGTCTCGCGGCAAAACCTGTCTGCGACCTGGACGCCGCAAGTAGCAGTGAGCGCCAAAGCCAGCTATGGTTTAGGCTGGTTCGTGGACGAATACAAAGGTCAACGGCTGCTCCACCACGGCGGCAACACGCTTGGCTTCACCGCCGACCTGGCCTTTCTGCCCACGGCGGAGTTGGGCATTGTTGTCCTGTCCAATGCCCAGGGCGCTAACCACTTTACACAGGCAGTGCGCTTTCGCTTGCTGGAATTACTCTTTGCCCAGCCGCAGCAGTTCGATGCGCAAGCCACCTTTCTCTATGAGATGGTGCGCAAGACGCTGACCGATCAAGGCGGCCACCCTGGGGTGGTTGAGCCAAACCAGATCCAGCCCTATCTGGGCCGCTACACCAATACGGCCTTAGGCGACATCAACATTCGCTTAGAGGATAGCAAGCTCTTCCTGGATGCCGGGGAAGCGACGGTCGAATTGCGGGCTTGGGTGGACGAACAGGGGCAGGTCGAAAAGTACCTCATCCAGACGCCACCCCTGGTGGGGATTCCGGTGAAATTCAAGGCGGATGGCAGTGGTTCGCCTCGCCTGATCCTGGGCAACGGCGTCACCCGCTATACCTTTACGCCAGTTCTCCAGCTTGCCATGCTTCAGGGGCCGCAGGTCATGCAATAGATGGGGCGGCAGCAAAGCTGGCCTGGACCGAATTTAAATGATCCACGAAGAGCCACGAAGACACGCAAAGGATCTTCGTGGCTCTTCGTGGATCATCATCTTTCTGAGATGGCTTTGTTGCTTGAAAGCTACCCCTTGCTACGCGTTTTAGGCTGATGTGTAAATAACAGGGATTTCACCGATTACGCCGATTAACGAATAGAAAAATCTGTGAAATCGGTGAAATCCCTGTTGCATTTTCATCGTTTGTGGCGTCCTCAGACATGATGCCTGTTCAGTAAAAATAAATAGACCGCAAGCGTGCTACGTGCTGCGTCACTGAGCTCACGAATCACGCAGCACGTAGCACGTAGCACGTAGCACGCTTAATATACTTAATTCTTTGGCATAGCCTTATCTGGCTGCCACCCCTGTAACCGCCCTCCTGCCCCAAGGCGTGTATCTTTCTGTATATCCAGTTTCTATATCTATTCCCATTACTTGCCGCCAAATTTCTACGCTACAGTGAATTTGCCCTATAGTTTATTTGACAAATTTCCATGCACGCAATTGAGTAGAGGGCATAAGCGGCTGACGCCCTGGAATGCGCCGACAGGATCCAATTCGATAAGCACCCTTCATGGGAACTCAACCTCAGCGTTTGATGGGAAGGATGGCAAGGAACGCTATGTCCAGCAAGCAAGCTACAATGACCTGGCGGCTGGTCGCGATCGCCGTTGTCCTGGCGTTGGTGGGCGCCTGCACTGCGCCGGTTGCCCTACCCGCCGGGGAGGCCGCGTCCGCCGACCTGCCCGCCGTGCCGCGTGCGCGGACCCTGATCGTCATGGCCGGCCCTGCCAACCAGTACACGCAATTTAACAACCACAACCCCTTCAGCCCTGACGCCTACGATGCCTTTCATGTCGGCACGCTGCCGGCGATGGTTGAACCGTTGATCATGTTCAACGTACTCACCGGCGAACATGAAAACTGGCTGGCCGAACGTTGGGAATACAACGACGACTTTACTGCGATCACACTCAAATTGCGCGCAGGCATCAAGTGGGATGATGGCGAACCCTTCACGGCCGACGATGTGGTCTACTCCTTCAATATGATGCGGGACAACGCCGCCGGCATGGTTCATCTGGCCGATTTGCCCGCCTTCCTGCAAGAAGCCGTTAAAGTGGACGACCTGACCGTGCGCCTGCTGCTCAAACGCCCCAACCCTGCCTTCTGGGCGACGACGCTGACCACCAATCACAGCCCGGTCATCGTGCCGAAGCACATCTGGGCGGACAAGAACCCGCTCGAATTTACCAATTTTGACCTGGCGGCGGGGCTGCCGGTCGGCTCCGGGCCGTTCAAGCTGGTGGCGGCGTCACCGCAGCAAAAGGTCTATGACCGCCGCACGGATTGGTGGGCGGTCGCAACCGGCTTCAAGCCGCTGCCCAATGTCGAGCGTATCATCTATCTGCCCCAGCAAGAGGAGAGCCAGGCCGCCCAGATGATGATCACCAACCAACTGGACATGGGCCCGATCATGCAGGTGCCAACGCTCAAGGCGGTGCTGGCGCAAAACCCCAAAATTACCATGTTTACCGGCCAGGCCGCGCCCTATGGCTATCTCGACTGGTGTCCGACTGAACTCAACCTGAATGCCAGCGAACCGCCCTATGATGACAAGGCGATCCGCTGGGCGCTGAATTATGCGATTGACCGCGCCAAGCTGGTGGGGCTGGCCGAAGCGGGCGCCGGTGTGCCGGCGCTGCACCCATTCGTACCCTATCCCTGGTTCCAGCCCTTTGCCGCTGCGCTGCAAGAAATCTTCGCCAAATACGAATATGATACAGCCGCCCATCTCGACAAAGTTGACGCGATCATGACGGGCAAGGGCTATACCAAAAATGCCGACGGCCTTTGGGCCGACAGCCGCGGCGCTACCTTTGCGATCAATATTTATATACCCGACTGGCTCAGGCCGTATGGCCCGCCGCTGATCCAGCAATTGCGCGACGCCGGTTTTGACGCTACCTTTGACACGTCGCCCGGCCTGGCGAGCGCGGTGCAGACCGGGGAGCAACGCGCGGCGCTGGTTTGCAAAGGTCCCAGCGGTGTGCGGGGCATGGACCCCTATTTCATGCTCTCGATCTATATGGCGCAATACTTCCGCCCAACCGGCGAACCGGCCGCCAACTGGTGGGCCACCTCGCGCTGGCAAAACGCTGAGTATGATGCGCTGGTCGAGCAACTCGCCCTGCTCCGCCCCGCTGACCCACAGACCATGACCCTATTCAAACAGGCCATGAACATCTGGGTCAGCGAGCTGCCCGACATCTTTGTCGCCCAGTTAATCATCCGCTACCCGATGAACACCACCTATTGGACCAACTGGCCCACGCAGGATAACGTCTACGGCTTCCCCCACTCGTGGCAGCATGACTTTATGCTGACTTTTATCAACTTGCAGCCGACACAGTAGGGATCCGTAGGAAGTCGATTACGCGAGGAACGCATGGCTGACACCACTGCCACACCCAACAACGCCGCCAATCTGGCCGTCACAGCGCTCTTACGCACCAAGTTATTTGCGCCACAGGTGCAGCACCTGCAAGAACTCCTGCCACGCCCGCGACTGGTAGAACGCCTGGCAAGTGGGTTGCCGCGCAAACTTACCCTGGTCTCGGCTCCGGCCGGTTATGGCAAAACCATCCTCCTGGCTCAGTGGATCCCCCAGTGTGGCCGCCGCGTGGCCTGGCTCTCCTTAGACGAAAGCGACAACGACCTGGCGCGCTTCCTGACCTATGTCATTGCCGCCCTCCAGTCGCTCAAGGCGGATTTCGGCCAAGCGATCCTGACCGCGCTCCAGACGCCCCTCTTGCCACCCATTGAGCGCTTGATCACGGCCCTGGTCAACGAGATCATTCCCCTTGGCGAATTTGTCCTGGTGTTGGATGACTATCACCTGATCCACCTGCAAGCGATCCATGCGGCGCTCAACCTGTTGTTGAATTACCTGCCGCCCAACATACACCTGATCCTACTCAGCCGCGCCGACCCGCCGCTGCCCCTCGCCCGGCTGCGTGGACGTAGCCAGATGAGCGAACTGCGCGCCGCCGATCTGCGCTTTACGCTAGAGGAAGCGTGCGCCTTCTTTCAGCAGATCAGGCATTTGCCGCTCGCGGCTGATCAGGTCAAAGAATTGGCAACCCGCACCGAAGGGTGGAGCGCCGGCCTTCACCTGGCAGCGCTCTCGCTGCAACATCTGGACAGCGCCGACATCAACCGCTTCATCAATGATTTTACCGGCAGCCATCACGATGTCTTTGACTATCTGGTCGAGGAAGTGCTTCAGCAGCAGCCGGAACAGATCCACCGTTTTTTGCTGCACACCGCAATTTTGGCCCGGTTCTGTGGTCCGCTGTGTGACACCGTATTGGGAAAGGATGAAGGCGGAAGGATGAAGGATGAACTCGTTTCTTCATCCTTCCGCCTTCATCCTTCATCCTTCATCCTTGAACAGCTTGAACATGCCAACCTGTTTTTGGTGCCGCTGGATGGCCGGCGACATTGGTATCGCTACCATCATCTCTTTGCCGATTTTCTGCGCAACCGGTTGACCGCTGCGATTGGGCCGCCTGCGGTGCAGGAGCTATACCGGCGCGCCAGCGGCTGGTTCGAGGCGAGTCGCTTACCGGATGAGGCAATCGACTATGCGCTTCAGGGTCACGATTTCGTGCGGGCTGCACGCCTGGTAGACAGCCAGCGCGAGTTTATGCGCGAGCGGGGTGAGTTTGCCACCCTGCTGCGTTGGCAGACTGCGCTCCCTGACAGCGCGTTTGAAGACCGCCCAACGTTGGCGCTCAATCATGCGTTTACCTTGGCCCTGCTCGATCAATTTACGGCGGCTGAACGGCGCCTGGATGCGGCCGCGCGCGCCTTGCACGCTGCGCCCGTACCCGATGGCGATCTCCTGGGGCAGGCGGCGGTTGTGCGCACGGCCATTGCGCTCCAGACCGATCAGCCGGCCGCGGTGACCCTAAACGCCGGTCGGCAGGCGCTGGAGCTGCTGCCCCCAAGCAACAGCACCTGGCGCGGGCTGGCAGCCATGTTTCTGGGCGTGGGCTATTATGCCCAGGCCGGCGATATTACAGCCGGCTATCAAACATTGGTGGAAGCGGAGCGCATTTGTCTTGCCGCCGGGGATCGTTTCGGGGTGATCAATGCCATTGCCCACATGGCGATTGCGCTCGAAATAGGTGGTCGCTTGCACGAGTCAGCGCGGATCAGCCGCGAAAACCTGCGCCGTGCAGCGGAGCCTTACTGGCAGAGCGTGCCGCTGGCCGCCCATGCCAGTGTTGCCCTGAGCCGGGTCCTCTATGAACGCAACGAGCTACTAGCCGCCCGTGACCTGCTGACTGAGGCGGTCAAGCAGCTAGATTTCTGGTCACTCCGGCGACCACAACTCAATGCACTGGTGGGGCTGGCGCGTGTGCAACATGCTCTCGGCGAGCCGGCACAGGCGCACACTATTATGGCAGACGTTGTCACCATCGTAAAACGCTATGATCTCAAACAAACCTATGCACACTGGGCCGAACATCACACGCGCATGGCGTTGACGCAGGGCGATTTCACGATGGCCGGCCAATGGGCCACGGCCGCCGAGCCGACCATTCGCGGCGACTTGAACCCAAGGTTGGAATATACGCATATCACGCTGGCGCTCGTCTATCTGGCGCAAGGGCGGTTGGCCGAAGGCGAACGCCTGTTAGATCGGCTCTTGCCCGCGGCCGAAGCCGCCGCGCGTTTTGGTCGGGTGATCGAGATCTTGCTGCTGCAAGCATTGACCCTGGATGCGCAAGGTCAGCGGAAAGACGCGCTAAATGTACTGGAACGGGCGCTTACCCGCGCCGAAACCGAGGGCTACCTCCGCACCTTTGTCGATCTTGGCCCGCCCATGGCCGCCCTGCTGCGCGCAGCCCACGCACACACCGACCGGCCAGCATACATCGCCAAACTCTTGGCGGCCTTTCCTGATTTTAGCGCGTCCGAGAGGCAACTGCCTCCGGGCGCGCTTGTAGATTCTGGCTTAAACACAAGCGAAGCGCCTGCAATCCAAAATCCAAAATCTCAAATCCAAAATCTCATTGAGCCGTTGAGTGTGCGCGAACGGGAAATCCTCGCGCTCCTCGCGCAGGGCTTGACCAATCCTGAGATCGCACAAAAAATTTATATCTCCGATCAGACCGTCAAGGTCCATACACGCAATATCTACGGCAAATTGGGCGTCAACAGCCGGCGCGCGGCTGTGGCCCAAGCGCGCGCTTTGGGTCTGTTGACCTGAGCGCAGCGGTAGATCCACAAAGTATATCCCCAAGCCCACCCAGCCAACGGTGGGCTTTTTATTTTCCTGGAATACCACCATTTTTACCCCATGCTGGGGGATGACACTACCACCGCCTTTCCTGGATACTGACAACGGACAGGTTGATGAACGTTCGCAAACCTAAGGCAAAAAAGTACCGCCAAAGTTCCAGAGCAAGCACAAATTGTACCCGGTTCCAACAAGGAGAAACCACCATGTTTAGCAAGTTGCACACGTCCTTTGTCATGGCCGTCGTTACCGGTCTCACTCTGATCTTGCTGACCGCCGCCCCGGTCTTGGCTGAAGAACAGTACACCCAAACGGCGGCCGAGACGCCGGCAGTGACTGCCAGTGTACCAGCGGCGCCCGCCAGCAGTTTCGAGCAGGCCGGCGGCCCGCACAGTGGCGCCATCCAGATCCCGGCCCACGGCAGTCAGTGGTTCAAGTTCAAATATTCCTATGACAACAGCGACGCCGATAACGACCCCACCGAGGCGTTGGTTATGCTGAAAACCGAAAACGCCGGCGCCTTGCGCTTCGAGGTCTGGACACGCGGTCGCATGCAAAACCCGCAATATGAGGCCGATGATGTCGATCACGAAAATGGCAAAGTGACACCGGTCGGTCACGGCACCCCAATGGTTATCGATACCACCCGCGAACGCCAGGATGACGGCACCATCAACAAAGAGAATGTCGTTGATGAACAGACCTTGGTCTGGGCCGGCAGCCAGACGGCGACCGAGACCTTTTACGTCCTGGTGAAGAATACCAGCGATGTGCCGGTCAGCTACACCATTTCGATCAGCGGCCCCGACGTTTCGTATTGAGGTCAAGGTAGATCAGTAAATAGGACCCACCGGGAACGCCGCCATCCTGGCGGCAGGCCAGCAGGATGCTGGCGCTCCCAGAGAACCGAACAGCCTACCATTAGTTTGGTAGGCTGTTCGGTGTGTGCGTAAATACCACCATTGATACCCCGGCCTGGGGGATGACAGCCCCCACGCTTTTGCCTATACTGATTACTGTGTATACGCAGGTCGCTAGGTTTTGACATTTCGGAATCAACCAGTGGTACACCTGTCAGGTTTTGGAAACCTGACAGGTGTAGGCGTCACAAATGTCAACAGAACCTAGTCCGGGTGGGTCAAGTCAGGCCAAAGGAGGGTACAGTGAAGAATAAGAAGATTGGCTATTTTATGGTAGCGCTGGGCGCCGTGGTGGTGATCGCGCTGCTGGTCTATCAAGTTCTGGTCAGGTCTGTTCTCTGGCAACTGACCAATGGGCGGCTGGAAGGGGCCGACTATTGGCGTGATGAACCAGTCATTCTCGCGGCCGGCATGGGGTTTGACAACATTATCGGCATTGCGGAATTGACGGAAGACGCGGTCCGTCAGGCCGGCGGCGCCTGGTATGGCAATCTGAAGTGTACCAATGGCGAAACGCCGACCGCGAAGATGATGACCAGTGCGGCGCCGGCCAATACTATCGGTCAGGCGTACAAGGGCTATGCCGATTACGACGATGGCTTGCCGATTGAGTTCAGTTGGCCGGTCGCCACCGAAACGGTTGATCCGACCGATTTTCAATTTACCTTGAACACTGGTGAAATCGTCTTCGGCCATGCGGCGGGGATGAATCCCAATTGGGAGACCAACGAGCGCAATACCGTGGTTTTGTTTGGCGATTTTGGCAACCGCAAAAAGAGCAGCGACCCGGCAGCCATCTTCCCGGTCAAGCTGGAAATTGTCGCCGACGATACCCCGCTCTTGCTCATCGGCCCTGGGGGGCAGGAAGTCAGCGCCGTCGGTCTTACCTGGACGACCGACAAGTCACCTTATGATCAGGGGCCGGTCTTGGTGGGCGCCAAGCTCAACTATACGGGCGAACAAGCTGTGGGGGAAGGCGGCGTTTTTATGATGGCGCGCGCCGCCAATATGCCCAACGACGAATTTGCCCTCTACACTGAAGGGGATTTCCGTCTGCGGGTCTTGACCTCCGGCGGCTTTTCCCCCGATGGTGTCACCGGCTTGCGTCCCAACATGTTTGAAGCGTTCTTCCGCCTCCACGCCAAAGGCGCCGACGGGGGTACGGTCATCCTGGACAAGGTCGGCGTTGACTACCAGGTGGCCGGCGGCAAGCTCCGCGTGGTCGGTTTAGCCGATTTGGGGCAGGCGGAGGACCCGGCAGCCGGCATCTATTACGACGACTGTTATCAAGAAGACCGTGACAACTATATTGACATCATCCTTGTCGGCGACGAAGCCGCCGCGCGCAATATCACCTTTGTCGAGATCCCTGGGCTGGCAGGGGGCTATCGCGCCTTCTACAACCCCGGCGGCCCTGGCCCCGAACCGTTTGAAGGTGTCACCTACACGGCGCCGGGACCGCCCGATCTAGAACCGGTCGTCATCGCGCTGGATGACCCGATGCGTGTCAGTCGTAGATAAAGTTCATCTTTAGCCAATTAACAACGTCACGACTTTATCGCGGCCATTCTCAGTAGTCCGCAGTCGCCAGTCCAAAGTCCAGAGTCGGTTCAGGCGGCATTGCGGTCTACTGATTCTGTACAACCGAGTCGTATCCTCTCCAACAGCCCGCCATGCGTTGAGCGGGCTGTTGGTTTTCCTACCACTACCACCCTTGATACCCCGCACGGGGACAACACTACCACAGGTTTGTGTACCTCCCAGCGCTGGTCAGTTCAACGAACCTTCCCAAAGGCAAAAATCGGCTTTTACCTCCGGTTGCCTGCTTGGCGGCTTGCGCCTTCGGCAAAATACCACCATTTATACCCCACAATGGGGGATGACGCTACCACTCCCTTTCATGGATACTGCAAACGGTAGTTCAATCAACGTTTGCAGCTACAAGAAAGTGAAAGAGGAGAATCGTATGAATAACACAATCAACAAAAAATCGGGGAAGGGCATTTACGACGGGGTCGTGTCCGAGTTGACCGCATTCTTTACCGTCAAGCCGGGTCACGAGCCGCAACTGCGCGAGGCGCTGGGTCGCTTTGCCAACCATATTCGCAACACTGACCCGAACGAGACCGTCAAAACCGGTCTGCGTGATACGCGGCACGTGATCTTTAATAATGGCACGCAGCTGCTGTGGACCACGACCTTCGAGACCGACTGGGATCCCTATCTCGATGACGCCCTGTTGATCGTCGGCGTTAACCCGTTCATCGATTGGATGCAACACGTCAACGAGGCCAAAGAACTCGCCGACTGGCTGGAGTCGGCCGGTGGCATTGAGGAACTGACCAAAGTCAGCAATGCCGAGTTTGTCGAGCGGACGAAAGGGGTCAGTTCCGGTCTCAAGAAGATTATCCAGTCGGTGCAGACCCCAGCCACCAGCTACTGGAATGCGCTGGCAGAGATCACGATCCCGCAGGTGCGCAAGGCCGAGCAGGTGGATCACGCCTTCCAGGAGGTTCTCGATAACCCCACCGCGACCCAACCGCTACAACACCCGGCACTGAAGCCGCTGCTTGACCAGGCGTCGGTCTAATTGCGGTCGCAAAGTTGGGTTGGTTAGTTAGTTAGTTGGTTGGTCGCACAGTAACAAACTAACCAACCAACTAACTAACCAACCAACTCCCTGAAATCCCAAGGAACCATAGGAGAGAACCATGACTGTCATGATGGCGATGAACCAAACCAAGGTTAAAAAGCAGAACGGCAATAGCCCGGCCACCCTCAACAAGAAGTCGGGGAAAGGGTTGAGCCACGGCGTCTCTTCCGAGTTGACCGCCTTTTTTCACGTCCGTCCAGGCCACACGGCGGCGTTAAAGGCGGCGATTCTGCGCTTCAAGGAAAAAGCGCAACCTAAGGATACGACCGTCTTTGAAAAGGTGGGCCTCCGCACCCAACGCCATGTGATCTTCGACAACGGCACACGGCTGATGTGGTCGACCGCCTTCGACACCGACTGGGATCCCTATATTGACGACGCCATTGCGATCTTCGGCGCCGAAAATTGGGTGGATTGGATGCAGCACACCGTCGAATACTCGCCGGAAATGGCGACAGCGAGCAATGCCGAACTCAAGCAGTTCTTGCAATCGGCCCAGGAACCGGCAACGGCGTTTTTCGATGCGTTCTCCAACTTCACGCTGTCCCAGATCAAGAAAGCGCTGATGACCAGCAGTGCCTTTGAACAGATGCTGGATAACCCCGCCACTGCCAAAGCGCTTCAGAACCCAGCCTTGCAGTCCTTGCTTGCCCAAGCCGCGAACTGACGCCTGCGGTGGGCGGCGGCGAACCAGGGAAGAGTGTCGCCGCCCACGGCTTGACAATCCGATCGCACCGACAACCTAAGGAGGAAACCATGACGCTCGAACTAGACGACATCCAGGCCGGCACCCTGCGTTCCCGCCCCTCACCCTACGCCGGCGCTTATATCTTGCTGCGTGTTGATGACCGCCGCGCCGGGCGTGAATTGCTGCGCCGGTTGCTCCCAGGGATCGCCGCCGCCGCCGATCCTGGCGATCCGAAAAAGCAGGCTTACCTTTCCGTCGCGCTCAGCTTCCAGGGTCTCAAGGCGCTGGGCGTGCCGCAGGCATCGCTCGACACTTTTCCCCCGGAGTTTCAGCAAGGGATGGCCGCACGAGCCGAGGTGCTGGGCGATGTTGGTGAAAGTGCGCCCGAACATTGGGAGCCGCCCCTTGGCTCGCCCGATGTCCATGTCGCCCTGGCGCTGATCTCCCCCGACGCCGATCAGCTTGAGACAGTTCTGGTGCGCGCCCGCGACAGTATGCGCGATCTGACCGGTGTTGTGCTGCTCTGGCGGCAGGATGTCTACGCTTTGCCTAACGAGCGGGAACCCTTTGGCTTTAAGGATGGCATGGGCCAACCGGCGATTGAAGGCAGCGGCATCCCCGGCAACAACCCGCACGAAGCGCCCCTCAAGGCCGGTGAGTTTGTCCTGGGTTATGTCGATGAGACCGGCGATCTGTTGTCCGTGCCACAGCCGGAGGTGTTAGGGCGCAACGGCACTTATGTCGTCTTCCGCAAGCTGCATACGCGGGTCGCCGCCTTTCGCCAATACTTGCGCGCCCGCACCGCCAGCCGGGCCGAAGAAGAGCTGCTGGCCGCCAAGTTTGTCGGACGCTGGCCGAGTGGTGCGCCGCTGGTGTTGGTGCCGGAGCAGGATGATCCAGAATTGGGCGCGGACCCGCAACGCAACAATGCCTTTATGTATGCGGAAGCTGACCCCAAGGGATTGCGTTGTCCACTTGGTTCCCATGCCCGGCGTATGAACCCCCGCGACTCGACCATTACCGGCGTTCCCCGCCTGCACCGCATGATCCGGCGCGGCATGAGTTACGGCCCCTTGCTGCCGGAGGGGGTCCTGGAAGACGACGGCGCCGACCGCGGCATTATGTTCGCCTTTCTCGGCGCCCACTTGGCCCGCCAGTTCGAGTTTGTCCAGACCGAGTGGGTCAACGACGGCAAATTCTTCGGCGCCCCCGGCGAGCCAGACCCCTTGGTGGGGCCGCACGACGGGAGCAATCGTTTTACCGTCCCGCAACAGCCGATTCGGCGGCGGCTCGAAGGGTTGCCCGCCTTTGTCGTCAACCGCGGCGGCGAGTACTGCTTCCAACCCAGCCTGAGCGCCCTACGCTGGATCGCCGAGCTTGAGACGTGAAGAGGTGACAAGGTGACAAGGTGACAAGGTGAAGGGGTGACAAAAGAAGTAGCCATTCTTCATTTCCCATACCTCGTGTCTCCTGTCTCGTGTCACCTTGTCACCCTGTCATTTTCAGAGGAGGAAACCATGTCCGACCATTTCTCCGGCCCGCGGGCGATCGCTGACCCCGCCGCCGATATTGCCGATCTCTACGCTTTTCCCAGCCCGGAGCGACCGGGTTGGCTGGTGCTGGTGTTGAATGTCTTCCCGTTGGCGGCGCCGGGCGCGCTCTTCTCCGATGCGCTGATCTACCGCTTTCGGCTGCGGCCAGTGACGGTGAGTACAGACGGCGCCCGATCAATGTTCCAGGTTGACCAGCGGGAGTATGCCTTTACTTGCACCTTCACCGCGCCGGACAGGCAAGCCGACCGCGACACATGGGTGCAGACCGGCGTCTGCACCACACCGACCGGGGAGAGCGTCGCGTTTCAGGTCAACGACGAGCAGGGCAGCGAAGCCAAGGGGCTCCATCTCTTTGCCGGGCTGCGCCTCGATCCCTTCTTTATTGACCTGCCGGGCGTGCAGGCGACCAACAAATTGCGGCGGCTGGCCTTCCAGCCCAAAGCCACCAATCTGCTGGCGGGGCAAAATGTGCTGACGATCCTGGTCGAAGCGGAAATCGGGAGGCACATTGGGGAGCGGGTGCCCTCTGGGCGCGGCCCCCTTTTTGCTGTCGCCGGTGAAATTGTGACGGCAGGCAAGCACCCGGTGCGCCTGGAGCGCATTGGCCGGCCGGAAATCAAAAATGTGGTTCTGTCAGCGAAAGAGTTCGACACGGTGAACCGCGATCTGGAGATTCGTGATCTGTACAACCAGGAAGATCCCTTTCATCTATCCAAGGAGTACGCCGGCGTCTATCGCGCCCGGTTCAATGCCAATCTGGCCTTTTTCGACAGCCTGGATGGCAAGACCGATTGGCCGTTGGATGATCAGGGCAACCACCCGCTGACCGAACTACTGTTGGCCGATTTCCTGGTGATTGACCTCGCCAAGCCATACAGCGAGACGAGTTACGGCGCGATCGAGCGGGCGCTGCTCCGTGGCCGGACACCGGAAACGTGCGGTGGCCGTTCGCTCAATGATGACATTGTGGCGACGCTCTATAACCTGCTGGTCAACGCCGACAATGGTCCGTACATCCAGCACGGCGTTCAGGCGACGCAGCCCGCCACTGATCACTTCCCCTACCTGGTTCGCCCGAATGCGGCCCCGCCGGACTTAAAAGCCAACGCGGCACGCCAGGCGCCGCCAAAGGAGGCGATGTGATGAGTGATCTGACGGATGCCGCGGCACGACCCACAACTAATGGCGTCATTGCCTTGCGCAATTTGCAGGCGCAGATCACCGGCTTAGAAACGCAAGTTGGCGTAGGGCGACGCACCCCAGCGCAACAGGCTGATCTCATTGACCTGCTCCTTCTCCGTGGACAACTTCTGGGGTGCATTGCTGACTACGAGTGTGCGGACGCGCTGGCTGAAGCGCTCGTCCAGGCAGTGCCGACCAGCGGCCTGGCCTACCTTTCCCGCGCCAGGACGCACGCCACCTTCCATCGTTTCGCCGTCGCGCTGGCGGATCTCGATGCGGCAGCACAACTGGGTGTCAAGCCCAGCATGTTGGCTGACGAGCGTGCAGCCATCTTCCAGGCACTTGGTCGTTACGACGAAGCCTTGGTCATCCGGCGCAACAGGGTGGCGTGCCGATCTGATTTCGCGACGCTGGGGGCGCTGGCCGTTCTCCAGGCAGAACGTGGCGAAGTTGCGGAGGCCGAGGCGCTGTTCAGTGCCGGGCGCGGGCGCTATCAAAATGTCTCCCCGTTTCCCATTGCCCTACTCGACTTTCAGCGGGGCGCCATGTGGCTGGCGCAGGGCGATCTACCAACGGCTCGCTCCTGGTTTGACGCTGCGAGGGAGCGGGTGCCGGACTATGCCCCGGCCCAAGGTCATCTGGCGGAGGTGGAGGCGGCCCTCGGCGATCATCAAGCTGCGATCAACCGATTGCGCCCACTGGCAGCATGTGCTGACGATCCTGAATATGCGGCTCAACTGGCTGCTCTCTTGCGTGAAGAGGGTCAGATCCAGGAGGCACAACAATGGCGCGCAAGGGCAGCGGCGCGCTACGCAGAACTGATCGAGCGTCACCCGTCCGCCTTCGCCGATCACGCCGCCGAATTTTGGCTCACCGTCGGCGGGGATGCGGACAGAGCCGTCCACCTGGCCCGGCAAAATCTGACCATCCGCCCGACCCCGCGCGCCCAGGCTCTGCTCCAGTGCGCCGTTCAGGCAAGTAGTAGACAATCACCCAATCATCCACTCCCTGAATTCATTGGGTGATGCAGACCATCAGGTGAAGATTACGAAAATAAACCGGTAATCGTAGGTGCGGTTTGTAACCGCACGGGCTTCGGTGAACATGTGCGGTTACAAACCGCACCTACGATTACCTATAAAGAGGTAGCCTATGTCCAACCACTACGACCTGATCGTCATCGGCTCCGGCCCCGCCGGGGAGAGCGCCGCCGAACTGGCCGCCTATGTTGGGTATCGCGTGGCGGTGATTGAACGCCACAAACCAGGGGGAACCGTGACCACCCGTGGTGGGGCGCCCACCAAAACCTTGCGCGAAGCCGCGCTGGCGCTGACCGGCTTCTACCAGCAGGAAGTCTATGGGGGTGAGCGAGGCAAGCCGCCGGCGCTGGCGCTCGATAAGGTAGCCGAACGCACGCGCCAGGTCTGTCTAGCTATGCAAGCGGCCACCGCCCAGCGGCTGGCGCTGATGGGCGTGACCTACTTACAAGGAACAGCCCGCCTCGCGCCCAGTGGGAAGGTTCTCTTCAGCGCGTCCGATGCGGCCGGCGCGCCTGAAGTCACGTTGACGGCCCGCGCGATCCTGATCGCAACCGGTTCGCGACCGCTGCGCCCCCAAAACATTCCCTTCGACGACCCCGGCGTCTTTGATGTGGATGGCATCTATGGCCTCACCGCCCTGCCGCAGCGTCTCTGTATTGTGGGGGGCGGTCCGGTTGGGGTGGAATTTGCCACCATCTTCAACGCCCTGGGAACGACCGTAACGCTGGCTCAAAAGGGCGACCGCCTCACGCCCACGATGGACGGCGAGTTGGCGCAGCAGATGGCGCAGATTTTTGCCGAGCGTGGTGTCCAGGTGATCTTTGGTGCGGGACCGGAGACGGTGACGCGTGTGGGCGACTGCCTGCGTATCGCCCTGTCGAATGGCGCGACCGTTGTGACCGAAGCGCTCTTGTTTGCCGCCGGTCGCGTGCCGAACACCGAAGGGCTGGGACTGGCTGATCTGGGGGTGGCGGTCGATCAGCGGGGCTATCTTGTGGTTGACGCCACGTTCCAGACGAACATCCCTGGCCTCTATGCCGCCGGTGATGTGGTCGGTGCGGGGCTGGCGTCGGTGGCGATGGAGCAAGGGCGGCTGGCGGCTTGTCAAGCCTTTGGGATTGACTTGCTGAAAGCCGTGGATCCGATCCCCGTAGCGGCGGTCTATGGGATGCCGGAGATGGCCGGCGTCGGCTTGACTGAAGAGGAGTGCCGCCAGCGCGGCATTGACTACGCTGTCGGGCGCAGCACCTTTGCAGCCATCGCCCGCGGCGCCATTTCTGGTCACGATGGCTTGCTAAAACTGATCTTTCGGCGGGAAGACCAGCGGCTGCTGGGGGTGCATTGTCTGGGGGAGATGGCTGCCGAATTGATCGGCATCGGGCAGATGGTTCTCCATTACGGCGGCACGCTCGATCTTTTCGGCGTCATCACCCTGTCCACGCCGACCTACAGCTATGCGTATAAGAATGCGGCTTTTGATGGTCTGCATTGTTTGTTGAAACGTGATGCGTGAAACGTGATGCGTGCTACGTGCTACGTGATGCGTGCTACGTGCTACGTGATGCGTGCTACGTGCAATTGGCGGTCACGAATCACGCATCACGCATCACGCATCACGAAAAAGGAATAAGACAATGAAAGCAATGAGAGGAACCTGGAAGACCATCAGCGATACTTTTACTGTCGTCGGTCGCTATCGGCCCTATGGTATTTATCCGCTGCTGGCCTTTGTAGTCCTGCTGCTGGTGATGGGGATTGTGGTCTTGCCGTTGGTGGAGCGGGTGCTGGCGCCGCAAGGGCTGTTGGGCTGGATTGGTTTTGCCCTCGCCGCCTACCTGGCCTATGGGGTGTTGTATGGGATTACGGCGGTGGGCAATGTCATGCTGGTGCTAGGGATTGCCGGGCGCTTGGATGGTGTCGAGTTGGCGTCCACACAGGAACTACTTGTGCGAACGGTGCAACGGTTGCCGCTCATTGCGCTGTATGCGGTAGTGGCCGCTGGTCTGGGGGTGGTTTCGCTGCTGCTGCGTGTGTTGATCAGCCCGCTCTTCGGCGGCCTGATCGCACCCCGCATCGGGGATCGCCTATGGGTGCGCTGGCAGCAACTCTCGTACAAAATTCCGTTGCAACTGGCTGTGCCAGTCATTGCCCTGGATCAGCCGGCGCCGGTGAGTCTCTTTGGGCGGGGTGCGGCGTTGGTCAAAACAACCTGGGGCGAACGGGTGAAACCGGCGCATGGCATGGGGCTGCTGACGTTGGTGGCGGTGCTGCTGATCATGCTCTATGCCATCCCGACCCTTCAGCAGGGGCTTGTTGAAGACAACACGGCGCTACAGCGGCTCGGCTTGGCGGTGACGCTGCTGGTCATCGGCCTCTATACCCAGCTTAGCGGGTTGGTGAATGCGATCTTTGCGCTGGCGGCTTACCGTTATGCCACGGTGCGCAAAGCAGATCTTGTTCCTGGCGATGCAAGCTATGCGGAAGCGGCCTTTGTGCCGGCGAAAAAAGCGACCGAACCGGACGCCGCGGCGACCACTGCGCACGCCGACGTCCCGCCCATGATCGCCAATGATGCGTCCCACTGAAGACGCGGTTGAACGCTGTGCAACTGGTCATCCAAGGGCGTTACCATGCTAGATCGATTACGCGAACGAGCGACACAAATCCTGGCTGCCACCCAGCTTTGCACCCTGGCGACCACAGGGCCGGCCGGGATTCAGGCGTCCATGACCCCCTGTGTCGCGCAAGGAACTACCTTGTATCTCCTGGCGCCTGATACATCGGAGCATCTTTTCAATCTGGAAGTGGCGCCGGAAGTGGCGGTGACCACGGAACACTGGCATCTGCACGGCACAGCCGTGATCACGCAAGAGGGCGCCGCTCTCTTTGCCGCCGAGCAGCGCCAATGGCATACGGCGATCCGGGTGACGCCCCTTCGGCTGCATATTCTGCCGGATAGCGACATGGGGACTCATGCCGAAACGATCGATTTTGACCCGGAGTTGAGTTAGGAAAGTAGTTACCAAGAAGGAGAAAACAGAATGATTGCGACATTGGCTCAAAACTGGTGGGTGGTGGCGCTGCGCGGGGTGGCGGCGTTGCTCTTTGGGTTGGGGGCGTTGCTGTGGCCGGGCTTGACGCTCGCCGTGCTGGTGCTGCTCTTTGGCGCCTATGCCCTGGTTGATGGCCTCTTTGCCATTGTCACCGGCATCGCCACCCGGCGCGAGCAGGAACGCTGGTGGATGATGCGGCTGGCGGGAGTGGCGAGCGTGTTGACCGGCGTACTCACCCTCCTCTGGCCGGGGATCACGGCGCTGGTGCTGCTCTATTGCATGGCCGGTTGGTCGATGGTGACGGGCCTCTTGCAAATTGCCGCCGCCATCCGCCTGCGCAGAGAAATCGAGGGAGAATGGCTGTTGGGGCTGGCCGGCCTTGGCGCTGTGATCTTCGGCCTCCTGCTGGTGACGCTGCCCGGTCCCGGTGCGCTGGCGTTGATCTGGTTGATTGGCGCCTATGCGCTGCTCTATGGCATTCTGCTGCTGGTGTTGGCCTTTCGGCTGCGCGGGCGGCGCAGTATGGCTGCACACCAGCCCGTAGGTGCGATGTAGACGTCTACCCGTCCAGACCTTGTCATCGGGGGCGCCCCCGATGACAAGGAAACGAAAGACCCCTTAGGAAAAAGGGGATGATAAACTAGTACATGACGGCGTAAATAAACC
>QWII01000103.1 GCA_021405325.1 Caldilinea sp. CFX5 | reverse complement strand
TTATGCTAATGCTATTACGGTGATGCTAAGAAGTGGGTTGTCCGTACACCGACTGTCCGTACATCGCCTGTCGGTGTATTCCCTGTGGTGAGTAAGCGTGCGTGGCGCCGTTGCCGTTCTGCTGCCGGTTCTTCCACGAACCAATCCCGACTGCCGCCACTGCACCAAGCGCCAACCCTGCCAACACCGTTGTCGTCCCTGATTGCCCTTGTAACTGCCGGTAAAGTCGCTGGGTGATGGGCGGTTTCTTCTGGTTGCCCTTGATCTGGTTGTAACCGTCAATCGGGGCGTAGAGATTGTCGGGCGCGTTTTCGCTTTTGGGGATCTTGGTCTTCTGCTGTTTGAAAGCGCTGGCGAGCAGATAGGCGTCCATCACCTTGGGCGCCACGGCCTGACCCACCACCATCAGCTTGCCGGCCCCGCCGACGATCAGGTCGCGCACGGGGTGTTCGGCGGCGTAGATGATCGCTTTCGCCACCTGTTCCGGCTCATAGATCGGCGGCACCCCTTTGGGTTGAACCCCCAACTTGGTGCGCGCCTTGTTAAAAAAGGGCGTATCAATCGACGCCGGCATGATATTGGTGACGCTAATTGGTACGCCGTCGTGCAGCAGTTCCAGGCGCAGGGCATCGATAAAGCCGACAATGCCATGTTTGCTCGACGCATAGGCGCTGTGATAGGGCAACGCCCGTTTGGCTTCCACCGAAGAGATGTGAATCAACGCCCCGCCCCGGTTGCGCCGCAGGTGGGGTAGCGCCGCCTTGGCGCCGTAGACCTGCCCCAGTAGGTTGGTGCGAATCACTTGCTCAAACTCCTCGGGCGTTGTCTCTTCAAAGGGCGCATAGACGGCCACTGCCGCCAGATGCACCCAGGTGTCGATCCGGCCAAAGCGCTGGACAGCAAAGTCAGCCAGCCCAACCATGTGTTCAACCTGGGTCACATCCGCCGACATGGCATCGGCCTGCCCCCCTTCATTGCGAATCTGCTCGACTAACGATGCCAGCCCCTCATAGTTGCGGGCCGCCACAATCACCTTGGCGCCCCGGCGGCCAAAGGCAAGCGCTGTTGCCCGGCCAATCCCACTCGACGCGCCCACCACCACGGCCACCTGGTCGTGAATCGGTTTTAATTCCATATCCATAGACAACCACTCCTTTTGTTTTCTGTCCCTTGACTCAATCCGCTCAATCGGGATGATAGAGGTCAGCATAACAAAAGGAAGAAACCGCGCTTATATATCGGGGAGGGCATCGGGGATAGACGGAGGGCATAAAGGGTAGCAGGTAGCAGGTAGCAGGTAGCAAGTATGCAAGTGAGCCTCAGAACCTGCCACCTGCTACCTGCTACCCTAAATACTGTTGTTTTAGACGGCGATCTGTTGTTGCACGGTGGTGAGGGCGTCGCTGTTGGCCAAGAGGAGGAGCCGGTCGCCGGCTTCCAGACAGGTGCCGCCGTCCGGCACGATGCTATCCGGGCCGCGACGCACGAGAACGACAAGGGCGCCGGTGGGAAGGCCAAGGTCCATGATCGATTGATCAATCACCGGCGAGTTGCGCGGTATGGTGAGTTCGACCAGGCGACTGTTGATGCTGACATCGGGGATAAATTCGAGCGGATAGTGGGGCAGTGTGGGTGTGTTCTGGTTCACCCCCAGCCAACGCGCCATCCAACCAATCGACATCCCCTGTACCAGCACCGAGGTGAGGACCACAAAGAAGACTAGATGAAAGATCAGATCCGCGCCCGGTACACGGGCCAGCAGGGGGAAGGTGGCGAGAATGATCGGCACGGCGCCGCGCAACCCCGACCACGCCACCATGAATTTTTCGGCCACGGTGATGCGCATGAACAATAGCGACCCAAAGACGCTCACCGGGCGGGCGACCAGCAGGAGGAAGAGCGAAAGCAGCAACCCGATGCCGATCACCGGCGGCAGCCGCGAGGGAAAGACAAAGAGACCCAGCGTCAAAAACATGCCAATTTGCATCAGCCAGGCGATTCCCTCGTGAAAGCGCATGAGGCTGCGTTTGTGCAGAAAGTTGCGGTTGCCCATGACAATGCCGGCGATGTAGACCGCCAGGAAGCCGTTGCCGCGCAGCAGGCTGGTCAAGCCATAAATCAGCAAAACGAGTGCCAGGGTCAAGACCGAGTAGAGACCTTCCTGGCGCAAGGGCAGCCGGTTGACCAGCCAGGTCATCGCCTGCCCCAATCCATAGCCGCAGAGGGCGCCGACGGCCATCTGCAAGAAAAAGGCCGGAATCAGGTCAACGGCAGACGCGCCGGGTTGGGTGATCAGTTGGGTCAGCCCCAGGGTGAGAAAGACGGCAATCGGATCATTGCTGCCCGATTCTAATTCGATCAACGGTTCCAAATTGCCTTTGAGATTGACGCCGCGCGTACGCATCACCGAAAAGACAGCCGCGGCATCGGTCGAGGAGATGATCGCGCCCAGCAGCAGCGCCGGCAGTAGCGGAAATTGCAACACCCAGAAAGCAAAGGCGCCCACCAGGCCCATGCTCAGAATGGTTCCCAGATTGGCAAGCACCAATCCCGGCCCCAACACCGGGCGAATGCGTTGCCAGTCGGTGTCCAGCCCGCCGGAGAAGAGAATGTAGAGCAGGGCGACAACGCCGACAAATTGCGCAACCCAGGCATTATCAAAGGCGATCCCGCCCGGCCCATCAGACCCGGCGAGCATCCCAATCAACAAAAAGAGCACCAACGCCGGAATGCCCAGACGGTTGGAGGCGGTGCTGGCGATCAGGCTCACGACCAACAACAAGGCGGTGATCAGCAGAATAAGTTCAATCGTCATAGGGGTATTGTACAAGCAGACTGGGTATAAGAACAAACAGTGGCGGCAGTGGCAAGGGTGCAAATCGCCTGCCCGTCCTTCAGCGATTTGCCTGGTGGGTCGAAACTTGCCGAGTCCGATGGTAAACACAGCCGGTGCAAGAGACGGCGACCCCAATGCGGATGTAAGTCAAGCGCCTGTTTCCATTCTAGCGATAGGGTATCGAGTCAGTGAGAACAGCCAATGCCATCGTTGAATGGCGTGTCCTTTGGGAAAGTTACATGATTGGTGCATTGCCCTTACAGGTAATTAATCGTACTTTTGGCGTAAATCCTTCGCGGAAATCGAAAATTGGTCGTAGCAAATTTTGGCACAGGTACAGACGCGGATTTAGGCAACGCGGATTCTTTCTGTTGGAAGGGGTGATCCGCGTTGCTTAAATCCGCGTTTATACCCTCACCCACTCACCTGAAACGACGGCGGAAAGAGCAGATCAACTGGTCGCCCTTGATAGTCCCGTTCCGGGTAGGCGGCTTTCAGTTTGGCAAAATAGGCTTGTCCCTGCGCTTTCATCTGGGCAAAGTCAATGCCGGGAATGGCGCCATCCTGCATCACCGTGCGGCCATTGATGATGACGGTGCGCACATTGGCGCCGCTGCCGTTCATCAACATGGTGCGAATTGGGTCATCAATCGGGCCGGTGCGCAAGTCGCTTAGATCGACGATGATGAGATCGGCTTTGGCGCCGGGCGCCAGGCGACCGAGATCCGGGCGCTGTAATGCTTGGGCGCCACCCAACGTTGCGGCGCGGAAATAGTCGGCGGCGCTGCCGGCATCTTTGCGGTTGTCGATATATTTTGCCAGATTGTTGCCCACATCCATCCCCCGAATCAGATCGGGCGGGAAAGAGTCGGTGCCCAGCGCAATGTTGACGCCGGCGCGCCGGTAGCGGTCGAACGATTCCAGGGCGTTGCCATAGCGGATCGAGGTGAGCGGGCAGTGGATGATCGACACCCCCCGGTCGCGCAACAATTCCAGTTCCCCCCGATACGGCTCCCCGGTGGCGGGATGGCCGCCGATGTAGATGGCATGGGGAAGCAAGAGCTGTGGCCCCAGTAGCCCCGTTTCGTCGAGCAGTTGGAGCGGCGTTTTGTCATACCAGGCGCGTAAAAGGCGCAACTCTACCAACCCTTGCAGGCAGTGGAGGCGGACAAAGCAATTCAATTCCTCAGCGGCGGCTTTGGTGCGGCGCAGTAGATCCGGCGTCACCGTCTCGATTCGGCAGGGCAGGAGACAACCGCGAATCAAACCATCGTAGGCGCCGTCAAAGTCGCGGACAAAGCGCACGGCCTCTTCTAAACCCGCAATGCCCAACGCTTCTTCCCACAGCACAGCCCGTTGCCCATCCGGTTGCACCACATTGATGCCGGAACGGTAGCTGGGGCCGAGGTACATACGCAGTCCCAATTCGCCGGCAATCTGCGCCACCGCGGCAAACTCAGCATACCCTTCCGCCCAGCCTTTGTAGGTCTCGGCGGCAATCGGCATGGCGGTGGTAATGCCGTTGAGGATCAACTGGATGAGGGCATAGCGCCGCTTGAAAATCTCTTCTTCCAGCGTGAACAGATCATGCCGCCGGTGCTGAAAATAATCGGCCGACCACTGCAACCCTGGATCGACATCCGGTGAATTCCAGGTGTCGAGAATGGCGTGGTCAATATCGGCCAGGGCGTCGAGGTCGATCAGGCCGGGGCTGATCACGGCCAACCCGCCATCGATCACCCGATCCACCGGCTCCGCGTAACCGTGGCCGACAAAGAGAATTTCGTTGCCGGCGTAGACCACTTCGCCGTTGGGGTAGATGACATGGTCATCGCCGTCAAAGCCGATGACAAAGGCGCCGGTGACTTTTGTTTTCATGGGTACTCGCTTTCTTTGGGTTGAGAGATTGAGAGATACAGAGATTGAGAGATTATGTGACTCAATCTCTGTATCTCTCAATCTCTATGTCTCTGAAGAACTCAGGCACGACGAACAATCCCCTCACGCCAGGCAAAGATCGCCGCTTGCGTGCGGTCGGCCAAGTGGAGCTTGCTCAGGATGTTGCTCACATGGCCTTTGACCGTGTGTTCGCTAATGACTAACTGTTTCATGATTTCGGCGTTGGTCATGCCTTGGGCGATTAGCTTGAGGACTTCCAGTTCACGATCAGTCAACTCAACAAAGGCATTCGGTGGATTGCCTGTTGCCGGCGTCCCTTGTAACTCCTGAATCACCCGTGTCGCGACGCGTGGATCAAGGGTCGCCTCACCGCGCGCCGCCCGGCGCACCGCTTCCGCCAGTTCCTCCATCTTCACCTGTTTGAGCAGATAAGAAATGGCGCCGGCGCGCAAGGCCGGGAAAATATAGCTGTCATCATGGTGGGAGGTGAGGACGACAATCTGCGTGCGCGGGCTGAGCCGCTTAATCTGCCGCGTCGCCTCCACGCCATCTAGCCCTGGCATGAGTAGATCCATCAGCACAACATCGGGGAGCCACTCCTGGACAAATTGCACTGCCGCCGCCCCTGATTCGGCTTCGCCGATCACCACAAAATCCTGACGTGCTTCCAACGCTGCGCGGACCCCCTGGCGTACAACGGCATGGTCATCCACAATCAGCACCGTAATCATCGTCGCCATACGATCACCACCTCTGTGCCTTGCCCCGGTTGACTCGTCACTGTGAACATGCCTTGCGGTAGCGCGTCGGCCCGTTCACGCATGGAGTGCAGCCCAAGACCGGCACGCACCTGTTGCGGGTCAAACCCACAGCCACCGTCGCGAATGGTCAGCCGCATCTGCTCGCTTGTCTGTTGCAACTGGACCGTGACCTGCTTCGCCCGACTATGACGGGCTACATTGGCCAGCGCCTCCTGAACAATGCGAAAAAGCGTCTGCTCCACTATCGGCGGGAGTTTTTTCACCCTGTCCATCTGAAGCGTGACGACAATGGCATGCCGGCGCGACCAGCCGCTTGTATACTGTTCAAGGGCGACCACCAACCCCTCTTCCCCTAAAGCAGGCGGGCGCAGGTCGAGAATCATCGCTGCCAGCTCTTGCCGCAGTGTGTCTGCCAGCCCCTCTGCCTGCTGTAAGTGGCGTTCGGCGGCAACGGGGTCACGGTACAATAAGGAGCGCACGGCGTCCAGTTGCGCCGAAAGGGCGAAGGCTTGCTGTTTGGTGCTGTCATGCAGATCGCGCGCCAGCCGGTTGCGTTCCTCGGCCACGGCCAGATCATGCAATTTCTGCTGGGCGACTTGCAATTCAGCCAGCAGTTGCGCATTATGCCGGCGGGCGATCTCGGCCTGACGCAGCGTATAGCCATAGACGCCGGCAAAGACAAAGGCGGTCAGGTAGAAGAGGAGATAGACTGGGCCGATCCCCCCTTGGCGGATGGCGACGGTGGCGCAGCCGACGAGGTAGAAGGCAAGCACCCAGCCAGCCGCCATGCGCGGCGGAACGAAGAGCATAGCTTGGATCGACAAAACGAAAAAGGGAAAGTTAAAGGGATCGCCTGACCCCGCCGCCAGACAGATCCCCGTTACCACCACTGTCTGGACAACCAGGTACAGCGTCGCCTGTCGCCGCGTTTGGACAGCCGGCATCCCCAGCCGGTGGACTAACGCAAAGGCCAAACAGAGAATGATAATGGTCCCAATCGCCCAGGGCTCGCGCAGGAGGACAAGACTGATGCCCACCAGGGCGATCACGACCAGATAGACGGCAAGATGGTGCAGGCGGGCATCCTGCAGGCGGAGCAAAGGTTCGTTGGTCATAAGGCTATTATACACGACGGCGGAAAAGAAACCAGGGTTTTGCGCACTCGATCTGCTTGTACGCCACTGGAAAACCCTGGTTTCTTCTTCACGGTTGCAACGGTTGCCCGGTGCGTACTGCATGCACCACTTCCAGAATCGCGGCGGCGGTGATCTGCGCATGTTCACGCTTGAGAACTAGGGACATGTGGTCAGCGCCGGCGATGATGCGATGCACCCCATTGGGAACACGTTCGGCAATGGTAGCATTGACGCCATTCCAGACCTGGCGGGCCTGATCGTTGGCTGGTTCGGCGGCGCTTAACACCAATAGGGGAACGTTACCCAACATCTTCTCCGCCGCCAATACTTCGGCTGAGGTGGCCGCCATACCGGCTCCTTGGGCCGCCAGTGTGTCATGGAAGGTGATGGGCATTTGCAATGCGTCAAAAGGCTGCGCCTGGGCCGGCGGCAGATCGCCATGTCCCGGCAAGAAGCCCAATACCCCTGCCAGTCGCCACAGGCCGACCCGCGCCAGCCAGCGGCTCTGACGCATAACCCACGGGAGTTCCTCTTTCCACTGCCTATTCACCGCTGCCGGCACCGCTGGTCGATCAAAGGCGACACCTGGGTCAACCAGCACCACGCCGGCAACTTCAGCCGGGTAGTGCGCAGCATAGACGCGACTAACATTCGCCCCAAAAGAGTGACCGACCACGAGGTAAGGTGCGGGCAACGCGGCGTTTCGAAGCAACATGTGCAACTCATACGCATTCTGTTTGGCGTCACGGGGCTGGGGGCCAGGGTCGCTCCAACCGAAACCGGCTCGGTCATAGGCGCAGACGCGGGTTTCCGCCGCCACCAAAGGTTGGATCAACGCCCACTGCATACTATTCGTATCTGCCACATGATCCAAGATTACGGTCGGGCTGCCTTCGCCCATGCAGTAGATGTGGAGCCGCTGGCGACGGCTGTCCGTACCAATCTCGATCAATTGCCCCGGCGCCGAGTACCGCTGGTGGTCGATGAGGCCGCCGATCAGTTGGTAGGTGACGCCAGTTGTGAGTAAGGCCAGTACGGCCACCAACGGCCACAACCATAGGCGCCGGAGCCACCGTCGCGCCGGCGGCTGGCGGGCTTCGGACAAACGGGGATGGACAGTAGCAGATGTATGAAAGGTGTTCATGTTTCCTCCAAGCGTGCATTTGACGATTCGCTATACCATGTCAGTTTCGCACCAGCGGCGGTCGCTGTAACGCCCCTTGCGTGGGGAATTTTACCCCCACGCAAGAGGGGTATTTTTCCTGGCGCTGGCCAGCGGAATTGCCTATGCCGCCATGTTGAAGCTGGCGTAAATTTCCTGGTTGTGCTGCGTATTCTTCTCGATCCGCTTGGGCGGCCAATCGGCTACACTAATGACATAAGCCGCAAGGACAACAACTCAATCAACTGGTTTCAACACATATCAGGAGGAAAGTAATGTTTACCAAACCATCACAAAATCGCAGCAAATTCGCCGTTCGCATGTCCGCTTTTGCCCTGGCCGCGCTGGCCTTACTCACTGCTAGTAGCGGCGTCAACGCCACTGCACCGTGCCAAAAGGTCAATGGTCATTACCAGGAACACTTTGTCTTTGGGGCGCCTTGTCCTGAAGGCGCCTTGTGTATTGCCGGGGAATATCAAGGTGGGATTCAAGGCGACTTCTTTGGCATTCTTGCGTCGCAGACGGATACCGACGTGAGTGAAGTGAAGCTCTTCACCACCAATAGTACCATCCACGCCCGCATGAATGGCAAAGAAGGCGATCTGATCATTAAGAATGCGGGCGCTTTCCAAAATGGCGGCGACGGCAACATTGTCGATATGCAGTATATTGTTGGGGCGACCGGTGAGTTAGCCGGCGCCACCGGCGTCATTCGTGCCAGCGGCACCTTTGATTTTGCCACCGGTATGGGCGAATCGGATTATGAAGGGATGGTCTGCTTGCCATGAACACGACAATGACAATGGCGCCGGCCATGCCGACGCCGCCAATGATGAAAATGCCGTCGATGATCAATGCCATCCCCGTTCGTCAGCCGGCCGAGTTGTATGATCGCTTTGCGCTGGCCCTGAACAATGGTGATCTTGAGGGGATCATGGCGCTCTTTGATGAGGAGGGACAGACGGTGCCTTTCCCTGGTCAACCCTCTGTCACTGGCCTGCCGGCAATCCGCGCGGTGATGCAACAATGTCTGGCGCTGCGCCCGCAGATCCGCTACGAAAGCGTCAACGTTCTGCAAGCTGACGAGATTGCCCTGCTCAACTCCGAATGGCGCTTGACCGTGCGTCTGCCGGATAGCTACCCGCAGGAACAGATCGGCAAAGGCATCCAGGTTGCCCGCCGCCAGGCTGATGGCAGTTGGCGCCTGTTGATTGACAACCCTTGGGCGGGTCACAGCGCCTAACCCGAAATATCACCGCGAACCAAAGGATTAGCGAATCACATCAGGGTAATTCGCTAATCCTTTGGTTCGCGGTGATATGGCCCGCCTCAATTTACCGATACCACCCCGTACCCCCTTGACAAGCTGTGGTATACTGTTTTGTATGATGGACAATGCTATACGCACTTGCGTACCCAATGCCACCATAGCCAATTTGACCGTCGTTAGCGTCTGCTTGGGCGCCAGCGTCGGTGGTCTCCTCGCGCTTAGATAGCCCGCGCCATCTGCGGGCCTGTCCCTACCCCAATTGACGATTCTTATCTGAAACGACAGATGCCGCCACTGCGCTTGCTGCAATGGCGCTATTGGCGTTGTGTACTTATCATCTGCCGGTTCACGCAACACGCAACACGAATCACGCATCACGAGGAGACCGTATGTCACACTACTACAATCCCAGCGTGATCGAACCCAAGTGGCAAGGAGCCTGGGCCGATCATGCTGTTTTTCGTACACCGTCCGGCGCCGCGTTGGCGCAGAAACCAAAATATTATATCCTGGACATGTTCCCCTATCCCTCTGGTGATGGGCTGCATGTCGGCCACCCGAAAGGTTATACCGCCACCGATGTCATTGCCCGTGTGCGGCGGATGCAGGGCTACAATGTCCTCCACCCGATGGGGTGGGACGCCTTTGGCCTGCCGGCGGAACGGGCCGCAGACCGCGCCAATGTCCATCCCGCCGTCCTGACTGCCCGCAATATCGACACCTTCCGCCGCCAGTTGCAAAGGCTGGGCTTTTCCTATGACTGGGAGCGCGAAGTCAACACCGTGGCGCCCGATTATTACCGCTGGACGCAGTGGATCTTCCTGAAGCTCTTTGATCGCGGTCTGGCCTATCTGGCCGATGTGCCGGTCAACTGGTGTCCGGCATTGGGGACCGTCTTGTCAAACGAAGAGGTGCAGGACGGCAAATATGTGGAAACCGGCGACCCAGTCGAGCGACGGTCGATGCGCCAGTGGATGCTGCGCATTACGGCTTATGCTGAACGGCTGCTGGAAGACCTGGATGAGCTGGATTGGCCGGAAAGTCTGAAAGAGATGCAACGTAATTGGATCGGCAAATCCGCCGGTGCAGACGTAACGTTCCAGATTCAAGGCGTTGACCAGCACTTTGTCGTCTTCACCACGCGGCCGGACACGCTGTTTGGCGCCACCTACTGTGTCCTAGCGCCGGAACACCCGTTGGTCGACCAGATTGTAACCGCCGATCAACGCGCCGCAGTGGCCGACTATGTGCGTACCGCCAAAAACAAATCAGATCTGCAACGCACCACTGTGACTCAGGAAAAGAGCGGCGTCTTTACCGGCGCCTATGCCATCAACCCGGTCAACGGCGCCGCCATCCCGATTTGGGTGGCCGACTATGTCCTGATCTCCTACGGCACAGGGGCAATTATGGCCGTGCCGGGTCATGACGAGCGCGACCACGACTTTGCTCGCCAATTTGGCCTGCCGATTATCGAAGTAGTGCAAGGGGCTGAAAGCTCGCTTCAAGAGAGCGCCTACAGTGGCGACGGTATCGCTGTTAACAGCGGCTTTCTGGATGGCTTGCCCACTGCGGCGGCCAAGGAGCGGATGATCACCTGGTTGGAAGAAAAGGGTCACGGCCAACGCCGCATCCAATACCGGCTGCGTGACTGGCTTTTCTCCCGCCAACGCTATTGGGGCGAACCTTTCCCCATTGTTCACCTGGCCGATGGTACGCTGGCGCGGATCCCGGACGACCAACTGCCGGTGTTGCTGCCGGCCATCAAGGAGCGAAAAAGCGCCGAGTTTGGCAAGCCGCCGCTGTCGCAAGCCGGCGACGATTGGCTGCTAGTCACGCTGCCCGATGGCCGAACGGGGGTGCGCGAGACCAACACGATGCCGCAGTGGGCCGGCTCCTGCTGGTACTATCTGCGCTATGTCGATCCGCATAATACCCAGGAACCCTGGTCAGCCGCCGCCGAACAATACTGGATGCCGGTCGATCTTTATGTGGGCGGCGCTGAACATGCGGTGTTGCATCTGCTCTACTCGCGCTTCTGGCACAAAGTGTTGTACGACTGCGGTCTGGTCTCGACCAAAGAGCCGTTCCAGCGCTTGTTTAACCAAGGGGTGATTCAGGCGTATTCCTATCAGGATGAGCAGGGCAAATATTATTATCCCAAGGATGTCGAGGAGCGCGACGGCCAGTGGTTTGCCAAAAGCACCGGCAAGCCGTTGCACACCCAGTTGGAGAAGATGTCCAAGTCTAAGCTGAACATCTACGGTCTGGACGAGGTGGTTGACCAGTACGGCGCTGATGCCGTGCGGCTCTACGAACTCTTTATCGGCCCGGTGAGCGGCAGCACGCCCTGGAACATGGCCGGCATGGATGGGGTCTCCCGCTTCCTGCACAAAGTCTGGCGCGCCCTGATCGATGAGCGCACCGGCGCCCTGAGCAGCAAACTGACCGACGCCCCACCGGAAAGTGAAGCGGCGCTCTGGAAACAGTTGCATAAAACGATCAAGGCCGTGGGTGAGAGCATTGCATCAATTGACAAGCTGAACACAGCGGTCAGCCGCTTGATGGAGTTTACCAACGCGATGGGACAGGCGACGACGTTGCCGGTCGCCATTGTCAACCCCTTTCTGCGGCTGCTGGCGCCCTTTGCCCCGCACATTGCCGAGGAATTGTGGTCGCGCCTGGGGGCAACGCCGATGATCGCCTACGCGCCCTGGCCGAGTTATGACGAAGCATTGTGTGTAGATGAAACCATTGAGACGCCGGTGCAAGTCAACGGCAAGTTGCGCGCCGTGCTAACCGTGAACGCTGACATTGACCAGGAAGCGTTACAACAAGCGGCACTGGCGGATGAACGGGTTGCTAAATATGTCGATGGTAAAACCGTTACACGCATCATCGTGACGTCGGCCAAATTGGTGAACATCATCGTGGCGTAGAATATCACCGCGAATCATAGGATTAGCGAATCTTTTCTCCTGACGGGATTCGCTAATCCTATGATTCGCGGTGATATTGGCCCGGCACCCCAAGCGATTTCAACGCGTGCGCTATTCCTTGAATTGGATGAGGTTGATCAGGTTGCCGCACGTATCGTCGAACTTGACCGTCCAGACTGGCCCGGTATCCTCCGGTGCGCCGACGAAGTGGACGCCGCACGCTTTCAGCCGCTGATACTCGCTTTGAATATCGGTGGTGCAAAGAAGCGTGAAGGCAAAGTCACGGGCGCGGAAGCTTTGTTGATAGGCGCGTGCCGCTGCCGTATAGGTTCCCATCAATTCGAGACCAACGCCAGGGATACCGTCGGGCGACTCGACCACCAAGAAACGCATCCCACTATCGCCATCCGGCATATCCGTCACTTTCACAAAGCCCAGCTTTTCGGTATAGAAGCGGAGCGCTTTGTCCTGATCATCCACCAAGACTTGTCCAGTATTGAGAATCATCGCGATCACTTCCGTTCGTGGCTGTGACTGGATTTGCAACAAATTGACCAGATTCCCGCAGGTGTCGTCAAACTTAGTGTCTTCCGGTTCCCCTAAAAAGGTGACGCCACGCGCTTTCAGCCGTTGAACTTCGGCCTGAATGTTGTTGGTGCTAAAGATGGCATAGGCAAAGCCAGCAGCCTTAAATTGCTGCTGATAGGTGCGCGCCGCCTCAGTATCGGCGGCCTGCAATTCAAGCTCGAAGCCCGCAACACCATCCGGTGATTCCACGGTGAGAAAGCGCAGGCCGCTCTCCCCATCAGGCACATCCCGCTTTTTGACAAAGCCGAGCGTCTCGGTATAGAAGCGCAGCGCTTTGTCTTGATCATCGACCAATACATGGCCAAATTTAACGATCATGGTTCCCCTTTCCGTTGCCAAGTAAACTGGGCAACACCACAAGCCAGGCGCGTGCTTCAGACAGCGTTAACATCTGTCCGGCTACCCAAGCATTGGCATAGACTGCATCGCCAAGTTTTGCACGGGCGTCGCCAATTTGTTGGGCAAAGGCTTGTTGTAACGTCAACTCTGTCTCCTGTACACACGCTTCCGCCAGGGCCGCGCGCGCCAACAAACGCATACCGAGCGCTGGCTGTCCATAACGCATGGCTACCTCGCCCGCCGCCGCCAGGACAATCATCCGTTCGCCCTCATGGGTGGTTTTGTCCCAGGTCCGCACATACTCCTGCAACAACTGGCGTACATACGCAGGCGCTGTCCCGGAAACAGCGCCATAGCGGGTCGTACTCCGGCTGTCGCTATGCCGATAGAGGCGTTGCAGTAGTCCGGCTTCGCTGTCACTGGCTTCGATCAAGGGCGAAAGATTGGCCGCCGCCAGCAGGGCATTCGCCTCGGCTACGCTACGCAGTGCGCCGGCTTCGTCGAGCGCCCCAATCACCCGCAGGACGCGTATACGTGTCTGCGGGCCGATCAGGTCTTGTTGCCCCTTGGCCATGCGGGTAATCACGGCTGGATCATAGCCGGCCAATTGGGCAACCCGTGCTTGCGTTAAGCCTGGGACACGAGAGCGTAATTGCTTCAGTAAGTTACCAAATGCGTGTAGGTGTGACATGCCCCCATTATAGCAGTGGCGTGGCGCGTGTCAATGGGTTTTGCCGGCATTCGCAATTCTGCACAAGCATTCTCAATTTTGGGGTGAATAATTAGAGGATAGTTGGATGCGCCGTAGGGAAGAAGCGGTTGTTGGTGTTTTAGAAATTAAATTTTGGTCTGTTGCATGATATAGGCTAGGACTGATGCCCCGGCATAAACCCTATAGGCCAAAAAGATCAATCCGTTGTTGGCGTGGTGGACTGGATGCCAAGTTGGCTTTCTAATTCACGCACTCGTTTTTCCAACTCAGCGGCGCGGGCGGCTTGTGCTTCCGCTTGCGTTTTCAATTCCTGACTGGTCAGCAGCCGTTGCCCGGTGGCGCTATCGTAGACCTCAATGCGGGTGCGATTGACCGCGACAAAACGTAGGCCAACGGTTGTAAAGGTGATTCCCTTCTCGGCATCAAGGGACAAGCGTCGATAATAGGGGCCATCTTCCAAGCGGTAACCGATGAGATCCCAATCGCCGGTTGTTTCATTCAAAATATCGATGATCAAAAACTCTTTGATCCCTAGTGCGGCATAATGTAAGGGCTTGTTATCGAGGTCTTCGTTGCGTGTCTCTGTGGAGGTCACCTCAATCACAAACGCTGGTATAGGGCCATCCCGACCAACCCGGTATGACTTCTCGTCGATTGGCCGTCGCCCGCCTGGAATGGCAGCCAAGTCAGGGCTTTTCGGCGGTATCCCCCGAACACCCCAAAGGACAAGAACATCGTGTAGAATCAGCCAATCGCGTGCGCCTAAATAGGTGCTTAACATCACGGACAACAGATCCGTCAACAAATTATGCAAGGGGCTTTGCGCCATGTAGACGACTCCCACATCATCTTCGCTTGGATAAAGAATATCTAATAAGGTTAAGGGTTGTTGAAGATAGCGCTCTGTCGCGGCGTCATAGACCGTTCGCCAGCCGGCTTCTAAGGGAAAGGTGGGTAGATCGGGCAGGAACTCATGCGTTCCATTGACTGGCGAAGTTGCGGTAGCGGTTGTCGCGTCATAGACACCGTTAGCAATTTGCGTCCGTTGCATGCTGATCCTGGGTGTGGGATCTAAGATTTTCGTACTCATTAGGGCAATTCCTCACAAACAGCGGAATGTTACATTAGAGTAGATCTAGTTCAGCGTAAGGCTTTGTTCCATGCGTGCCAACAAAAGCAATTTTAATGACCAATGTATCCTCATCAACTGTGTAAATGATTCGGTAGTGGTCAATATGTAAACTGTAAAATCTCTCAAGCGGTGGTGACAGTTGTTCAGCGTCTTGAGGATAGGGTATCATGGAAAGTGAGTAACTACTCAGCTCTTAGCCAGTCCGTGACTGGCGATGGGGCCGCCAGTCACGGACTGGCTAAGAGCGGGCTGAGTAGTTACGAAAGTGACTGGATTGCTTGCTTAATCCGTTGCCGATAGTTGCCGGGACATCTTTGCTCAACCCAACGTCGGATCGGTTTAGGAACGTCCACATAGTATCTTACTCCGCTGCCCATAAATCCAACTCTTCAGGCGACATGCGTTCCATTGTATGATTTTGCTCGGCCTTGTACATCTGGACAACAGCTTCCAAGTTTTCAATGTGTTCGACTAATTTTCGCCATTCAGCGGCAGAAAGAATGACTGCTGCTTCATGCCCACGTTGAGTTAAATGGACTGGCCCACCATTTAAAGCGGCCAAAAAGCCGTTACTATCTCTGATGAGGGTGCTGACCGGTTCAATCCTTGGTGCGTAATACATAGTTGCCTCCTTCAGTAACAAACATGAATTAAACATGATTATATCATGCAATAGCGCATGAAACAAGCTTGAGCAGTTGTATTAGCCACCCGCGCTACTCGTGAAATTGGTTCAAATCGTCAAATTTGGGTATACTTATGCTTCTGAGCCTGGAACAAATGTTTGGTCTTATCGCACCCACACACAAGCTGTGTGGTATGCCAACCGTCGCCGGTTGTCGGGCGAGGAAGTGTTATGCAAGGAATTGCCGAATTTAAACTCGAACGGTACTTTGGCAAATATGAATTTGCCGTGCAATGGCTGCTAAGCTCATCCGACTGCGAGAGCCTCACGGTGCCGGAACTGGTGGCAATGGCTGATGCCGAAAGCCGCCAACTTTGGGAAGGCTTACACCTGGGCTACACCGAGTCGCCGGGCCATCCGCTCTTGCGCGCCGCCATTGCCCGGATGTATCAACAGGTTGGCCCGGAGCAGATCATTGTCGCTGCACCGGAAGAGTTGATCTTCATTGCCATGCACAGTCTGCTGCAACCCGGCGACCAGGTCATCTACACCGCGCCGGCCTACCAATCGCTCTATGCCGTCGCCCAGTCGATTGGCTGTGAGGCGACGCCCTGGTATTTGCAAACCGAGGGGGATCATTGGGTATTGGATATTGATGCCTTGGAACGTATGATCACCCAGCGCACCAAGTTGCTGATCATCAATTTTCCGCACAACCCCACCGGTTACATCCCGACCCAAGCCGATCTGCTGTGCATTGTCGAATTTGCCCGCGCCCATCGCCTCTATCTTTTCAGCGACGAGATGTACCGCCTGCTGGAGCATGACGAACGCTTGCGACTGCCGTCCCTCTGTGATCTGTATGAACGGGCTGTCACTCTCTCCGGTATGTCCAAAACCTTTGGTCTGCCGGGGTTGCGCATCGGCTGGCTGGCGACGCAGCAGACCGATCTGCCGCCTCGCTGGTTGATACTCAAAGATTACACGACGATCTGCAATAGCGCACCCAGTGAAATTCTGGCGCTGATTGGTCTGCGTGCCGGCGACCAACTGGCGCAGCGCAGCCTGGCGATTGTACGCGAAAATCTGCGGACAGTTGAAGCCTTTTGCACGCGCCATGCGACTTTGGTGCAATGGCTGCGCCCCCAAGGCGGTTCGATCATGTTTCCCCGCTGGCTGGGTGACGAACCGTTGGAAACCCTCTGTCAACGGGCGCTGGATGAGCAAGGTCTCATGATCGTCCCCGGCTCCATGTTCGATCTGCCCGGCAATCACTTCCGCATCGGCCTCGGTCGCCGCAATCTCCCCCAGGTATTGGAGCATTTTGATCAACTATTGACACAATAAATTTTCAGCAGACCATAACGTAGCCGAGCGTGCAATCATCTGACCCTGGACTACGCGACTGCTTGACTGCGGACTACTGAAAATCTGAAAGGTTTGCCATGACGACGCCAATGCGCCAGCAATACCTGGCCCTGAAGAGTCAATACCCGGATTGCATCCTCTTTTTCCGCCTGGGTGATTTCTACGAAACCTTTGACGACGACGCCAAAACCGTCGCCAAAGTCTGTGATGTGGTGCTGACCAGCCGGCCCGTGGGCAATGATGTGCGGGTGCCGCTGGCCGGTGTGCCCTATCACAGCGTCGATGGCTACCTGGCGCGCCTGGTGGAAGCAGGCTACCGGGTCGCTGTGGCCGAGCAGATGACCGAACCGGGCAAGGGGCTGGTCGAACGCGAGGTGCTGCGCGTAGTCACCAAAGGGACAGTCGTTGAACCGACCTTACTTGACGAGAAGCGCAACAACTATTTGTTGGCCGTCAGCATCGATGGTCGAGGCGAAACCGCCGGTATTGCCTATTGTGACATTACTACCGGCGAATTTGCCGCTACCCAGATCACCGTCAACAGCCGCAGCGAATTGGAACGGCGCATCGGCGAAGAGATCAGCCGTCTGCAACCGAGTGAGTTAATCCCCATTGACTGGCGCCCTACTGAATCGGATCTGCACGGCTTGATTGCCACGCTGAAGCCGGTTATCTCCCCAGTGGAGCCGTGGCAAGTAGAGTTGGAGACGGCGACCCAAACGCTTCAGCGGCACTTTCAGGTTGCCACGTTGGATGGCTTTGGTCTCTATGGGCGACCGCAGGGCGTGCGCGCCGCTGCCGGCGTCCTGGCCTACCTCAAGGAGATGCAACCAGCGGCGTTGACTCAGTTGACCAACCTGCATAGTTACGCCATCGGCGAGTTTATGACCCTGGACGAATCGACGCGGCGCAACCTGGAACTGACCGAAACGATCCGCAGCGGCGATGTCAAAGGCAGCTTATTGGGCGTGCTGGATCGCACGTTGACGCCAATGGGCGGACGGATGTTGCGCCGCTGGTTGAGCCAGCCGCTGCTCGATGTCACCGCCATCCAAAAACGGCTTGATGCCGTGCAGGCGCTCTTTGATGACACGGCATTCCGCATCGAATTGCGCGAGGCGTTGAATGGGCTGGGCGACCTGGAGCGATGGACAAATCGGGTGCTACAAGGGGTAGCCCTGCCGCGCGACCTGGTCGGCATCCGCGAAATTCTGCGCAAAGTGCCAACCATCAAGCGGTTGACCGGCGAAGAGATCCGCAGCTTTATCAACCTGGTGGGCGGCCCTGAGCAGAAGCCGATGCAACTACCCAACCTCTCGATCATCAACCTGATCGCCAAACTGCCCGAATGTGAGCAGACCCTGCAACTCTTGCAAGAGGCGATAGCCGAAGAGCCGCCGGCCACCCTGGCCACCCCCGGCATCATCAACGCCGGTTTTAGCGCCGAACTGGATGAACTGGTGCATAAAAGCCGTCACGCCAAAGATTGGATCGCCAACCTGGAACGCACCGAACGGGAGCGCCTCGACATCAAGAGCCTAAAGGTCGGCTACAACAAAGTCTTTGGCTACTACATCGAGATCACCCACACCCATCTCGACAAAGTACCCTCCGACTACATTCGCAAGCAGACGCTGACCAACGCCGAACGCTATATCACGCCCGATCTCAAGGAGTACGAAGCGCTTGTTCTCAACGCTGATGAGCGGCGGCTGGACATTGAACAGCAGCTTTTTCGCGAACTTTGCACCCAAGTTGCGGCGTCGGCGCGCCAGCTTTTGCTGCTGGCGACGCTCTTGGCCGAACTGGATGTCTATGCGTCGCTGGCCGAGGTGGCGCTCAACCGCCGCTATGTACGCCCCACTGTGGACGAAGGGCCGAGCATCGAGATCAGCGCCGGTCGTCATCCGGTGGTCGAGTTGAGCCTGACCGATGAACCCTTTGTGCCGAACGACACCCACCTTACGCCAGAGGCGGCAATCCATATTTTGACCGGCCCTAATATGGCGGGGAAGTCTACGAGCCTCAGACAAGTTGCTTTGATCACCCTTATGGCGCAGATCGGCAGCTTTGTACCGGCGGACGCCGCGCAGATCGGCGTGGTGGATCGCATCTTCACCCGCATCGGCGCCAGCGACGAGATCCACCGCGGCCAATCCACCTTTATGGTCGAGATGGTGGAGACCGCCAATATTCTTAACCACGCCACCAACCGCAGTTTGCTGGTCTTGGATGAGATCGGTCGCGGCACCAGCACTTATGATGGGCTGGCCATTGCCTGGGCGGTAATCGAATATATTCACAATCACCCTGGCCTGCGCGCCAAAACGCTCTTTGCCACCCACTACCATGAGTTGACCGATCTGGCCGAACGCCTGCCCCATGTGGTGAATTACAACGTAGCGGTAGATGACAGCGGCAACGGCGCTGATGTGATCTTCCTGCGCCGCATCATTCCCGGCAAAGCGGATCGCTCGTATGGCGTACATGTGGCGCGCATGGCCGGCCTACCACTGGCCGCCGTCAATCGCGCCGAGGAAATTCTGGCCGACCTGGAACGGAGCGGGGCCGCCGGCCCTAAACGGCTCTTTGAACCCGAAACCAAACGGGGCAAAGCCGCCGCCCTCCAAGTCTCGCTCTTTGCCGACAACCACCCTGCTGTCGAAGCGCTGCGCAAACTCGATGTCAATGGCCTCACCCCCCTCGACGCCCTCAATCGGTTGTATGAATTGCAGAAGATGGTGAATAAGAAGTGATAGTTGGTCAATTCGTTGGTTGGTTAGTTGGTTGGTTGAGCCTGTCGAAACCAACCAACTAACCAACTACTTCTTCTTTCGCTCAAACCGATACCCAATCCCGCGTTCCGTCAACAGGTATTTGGGGTTGCGTGGGTCGGCTTCGAGCTTGCGGCGGAGGTGGGAAATATAGACATGGACATAATCGACGCTGTCCTGATATTCCCAGCCCCAGACTTTATCGAGAATGTTTTGATAGGTTAGCACCTGGCCGGCGTTTTGCAGCAGGTAGGTTAAGAGGCGAAATTCAGTGCTACTCAGTTGGGCCGGTTGATGATTCACCTGGACGCGGTGTTTACGCAGGTCAATTAAGAGATAGCCGTCGTTGTAGACAAATTGATCTTCCGGCTCGACCAGCAATTCGCTGCGGCGGAGGACAGCACGGGCGCGCGCCAACAACACATCGCGGCTAAAGGGTTTGGTGACAAAGTCATCGGCGCCATGATCCAGACCGCGGATCACATCTTCATCGTTGTCCAGGGTGGTCAACATGATGATCGGCACATTGGAGAGCAGCCGGATCTGCCGGCAGGTCTCCCAACCGTTGATGTCGGGCATCCGCACATCCAGGATCACCAGATCGGGGTGATTCTCATAAAACTGACGCAACCCATCGCGCCCGTCCACCGCGGTAAAGACCTCGGCGCCGGCGCGCACAAAGGTCAGCTTGATCATCTGCCCTAGATTGACATCATCATCAATGATTAGAATCTTCTTACCATTCATACCCGATTGTCACTCAATCATTCTGGTTTCCTGTTGCAGCAACTGGGCATGGTGAATGCCCGTTGGCAAGGAAACGGTAAAGGTACTGCCTTTGCCGACCACGCTATCAACCGCAATGACGCCGCCATGTTCTTCCACCAATGCCTTGGTAATGGCCAGCCCCAGCCCGGTGCCGGTTGCTTTTTCTTTGTGCTGCTCCACACGGCGAAAGCGCTCAAAGATATAGGGAATCTCTTCCGTCGGAATGCCATAGCCTTTGTCGGTAAAGCTGATGACCACCTTCTCTTCCTTCTGTTCGGCCAGAACGGTCACTGAGCCGCCTTGCGGCGTATACTTTACAGCGTTGGAGAGCAGGTTCATCAGGACGCGCTCAAGCTGATTGCGATCGGCATAAACCAGCAGTGCGCGATCAGGGATGGTATAGTGGATCGACACCTGCTTCTCTTCGGCCTCATTTTGCAGGATCTCAACCACATGGGTCAAGATTTGCCCCACATCACAAATGGTCTTTTTGGAAGAGAGGGAGCCGCCGGCCTGTAACTTTTCAATGTCCAGAATATTGCGCACAATCGTAAAGAGCGTGCGCTGACTGCGTAACAAGAAGGTAATCAAACTGGGGTTATCCGCCGCACTGGTAGGGTCGGCCTGTAACTCCTCGGCGCAGAGACGGATGCTGGTCAGCGGCGTCATCATGTCGTGGGTGAGAACGGCCAGGTAGGCGTCCTTTTGCCGATTCAGTTCCGCCAGATCTTTGGTGCGGTCGGCGACGATCTGTTCCAGGTTGGCCAGATGATTTTGCATCTGTTGCACATAGAGCCGAAAGGCGTAGGCTGATAGCAGGATGGGCCAGAAGAAGATGATCACCCCAATTGCATCATAGTGGGAAACGGCGTAGCCCAACGTGGCGCCCCCCAAAGCCGTGGCCGGCAGAATAATCTTGGAGGCGGAACGCTCGGCCCGCCACAGAGTCATCGGTTGCACAACCGGGCCTCGTTGCAGCCGCAAGATGCCAATCAGTAGCCAGATGTTCACCTCGACATAGACAAAGGCCGCCGGCAACCAGGGCAGGAGTTGGCCCCAAATTGAATCAGCGCCGACCCACACTTTGGTGAGCCAAAATGCCTGCCCCGCGATGAAGACCGCGATGGCTTGCATACTGATGTTGAAGATCAACTGGCTGATGTGCTTTTTCCAGGTGCGCCGGTCCGCCGGTCGCGCCAGCCAAAAGACCACGCTATAGATCGCCACCAGAAGGGCGGCAGCCGTGGGGCCATAGGTGGGGAAGGCCGCCAGGCTGACCACAGCGCCTAAGCCATAGTTAAACCCGGCGTCGTCGAAGGCCGCGGTGGCAATCGGCGCCAGGGCAGCAACGATGGCCAGACCGAGCAACAGGAAAAAGTTAAACGGATCAGCATACGTTGGGATTTGGCTGATGCCGACTAAGAGAATGAACAGCCCCAGCACATCGATAAAAATCAGGTATGTGTGAAAAGGTGTTAAGCGTTGCGGCAGGGTCATAAATTCGTTTCAAAAACCATAAGCTGAGTTTGGGCGTCACAATGACCGCGCAATGGTATTGCCAACACTCATATTACAATGGGCAGGCGAAAATCGTCAAAGGCTCGATCCTGAGAAGATCCGGTGCTTTCTTTCTATATTGTAGAACTAACAAGCCAAGTGGGCTACGTGTAAATTGCCTAACTTTCCCTTCCACAATTGACTGATCACTTGACGGGGGCAGGGGTAGAGAGGGCGCGCATTTCAGCGCTCTGTTCCAATAAGTCGGTGAGGCGACCACTTGCTGCCAGGCGACCTCGTGCCAACAACAAGATTTGGTCAGCTTGCGCCAGGATGGCGGGCCGGTGGGAGACGACTAGATAAGTGATGCAAGATGCGAGATGCGTGATTGGGGGTTGTGCATCGGGCGCAGCAACGGTTGGTGGAGAGGGTTGGTGGGAAAATAATGGAGACAGCCGTTGCCAAAGCTGTTGTTCGGTGGTGACATCGAGCGCGCTGGAGAGATCATCGATAACGAGCAGTTCTGCCGGCGCGGTGAGGGCGCGCACAAACATGCGGGCGGCAGCGGTGCGTTGGATTTGGCCGCCGGAGAGGCGCACGCCACGCGCACCGATCATGGTGTCAAGCCCGGCGGGAAAAGCGGCCAGATCCGCTTCCAGCACAGCCGTCTGCACAGCCTGCCCCAGTTGTTCAGGCGTAGCGTCGATGCCAAGCAAAATGTTTTCGCGCATGGCGCCGGAAAGGAGGGTTGGCACCTGTGGCAGATAGGCCACCCGTGGTGGGATGAGAAAGGTGGCCGGCTGGTCAATGGCTCGATCATTCCAACAAATCGTTCCGCTTTGCGCTTCCAATAAGCCCAGCAAGGTGCGCAGCAAGGTTGACTTCCCGGTGCCAATGCGCCCAGTGACAACCGTCAGGCTGCCCCGTGGCAAGGTAAAGCTAATATCTTCAATCCCACCCCCGTCGGGATGGCGCACGGTCAACCCTTCGACGGCCAGGGTTTCCAGGCGATCAGCAGCCTTTTTGACCAACACTGGCAACGGCGGCAGCGGCTCTTTGACCGGAACCGGGTGATGGGCGACCAACGCTGCCGGCGGCGCTCCCTGTAACAAAGCTACGCCACGGCGGAAGGCAACGGTCATCTGTTGATAGGCAGCGACCATCCAGCCCAGAAAGCCGGTCATGTCGGTGACTTGAAGCAGATAGGTGGTAAAGAGAGCAAAGTCGCCAATAGTAAAGTCGCCGCGGCGCAACGCTGACGCCGCCACCAACATGGTCAACCCCGCGCCCAAACTAGCCGTATTGCCAAAAACGGCATTCAGCACCAGCCCCAGCAGTTGGTCGCGCAACATGGCTTTCTGCCGTTCGTCCCCCAACTGACGAAGATGGGCAATCACCCGCGCTTCCGCGCCGGCAACCTGGATCGCTTGCACGGCGCCAAAGATTTCACCCAGGGCGCCGGTCACTTGCGCTGTCGCCTCCCGGCTTGCTTCGCGTACCCGTTGCAGGCGCGTCCCCATCACATGGGCCAGGACAATCACGCTGACAATCGGCAGGAAGACCAACAGCGTCACCCGCACATCAATCCAGAGGAGAATCGCCAACCCACCTAGCGCAAAGATCGTGTAGGCAATGACATCAAACGCCCAACCGGCGCCCCACATCGCCTCCACATCATCACGCAAGGTCGAAAGCGCCTCGCCGACGCTACCGGGTAACGCCTTGGCTCCTGGTCGTTCCAGAATGCGGGTGAGCAGATTCCGTTGCACCAACCCACGGACCCGGATCCCTGTCGTATTGCCGACAAAAATGTCCAAATAGACCGCGCCTGCCCGCACCGCGGCTAGCACAACCACCAATGCAATCAACGTCGGCAAATTCAAGCCAAAGGGCGCCTTCCCTGCCAGCAGATCGAAAAAGGCTTTGGCCAACAACCCCGGCCAGAGCGCCCAACTGTGAAAGATAATCCAACAACAACCGCTAACCAGTTGCGGCCAGGGGCGATAGCGAAAGAGGCGCCACATGAAGTAGGCATTGGATGGCATGGTGTTTTTGCTCCCGGAATGACAAGGTGACAAGGATGACAGGGTGACAAGGTGACAATTACGGCGGTGATGATTGTAAGTGACAGTAGCGGTGGGCGACTTCTGTCATTGGATTACCTTTTCTAAGCCGGTCTGTTTGAGTTTGGTGTAAACCGATTCAGGATTGGCTGCGAGCGTAGCGCGTTCGCCAAATTCTTGCACGGCGCCGTTCGCCAGAATCAAAATATCATCCACCCGCTCTACCGTAGTCAGGCGATGGGCAATGATGATGGCAGTGCGCCCGGCCAGTAAGCGGTGCAGCGCGGCTTCCAGCAGCATCTCGGTCGCCGGGTCGAGGCGGCTGGACGCTTCATCCAGGATCACCAGGCCGGGATCTTTGAGAAAGAGCCGGGCAAAGGCGATCAACTGCGCTTCGCCGGCGGATAGGGTGCTGTTGGCAATGGGCGTATCCAGCCCCGCCGGCAAACGGGCCAGCCATTTGTCCAACCCTAGTTGATCCAGCACATGGCGCAATTGGTCGTCGCTCACCGTGGGGTCAAAGAAGGTCAGGTTGTCGCGCAGGGTGGCTTCAAAGAGTTGCACTTCCTGCGTGACTAACCCGATGCGGGCGCGCCAGGCTGTCAAGTTGCTTGTGCGCCCTGGCACGCCGCCGATACAAACGTCCCCTTCCTGTGGGTCATAGAAGCGAAAGAGCAGGCGGGTCAGGGTCGTCTTGCCACTGCCGGTACGCCCTAACAAGCCGAGGGTGCGACCGGCGGGCAGGTGGAAGGTGACGTTGCGTAAGGTAGGGTGGGAGATTACGAGATTGCGAGATTGCGGATCAGGTGATGCGGTAGAGTAGGTAAAAGAAACATGGTCAAAGGTGACGGCGAGGGGGCCGTTGGGTAGCACGGCATCCCCTTGCGTCAAATGGGAACGTGTTGCCAGCAGCTCACGAATGCGGGCAATGCCGGCGTCGGCCTGTTGCAAGTTTTGCATTTGGGTGCGCAACTCTTCCAGCGGCGCAGCCAGCATTACCATATAGGCAATGAGCAGATAGACCGTCCCCAGTGAGATGGCGCCTTGTTGGTAGAGCGCGCCGCCAGCGCCATAGACCAACGCATCGCCAATGGCGAAGAGCAGGATCGCCGCCGTCATCATGCTCTGACCCCAGAAACCGGCCCACAAGCGCACCGGCAGCCAGCTTTGGAGATGGGCAAAAAAGCGGCGCATGACGTAGGGGGTCGCGGCGCTGGTGCGAATGTCTTCCGTGGCCGTTAAAACTTCGCCCAAATAGCCGTAGATCTGGGCATTCTGCTCGCGATCCGCCTGCCAGTGCGGCGTCCCTCGGCGGCGGACATAGCTCAATACCAACAAAACCAGCAGGGCGAAGATAACAAAAGCCAGCCCCAAACGCAGATCCACCAGCGCGACCGCGACCAACACGCCCAGCAATAACAAGGCGCTGGTCACAAACTGGACAGCGAAATTAGAGAAAAATTCGGCCAGTTCCCGTACATCGCCATCAACCCGCTCGATCAATTCGCCCGGCGTGTGGGCCAGGTAGAAGCTAAGATCTAGCCGCACCAGGTGATCGGCCAGGTCGGCGCGCAGCGCATTGGTAGCCGTCCAGGCAACCCGCTGGCTCCAATAGCCAGCCAGCACCCGTAACATCTGCTGGGCAAAGGTCACGCCGAGGAAGAACAGCGCCGCCCGTACCAATAGGTTTTCACTGGCCCCGGCTTGCACGGCGTCAATAAAGCGACGCACCACCTGCGGTCCCGCCAGTTGCAGCCCAATGCTACTCAGCAGCAACAGCGCCATCAACACGACCGCCCGCCGCTGTGGCGCTAGATAACGGTTGAGCAATTGCCAATAGTTGGCGATGGGAAGCGTCATGGTGGTCGATGATCCTTTTCTGATTGGTTCGGTTGACTCGTCATAATTGATTATCTGAGTATAGCGGCGGTTTCATGACACCTTTTGTCATATTTAAATTGTAGAATCAAATGTTTGGTATGGGCAGGCCAAGTTCGATCAAGGCAAAGCGCAACTGGTCGATTACTTGCAAGCCACCGGCCTGCCCAAAGGGTGGTTGGTGGTCTTTGATGAAAAGCTGACAGATAACCCGCTGCTGGCGCAGGGACCGGCTATTTTTGAGGTGGCTGATAAAGTCTTGCGGGTCTATTTGGTGGGAATCGCGGTATAGGGAACACAACAACGGATTCGGGAAGCAACGGATTTTTTAAAGGCATGGCAAGATGGAGAAGATAAAATGTTCGGCATAGGGGTTGGGATTGGTCATAGCGTATCCTGGAAAAATATTGTCAAGAGACAGGACGGTTGCGCTGCTTGCTCTATTGTATAACGGTTTCGTATCTTGTCCAGTAACGCTGCTGTTAACTTAGCGCCGTCGCCATTCGTGACAGCAGATGTCATATTGTCGTGTTACAATGGACCACAACTCAAGCCGAGGCCAGCCTTCCTGACAGAGGCGGGAACTGTTCTGGTTGACCGGACGGCAGTTGCCGCTGCCAGGAAGTACCCATGCACCATTGTGCGCCACAGCCAATGAAAACAACGGGGATTCCGCAGATTTCAAAGATTTTTACCGAAAATTAATCTGTATAATCTGCGAAATCCCTGTTGTTTTCAAGGCAGGCTGGCCGGCCCCTAAGAACAGTAACCCAGGAGCAAACCCATGCGCGCCGACCGCCTACTCTCCATCCTACTACTGCTACAATCCCGCCGCCGCATGACGGCGCGTGAACTAGCCGAACGCCTGGAAGTCTCCGAACGCACTATCCATCGCGATATGGAAGCGTTGAGCATCGCCGGGGTGCCGGTCTATGCCGAGCGGGGAACCGGGGGTGGCTGGGCATTGCTGGAAGAGTATTGCACCAATCTGACCGGCCTGAATGAAGCGGAAATTCAAGCGCTCTTTGCCGCCCAGCCGAAACGGCTGCTAGCCGACCTGGGGTTGGATCGGGCCGGGGAAGCGGCCTTGATCAAACTGATCGCCGCCCTACCCTCCACCGCTCGCCGGGGCGCCGAACAAGCGCGCCAGACTATTCATGTCGATGTCAACGGCTGGCAACAACGGGACGAGCCGACCGATTGGCTGCCCCTATTACAAACCGCCATTGCCCAGGAACGCAAACTTCTGCTCACCTACCAGCGCAGTGACGAGACGCTGGTGGAACGGCTGGTCGATCCGCTGGGCCTGGTCGCCAACCGGCAGGTCTGGTATCTCATCGCCGCTGTCGATAGCGAACCGCGTACCTATCGCGTGACCCGCATCCAAAACGCCGTTCTCACCGACCAACCCGCCTGTCGCCCCGCCGATTTTGACCTGGCCGCCTACTGGGAACAGTCCAAAGTCGATTTCAAAGCCGGCCTCCCTACCTATTACGCCACCCTGCGCGTCGCTCCCGGCACGGTCGAACGCCTCAACGGCGGTGGTCGCTACGCCCGCATCGAACAGATCGACCCGCCCGCATCCGATGGCTGGCACTGTGTCCACATGCGCTTTCAATACGAAGAGGACGCCGCCGAATATGTCCTCAGCTATGGCGCGCAGATCGAAGTGATCGAACCCCGTTCGTTACGTGAGAAGGTGGTACAATTAGCAGAGCAAGTGATTGCATTCTATAAACGCATTTAACTTTTGAACCTGACTTGATTAGTTTGCTACCACATTTTTCCAAGAATACCTATCTTTTCATTGTTACAGATCACCATCCTTTCATTGCGGCAAGGTAGATTTGAGGAGTCAACAGTATAATTGAATGGGTTTTCTGTTTGCTCATAACTAGGCATCAGCTTGAGCTTGTAACCAAAACAAAATCCGCAATTTTTACATCCAAACTTGTGTGTCCATTCCAGTACATTAGTTGCTTTAGCAGCAGCGAAGAGTACCATTATGGCTAAAAATATTTGCATACATATAAAAGGTCCCTTGATGACTCCATAGATCAGGAGTGCCAGGCACAAAAGAAAAAACAAGGACCCCTTTCGGATGGCGCGTGGTGGATTCAGGTAATCGATTGCGAACCCACCGCACTTGTCACAATATAGGTTGTAGATGTCGTGTTTATACTCAACATTCTCTGTTTTCATGATTGATATTACATCGTCGTCAGTCTTTCCTAGCCGATATTCCCCTGTATCGACCCGTTCACTCCTAATTTGGATTTCTTGAGAATAGAAAAAAGCCATTGAACTGTTCCCTTTCGATAAAGCGAAAATTGATTGAATAGTTTATCAAATTTTTGTTAGCTTAACATCAGCCAAATAAGGTATAAACAGTATAGAAGAAAGTACGCAATGACTTTGCATCGGCTGATCAGGTCAAAAGGTTAACCGTTTTCAATATTGCCGGTAACCATTATCGGTTGGTGGTGCGTATTGAGTATCGCATTCAGATGGTTTACATCCGTTCGGTTATGACCCATACCGAGTATGATAGGGAGGCTTGGAAAGATGATGAATGGTTTGAGTAAGACACAGTATCGTCAGTTGCTGAGTGCGTTCTTGCCACATACCATCAGCAATGAAACAGAATATAAGGAAGTACAAGCAGAAATCGGTCGCCTTATCGATCAGGATGAACTAACTAAGGAAGAAACAGCTTATTTGGATCTGCTTGGCACACTAGTCTGGGCCTATGAAGCTAAGACCGAAGACAAAGCAAACTACACATTGCGTGGTATCGAACTACTCAAAGGATTACTTGAATTACACAATTTGAAACAGATAGGAGTTACGCAGTTGACGGGCGCTACCAGAGACCTGTCAGGTTTCGCAAACCTGACAGGTCTTGTCCAACTGCGTAACTCCTAACAGAAAGATTTACTCCCCATCTTTAAAAGCGAATCAATCGTCTCGGCTGTACTCAATGGCAAGCGCAAACTCACCGTCGATCATATCAATCAGTTGGCCGCTTTCTTCCATGTGCCGCATGAACTATTTTTTGAACCACTGCCTACGGCAAACTTGCAAGTAGCGTAAAAGACCTGGAAAGAGGGAGCGTAAGTGGCGCATTACCTCTCCCCACCCTAAACTCAACCGTCCCTCCGGGACGAAACCGCACCCGCCCAGGTTGCTCCATTGCACTCGCGGCTCATCTACGGAAAGTGTGAACACCTGTCAGGTTTCCAAAACCTGACAGGTGTGGCGGGTCGAAACCTCACACTTTCTGTAGATGAGCGGCACTCGCAAGACTTGTCTACCAAGAAGCCAATCCGTTCCTGTCACGAATCCGTTATTCCGGGTGTGGCACAAACAAAAAAAGGGGAGCACCCAATTGCGGCGCTCCCCTTTTTCAGTTCAAGCAATCGTGACGACAACGAACCGAAGGCAACCTTCGATTACATCATGCCGCCCATGCCACCCATACCGCCATCACCGCCGCCGACCGGGGCCTTTTCCTTCTCAGGAATGTCGGTGACCAGGGCAGAGGTGGTCAGAATCATGGAGGCGATGGAGCAGGCGTTTTCCACAGCGCTGCGCGTAACCTTGACCGGGTCGATAATGCCGGCTTGCAGCATATCGACATAGCCATTGGCCAACACGTCGTAACCGGTGGTCTTCTTGCCATCGGCATGGAGGCCGCGCACTTTTTCAATGACAACCGGGCCATCCAGACCAGCGTTGCTGGCGATCATGCGCATGGGTTCTTCCAGGGCGCGGCGCAGAATGCGGACGCCGGTGGCGGAATCACCTTCGAGCTTCACCGATTCCAGGGCGGGCATAGCGTTGATCAACGCCACACCACCGCCAGGGACGATGCCTTCTTCGACCGCGGCGCGGGTGGCGCTCAGGGCGTCTTCCACCCGGTGCTTCTTTTCCTTCAGTTCGGTCTCCGTGGCGGCGCCGACGCGGATGATCGCCACACCACCGGCCAGCTTGGCCAGGCGTTCTTGCAGCTTCTCGCGGTCGTAGTCGCTGGTGCTGTTGTCAATTTCGGCGCGGATCTCGTTGATGCGGCCTTGAATGCCGTCGCTGGTGCCGGCGCCACCGACGATGGTGGTGTCGTCCTTGGTGCTGACGATGCGGTCACAGCGGCCCAGGTCGTCGAGCATGACGCTCTCCAACTTGCGGCCCACTTCTTCGGAGATGACGGTGCCACCGGTCAGGATGGCGATGTCGCGCAACATGGCCTTGCGGCGGTCGCCAAAGCCCGGGGCCTTGATCGCCAGGGCGTTGACCATACCACGCAGCTTGTTCAACACCAGGGTGGCCAGCGCTTCGCCGTCCACATCTTCGGCGATGACAACAATTTCGCGCTTGCCAATCTGGACCAATTTTTCCAGGGCGGGGACAATGTCCTGGGCGCTGCTGATCTTCTTGTCGGTGATCAAAATATAGGGATCATCGATGGAAGCTTCCATGCGCTCAGAGTTGGTGACGAAATAGGGGCTGAGGTAGCCGCGGTCGAGCTGCATACCTTCGACGTATTCGGTCTCAAATTCGAGGCCCTTGCTCTCTTCGACGGTGATGACGCCGTCCTTACCGACCTTGTCCATCACTTCGGCGATCAGGCTGCCGATATTCTTGTCGGCGGCGGAGATGCTGGCGACCTGGGCGATGCCATCCTTGCCGGCGACCGGGGTGGCGAGTTCCTTGAGCGCCTTGACAATCGCGTCGCGACCGGCTTCGATGCCCCACTTGATCTGCATGGGGTTGGCGCCGGCGGTGACGTTCTTCAGACCTTCGTTGACAATGGCCTGGGCCAGCACGGTGGCGGTGGTGGTGCCATCACCGGCGACATCGTTGGTCTTGGTGGCGGCTTCCTTGAGCAACTGGGCGCCCATGTTCTCAAAGGGATCTTCCAGTTCAATTTCCTTGGCGACGGTCACACCATCATGGGTAACGGTGGGGCTGCCCCATTTCTTGTCCAACGCCACATTGCGCCCCTTGGGACCAAGCGTGGTCTTGACGGCGTTGGCCAGCGCATCGACACCAGCCTGTAATTTTTTACGAGCAGCATCTTCAAAGACGATTTGCTTTGCCATTTTTTTTCGCTCCTTCAAATAAATAGTCCGTAGTCCGCAGTCGTTTAGTCCAGCGTCGATCAATGCTACTTGAGTTATGTTGCGGTCTACTGATAGTAGTCGTACTCGGCAGTCTGTGGGGTTGCCGATTGATCGCTATCGGTCACAGACTGTGTTCTTCTCATACCAGTCAGATTGGGTCATTGCCAAACGTTGGGTTTAGCCAACGATCGCCAGGACATCACTTTCCTTGAGAATCAAATATTCTTTGCCACTCAGCTTGATGGTGGTGCCGGAATATTTGGCATAGAGTACGGTGTCATCAACTTTGACATCCATCGGGACGCGTTCCCCATTTTCCTTGCGGGCGCCGGGGCCGGCGGCGACGACTTTGCCCTGTTGGGGTTTCTCTTTGGCGGTTTCGGGCAGAAGAATACCGGAAGCGGTCTGTTCTTCCCCTTCCAACGGCTTGACGACCAGGCGGTCACTCAGCGGCTTGAGGTTCATTGCACAATCCTCCTTGTTCAAACGCACTTGCAGAGTTGTGATAGAATACGTTGTTGCGATACAATACTACTGTGATACAATACTACTACGATACAATACTACTACGATACAATACTACGTCGTGTAAACTAGTACTTATCATTTACTTGATCAATGGCTTTTGATTAATCCATTCATCAAATCTGTTGATTAATTAGCACTCTACCATCGAGAGTGCTAATGGACCCTATGATACCGCACCCTCTATGTCTGTGCAAATTTTGGATATGCACAAACAGCAATAATTTTGCGCCTTTTGTACAAGAATTGTGCTAATACTTTGTTAGAGTTTTGTTTGATCTAAAACTGACACGGCGCCATTTTGTCGGGGCACGAACTATCGTGCCCCGACAAAATGGCGCCGTGTCAGTTTTAGCTTTCAGTGTTAGCTTTACTTGGTTGAGAGCGGGGGTGATCGTACCTACTCGTTGTTAACAAAATCCTACATCTTGCGTTGCGCCTGAATCTCCTCCATCATATCGCTCTCTTCCTCTACATATTCTTCCAGTTGAAAAGCAGCATAGAGATCCCGACTCTGTTGGAAATAGGCGAGGGCGCGTTCGGCATCTCCCTGCTCCAAGGCGACATGGCCGAGGTTGTGCAGGGTGGCGGCCATATCGGTCCAGGCCCCCCGCTTTTCGGAGAGGCGCAAATCCAGTTCGTACCACATGAGCGCCTGCCCCAACTCGCCGCGCCCATAGCTGGCCGACCCCAGGTTGTTGTAACAGGTGCTGATGCCGATGACATCATTGGCGCGGTGAAAAAGATCCAGCGCATAGGAGTAGGCTTCCTGTGCTTTGTCAAAGCGCTCCATGCCCTCCATCGCCAGCCCCATATTGTTATAGGCGCTGCCCGCCAGGCGATCATCTTCCAGCCGCACAGCAATGCGTAGGGCTTTGCGATGCTCTTGCAGAGCGCGTTCATAGTTGTTGAGGCTGTAGTGGGCGCTCCCCATGTTCATATAAGCCGTCGCCAGGGCGCGCTGGTCGCCCAGCGGGGCAACGGCGTCAAAGGCGGCATGAAAATAGGTAAGCGCCCGGCGCGGTTCATTGCGCACGCGATAGGAGGTGCCGAGATCGGTCAACACATAGGCCAGCTCCATCAGCAGATCGCGTTCGTCAAAAATCTGCTGCGCCTGTTCCAGCCAGCCAACGGCTTCCGGCAACTCGCCGGTAAAGAAGCGTTGGCGACCGATGTTCATGAGCAGCCAGCCATAGTCGCGCAGATCGCTCAACCCCAAAGCGGCGACAGCGCCGGTGGCAATCCAATCGACGCTGCCGGGCGGATGGCGCCAGAAGGCATAGTGCGCCAGCGCCACGCCATATGCCTGGGTGAGACGCAGATCCTCGACCAAGGTGCGCTCAGCGGGCGGCAGCGTTAACTTCTGCTGTTTGGCGCTCTCTGATTCCAACAGGGCCAGCGGCTCTTGATTCCAGAGGCGGCGAATGCGCTGCTGACACCAATCGGCGCCGCGATAGATATTGCCCCACTCGGTATCGATCTCGCGCCACCGTTCAAGCGGCATGGCGACATAGCGCTGGGCATATTGGAGATAATAGCGGGCGTGGCTCCGTTCCCACTCTTCGCCTAACATGACGGCGTTCTGTTCGAGATAATTGCGCACCAGCGGATGCAACACCACCCGTTGGCGGTAAAGATCATATTCAATCAACCCGCGTTCGGACAGCCCGGCGATCGATTGTTCCAGTTCACTGACCGTGCCGAGATCATGCCAGAAGAGGTCGCGCAAGGCGCTCAACGAGGCGCCGCCGGATGCGCTTACCAACCGTTCCAACAACGGCCCGATCTGCGGATTAAAGACGGCAAAGTTTTCCACCGCAAAGGCGACCAGATTGCGCACCGGCAGCGCTCGCGTATCATCGGTGCGATCATCCAACATTGCCACGAGATCAGGTAGAGAGAAATCCAACAGCAGCCCCAACAGCAAGCGTACCCCCAACGGGCGACCGGCGGTCAACTGATAGATTTCATCAACATGGGTCTGGGCCGTTGCTTTGACGGCTGCCGGCGCCCGTTTTTCGATAAACTCCGGTAGATCGGCCGGCGCCAGCCCGGTGAGATGGACATGCTGGTGCTGCACCAATTCGGCAATGAGCGGGTTAAAATTGCGGTCAATCAGCACAATGCGCGACGAACCGGCATTTTCGTGGAGATGGCTGATAATATTGACCAGCGTTGCTAACTCGTCAGCGGTGGCGCCGGCCAGCTTATCGATCATCAACAGCCGTTTGCGCCGGTAGAGCTGTTCTAGGATGCTCAAGCCCCAGCGTTCCTGCGCCGTGCGTGTCAACTCGGTGCCAAAGACGCTGTCCATCGTGCGCACCACATCATAGAGCCGAAAGGGGTCGCCGCCGGCCGCACTGACCCGGACGATGCCGTCACTAAAGTGGTGGAAATGGTTCCAGGCCGCGGCGGTCGCCAGGGTGCTTTTGCCGTTGCCCTGCTCGCCGCTAATGGCAATCGCCGGCAAGTCATCCCCGCCGGTCAGCCACTCATGTAGGGTAAGCAACTGCTGACGGCGACCGCTAAAGCCGTCAAGCCGGTAGAGACCCAGGTTGTGGGGCGTTCCTTGCTGGTAAAGATTCCAGTCGATCATAGACAATCAATTCTGTTACAACTCGTTGGTCGGTTGACCCGTTGGTTGGTTCGTCGTTGGTTGGTTGGTCGTTGGTTGGTTGGTTGGTCGTTGGTTGAGCCTGTCGAAACCAACGACCAACCAACCAACTCACATAGGAGTTACGCAGTTGGGCACCCAGCGGGTTCCCGCGCCATCTCTGGCGGCAGGCCGGCAGGATGCCGGCGTTCCCAGGCAACTGCGTAACTCTTATCACAAAAGAATACAGGGAAAGTCACTGGCCGCGGCCATCTCAGTGAGCAGCGATTCGGTGAAGGCGACGCCACCGGAGACGCGTCCCATGCTCCGCTGCGCCTCGCCCGGATCAATGAGAATCAGATCGGGACGAAGCCGCCGCGCCAGATGGTTGATGTTGACCGAGGTGACCTGTTCAACATAGTTTACCTTGTCGATCACCTTATCGACAACCGCACGAGGCCGTTCCGTCGAATCACTCACAATGACTTCGATGTTTTTGTTCTTACGTAACTGCCGTAGCGCTTCACAGCCGCGCAGGTCGGCGCCGATTAACCAGATGCGCATGTGGATTCCCCCTTTCTAGATCGGAAGACCGGAAGACAAGAAGACTGGTGTCAGAGAAATGGACGTTGTTCTCCTTTTAAATCAAGTCAAATAATGTCAACAGGTAAAAGAAACCATAGACGACGAGCAGGGATGGGACGCCGATGAGAAAGCCGATGCGCAACATTTCGCGGCGTTCGACGGCGCCGGTGACGGCGACTAAGGTCATACGGGCGGAGGCGCTGGGAAACATGTAGGCCAGCCCAATGGCGATGATGGTGGGGATGACCAGTCGCTCCGGCGGGATGCCGGTCGCCAGCGCCATACTGACCAGAATTGGCGAGAAGATGGCGCCCAACGTGACATCGTTGATTAACTGGGTAATGGCAAAGCCGATCACAATCACCGCCAGCAGCACCAGGCTGAAGGGCAGCGCGCTCAAGGTTGGCCCCAGAATCTCGGCAAACCAGTCGTTGGCGCCGGTTTTGTCCAACGCATCGCCCAGCGTAAAGCCGGAGCCGATGACCAGGAAGACGCCCCAGTTGACGCCGCGCACATCATTCCAATCAATCACTTCGTCAATGGAGAGCAGGGCGACCGCCCCAATCGCCACGACGACGCTGCTCAGGAGTGTATCCGGCAGACCCAGCCATTCCTC
>QWII01000102.1 GCA_021405325.1 Caldilinea sp. CFX5 | reverse complement strand
CGGCTCCTCATAGGAACCGTTGCCGTTGTGTTCCCAGAGGACGACCTGTCCATCGCGCACCATGACCACATCATCCATGCGGTCGCCGGTCAGGTCGCCGACCTTGAACTTGGGGTCGGCAAAGTTGGCGGCGTCCCCGGCGGCGGGCGCGGGGACATCGAAGTCGGCGGTTTGACTCCAGGCGCCTTCACGCGCCAGCCAGATTTTCAGGCGACCGCTGGTGGTCAACACGACATCAATGCGATGATCGTTGTTGACATCCAGCAGTTGTAAGTTGGGGTCGTTGAGGTCAAAGGCCGGCGCGGGACCAAAATCGACGCGGTCGCTCTGCTGCCATTCAGCGCCACTTTTGTTACTGTAATAGTAGAGGGGTGCGCCGGCGCCGCTGGCTTTGACCAGCAGATCGACTACACCATCACCATTCATGTCGGCCATACGCACGTTGGGGTTGCTCAAGCGTTCGGCAGGCGAGTTCTGGGGCAGCACCGGTTCGCCCTGCCAGCGGGCATGACCACGGTTGAGATAGAAACGATGCTGCCCATCCTCCGGCGTGTAGACAATATCGGGCAGGCCGTCGGCATTGATGTCCACCAGGTCGGCGTCGCGATTGGTCAGCGCCACCGGCGGCGGGTTCTGCATGGAGACGACGGCAGGCGTTGATGCGTCGAACTGGGTGTAGGTGAAGGTGTGGGGCGGTAACTTGCTTACCCCATCATCGCCCACTTGCTCGACTTTGATCAGCAGCGAGTACTTGCCGGTGGAGCGTTCCGGTTCATAGGTAAAGGCATAGGCGCGCACCAGCTTGCCCACCGCCCACATCTGAATGTCCGTGCCGCGCAAGCCCACCCGAATTGGCGCGCCGCTACGGCGGTCGGTGTAGGTGTCGGGACGCGGTTCGTAGTTGAAGATCACAGCGCTATAGACCGGGCCACCCCCCGTATTTTCACCAAAGTTATAGCGAATCTCGCGCGGGTAGGCATAGTCACCATCGTGCAGATAGGTGTGGTGTACTTCGTTGCCATGGGGGTCGATCACCCGTTCCAACGCCCAGCGGAAGATGCCTTTTGCGTTCTCAACACGGGCGTTTGCCGTTTCGCCAAAGACATAGCGGAGTCCGTCGGGCGTGTGGGCTTCCCAACCGCTGCCCGCAATCCGCCGAAAGCGCATAAAGGTGCTTTCATTCTCAAAGCGGTAACTGCCATTCTTGAGCGCGACCAACTTTTCGCCGTTGGCGTAGATGAATTGGTCCTGGGCGTCGTCATAGGTGGGCAGGCCATCTTCCGTGCGCCGTTGGATCGACGGGATGCTCAGTTTCCAGCCCATGCCCCACGGGCCGTTGGCGTTGCCGCCGTTGTAGTTGAGCGACAGCTCCGGCTGCATTCCGCGCCCAGAGGGCCCCCGCCCCGGCGGCACGGTAAATTTGACCGGGTAGCTGGAAGTACCCGTACTCAGGTTCGGTTCAAAGTTCTCGCCCAGCCCTTCCAGCGAACCAGGGCCGGAGGGCAGTGAGATTACCTGTGGCTTGACCCCGCTCTTGTCCTGGGCAAAGAGCAGCGTCGGCCAGAGCAGCAGGGTCAATAGTGGCAGGACGATAGGAAGTAGAAGCCGTAATTGACGGCTGATTGGAAGGTTTCGTTGAATGTTCATTGTTCTCTACGCTCGCTTTTCAATAGGTCCCAGACCTCTCAGCCACGGAGTGGCGACTGAGGGTAGACGAGGGTTTCAACCCTCGTTTCCCGTTTCGCCGCGTGACGTGGTGGGTGCCACATTACGCCGGTCGGCGTGGGGACACCACGTTTCGCCGCGTGGCGTGGGGACACCACGTTTCGCCGGTCGGCGTGGTGTCCCCACGTTTCGCCGGTCGGCGTGGTGTCCCACGTTTCGCCGCGTGGCGTGGGGGCCCCACGTTTCGCCGCGTGGCGTGGGGGCGCCACGTTTCGCCGCGTGGCGTGGTGTCCCCACGTTTCGCCGCGTGGCGTGGGGACACCACGTTTCGCCGCGTGACGTGGTGTCCCGGTCTTGAAAGACCGGGCTACCCTCAGTCGTCACTCCGTGACTATGGCCTGCTACTGGATGATCAACGGCAGATGAATCTGCTGTTGCATTTCGGTTGTCGTCGTCAGCACGGTGCTGGCCCCTAACACCAGCGGTGTGGGCGTCGGTGTTTCCGTTGCCGTCGGCAGCGACATTTCTATTGCGGTGGGCGTCGGCGTTGCTGTCGGCGCGACCGTCGGCGCACTGTCTGTTATGGCCTCCTCAACTGCGGCCGCGTTGACGCTGGCGCCACGCTGCACCAGCGGCAGGAAGAGTTTTGGCCCATTGCCATTGACCGGCGGGGTGGTTGCCGTGGCGGTCGGCGTGGGCACTCCCCCGGAGCCTGGTGTTGTGGGCGTGGGGACGGGGGTGCTGCCGCGCGGTGTCGGGACGGTGATGATCTCCGTGACGCCACTGGGCCGCACCAGCAGGAAGGCCCCCTTGACCAGCATCGGCTGTGGTTTGAAGCCGACAATGGTTTCAGTGTAGACGCCGCGGAGGGTCTCTCCCCCATCCAACACGTCGCCGGTGAGGACAAAGCGCCGTTGCACCGTGCGCCCCGACACCGTACCGCTAAAGGTCTGCGACTCGATGCGCACCGTAGTCGTAACACCCTGACTGGCCGTCACACTGCCGGTAAAGGTCGGGCCGCCCAGAAAGACCTGCGTCTTGATGGCATTGACCTGACCGGAAAGCGCGCCGTTGGCGTTGGTAATCTCCAGAAGCAGATCCAAGGCGCCCAGTGGCGCCGGCTCCATAACATTCACCGTACCCGCATAAGAACCGGCAACCAATTCAGGGGCTGCCGGCTGTGCCGCTACTTGACCATAGCTAACCAGCGCGACCAGCAGCAATAGTGCCAGCCAGGTCAAGAGGCGGTGACGTGGTTGCAATTGTAGCAAATTCATCGTCTATCTCTCCTCGGTCGAACCGGTTTGGACAAAGCTCGCCTGGAGCCGTTCGGCATCCTGTTGGGCGGCCTGGGCGTTGTTGGCGAGGGCAATACCGGTCGTGTCCATGTTGATCTCAATGTCTTCCAACTGGCTGATGTCGAGCTTGTTGTTAAAGGGCGAGCGCAGGTCGATGCGCAGCGTCCAGTTGGAAGCGGCCACGCTACGATTAAAGAGCGCACTACTTGGCGTCCCGCGACCATTGCCATTGACACTTGACAGGATCGTGGCCGTCTTGCTCTTGCTCTCAAAGCCCGGCGGTGTGGCAAAGCCGGCCAGTTTAGCATTCTCCGGCACATACTCGACAAGCTGACCGTTGACCGTGCGATAGGAGGCGTGACCATCGTGGGTGAGTTGCACTTCCGGCGTGCCGATGTCGCCAAATTGACGGGTCAAAACGTTGACGGCGATGCCCTGGGTATTAGGGACATCCGCCGGCAACCCGACGCCGGCAATCCGATTGTTCCAGATGTTGGGGGTAAACATCTTGTTATTGAGCAGCGTCGTGGCAAAGCCCAACTCAAAGCCAATCACCTGACCGGTGGTGGCATCGGTGATCTTGCTGCGTTGGAGTACCGCCTGGAAGGCTTCAAAGCGGAGCCGCGCCCGTTCACTGGCTGACAATTTGCCGGTGGGATCCAGATTTTCATCGGTGAGACCAAAGAGATCCTTGGCCACTGAGATGCGGTAGGGGAAGCGGTTGCGTTCACCGGGCGAGCCGATGGCGACGCGAAATGCTTCCAGGTCGTTAACAAAGTTATCCACGTCATCCGCCGTGCGCGCCTTAAAGATGTGGTGCAAGTTCGGGTAGCGGATCAGGAACTCAGATTCGAGCGCCTTGGCCGTCAGGTAGGCGAACTGGGCTGCCACGTCAATACTGCGCGCCGCTTCCACCGTGGTTTGGTCGCGCAGGATACGGAAGGCGGGGTTGGCCAGGTTGCTGTCGATCAGGTCGGCGCGGGCCTGTTCGCGCAGGTTTAGAAAGTGATTGTACTGATTGACCAGATCGTTATGTTCGGAAAGTAGACGATTCATTTCCTTGAGTTGAATTTCCATCTCAATCGCCAGTTCAGCACTTTGGAGCAGCATGGTTTTGATGGTGGCCGCGCTGTTTGCACCGATAATGTCCGCTTGGTTGACGGCCTGTTGCAACGCCTGGGCGCTTTCTAAACGCCCTAACTCTTCCTGTTCCGGATCCCAAATCGCTTGAATCGAACCGGTCACCGATGCCTCAAAGCGGAACCCGGCTGTCAGAATGACTTCTGCGCCGGCATTCCACTTAAAAGGGTTAACACCGAAACTCGCAGTTTTGCGAACTTCTCCGCTTGTATAAACGGAGGCGGAAGCCGCACCCACCACAGATTTTGTTTCGCGATAGGAGTTGATCACCCCGCGCGCAATCGCGGTGGCGGCAATCATATCGCCATTCTGCAAGGTTAGTTGGATCACCTGGTTGGTGCGTTCCTGCTCGATCTGCACCTGGGCGGCCAGGTTCTCTTGGCGCTGCCGAATCTGGTTGAGGCGTTCAGAGGCAATGGCTAGTTGATGGAAGTTTTGCTTCATCAAGCCGCCTTCACCAAAGCAGGTCTTGAAGTTATCCGTACTCGGACCACAGATCTCCAGCAAACGGGTATCATAGGTAAGGCGCAGGTTTTGCGCCTCGCGCGCCAGGGCGTTACGATTTTGGTCAAACTCACGCTGCGCATTTTCGGCGCGATTCTCATCTTCGGTGGCGTCGCGCAAGAAGTCGGCCTGCACCAGACGGCGCAGTTCCTCGTAGGTTTGCAGCGGCACATACGCATCGACAAAACCAAAGGGATTAATCCCCTCGTGGATGGCCTGGGCCTGGGCGCGCAGCCGTTCCAGGTTGCTGATGATCTCAAAACCGCCATTTTCCAGGAACTTGGCGTTCTGCTGTGTGGCGCTGGTCGCTAAGGCCATGGCTTGCACATATTGATTGGCAAAGGCGCGGGCATAGAGATCCAGCGCCTGGGCATCCTCTCCCAGTTGGCGATAACGGTCGGCCATCTCGCCGATGGCCAGCACCATACGCTCGCTGACCAGACCAAAGAGGTCGAACTCACGCTCGCCAAAGTAGTCGCCGATATAGCCGCCGTTGGGGCCGCCAAAGTCGGCGTTGAAGGCATGAGCCAGCACACCGACCGCCAGTTCAAACTGCTGGCGCGCCTTGTCCAACTGATTTAGCTCCTCGGCAATGATCTGGTCGGCGCGCGGGTCGCCGCCGGCAAAGCGGTAGTCCAGCGCATCGACAAGAAACTCGTTGCCGAAGATCATGTGGATGTTGGCGATCTCGCGCGTGGCGCTGAGGACGCCGCTGCGTCCGATGGCGCGCACATTGGTGGGCGCACCATTGACCATCACTTGAATATCGGGCGGCTCGGCCAGCGCCAGAAAGCCAAACATCTCGCGCGCCCGCACTAGTTGCCCCCGAATCTGCTCCGAGGGCCGCGGCCAGGAGCCGGGATTGTCGCCGGCGCAATAGCCCCGTGCATCGACGCTCTCGTAGTTGGCGCAGAACGAGAAGAAGAGTTCGCCATTGTTAAAGTTCTCGTAGTTGAGTTGACACTCTTCCACCGTTTTACAAGAGGGCGGCAGTTGTAACTCTGTCCGACGGAAGGTCACGCCGGTCGTCAGCAGCGCATTGGCGTTGTCATAGACCTTTTGGTAGTCCTGGCGGGCCAGCAAGGCCGGCGGCTGGCTGCGGGGCAACAAGCTGATGTCGCCAGCCGTGGCAAAGTCGCCAACGTTGCTAACACCCCCTGCTGTGATCGCACGACCGTCGCTGCCGCGCATGTCGGTGTCGGTTGCGCCGGTGATCTGGGCCGATCGCGCCACGAGTGGCACCGCCGCTGGGTGCGCTTGTGCCGGCATAGGCAGCAGCCAGGCCAGCAGTAGCAGCCAGATGCACAGGCGTTTTATTGGATAGCTCATAGGGTTTGTCTCGCTGTTCTCTTCATCAAAGCTATTCACCAAAGTCGTGCCGTTGACCAAATTCCGTGCTGTACTCGACGATGCCCTTGAGGAAGCAGACGACATCAATGCTTGGGGTGTCGTTCTTGTTGTGACTGGAAAATTTGACGCTGACCCACCACCAGCCATCCTCGACATAGGTCCAAGCCTTGTTGATGCCGTTCCCATTCTCGTACATATCGTAGATGCCGGTCGACCAGCCACCCACGGTGCATTCATAGTCGCTGGCCGGAACATTCGGGAAGACTGGGCCAACATTTTCGGGCAGATTGGAGATGCGGACGATTTTCACTGGTTTGCGGCCAGGCTGTGGCCCCATAGTCAAGTTGCCCTGGAGCCACAGGTTACTTGTGCCGTGGATCTCGCCATTCACCCCAAGGTTGCCGAACGTTTCAACCCAGCCATTGTCGTAGAGGTTCAACTGGGTGTTGCCATGGACCATGCCGGCCTTGTTGGTTGACTTGTCATAATAAACACTAGCGCGCTGTTGCCCATCGACGCCAAAGAGATATTCGCCCCGTTGCGCACTGCCGGTGCTGCTTAGATCCAGCATCATGTCGGGGTTATTGGCGTCGCGCAGGTAAAGTCCGCCTTTTAGATAGATGCCACTGTTGTTCACTAGCATCTGCTGCCCACCGGCATCGACCTGTAGGGCGCTGCCGGTGGTGGCGCTGATATGCAATTGCGCCTGCGGACTGGTGCTGCCGACGCCGACCCGGCCCGTGTTATCGACATGTACCACATGGGTGCTGCTGCCATTGGGCGCCGTCAAGGCCGCGGCGTGGTCGGCATACATAGCATAGGGCGCGCTGGCAAAACGCTGGCGCGGCACCATCTCGTCAAGGGGCGCGACGGTGACGCCGATGAAGAGATCCGGGCCGGTAAAGAGTTCCGGCGGCACCGGTTTGTTGTTGCCCAACAGCACGCTAAATTGCCCGTCGCGCACGGTGACTTCGTTGTGTTCCTCCAGCCATATTGCTTCGGGCAACGGGGCCGTGACATCGTTGTAGATGCGGAAGGTCAACTTGTGGACGCCGCTGATCGGTTTGCCTTCGGCGTCGCGCAGGGTGCCTTGGTAGTTGAGATAGGGCGGCACGGTTTTGCTCATGCCCGTTGCTTGCAGCAAGGCTGCCCCCAGCGCTGAACCAACCGGTTGGAGGACGCTGAACAAGACGTAGAGCAGCGTGGTTGTCACGATGGCAATGACAAAGGTCTGGGCGGAAACGTTGAAACGGTTGCGTAACATTGGGTTAGTCCTTTCTAAAAAAGTTTGCAATTGCTTTTGTTGTCTATCGATTAGGCGAGTAGTTGTACCGGCTGCGTGACGCGTCTGGCCCGCTTTGGGCAGTACAATCACCCTTTTCGCTTGCTATCATCGGCTAGCATTGGGCCGGTTTTTCGACGGCTGTGCTGCGCCCGACGCTGTTCCAGCGCATCGTTATCAGCCGGGGCGCCTGACGTAAAGCGCGACCCACCAAATCAATTTTTACTTGGGCCGCATCTCTTTGGGCCTTACGTTCCATCTGGAAGGCAGCAACCCGGCGCTCATATTCTTCATGGGCATATTTCACATGGTCGGGGTTGATTAACACGATTCTTCTCCATTTTTTCTAAAATTGGTAACTATCACGACAATGTTACAGTAGACCCAGACCGCCGGGCGGTGGCTCGAAGATGGCTTGAAGTTCAGCACCATGTTCGGCCACCGCCCGGCGGTCTGGCGGCGACCAAGTAGCGAATCTAACCTTGTCGTACTATTCAGGAAATCCACAAAGTAGGGGTGTGATGCAATCACACCCCTGCCTGGAAATCCACTAGTACGCTGTGGCGTAAATAAGCCAATAACTGGACAGTGAAACAGTAAGATAGTGGAACAGTGGGGCAGTCACTGTCTTATTGTTCCACTGTCTTACTTCCGCCGATCTGTACTAGTGGGATAAACGGGCGCTTCGTCCCACTAGGCATACACGATTCCTCACTCATCCCAACCCAGCACCTGCTCGGCCACCGCCATCCCGATCGCTTTGCCGGCGACCATCTCATGGCGGAAGTGAATGCCGGCCCAGATCCGTGATTCATAAGCTTCGGCGGCTTTGGCCCGAATCGCCTCGGCGGAGGCCGGGAATTCGGCGGCGATCACTTCCGCAATGGCATTGGAAACACAGGCGTGCCCCGACGGATAACTTGGATAGCTGGGCGTCGGGAAGATGGTGGTTGTCGCCGGGTCCATGTGGACGGGGCGGAACGACCAGTAGGTATACTTGGCTTCCCAACAGGCGATGACGGCATCATATTGCGCGACGCTCATCAGGGCATAGGTGCGGGCGGCGACCATCGGGTTGGCATCCAGCCCCTGCTCGAACATACGCAGGGTGGCAAAGGTATACCAACTCTCGAACGTACCTTCAGCGGATTGCCACCACATGGCCTTTTGGTTGCTGGCAAAGGTGCGGGTGAAGGTTTGCACCTCTTGCAGTTCGGCAGCCAGTTCGGGCGAGTCGTGGGCCAGGGGCGGGGCCGGGTGCAACGCATCCTGTGCCGCCAACACCCACGGTTGCCATTTGGCGGCATTCGGTTCAGCCGGCTTCTCACCAATCCAATGGCCGGGGCCGGTTGGGATGACGCCATCCCACGGCGGCAGGGCATCATCGACCTGGGCGCGGGCGATCACCTGTTGCGCCACCTGTTGACCAAGCGCCAGACCCGTCGCCACATCGCTGGGGAAGTGGGCGCCGGCCAGCACACGGGAATCGGCGGCAGTTTGCGCCTTCGCCATGAACTCCGGCGCTAGATCGGGGTAGATGTAAGCCAGAATCGTCGAGGCCGCGCCCGCCGCCACCGCATGTTCGGAGGGGTAGGAGGGGCTGTTGGTCTGTTGCGCCAACACAGCCAATCCTGGCGCTAAGGTCTCTGGCCGGGTGCGGTTGTAGGTATACTTGGCGTCCCAAGCGACCACCAACGCATCGTAAATCGCAACATTGAGCAGCGACATCAGGCGCGTGACACGCGGCCCCGACGCCGGTTTGGCCCGATTTTGGGCAAAGGCAATCTCGATCCAGCGATACGAGGGCGAACCACTGTCCCAGTAGGCGATCTGCTGTAGATCAGCTTCATCACGACTGGCGACCAGCGCCTCTACTTCCTGCAATTCAGCCTGGGTGGCGGCCTGGTCAGGCGGCGCTGCGGGGCGCACGGCGGCGACATCAGTCACGACCCAGGTGGGCCAACTGCCGGCGCTTGGTTCGACTGGCGGGGTCGTTGGCGTCGGGACACAGCCGGCCAACACAATCGACAACAAGATGAGATAACGCACAATCATTTTCATTGGTTTTCTCCTTAACCTACATACTTTACTCGCATTGAACTCAGCCAGCCTTCTTGTAAAAATAGTAATCCGTCGTGTACGGCACAAAGGCCCGGTTCCCGATGTCGGCGGACGAGGCGCAGCCCGTCGCCGGGGCGACGCCGCCGGCGGTGTTCACCCGCTGGATGAAGGTGGTTTCCGCCAGTTTGTCGCCACCCTTGTCGCCCCCCTGGGCGCCGACCACCGTCACCAGTAGCCAGGGGATGGCGCCCGGTGACACATAAGCAGGGTCGGCGGAAGAGTGACCGTCCATTACCCGGCCCCAGACGGTGCTGCTGTCCTTGGAATGTTGCCACGCCGCCCGAATCACGCCCCCCTCCGCCGGGTTGGGGCCGAAATAGTGGGTGGTGAGCTGCTTATCACCCTTGAAGAGGGTGGCCTGCGGTGTAAAGAGCGTAAACTTGACGCCGCCGTCAGCAGGCAGACAGATGTAGTTCTGCGTGCCGATGGCGTGACCCACCAGGAAGAGCTTGTTTCCGGCCGGCACTTGAATGTTGGCCGGCACGGAGGGCGGGGTGAGATCATCGGCATGGGCGAGCTGTAACATCGAGAGTAGCGAAACAACGGCCATTACCGTGGCGCACACGAAAGCCAGAACATTACGCTTGATCAAATGTTGGGTCTTCATACCTTGCTCCTGTTAAAAATAGCCAGATGGTTATTGACGGAGATTGAGAGATAAAGAGATTGCGCTACATCAATCTCTTTATCTCTCAATCCCCTCCCTTACTTCCGAACAGCCACCACTTCCAAATAAGTGGAATCCACCTGCGTCACCCCGTTCCCGCTGCGATTGTGCTGCGTCCAGAGTTGCACCAGGTCGCTGCGCAACGCTTCCTGCGCGTCGGCGCTGAGGGTGGCAAAGGCGCGCAGGGTGGGGCCATAGTAGGTGCGGAAATATTCCACCGTGGCCGCCGGGCTGAAGGGGAAGTTGAAGGTGATCGTGCGCGGGGTGCAGCGCAGATCGGCCACCTGGTCGCCCAGCCGTTCGGCCACCATCGCTTCATTGCCCCACTGGATCGGCGAAGGAACGCCAGGGGCCGGCGGCACATGTTTGCCCATGATCTTGAACATCTGGCCGATGAAGCCGTCGGGGGTCCAGTTCGCCATGGCAACGCGACCGCCAGAGCGGGTGACCCGCACCAGCTCAGCCGCAGTCGCATCCGGGCGGGGGGCGAACATGGCGCCAAACATGGTCACAACGGCGTCGAAGCTGGCGTCGGCGTAGGGCATCTGCTCGGCGTTGCCCTCTTCAAAGCGGACGGTCAGCCCTTCACTGTGCGCCCAAGCCTGGGCCTGTTCAACCAGATTGGGGGCAATGTCGATGCCGGTGACCTGCGCCCCGCTGCGCGCCGCCGGGATGGCGAGGTTGCCGGTGCCGCAGGCGACATCCAAGACCTGTTCGCCCGGTTTGAAGTTCAGGCGGGCGATAAATTCCGCGGCGCCCGGTTCATAGGATTTGGCGATCTTGCCAAAGTCGCCGGCCATCCAGGTGGCGCGGGTGCGGTCGGTCAGCATATCGGTGGCTGCGGGGGCAGTTGTTGTGGGGGTCATTGTTGTGGGGGTCATTGTTGCGGTAGTCATGATCTTGTCTCCTGTTTGTGGATATACCTTCTTTGATCAAGCATTCGTTTTATGAATTTGCTGGCTTTGTTCAAGCTGCGACTATCGTAACAAGCTGTGGTGACGAAATGGCCCCCGTGGTGTGTCGGACATGCGTCGGCATCGCGTCCAAAGGTGTGTCGCGTTGGCGTCGATGCTCCCGACCCCAGCTTCTTCCCCGGTTTGGCTAGCCCTTACCCACCAGTCTTGCGCTGCGGTTTTGAGGAGATCCAGGAGAGGCTGCCTGTCACCCTGAAAGGGTCTCTAGGGTACAATGCTCTGGAGACCCTTTCAGGGTGACAGACGAACCTCTTGCGCACCGACGAACCCTTTCGCACTGGCGTATTGGTGTGGGAAAAGTTGTGGGTAAAGGTAAGCCCGGTTTGGAGAGGGGATGCCGGCGAAGAGATCAGTCTCTACTTCCCGGCCACCATTGACCAGACTCAAGGCGCGATAAAAGCTCTGGCTGCCCCACAAGATGCGCTGCTGTTCCGCTGACAAGGCGGCAAAGTGTTGATAGGCCGGCAATTGTGAGCGGTGACAGTCAACGGCGCGTTGCACCTGCTGCCAGTGCGCGGTGGCGTCGAGTCTGGTAGTGAAGGCCCACTCCGGCCAGGTGGCGGCGCGCCGTTCTACGCCGTCGATAGTCATCACCAAATCACCAAAGACCTGCTGATAGATGGCCGCTTCGGCCGCACACCAGGCGCGGTAATAGAGCTTGCTCACCTGATGCGGCGCTTGTTCGTCCTGATCGATATAGTGCGGGTTGGCGGCCGCGCTAATGGCGGCGGTGGTCAATTGACAAATGGCAATGTGGTCGGGATGGCCGTAGATGCCGGTCGGATCAAAAGTGGCGACCACCTGGGGCCGCACCCGCCGCAGATGACCCACCAGCAAGTCGATGGTGGCGATCGGGTCGGCTTGATCCAGATCGCCATCCATGATGTCCAGAAAGGTCGTTTCGCGTATCCCCAAAATGGCCGCCGCGGCCCGCAATTCCCCTTCACGGATGCGCCCCAACGCGGTTGGACCGGGGTACGCTGCCGGCTCACCCAGCCAGCCCCGTTCGCCATGCGTGGCGGTGATCAGATAGGTGGCGACGCCTTCATGCGCATAGTGCGCCAGCAGCCCACCAAAGCCCAATGATTCATCATCGGGATGGGCAAGGATGCAGAGTAAGCGCCGTTCACTGGCAGATCGACCGTTGGTGTAGCTGTTTTGCTGCTTCATATGTTCTCCCCTGTGGTAAAGACGGTTGTTATATCCAGAGCATAGCAAATGGCAGTGGCGAGACGGCCCAGATTACGCGTCGAGATTATGTCAAAAGCGCGTCCAATAACAAACCCGGAACCTTGCCGAGATTCCGGGTTTGTTGTTCCCTCCATGGTGCAATTGGATGTAAAAATTGTTGGTTGGTTCGGTGGTTTCGACAAGCTCAACCACCGAACCAACCAATCACCGAACCAACCACCGAACCAACCAACCACTGAACTAACCAACCACCGAACCAACCAATCACTGAACTAACCAACCACCGAACTAACCAACCACCGAACCAACCCTAAACCGTCGCCGCTTTGATGGCGGCCAGGTGTTTGTAGCTGTGGCTGATCGGGTGATCTTCCAGCCAGAGTTGCAGGGTCATCGGGGCGTCGCCGTAGAGTGAGTTTGGCACGGCGATGTCTAGTTGTTCATCGATCAGAGCGCGAGTGGCGGCCGCGGCGGCAGCGCTGTTCTGGCGCAACATTTGTAACGTCTCTCGGCGATCCGGTTCGGCATGTTCATGGGCATGTTTGGCGTTAATATCAGCGACGGCATCCCAGGTGACACCGGCGATGGCCTGGCCACCGGCAATGGTTTGGGCCAACTGCATCTCCAACGGGTACATATTGGCGACATGATGAAGCAGAACCCCGACACTGCGCCCCTCGCCCTTCACGGGCGTTGCCCACTGTTGCGGGGTCAGCCCTTCGGCATAGGTGGCTAACTCGATGGCTCCTTGTTCCAGGCGGGCGGCCAATGCTTGTGCACGCTTGTTCATGGTTGCTCTCCTTGTTTGTGCGTGTGTGATTGGCTGATGCTGAAAGATCAGCACCAATCAAATCACCAACAAAATAACGGTACATCGCTGTAAGCCATCGGTATCGTAACAGGCGACGGTGACGAAATAGCTTCGACTACGCGTCGGAAGTGTGTCGAAACAAACGTTTTGTCGATTGGCTTCGATAGCCGCGGTCTGTCTACATGGCCTAGCATTGCAGGTGCGAAGGCGGGTTGTCATCACATAATGAGGTGGTGCGGGGGTAAAGGTGGAGTGGCGGCGGGGTGGGGTAGGATTTTGCGGCAATGAAGATTGCGAAATTTGTTGGAAATCAAGTAGAATAGTGTTCACCATGCTGTACAGAATCACCAGGAAAGCGCACTGACCAAGAAACAGCGATGGAGGGTGAAGATCTGATGTACGAACCATTATCCGACCCTGATATTGAAATCCTGTGGCTGGCGGCAGGGCGCACGCGAACCGCGCCCACGGCTGCGGTGTTGCTCCGCGACCACTCTTCGCCACAACCGGTAGCTGGCTAAACACTATGGCTGAAACGTTAGAATTAGCGCTCCTTGGCAATCCTGAACTACGCCTGGCCGGGCAACCGCTGGCCCGCTTTCGCTCGGCAAAGGTCTATGCCCTCTTGTACTATTTGGCTGTCACCCGGCGCACCCAACCGCGCACGGTGTTGGCCGGTCTCTTTTGGGGTGACGTGGACGAATATTATGCGCGCCGCAACCTGAACCGCACCCTCTCCGATTTGAGCCAATTTGTCGGCGATCATCTGGTGGTGGAGCGCCAGAGCCTGGCCTTTGCCCGCCACCAACCCTACTGGCTGGATGTCGAGGTGCTGGAAGCGGCGATGACAACCCCACCGACGGCGCAAACGATAACAACGCTGGCCGCCGCCGCCGATCTCTATCGCGGCGATTTTCTCGATGGCTTTTATGTCCAGGATGCCCCGGAGTTTGAACAGTGGGTCCTGACCGAGCGCACGCGATTACGCAATGGCGTCCTCCACCTGCTTGATATCCTCGCCCACTACCATGCGGAACAGGGCGCTCTTGCCCAAGCAATGGAATACGTGCGGCGCACGCTCCAACTCGAACCCTGGCGCGAGGAAGCGCACCGTCAGTTGATGCTCCTCCTGGCGCAGAGCGGTCAACGCAGCGCCGCTCTGGCCCAATATGAACTCTGTCGCCAGGCGCTCCAGAACGAACTGGCGGTCGAACCGGACGCCGCCACGGTGGACCTGATTGAGCGGATTCGCGCCGGCAGCATTGACAAGGTGACCAGTTGGCAAGGTGACAAGGTGACAATGAATCACCCAATCACCAAAGCAACGAGTCACCCTGTCATCCTGCCAGAACAAGCCCTGTCACCCCCTCACCCTGTCACCCTGTCACCCCTTCACAACCTCCCCGCTCAACGCACCCCCTTTGTCGGGCGGGCGGCCGAGTTGGGGGATATTGTGCGGCTATTAGTGGAGGAGGAGGATTGTCGGTTGTTGACGCTCGTGGGGCCGGGGGGGATGGGGAAGACGCGGCTGGCGCTCAAGGCGGCGGAGCAGCTTGTCGCCCTGCCGGCGGACGAACAGTGCTTTGGGGATGGTGTCTTCTTTGTGCCATTAGAAAATGTCGGCGATGCCGATGGTCTGCTTTCGGCTTTGGTTTCGGCGCTTTCTGCCGCGGGCGCTTTTCCCCGCCGGATGGATGCGCCGCTAACCGAGCAGATCTACCATTTCCTCAGCGACAAGGCCCTGCTCGTAATCTTGGATAATTTTGAACATTTGGTCAAAGAAGCGGAATTCTGCTCGACGTTGCTGCTGGCTGCCCCCCGCCTCAAACTATTGGTCACCTCACGCGAGACACTGGGTTTGCAGGAAGCCTGGTTTTACCCGCTGTTGGGGTTGAGCATTCCCGCCGGGCTGGCGGAGCCGCGGCCGCGGCAGGAGGAGTATGACGCCGTGCGACTCTTTGTCCAGTGCGCCCGGCGGACACGCCCCGACTTTGCGCTGGAGACCGAGCGCGCCGCCGTGGTGCGCATCTGCACATTGGTGGAAGGGATGCCGCTGGCGCTTGAACTGGCGGCGGCCTGGCTCAAAGGGATGACCTGCACCCAGATCGCCGAGGAAGTGGCACGCGGGCTGGACATTTTGACCGCCCGTTACCAAAACATCCCGGCCCGCCACCGCAGTATGCGTGTTGTCCTGGATCACACCTGGGCGCTGCTCGCCGTCGATGAGGCCGACGCCATTCAGCGGCTGGCGATCTTTCGGGGCCGCTTCCGCCAGGAGTCCGCGAATGCGATCACCGGCGCCTCGCTCTTCACGTTGGCAACGCTGGTGGAAAAAGCGCTGGTGCGGGTGACGCCGGATGGTTATTACCAGATCCATGAGCTGACCCGCCAGTACGCGGAAGAGAAGCTGACCGCCACCGACAAGGCGGCCTTGCATGACGACCATGCTCGCTACTATGCTAGCCTCCTTGAGCGGCAGCGCCCACACATCTTCACAGAAAGCTATCAGCAAGTTTGGGCATTGGTCGGCGGCGAACTGGACAACCTTCGCCATGCCTGGGAATGGCTGGTCGAGGCTATCGCTACCGGGCGGCAAACCTTAGCAATCACAAGCTTGCTGCGTCAAATGGCGGAAGTTTTCGCCAATTACTATATTTTTCAATCACTTACGCTCTCTGGCGAGGCGCTCTTTGACAACGCCCGCCAGGTCGCCGAGGGGGCCGGCTGGGCTACCAACGACGATACACACGCCGGACCACATAGTCCGCAAGCCACCCTGGTGCATCTACGGCTTATCACGGGTCAGTTTCACTATGAGCGCGGTCACTTCCGCACCAGTCTGGCCGTGGCGGAAGCGGCAATCGACGCCTGTCGCACCTTAGGGCTGGTCGATGATCTGCTCCGGGCCTTACTACTCTATGGACGGACACAGGTGCGACGCGGCGACCGTGACGCCGCCACAGCGGCCTTGCAAGAGGTATTGGCGCTCGGTCAACGTCTTGGCTCCACACCTAGCTGTGTAGAAGCCTTGATCAATTTAGGCATGGTTGCCAGTGGTCAGGGCCGCTATGGCGATGCTCAACGGTACTTACAGCAAGCATTGGCCATCGCCCAAGACGTGGGCTATCGCCCCTGGATCGCGCGGGCCTTGAACAACCTGGGAACCTCCTATTCGCGCCAGCACGACTATCGACAGGCCAAGCCCTACTATGAACAAGCGTTGGCCATGGCGCAGGAAGCGGGCGATCCAAGTCTGGTCATGATCATGATCAGTAATTTGGGCGGGGTCTACACCGGCTTCGGGCAGTATGGCCTGGCGCTCGATCACTATCAACGCAGCCTAAGCATGGCGCGCGACTTTGGGGATGAACGGTGGGTTGCCGCCAACCTCAATGGCCTCGCCAATACCTACCTGGCGATGAACGACCTGACCGCCGCCGAGCGTGTTCTGCGCGAGGCGCTGGTCGTCGGCCAGCAGAGCGACAGCACGCCGGACACACTGGGCAGCATTGCCCGGCTGGGTCATGTGTTTGCCCGGCGCGGTCAATTGGAACCGGCCCTCAAAGCGCTGACCTTTGTCGAGCAGCACCCGGTGACGATGGCGCGTGACCACCTCTATAATGAACCCCTCCTCGCTGAATTGCGCAGCGAGTTGCCGCCGGCCCTGTTTGAAGAAGCCGCCACCTGGGTCGCTGAACAAGCGCTCGATGGCGTAGTGCGCTGGCTGCAACATGGTCAAAATTGGTAATCATCGGCGAATCAGCGAAAAACTTTATTCCGTGTTTCTTCGATCCGTGTTTAGTCTTCTATGGTTGCCTAAGACTAAACACGGATCGAAGAAACACGACGTCACGGCCGACGCTCAGGGCAAAGTTAAGATGAGGCCGGGTACAATCGTAGGTGCGGTATAATAGCAGGGCGAGCGGGGGTGGGGTCGTTTTCAGACGAGCCGCTTGTGCACTTGTCCTTCGGCATAGGCGGTTAGCAGCGCCAGTTCCTGGGCATAGACGCGCTGGAGGAAGCGCTTGCTTACAAAGCGTTCGATGACGCCGGCGAGGCCGTCGCGGCTTTGGCTTTGGGTCTGGATCGTCACCTGGCAGTGGGCGCCGCCGGCCAGCGGTTCCACGGTGAAGGTGGTGACCGACGGGGGCATGGTGGCGGAACTGTTGCTCTCGACCAATACCCGCCCTGGCTCCGGCTCGCTGACGACAGAGTGAAAGTGATGGGTTTGCCCCATGACATTCATGGCAAAGCGGAGCTGGGTGCCGGCGCCGCTCCCTCCTTGTTCGACGGTCAACCCGGTGAATTGCTTGGGCAGGATCTGCGGATGGCCCTGGTGGTAATCAGCAAGAATGGCGTAGATTTGCTTGGCCGGCGCTTTGATGGTCGCGCTCATGGCGGCTACGTATGATTGCATGGTGAATCCTCCTTTTTCATCTGTCATAAACCTGCGCTCTTGTGTCATTGACGTCCTACCCAGCGCTTTAGGGTTCGAAAACCGGCAAGCGCTGCGCAAGTGCATAACTTTTCATCATAAACTATCATACGCGAAATTGTTAGTTACGCGAAACGGGACAATCCGCGTGACAACCGTAACCCAAACGTGCAACGAACGAGAAAACGCCGACCGGCTCACCGATTGAGCAAGCATTGCCAAGCGCCGTGACCCATAGTACAATCAATGGCAGCAAGCAGACGCCTATTTCCAAGCACACAACCAAAGGACAATCAATTGCATGAGCCAGGAACACACCATTCATGATCTCTTCAATTTGCAAGGCAAAGTCGCCATCTTGACCGGCGCCGCCGGCTGGCTAGGGTCGGCCATGAGTCGCGCGCTGGCCGAAGCGGGGGCCACGCTGGTGGTGACCAGTCGCGAAGGGGAAAAAGCCGCCGAGTTTGCCGCCACGCTCCCCGGCAGCGGTCACATTGGCCTGGGCTTTGACCAGGGCGACACCGACACGATTCCCAGTTTTGTCGCTGACGTGTTGGCAAAGATGGGGAAGATCGATATTCTGGTCAACAATGCTTATGGCGGGACAGCGCCCAGCATCGACAACGCCACCGCGGCCGACTTTGATCGCGCCTATCACACCGGCGTCACAGCCTATTTCCTGCTGGCGCGTGAAGTTGCCAACCATCTACGCAGCCGGGGTGCGCCGGGGTCGATCATCAACATTTCCAGCATGTATGGCGTGGTCGCCAGCTATCCTGATGCGTATATCGGGTTGCCGGTCAACAGTCCGCCCAACTATCATGGCCTCAAGGGTGGGTTGGTTCATCTCACGCGTCACCTGGCGGTCTACTGGGCCAAGGACAACATTCGGGTCAACTGTATCGCACCCGGCCCTTTCCCCACGGACAAAACCCAGGCGCGGCTACCGGAATTTATTGGACGGCTTGATCAAAAAGTGCCAATGGGACGCATGGGCAAACCGGAAGAGTTGAAAGGGTTGGTGGTGCTGCTGGCGAGTGAGGCGGGCAGTTACATCACCGGACAGAACATCCTGGTCGATGGCGGGTGGACGGCGTGGTGAGGCCGTGGCTCCCCTTCCTGGAAGAGGCAACGGACGTCTGGTTATACAAAACATCTGTCGCCTCTTCCAGGAAGGGGGCCAACCTTGATGCTTGAACCGTTACGACGTTTGTAACGCCCCCTTGATCTGCGCTAGATGATCGTGGATATGATCGCTCCAGGTCGTCATCTCATGGGCGATGCGATTGAAGCTACGCTTCTGCGCCACAAAGGTCGGGGGGAGGGCGGCTAGGAGGGCGGTGGTCTCGGTCAGGCTGGCCTGGAAGGCTTGGGTCAGCGCGGCTAGGGTCGGATAGGCCGTCAAGACTGCTGTGATCTGGGCGGGAAGGCTGCCGTCCCAGTTATCCGGTCCGCTTTCCAGATCGCCAAGCAACCAGCCAACCCGGCATTGGATGGTCCGTTCGCTGAGGAGCAGATGGGCCAGGGCCGCTTTGACGCTCCATTCGCCGGCTGCCGGTGGTTGTGTCGCTTGCTGCTCTGTCACATCCTGTAAGAGAGCAGTCATTTCATCCCGGATAGCGGCATAGCTTTGGCGGAGTTGATCGGCCATTTCAGCGGCGGTGGTCGGCGTGGGGGGCATGGGTCGCGGCGAGAGTGTGATTTGTGATTGCTGCTGCTGGCCGGCGCGCTCATAGGTGACAGCCACGACATCGCCGGCCCGGTGAGCGCCGAGCGCGGCGGTCAACGCCGACCAATCCGGGGTGGCTTTCCCGCCGATGCTCAACACTTGATCATCCTTTTGCAAGCCGGCTCTCTGCGCATCCATCCCTGCAATGACGCCGCCGAGGCGCACGCCGATGTCGCCTGGTTGCGCGCCGGTTAGGGCAATCCCCAACATAGGGCGGCGGGCTTCACGCAGATCAACGCCGGTTTCCAGCCCGGTTTGCAACACTTCCAGCGCATCACGCCACCCTTGTTCGACCTCATCTTTAATTTGCAACCATTGAGCGCCGTCGCTGGTATCAACCAGGGTAAGGGTGGTCGCATCCCCTTGTACGTCGAAGGTAATGGTCAAGGTCGAGCGATCTGTGTCGTCCATGGCGCGCAGGTACAGCCCCACCTTTTTGTTGGGTTCGACAGCCGTGTACTTCCCCAGTAGTGCATCCCCGTTATTCCAGGCGACATAGAACGCCCCGCCCACACGTGGCTGGGCCGTGGCGATGTCGCAAAACCACTCGCGCAACGCCTGGGCATTGGTAAAGGCCCGGTAAAGTTGTTCCACTGGCGCGTTGATCGTGCGGGTCAGGGTGATGGTTGCTTGACTCATGGTTCCTCCTCCCTAAGAGATGACAGGGTGACAAGGTCCTGGTGCGCTAAAGCCAAGAGGATTGTAATGAGCAAGCGGGTAAAAGTCAAATCCGGGCAGAACATTTGTGCGATTTCCTGGATAAGCTAGGTGATCAGGCCGGTGCCGGGGAAACCCATGTATATCAAGGTAAGGGAGCAGGGGCGTACAACACTACAGCGGATGAAGGCGGGAACGGATATTTCTGCTTTTGTAGACGCCTTCGAATGATTAAGCAAACGTCTTGTATGATGCCCTTGGTTTTCGTCGGTTTTGTTCAGCCGCCAGTCCATCCGTTCCCGCCATCATCCGTTGTAGTGTCTTCGCGTGATACAGATTGGCCGGCACCGGGGAACCCCCAGACAACGTTACCTACCACCTCCAGAGGAATCTGGCCTTCAGGGTAAGCGGCATGTAGGAGAACGTGTGCTTCCTGGTCAAAGGCGTTGGCCTGTTCCAGCCCCATGCGATCGCGCGAAAAGCCGCTGCGCGAGTGATAAGATTCAATACAGTCGTCAATTGATTGCACAAAGGGAACCGGTTTTGTCTGCTGTTCACCGATCTGGCGAAACAACCCGTGATTGGTGAGTTCAGCCAGCAGATTAAAGGGCTGATAACCGCCGTCAGTGCGATAGCGGGTGACAAGCGCTTGGAGCAGCGACCAGGGGTCAGGCTTTGTGCCATGCACCACGATTGCCAAATAACTTTCCGGCAACAACACCGACCGAAAACGGGGCAGGACGACAGGCCAATCCAGCCAGTGAAGACTGGCGCCGGCTGTCACTAGGCTATAGGGCGGATCGAGCGCCACCTCTTCAATGCGGCCATGCAACCAGCGCAAATGGGGATGACCGCCGCCGGGTAACAGCTTGCCCTCGTCGATCATCGCGTGCGAAAAATCCACGGCATCCACCTGATCAACCAGTGAGGCCAGGCGGCGCGCTAAATCACCTGTCCCGCAGCCGACATCCAACACACGACGCGGTGTAGCCGTGATAAGGTTCAGCAAAATCGTGAAGATTTCATCTGGGTAGGGTGGGCGATAGCGGTAGGCCGCGACAACGCTCTGATCTTGAAAGGAGAGTGCGTTGTGAGGCGAAAAATGTTGTGGTCGCGTAATCACGATTCACCCTCCCTTACTTTCCTACGCTTCATCCGCTCGTAGCCGGTCTGTGACCAGTGAACAAATCGCCGGTCACGGACCGGCTACGAGCGGTTTTACGCCACTAGCGGCTGGGTGCGTCCTGTGCGGGCACTGAGGATCGCCGTATCGACAATCTGTTGACCAATCCGGCAGATGGCGGGCGACAGCGGCCCATGCACCGGCGCTCCAGTTTGTAAACTATGGATGAAATTCTGGATCGGGTTCTGGTAAGGCGGTTGTAACACGTCCACCGGCAGCACTTGTCCTTCCGGGTGATCATGGGTCTGCACTCGCACAGTGGACTCATAATCATAGGAACTGATCGTCCCCGCTGTGCCGACAATGACAAACCCACATTTGGGCTGGGGTTGCAATTTCCACGGGTCGGTGAAAGCGCCCCAGCGGGTCTCGTACTTGGACAAGCCTTTGACATAGCGGGCAATGGTGATGCTGTGTTCGTCCACCTCCAGCCCCGGCGGTTCATCGACTACGGTGGCAACAGTGATCGGCTTGTCGCCGCTGTGGAACCATGTCCCCAGCGTCACGCCGTAGCCCAGATAGTCGAGCAGCGAACCGCCACCCTTGTCCCGTTGATAGAACCAGCTTTCGCTTTTGCGTCGCGCCGCTTCCGCCGGCGTCACTTCCACCTTGTCGGCCAGGTGGCGAAGCGGTCCGCGGTTGCCGTCATAGTAATGAACCTCAATAACATCACCGATGACGCCTTCGTCGATCAAGCGTTTGCTGGTGACATGGGGTGGATACCAGGCCAGCGGCCAGTTGATGATCATCTGTTTACCCGTCGCCGCCACCGCCGCAATCATGGCGTCCGCTTCGGCTAACGAAGCGGCAAAGGGCTTTTCTACCAAAATGTGGACGTTATAGGGCGCCACCCGCTCTACCCACAACCCATGCGTCGCCGTCGCCGGACAGAGGATGGCAATATCTGGCTTGGTCACCTCCAGACACTGGCGATAGTCGGTGAAGATACGCTCCGCCCCAATCGCAAAACGCGCCGCCGTGGTTGCCATCCGTTCCGGCTGCTCATCACAGATGCCGACGATCTCGGCCTCAGGATGCTCATGCACCTGTCGCAACAGATCCCCCATGTGCATGTGATCAAAATTAATGCCAACAACCCTAAACTTTCCCATCTCCCGCTACTTCCTGTCTTCTTGTCTTCTTGTCTTCTTGTCTTCTTGTCTTCTTGTCTTCCTGTCACCTTGTCAGGCTGCGGCGGGCGACGGCACCGGCGGCACATACTGATAAGTCGGATCGACATTCTGCTTCTGGACAATCGGGATGATCTCCTGCCAGGTGGCGATGATGCCGACCGGCGTCGGGGGCAGATCGTGTTGGATAGCGCGGTGCAATTTGCCCAGCTTGTAACAAGGAACGGCGGCGTACATGTGGTGTTCAATGTGATAGTTCATGTGCCAGTAGAGGAACTGGACAAAAGGATTGACCAGAAAGGTGCGGGTGCAAAGGCGGAAATCATTCACGTTGTCTTGCAGCCCCACATGTTGGGTATTGTTGCATAAAAAGAGCAACCAGCCGCCGTAGAAGGGAGCGATGGTAATCAGCACCGGCAGCAACCAGAGATTGTAGCCGAGCCAAAGCCAGAGTGCCAGCGAAACCACCACGAGCAGTGCATGACCAATCAACAAGAAACGCGACCAGCCAAAGAGGCGGCGACGCTTGTCAGTCTCGGTTGGCGGGAAGAGAATGTTTTCCCAATCACCCTCCAGCCGCCCTTGCGTCAGGCGGATCACCCCTTTGATCCGTTGGTAGAAGCCCCATGGATTGGCAAAAGCGCTTTTCCAAAAGCCTTCGTAGCTGATTTTGAAGGGCAACATCACCTCTAGATCATCGGGCGGGTGCAAGGTGTATTTATGATGTTCCTGATGGCTGGTCCAAAAGAGAACATGGTTAAAACTGCCTAAGAAACTGAAGACATAGAGAAAGAAGGTGTTGAGCCATTTGGTCTTAAAGACCGTACTGTGACATAACTCGTGAAAGCCATTGAGCAAAAAGGCATAAAAGGTGCCATGCACAAAAAGCACCAGCAGTAGCACCCAAACCGGTAAATTAGCCGCCGCATAAAAGGCAGCCGCGCCGGTTAGGGTCAGCAGGCCCAAATGGCCGAGCGTTTGCAGCATCCCCCAAAAGTCACTACGTTGATTGAGTTCCGCCAATAGCTCGCGGTCAATTGGCGTGCGATACCAATTAATTTTGGGATGTTTGAGTTCCGGTAGCATTCTTATTCTCTTTCATTGCAAACAGGACACAACAACGGATTTAGGCGGGAACGGATTTACATGCGCTACTTGCGCAGGCATATAAAAATCCGCTGCTTCCTAAATCCGTTGTTGTGTTTTACCACATACCCAATCAGGCTTTTTTCGCCCAGTAGTCATCCAACAATTTTTGAATGGCGGCGTTCATTTCCGGCACCACCGTGAGCGCATCGGCTTCACCGGCGATCATCTTGTCGCGGGCGGGGCCAAAGACTTCATTGGTGATCAGGCGGTCATCGACTTCGCCGGCCACATGGAGGACGCCAGTTTGGAAGGCGTCAATAAAGGGTTGCAACTCCTCCAAGCCCCACTTCTCTTTGGTCGCCGGCACCCACAACTTCTCGTTAAATTCGGGTGTCACGGGTTGGCGACCGGAGGCGGCCACGTACTTCTGCGCCGTCGGCGTTTTGGGTCTTGGCATTCATCAACAGGACATGACCAAAGACCATGTGCGCCCGTTTGCCATCGGGCGAGAGGGGCAGTTGCGCCACGCCAAAGGGTACGCCCCCCGATTTCTTCTGTTCATCGGTGCAAGACCATTCGCCACAGGCCATCTTGGGGAAGAACCAGGGGCCTTCCATCTTCATGGCGACATTGCCCGACTCTAACTGGTTGAGACCACCTTCCATCATTGCCGGCGTCGGGCTGACCTTAAATTCGTTGATCGCCTGATAGAGTTGGAAGTTGATCATCTGCATGATGTACTCTTGATCCCACAGCGCCTGCTTGGGTTCAATTTCCTGATCCCACTCCTTGTCGCCATTGAGACGCATCCAACAGGCCAACCGCTCGTAGGAAGGATTGGTCTGATAGCCGAACTGTTCCACGCCTTCAACTGTGCCGGTCAGCTTTTGAGTCAGTTCGACAAATTCATCATAAGTCCAGTCATCGGTGGGATAGGGGATGCCGAGCTTGTCAAAGGGCGCTTTGGCATAGAAGATGACCATTGCGTTCATGTTCCAGGGAACGCCATAGGGGTTGCCACGGAACTGGGTCTGCGCTTGGTAGACATCGGCCCAGGCATCGGGATAGGGGGTGTTGTAGTCGTCCCGGCTGCGCAACTCATCCAGTTGCGCATAGACGCCTTTGGCCGAAAAGCTTTGGAAGAGCCAGGTCTGGTTGTTGATAATGTCCGCGGCCGTACCGCCGGCCAGAGCCGTTTGCAACTTGTCATAATAACCGGTGGGCGACTGTTCGAGCCGGATCGTAATATCCGGGTGCGCTTCCTGGAAATCGGCAATGCAGCGGTCGGCAATGTCCTTGTCGAGGACATCGCCCCATTCATACCAGGAAACTTCTGTCCCGGCCGCGCCCGGTGCGCCAGCGCTACTGCTCGCTGGTCCACCTGTCGGCAAACAAGCCGACAATAGCCCGCTCAGGGCGGTGACACCAGCACCAGCCGCTGTCACTTTCAAAAAGTTGCGCCGCGAAAGGGTTTGACGTTGTTCCATACCTGCTGTCTCCTTTGTATCTTCAGTCTATGGTAACGATAAACGAGAAAACGACAACGAATTTGGCATAGCCATTCACTGTAGTTTGCCTACGCTACTCTAGCGACCGGCCAGGCCCGTCAGATGAATGCCGCGGATAAAATGGCGTTGGGCAGCCAGAAAGACAAAGATGGTCGGCACAATAAAGACCGCCGTCGCTGCCATCAAAATCGGCCAGTTGGTGCCATAGCGCCCCTGGAACATGCGCAAGCCCAACGCCATCGGGAATTTTTCCACCGTGTTGAGATACAAGAGTGGCCCCAAAAATTCATTGTAATGTTGCAAAAAGGAAAAGATCGTCACTGTGATCAAGGCCGGGCCGGAGAGCGGCACAATGATCTGCCAGAGAATGCGAAAGCTGCCGGCCCCATCGATACGCGCGGCTTCTTCCAACTCCACCGGCAAGGTAAGAAAAAATTGGCGCAGCAGAAAGACATAAAAGCCCTGCACCGCAAACCAGAAGGGGACGATCAACGGCTTGAGCGTATCGAGCCAGGCCAGATCGCGGAAGAGCAAAAAGGTCGGAATGATGATCACCACCCCCGGCAACATCATGGTCGCCAGGCTCATGCTAAAGAAAAAGTTGCGCTCCGGCCACTGGAGCCGCGAAAAGCTATAGGCGACCAGCACACTGCTAATCACCGTTCCCAACGTGGCAAAGATGGCGACAATCAAGGTGTTCTGAAAAAAGAACAAAATGGCCGGTATGCCCGAAAATTCCAACAGCGTCAACAACTGTTGATAGTTCTGCCAGATAAAAGGATTGGGAATCCACTGAATCGGAAAGGTAAAGACCTTGTTCTCCGCCTTAAACGAGGTCGAAAGCACCCACAACAGCGGCACCATATAAAGCAGCCCCAGCAGCATCAACAAGGCATGGAGCAGCAAATGCCCCACCCTAACCTGCGCTGTCCGACCTTTCTGCGTCTTGATAGCCATCTCCGTTCCCCCTACGTACATCACCCATTAACCATTAACAATTTTCAATTCTCCATTAACTATTTTTTACCGACTTCCCCCCTCTTCATAGACCCACCGGCTAGCCAGTCGGAATTGCACTATGGTAAAAAAGACAATGATGGCAAACAACATCCAGGCAATCGCCGAGGCATAACCCATCTTGAAATATTGAAAGCCATTGCGGTAGAGGTAAAGCACCACAAAGAGCGTCGCATTTTGCGGCCCGCCCTGGGTCATGATAAATGCCGTGGTAAAGACCTGGAAGCTGGCAATAATCCCCACCACCAGGTTAAAGAAGATCACCGACGAGATCATCGGCAGGGTGATGTACCAAAATTGCTGACCGTTGTTGGCCCCATCGATCTCAGCCGCCTCATAGAGGTTGGTCGGCACCCCTTGCAACCCGGCCAGAAAGATAACCATCTGTGGCCCGACCACCCAGAGCGTCATCAGGATAAAGGCCGGTTTGGCCGCCGCCGGTTCAAAGAGCCAGTTGATCGGTTCGATGCCAAATTTGCCCAGAAAATGGTTGAGAATGCCAAATTCAGGGTGGAGAATCTGCATCCAGACCACAGCGCTGGCGACAATCGGCGTCATGGCCGGTAGGTAAAGCAGCGTGCGATAGAAGGGGAGACCGCGAATTTTGGTATTGAGCGCCAGGGCAAAGAGCAGGGCGATAAGCAATTGCAGCGGCACGCCCACAAAGGTGAAATAGGCAGAGTTATAGAGCGAGAGGCTCACCTGTTCATCAGCCCACAACTCTTGGAGATTCGCCAACCCGACAAACTCCGGCGGCGACAGCAGATCCCACGAATGGAAGACCAGATAGATCGAATAGCCCAACGGATAGGCCCACCAGAGGAGAAAGCCCAGAATAAAGGGCAGGGCAAAGAGCCGCCCCTCCCACGCTTCGGTGCGTTTGAGGCGGGAAACCCGCTTCGCCCCTTTTTGTACGCCGATCTTTTCTTTCGAGATGGTTAGCGCCATAATCTCCTCACGTCAGCAACGATTCGGATTTGCAAGAGCAGTATGTACACAGGTCGATTCGCGCAAGACCAGAGTTGTTGGTAATTCAAAAGCACGCTGGAGCGGCGGTTTGTCCTCCAGCATATCGATCAATAACGCCGTCGCCAATTTGGCAATCTCTTGAATCGGTTGGCGCACGGTAGTCAGCGGTGGCCAGAGTTGTGCCGCCAATGGCACATCATCAAAGCCGACAACCGAGAGTTCCTGAGGCAGACGCAGCCCCTGACGGTGGGCCACTTGTAACACACCGGCAGCCATTTCATCATTGCTGGCAAAGATCGCCGTGGGGCGGGGTGTCAAGGCCAACAACCGTTCGGCCGCGGCGACGCCCGCGGCAAAGCGCCAGTCGCCGGGACAGATCAAAGTTTCATCCTGCGGGATGCCATACGCCTGTAAGGCGGCAACATAGCCGGCCAATCGGTCGTGCGTGGCATAATGCACAGCATGGCCCATGACAAAACCAATGCGGCGATGGCCCAATTGCAGCAAATGTTCGGTCAGCACCCGCGCCCCTTGCTCGTCGGTAGCCGCTACATAGGGGAGCGGCAACGTGCGGTCCTGGGGCGTGAGCCGAACAAAGGGCAGATTGCGCTGGTGCAGTTGGGCCAGCACGGTCGGCAGATTGTCACAGGGCGGGGTGAAAAGATAGCCATCGACCCGCTGTTGCACCGCCATGTGCAGCAACTCTGCTTGATCCTCGGCTTGATCGGGGTCAACCAGGATCGTCACCACACCATAGCCCCGTGGGCGCGCACTTTCCAACGCGCCACTTAAGACATCATGGACATAAGCCGACCGGGTATTGTGACAGAGCAGCCCAATCACATTGGCGCGCCCACGCGCCAACCGCTGCGCCAGAATGTTGGGGACATAGCCCAGTTCATCCATCACGCTGATCACGCGTGCATAGGTCGCCTGACCCACCATCGGTTCTTTGTTGAGAACCCGGGAGACGGTCTTGATCGAAACGCCTGCTTTGTTGGCAATATCACGAATGGTCGGCACAAAAGTATACGCTATTGGTTACAAGAACTTGGAAGCAAAATGACAACGGTGTCAGACACCGTTGTCATCGTAGCATACTCAATTTTGCTTGTCAAATGGTTTTTTGACCTTTGATCAGAAGGTGCGTTGCACGGGTCAGTCAACGCTGCTGTCGTGTGAACATCTGTAATCCGTGCAACGCACCTCTTTATAGGGTTATTAACCACGCGACGGTTCCGGCATCGTCTCCCGCGCCTTGCGGGACAGTTCGGCCAGATGACCGTCATTCGCCATCACCTGCTCCAGGTGGCGTTGCCGCTGCGGGCCAGCCGTGCGCACCATGGCCGGGCCATAGACCCGTTCGATCCAGAAGCGGGCTGCGCCGCTGACGTAGTCACGCAACTCTTGGATGCGTTCTTCAGGATAGCGTTGACAGAGATTGATGGTAAACATCCGGCGCGCTTTGCCACCGCCAAAGGCTGCATGTTTGGTGTTGTGATTGAAGATCAGGATGTCACCGGGTTTGGTTTCCAGCGCAATGGCCGGCACATCTTTGCCGTCAATGCCCCAGAGGTCGGCACTCTGGCGGACCTGTTTTTGCAACCCATCAGCAAAGTGATCGCCCAGGCGGTGGCTGCCGGGGATGACGCGCAACGCGCCAGTATCACGGGTCAGTGGGTCGAGATAGAAAGCGATCTTGATGTGCAACGTCTGCGGGTGCCAGCCATCCGAGTGCCAGCGGGTGTCGCCCACGTAGTAGTTGCCGTCGCTGCCCATGTAGTTGAAATCGTCGCCCAGCAGACTGGTGGCAATGCCGTGGATGCGCGGGTCGTCGAGCAGCGACGAAAGCGCTTCACTCTGGTCAATAAAGGGCACAATACAAGAGCGAGCCGTGCCGTCATGCGGCTTGCCGTTGTGACCGCCGCCGCGCCCACCCCAGACGCCTTCAAAGGCCGCCTCAATCTCCGCCGCTCGATCCGCTAACAAACCGGGAAACCCAAGATAGCCAAAGGTGTTGAAAAAATTATGTTGTTGTTCAGTTAGCGCCATATCTGCACTCTGCATTGCTTGCCTCCTCTGTAAATAACCAATCACCAAATTGTTATTCGTAAATGACCTCGCCCGTTTTATGGGCGTTGATATAATCCCAATCTAATGCCACCCCCAGCCCTGGCCCCTCTGGTACGGCGACGCAACCGTTGGCATCGACCGAATTCAGTTCGTCGAGCCAGCGCCGTTCCGGATAGATGGGGGCTTTGGTGTGCGGCACATCGGGATGGACGAGACCCAATTCATAATAGTTGGTGTTGCGCAACGACGCCATGATATGACGGTGGGCCAGGCCACCGCCGTGCAACTCCACATCCAGCCCATGCGCTTCGGCCAGCGCGGCGATCTTCATCACGCCGGTGATGCCGCCATCGACATTGGCGTTGGCGCGCACATAGTCCGTCGCACCGGCATAGATGGTGTCGGCTTTGGCTTCCAGTCCACGCACATGTTCCCCCATGAGCAGCGGCGTCTTGATAAAGTCGCGCAATTTAACATGAGCAAAGCGGGAAAAACCACCGCCACGGAAGGCGTCTTCATACCACATATAGTTGGCCTCATCGCACGCCTTGCCCACCTTGAGGACATCATCAAAGGTGTTGAAAGCGCCGGCGGGGTCGAGCATCAACGCCATCTTTTCGCCGACGGCAGCCCGAATGGCCAGGACCGCTTCCACCTCACGGTCAATCGGGCCGCCGATCCAGCCGTGGATCTTAAAGGCCGGGTAGCCAAATTCCTCTTTACAGCGCAGGGCAAATTCGCCATAATCAGCCGCCGTGGTGAGACCGCCATTTTCGTCGCCGTGGTAAGTACTGGCATAGGCAGGCAACGTTTTGCGCCAGCCACCCAGCAACTCATAGATCGGCGTTGCGTAGAGCTTGCCGGCAATATCCCACAGGGCGATGTCCACCGCACCGGGTGGCGTACCATCGGCGCTACGCCGCGCCCGTTTGAGATCATGCCAGATGATCTCCCGCTGCAAGGGATTGCGCCCCAGCAGATAGCGGGCGGCGCGTTCATCAACGCTGCCGGGGGTTTGACCGCTGACGCCGCCATTGGTTTCAATGGTCAGAATGCTGCCGGTGGTGGGCAAACGACTGCCGGGCTGATAAACAACATCAAAGCCCAACTTCTCCTCCATCGCCATGTCGATAATCTCGTGGCGATAGGTGGTGACGGTAATGCGGGTGATTTTTAGCTCGCGCGTCATGACGCTGTTTCCTTTGCTAGAATAGACATAATGATTGGGTTGGCTTTCGTTGCGATAGGGTATAGTGTATACCAGCCGTGGGGTTCCGTCAATTGACTTGCGCGAGGGGCATTTCTGGTGGGGATGAACATCGGCAAGGAGCGTGCATTGCACGGGTCACAAACACGCACGGGATAGCATCGTCGCCTGACCCGTGCAACGCACCTTCTGGTCGGACTGCTTATTGCAGTACAAGCAAGCCAAAGTAACTGGGACGATGAAAATCGGCGGGGTCGATCATGGTGGGCGACCAGCAGCTAAATTCCGGTTCGGCGTTGCGGGGGCGGTCAATGCGGTAGAAGTTGGCGCGCCAGCGGGTCGGCAGTTCACCCGGTGCGCCGATGGAGGCCCAAGGAAGGGCATAAATGACGCGCCACTGATTATTAGCGTCATCACGCTGGGCTGCCCACTGTAAACCGGCGCAGTCCCAGGTGAAATCGAGTTGCATCTGGGCGCGATCCCCGGTTGGGTTGTGGGCCAACACTTCCAACAAAACGCCGTTGGGGCTGACCTCAAATTCATAATAATCGACCGGCGTCGCGTCACCGGGAGCGATAAAAATTTCGACAACCTCCTCGTCGTAGATAGGGTCGTCCCGCTGGGTGTAGGTGCCCCAGATGTCGCTGTCGGTGCAATCAAAGCGCACAAAAAGCATTTGGCGGTGATAGCAAACACGGGTCACGGTCTGTTGCTGCGCCGGGCCAGAACCGTCGGCCAGCAGCAAGGGGGATAAGGTCACAGCCTTTGACCAATCCCAGTGAAATGGGTCAGCGCCGGCATTCCAGTCGGTTGTCACCTGGGGTACATATACAGTAGGTAGCGCCATTGTCATCTCAGCCCTTCTTTTGATCGTGTGGGTAAAAATCAGCCTATCACCGCGAATCAGGAGGATTTGCGAATCTCCTTCCGTTATTCGCAAATCCTCCTGATTCGCGGTGATATTGTGTTAATGATCAATCGCCGCGCCATCATCGGGATCATACAGCCCAGGATAGCGGCGCGGTTCGCCCAGTTGCGCAGCGACGCCTTCCTCATCCAGTTCAATGCCCAGCCCCGGTTTGGTCGGCAGATCGATATAGCCAGCTTTCACCACAAATGGCTCTTTCAGATAGCCCTCACCCAGGTGAACCTGTTCCTGGGCCAGAAAGTTGGGGATGGCGGCATCCACCTGAAGACCGGCGGCTAACGAAATTGGCCCTAGTGGGCAGTGCGGGGCGATGGCGGCATAGTACGCTTCGGCCATGCCAGCAATCAGACGCGTTTCAAAGATGCCGCCGGCATGGGAAAGATCCGGTTGGAGAATGGTGGCCGCGCCCTTTTCCAACACTTCGCGGAAGGCCCATTTAGTAAAGAGCCGCTCACCGGTGGCAATCGGGATGTGGGTCTTGCGCGCCAGGTCAGCCATCACCTCGACATTCTGGCACTGGACAATCTCTTCAAAAAAGAGGGGTTGGTACGGCTCCAATGCCTTGATGAGCAGACCAGCGGTTTGCGGGCTGATTGCGCCGTGAAAATCGACGCCAATATCCACTTCCTTGCCAACGGCGCTGCGCAACGTCGCCAGCCGTTCCGCCACCCGGTCGACAAAGCCGGGCGTCTCAATCACCCGCGCCGGTCGTCCACCCCAGATGCCGGTCTTGAGCGCGCGGAAGCCTTGCGCCACCCTGGCCTGAGCATTCGCAACCAGTTCTTCGGTGGTCTCACCATGACAATGGGCATAAACCTTGATCCGGTCACGCAGGGGGCCGCCCAACAGTTGATAAACGGGTACGCCTGCCGCCTTGCCGGCCAAGTCCCAGAGCGCCTGCTCGACGCCGGAGAGAGCGCTAGTCAAAACTGGGCCACCCCGGTAGAAGGCATGTTTGTACATCGCCTGCCAGTGATGAACCACACGGGTCGGGTCTTTGCCGATGAGATACGGCTCCAGCTCCGCCACTGCCTGGACAATGGTGCGCGCCCGGTTTTCCAGCGTCGGCTCGCCTAGACCGACTAGTCCTTCGTCGGTGTACATCTTCAAAAAGACCCAGCGCGGCTTGACGATCAGTGTTTCAAGTTTGGTGATGCGCATAAGCTGTTATTTTATTTGGGTATGGAGAAAGGTTATGAAGAGTTAATATACTACAAAAGCATCAACTTCCACTACATCTATAAACCGAGACAGTAGCGGACAGTTTCTTCAATTTGCTCAAGTGCGCGCCCTGTTACCTTGCCTCTGGGTGCCGATGGAAAACGATTAGGGTCAAGGGAACGTATTTGAAAACACAAAAAGACTGTTTCCATTGGTAGCCCACTGGCTGCGGCTGCTACCCTAACATTTGTTGCATAATCGCGCGGTACATTCGCACCCTTTGTACCGACTACTACTGTAACTACCAAAGGAAGTTGATTAATCGCATCAATCGAAAGAACCAAGACTGGACGCTCTCCTGCCTGCTCGCGTCCTTGAACTGGGTTTAAATTTACAAAATAAATGTCACCGCGTTGAATTGTCATTTGATGCTATCCAACCCATCGCCTTCTGTCCCAGCGAATTCCATTTCGATCTCACGTAATTCACGTTGAATATCCGGATCACGCGCCATTGCCGCTAATTGGCTTTCTAATGATGGACGTGCAACCTGTGTGTGCAGGCGCAGACGGTGAATCATACGCTCTGCTAACCAAAGCTGGTCGGCAAAGGGAAGTTGATTAATCTCATCTTCAATTTGTTCTATGTTCGTTGCGTACATAAATTTTTCCTATCTAGGTGTGAGTTCCTTCCTGCCTTACATGAACAGGATGCACCCGTAGCCCAATTTTATGACAGTATATCATCTAATCACTTGAACTACAACGGTGCATCCTGCTGATTTTCTCACGCTTTACCCACGACAGGGAGACATAACCTAGCGATACAACGCACCCGTTGTCTGCACCATCGCCCCGTAGCTTTCCACTTTGAGCGCCGCGCCGCCGATGAGCGCGCCGTCGATGTCAGCTTGCTGCATGATCTCACCGATGTTCTTTTCGTTGGTGCTACCGCCATAGAGAATGCGCACCGTCTCGGCGATGGCGGGACTATAGAGCGCCGCCACCACCTGGCGCACAATGCCACAGATCGTGCCGGCCTGTTCCGCCGTGGCGGCGAGACCGGTGCCAATCGCCCAGATCGGTTCATAGGCAATGACCAACGCCTGCACTTGTTCGGCGCTCAAGCCTTGCAGGGCGGCTTCCACCTGCATAGTGACAATGGCTTGCGTCTCACCGCCCTGGTTTTGCGCCAACGTTTCGCCAACGCAGACAATGGGCGTTAAGCCGTGGGTCAGGGCGGCATGAAGTTTCTTGTTCACGCCCTCATCCGTTTCAGCAAAATATTGGCGACGTTCACTATGGCCGATAATCACATAAGTCGCCAACCCTTTGAGCATAGGCGCGCTCACTTCGCCGGTGTACGCGCCGCTATCGGCCCAGTGGATATTTTGGGCGCCGACGGCCACTGTCGTCCCTTGCAAAGCCACCCCCACGGCCGAGAGCGCCACAAAGGGGGGGCAAACCACACAATCGACATTCGACACCCCGGCCACGGCATCGGCAATGGCGTGCGCCAAGTGGACCGCTTCGCCGGGAGTTTTGTTCATTTTCCAGTTGCCGGCCATCATCGGTCTGCGCATGGCGTTTTCTCCTCGTTTTTATAAAATGATTCAGGGATAGCGCACCGTAGGGGCATGATAGTTCATGCCCCTACGATACGCACCCTCCTATTGATCTTCTTTCGGCATTGCGGCTTCCGCCAGGCGCGCCTGAAAGTCTGCTTCGGCCCGTTCATAGGCGTCCGCGTCCAGCCATTCCCCGCCCCAGACTTCGTTACGCAGCAGTTGTTTGTTTTTGTCAAACCAGAGCAGCACCTCCACCTGGTCGAAACAGCGGGTGCGACCGGTGGTATGCAGGACTTTGCGCGTATAGAACGCGCTATCATCCTCTTCGGTCAGGCTCAACTCATTGAGCAGATCAACCTGCCCGGTCAACGGTTCGCGACAGCGCCGGCTGAGGACGTGGATGGGGAAATAGCGGTTGTCACCCGCCGCCCCGCCCCCGCGGAAGAAGTTAGCAATGCGTTGGAAGATGTTCATGATGATCACTTAATGAGAATGTAGGTGGAAGGTGCAACTTGGTGATTGGGTCATTGGGTAACTCGGTGAGTTCGACAAGCTCACTCACCGAGTTACCCAATGACCCAATCACCAAGTTAATTAATTTTTATCCGCTAACACCGCTACACCAGGCAGCGTCTTACCCTCTAAAAATTCCAGGCTGGCGCCGCCGCCGGTGCTGACATGGGACATTTTACCTTCCAAGCCAGCTTGGGCGACTGCCGCTGCACTATCGCCGCCGCCGATGATGGTGACGGCGTTGCGCAGGTCGGCCAGCATCTCGGCAATGGCGACGGTGCCCTGGGCAAAGGCTGGAAATTCAAAGACGCCCATTGGCCCATTCCAGACCACGGTCTGGGCGCCGGCTAGATAGTTGGCATAGTGGGCAATGGTGGCGGGGCCAATGTCCAGCGCCATCCATTCCGCCGGCACATCTTCGATGCTGACCACCTTGTTTTCGGCGTCCCCGGCAAAGGTGGCGGCGACGCGCAGATCGACCGGCAGTTGAATAATGCCGGCCCCTTTTTGCATCAGTTCCCGCGCTTTGTCAAGCACATCAGCCTCGACCAGGCTCTTGCCCATCTTGTAGCCTTCGGCGGCCAGGAAGGTATTGGCCATGCCGCCGCCGATGAGCAGCGTGTCCACCTTTTGCAACAGCGCTTCGATCACTTCGATCTTGTCGCTGATCTTGGCGCCGCCCATGATGGCGATAAAGGGGTGCTTGGGGTTCTCTAAGGCGCCGCCCAGATATTCCAGCTCTTTTTCCATAAGGAAACCGGCCACCGCCGGCAGGTAATCAGCCACGCCCGCCGTGCTGGCATGAGCGCGATGGGCGCTGCCAAAGGCGTCATTGACAAAGACATCGCCCAGTTTGGCTAATTCCTGCGCCATGTTGGGGTCATTCTTCTCTTCGCGTTTGTCGAAGCGGGTATTCTCCAATACCAACACCTGCCCCGACTGCAATTGGGCGACGGCAGCTTCGGCGGCGGGACCAGTGGTCGCATCGACAAACTTCACCGGTGCGTTGAGCAACGTCGCCAGATGATCCGCCGTGACCTTCATGCTGTACTTGGGGTCGGGACCACCCTTAGGGCGCCCCAGGTGGCTCATCAAAATGACCGCCGCCCCCTGTTCCAACAGATAGTTGATCGTCGGCAACGCCGCTTGAATGCGCGTATCATCGGTCACATGGCCATCACTCAACGGCACATTAAAATCCACCCGCACCAACGCCCGCTTGCCCGACCAATCGATCTCTTTAATGCTCTTTTTGTTCATAGTCGTTCTCTCGCCAGACCGTTCGTGACAAGGTGACAGGGTGAAGGGGTGACAGGCGAACAAGATAACAGTGTCAACTCCACCCTGTCACCCTGTCACCTTGTCACCTTGTCAGACTTAGATGCCCTTATCGGCAATAAACTTCGCCAGATCGGTCACGCGCACGCTATAGCCCCACTCGTTGTCATACCAGGAGACGGCCTTGATCATGTTGCCGCCGATGACCAGGGTGTCGAGGGCGCTGAAGATCGAGGAGTGGGGGTTGCCCTTGAGGTCGGAGGAGACCAGCGGCTCTTCCGTGTAGGCCAGAATGCCCTTCATCGGGCCTTCGGCGTACTCTTTCATGGCGCTGTTAATGTCCTGCACTGTCACATCGCGGCTGAGGAGCGCCGTGAAATCAACCACCGAAACGGTCGGGGTCGGGACACGGAAGGCCATGCCGGTAAACTTGCCTTGCAATTCGGGGATGACCAGCCCAACGGCGCGGGCGGCGCCGGTGGCGGACGGTACAATGTTCAACGCCGCGGCGCGGGCGTCACGCAGATCGGGCGTGGCCAGGTCAAGCAGGCGCTGCGAGTTAGTGTAGGCATGGACGGTGGTCAGAATGCCCTTTTCAATACCGAAGCGCTCGAACAACACCTTGGCGACCGGGGCGAGACCATTGGTGGTGCAACTGGCATTAGAAATGACCTGGTGCTTGGCCGGGTCATACTTTTCCTGGTTCACGCCCATGCAGATGGTGATGTCTTCGCCTTTGGCCGGAGCGCTGATGATCACCTTCTTGGCGCCGGCGCTCAGGTGCAGAGCGGCCTTTTCACGAGCGGTGAAAAGCCCCGTGCTTTCGATCACAAGGTCCACACCCATATCGCCCCAGGGCAATTTGCTGGGGTCGCGCTCGCTGCACACCTTCACGCGGTCGCCATCGATGATGATGTCGCCGCCCTCGACGCTCACATCGCCTTTGTAGACGCCATAGTTGCTGTCATACTTAAAGAGGTGCGCGTTGGTCTTCACATCGCTCAAGTCGTTGACCGCCACCAAATCAAACTGACCGCGATACTTCTCAAAAAGCGCTTTGGTCACCTGGCGGCCAATACGGCCAAAACCATTAATCGCAATTTTTGTAGTCATGATCTCTCCTTTACAACCAAGCTTTTATTTGGTACTTGTAACTACTAAGCTCTGAGCCAGTCACGGACTGGCGGCCCATCGCCAGTCACCGGGAACCCTTTGGGTGCGGCTCAGAGCGGGCTTAGTAGTTACTGGTATTTTTGCTTTGTCCGAAAACTCTTTACTGCAATGTAAATGAATAAAAAACGATAGTTTCCAAACAATAAGCGCTGTAAAATTTGAACATGCCGCTATCTTAGGTGCAAGTTCGCAATCCATTGTACCATAAGGCTGGATAAATAACATGTATGGAAGCTTCTGCGCGGCGAAATTAGCCGTAGTCCAGAGTCTCACTGTTACAGACTCTGGACTACGGACTTAACGCGCCGGTTAGCTCGCTATAGACGGTCATGAGGCGGGCCGCCAGTTTTTGCGGGTTGTGGTGCCAGGGTCGTTTGGCATCGACGAGATCGCCGGTGAAGAGGCGATAGGGGATGGCTTCACCGGGGGCAGGTAATGTGACCCAGTCGCCGATGGTGTAGGGGGGGCGGGCGGGGTCATAGTTGTCGTTCGCCAGCACCATGGTGAAGGCTTCGCCGGCATGGCGCCGGAGTTGCGCCATGTGATCAGAGACGGTGTAATGATCGGTTTCCCCCGGTTGGGTGGCGACGTTGCAAAGATAGAGGCGCGGCACGGTGGTGGCGCAGATGGCGTCACAGATGGCCGGGACAAGCAAGTTGGGGATCACACTGGTGAAGAAACTGCCCGGCCCGGCGACGATCAGATCGGCTTGTAAGATCCAGCGGATCACCTCGGGGTAGGCGCGGGGGTGTTCGGGCTTGAGGAAGACCCGTTGAATCCGCCCACCCGCGGCCGGGACATGGCTTTCGCCTTCGACAATCGTCCACGTTTCGCCGCCATTGGGATGCGTATGGGCAATTTCCGCACAGAGGATGATATGTTCCAAGGTACTGGGCAACACGCGACCGCGCACCGCCAATACACGACTGCATTCGGCCAGCCCTTTTTCAAAACTGCCGGTAACTGCCGCCATCGTGGCAATAAAAAGGTTGCCAAAGCTATGTCCGGCCAGTTCATTCGCCGCGCCGCTGAGATCATGTTTGGCAAAGCGGTATTGAAAGAGGCGGGTCATCAAGTCTTCGGCATCGCTCAGGGCGGCAATGTTGTTCCGGAAATCCCCCGGCGGCAGGACGCCCATCTGTTGACGCAGCCGCCCGCTGCTGCCGCCGTCGTCCGCCACCGTCACAATCGCTGTAATGTTATCGGTGTAGGCCCGTAACCCGCGCAACAGTTGCGGCATCCCCGTGCCGCCGCCGATGGCGACAATATGCAGCCCTGCTTCTTTCTCTTCCGGCCGGCTCACTTCACTCATGTTGTTTTGAAATAGTCCCAAAGCACCTGAGCGCTTTTACTTCACATCGACTCTACGTTACAATCAAACTAGCAAGCTTGCGCCTAGCCGGCCACAAACCGACTAGACGCAAGTAACGATTTCGTATTACCGAAACAATCGGTTGTTGAACAGGTCACACAACACGAATCACGGGTCGCGATTTTCACGAACCGTTTACAAACCAACAGGTTCATCCATCCATTGTAAGTCGAGTTATCAAGTGTCGCAAGTCATTACCGCGCAGATTTTGCCCAATGTCGGCCCGTTCGCCAACCGCCGACATTGGTTCAAATACATAATTCTCTGCCTGCCGCTCTTTGTTATCAGTTGCGCTGCTTTCCAGCGACGCGAGACCGCCGCCTTACCCTTGACCGAAGTGTTGCCGGCCGCCTGGTCGCCCCTGCGCGATGTCGAGGAAGTCAACATCGACGGCGACGCGGCGCCCGAATACCTGCTCTTCTTCACCTACGACACGACGACCGCCGCCGCCCCCCGCCGCCCGCTTTTTTCTATGGGCGGTACAACGCCCAACGGCCCCATCGGCGCTGTCATCTATGATGGTCAAGTGGTCACCGGCACGACGCCAACAGTGCAGGTCAGCCCGGATCGCCCAACGACGGCTTTTGTGCCTTACGCCATCCTGCCCAGTTACCGCGCCGGCGCCGGCTTGGGCTATGTGGCCGAACCAACCCAGAGCGAAGCCATTGATGCGTACGCTGTCAGCTACCGAACCGCCGGCCAGACCACCGGCGCGGCCGGGGTGGCGGCGCCGGACACAGTGATTTTACTTGGCGGGCAAACCTATTTGACCTTTGCCTGGTGGCAGAATCGCGCCAACGGTTATGGTGTAACCCAGCTCTATGCGCCGGGCGGGTTTGAAGGAGCGCTCTATAAAAAGTTCGACTGGGCCGATTGGACGCGCACCCCCCAAGCCATTCGGGAAATTATCGCCGTCCATCCGCTCCATGACCGCAACTTGATCTGTCGGCGCTTTCGTTACGTGTTGGATGAAGCGGCCTTAGGCGCCGGGCGACCGGGGCTGGGGGCGCCGCTCCGCTTCCAGCAGAGCGATCTGGGCTTGCAGTTTTGTGCCGGCACACCGGTTCATCCTTTTTACCCGGAGGGGGTCGTTCTTGCCTACTTGCTGGAAGGGAGGGAGGAGCTTGTTGATGCAGTTGTCGTGACAACGACACTATCAATGAAACCTAATGAGCTACCTTGGCTGCGTGAGTTGATTCAAGATAAGGGTGTGCAGCGGATCGATGACTTGGCCAGCTACACAACATTGAGTGTCAGCCACACTGTACAACCGACTATACCGCCTGACACCATTAGCGTTTGCGCCCTACTAACGCTACAACCAACGCCAACCGATCCTGCTAGTGCGCCAAGAGAGCAACGAGAACTCTTATTTTTGTTACGGCACCAACCGGCGGGTTTTCAACCACCAACGCCGGATCAACTCTTTATTCAAACTGTCGAAACGCTTCAAACTGTAGAAATGCTTGCTGCCCCTAATGGCGAGAGTATGATAAACTGTCGCCAAAGGTTAGGCGGCTAGCCGGGGCCGTTCCTACTCATCAGGTAAAAAATTATACGCCAATGATCCGACGACGTTTCGCTGCCATGCCCGAAGAAGAAGTGTTGGCCTATCTGACTAATGGGCAGAATGACCATGTCGCGTTTTTGCCGGCCAGTGTGAAACATGACAACATTGCCGAGACGCTGGCGGCCATGGCCAATGCCAATGGTGGCCTGCTCTTCCTGGGGGTGACGGCCAAAGGCGCGCCGCAAAAAAATGCCAATTTGGACGCCTTACGCGAAGCCGTGGTCGAGGCCGGGCTATTGACCGACCCGCCGCTGATCCTGCCGACGCCCCACTGCGCCACTTGTAGCGCCGGTGAGGTGGTGGTGGTACAGGTGCCGCCGGGGTTGCCCCATCTCTATAACCTAGGTGGACGCTATGTCACCCGCACAGCCGGTCAGAATCGACCATTAACGACAGGCGAGTTGCGCCGCTTATTATTGGAACGTGGCGACACCGGCTATGAGAGCCAGCCGGCGCCCGATGCCTCCCTCACCGATCTCGACCAGCAGCAAGTTGATCGGTATCTGAACCGGATTGCCGTCGCGCCGGCGGATGACCCGGTGGCGGTCTTGGCCGCACGGGGTTGTCTGAGCAAACAAGTGGGCGCCGACTGGACGCCCACGGTGGCGGGCATTCTGCTCTTTGGGCGGGAACCGCAACAGTTCTTCCGCAATGCCGAGATCATCTGTGTCCGCTATGCCGGCGCCGCCATGAGCGACGAGTTTGTGCGCCAGGACATCGGCGGCACGCTGGCCGAGCAGATCCGCTTGGCCGAAGCCTTTGTCGTCACCAACATGCAGCGGGGAATGCGCATTGTCGGGATGCAGCGCGAGGAGACCACCGCCTATCCACTGCCGGTGGTGCGCGAGGCGATTGTCAACGCCATCGCCCATCGGGATTATAGCATTCGGGGCGAGGGTGTTCGGTTGCTCATGTTTAGTGACCGGCTGGAGATCTACAGTCCGGGCCGACTGCCGGGCCATGTGACGCTGGAAAATCTCAAGGATGAGCGCTACAGCCGCAACGAAGCGATTGTCGCCATCCTCAGTGATCTCGGCTATATTGAGCGGTTGGGCTACGGCATCGACCGCATGATTGCCACGATGGCCGAAGCCGGTTTACCCGAACCGATCTTCGAGGAGACGACCGCCGGCTTTCGGGTCATTCTTTATGCGGCGGGGGAGGAAACGGCGACGACGCCGACTGCGCCAGCCACATCAGCCGCGCCGGCTCAACAGTGGCCGTTGGGCTATTTGAATGAACGCCAGGAGCGCGTGCTGGCCTATCTGGCGACCAATGGGCGCATCACCAACAGCGACTATCAGGCGCTTGTCCCCGATGTCAGCGCCGAAACCATCCGGCGCGACCTGGCGGACTTAGTGGAAAAGAATTTGTTGATCCGCATCGGCAGTAAGCGGGCGACTTATTATATTTTGAAGTGATTCGTAATTCGTGATTCGTGTTGCGTGTTACGTGAAGTGTCGGCAGGTTGAAAAATCACGCAGCACGTAGCACGAATCACGTTCTACCGTAGGAGAAGTTATGCGAAGTGTTTCCATTGTAGGCATTGGACAGTCACCGGTGGGTGAGTTGTGGAACCGGTCGGCGCGGCAGATTGCGGCGGATGCCGTATCGGCGGCGATGGCGGATGCCAACATCGAGACGGCGGATGCCCTCTATCTGGGCAACATGTTGAGCGGGAGTCTGCTCAATCAAGAACATCTGGCCACGCTGGTGGCCGATTACTGTGGCTTGACCGGCATTGAAGCGGCCAAGATCGAGGCGGCCTGTGGCAGTGGCGCGGCGGCCTTACGGGTCGGCATGATGGCGGTCGCCAGCGGTTTTCATGATGTGGTCATTGTCGGCGGCGTCGAGAAGATGACCGATACGGTGGGCAAGGATACCACCGCCGGATTGGCGACGGCGGCAGATGCCGATTACGAAGCGTTGCATGGCGTCAGCTTTGTCGGGCTTAACGCGTTGCTGATGCAGCGCTATATGTATGAGTATGATGTGCCGATTGACGCCTTTGCCGGCTTTAGCATCAACGCCCATCGCAACGGCGCCAACAATCCCAACGCCATGTTTCAGGAAGCAGTGACGTTGGAGGAGTATGTCAAAGCGCCGGTGATTGCTACGCCCATCAACATTCTGGACAGCAGCCCGGTCTGCGATGGCGCCGCCGCTGTGGTGCTGGTAGCAACCGATCAGGCCTATCGCTTTACCACCGGTCGCCACCGGGGCGCCGTGCAGATTCTTGCCAGCGCCGCCGCCACCGATACGCTGGCCGTTCATGATCGGCGCGACCCGCTCTGGCTGGAAGCAGCCCACGCCAGCAGCCAGAAGGCCTACCGCCAGGCCGGCGTTACGCAAGCCGACATCGACTTATTCGAGGTGCATGACGCCTTTACAATCATGAGTGCGCTAAGCCTGGAGGCCACCGGCTTTGCTCGGCGCGGCGAAGGCTGGCGCATGGCCCATGACGAAATGATCGGCCTTCAGGGCGAACTGCCGATTAGTACCATGGGCGGCTTAAAGAGCCGCGGCCATCCGGTGGGCGCGACGGGGGTTTATCAAATTGTCGAATTGGTGCAACAGTTAACCGGCAGCGCCGGCGCCAATCAGGTGAAAAACCCCCGCATCGGCATGGCGCAAAATATCGGCGGTAGCGGCGCCACGATCCTAACGCATATTTTAGGCGTTTAAGTTTGTTCGTAGTCCACAGTCCTAAGTCTGTAGTCTTGACTCAGGACTGTGGACTCAGGACTGTGGACTCACGACTATCCAACATCTGCCGGACATGCTGCACCAGCGATTCAGCCGTATAGGGCTTGGCGAGAAAAGGGACGGCCAATCCGTTATCGAGTTGGGTATTGACTTCCGTTTCACTGTAACCCGACGTAAAGACCACTTTCACCGCCGGCTCGATCTGGCGTAGAACTTGATAGGTCTGCTTGCCATTCATCCCCGGCATCTTCATATCCAACAAGACAACACCCACCTGTTTTTGCAAACGGCGAAATTGTTCGATGCCTTCGGGGCCACTGGCAGCCGTAACAACCTTGAAGTGATCTTCGGCCAGTACGTCGTGGGCGACCTCGCGCAGCGTTTCTTCATCATCGATCACCAAGACGAGTGGGCGCTCTTCTTGCGGGGGCAAGGGGATGGCAGCAATTGCTGCCAGTTCGACTTGTTGTGGTGGCAAAGCAGGGAGAAAAATGGTAAAGTTCGTACCATGACCGGGCTGGCTCTGGACTTGTAAGGCGCCCTGATGGGTGCGAATAATGCCCAGCGTAGCCGATAGCCCCAGGCCGTGTCCTTTGGGTTTGGTGCTGAAAAAGGGGTCAAAGATACGGCTGAGGACGCTCTGCTCCATGCCGATGCCGCTGTCGGTGATTTGTAGCACAACATAGGGGCCAGGCGTCACGGCGCCGATGACATAACTTTGATGAATATCAGCCGTGGTGATCTGTCGGTAATGGGTGACAATGTGGATGGCGCCCCCTTTTTCCCCTAATGCTTCTACACCGTTGATAAAAAGGTTCATCACAATTTGTTGAAGCTGTCCGCGATCGGCCTCGATCAAGGGGAGTTGTTCGTCCAATGCCAGATGAAGTTGCGCCTGGCTGGGTAGCGCCACCTGCATGAGCGAAGTGGTATCGCGAATCAATTGATTCAGGTCAAGCTGCGTAATTTGGAATTTCCCTTTGCCGGCGTAAGCCAGCAATTGCCGGGTCAGATCGGCGGCCCGTTCAGCGGATAAGATCGCTTTGTCGATGTTATCGGACGCCGGTAAACTACGCGCCAGTTTTTGTTTCGCCAGCGAGGCTTGGCCCAAAATGCCGGTGAGTAAATTATTAAAATCATGGGCAATGCCGCCGGCGAGAATCCCCAAGCTTTCCAATTTCTGCGCCTGGCGCGTCGCCTCTTCCTGCTGTTTATCAACGGTTATATCGCGTAAGATCACCTGCACTTCCGCACTGCCGGTCGGGAGAATGCGCGCTTCAAAGCTACGAAAACTTTTACTGGTTTCATCATAGAATTGATGCTCAGTCAGTTGTTCCTGGCTGGTCGCCAGCGCATTTTGGATCGGCGCGACAATGGACTTCACGGTGTTCGCCGGGAAGATTTCAGCAATATGCTTGCCAATGAGTTTCTCGGCGGCAAAGGGGATGACAAAATTCTTGGGCGGCTTTATATCGGTGAAGACGTAGTCTTGGGTCAAACGGAAAACCGCATCAGGGATTGTATCCAAAATCGTGCGCAACCGCTGTTCGCTATGGCGTAATCCTTCGGCAATGCGTACTTGCACGCGGAAGAATTGATAGATCACATAGGTAGTCAGCACAATCATCAACATGACTGTGATACTGGCGCTGGTTAAGAGGCCATTGAGTTGTTGGGCAGAGTCAGCCCACGCCAAAAGCTGATCCTCAAAGCCATGATGGCCGACTGACACCATTTCATTGAGCAACTTTTCAGCGTCTTCCATGTTGGCGATGAGTTCCGCCGGTTGCGCTTGCGGTGGCGCGTCCGCTAACCACTGCGCCAAAGCAGGTTGTAACGCTTCCCACTGCCGCCGATACGCCAACAGCAACGCTTTTGTGTCTTGGCTCGTATCCTCCAGATGCCGTGGATTCTCTAAAATGCGGATACGACTCCAGACCAAATCCCGCTGCGCCTGCAGTTCAGCACGCACAAAGTATTCGGTGCTGCTCATCAAAAGCGCTTGCAGGCGGAGATGTTCCCGTTGCAACTGTGCTGTATGGCGCACAACCCCGTGGCTAAAGCGATAGAGCGCGATCTGCTGTTGATCGGCAAATTGGCGATTGAGTTGTAGCGCCACCCCTAACATGGTCAGCAACAAAATGACCATGGGGATAATAAGCAGCAGCACACGCGGCACTGCAACGGCATTCTGGCGCAGGAGGAATGATTCGAGAAACGCATTAAATTTCTTCACCAAGCACCATTGTCTATTGAATGTTGATCGCCTTGATCTGCCAGATCCACTTGCGTTGGACGGCCAGCGGTTCAAATTGGTATTGGTCAACGGGGTAGACAATCATTGCAGGACCACGGTAATCGGGTTCCATGTAAACACCATCAGCTTGTAAGGCGAATAGAATGGGATATTGTCGGAATTCGTCGAGAGGGATATCGATCTTATAATCGTTTAGCGCTGTTAGTTGCGCAATGGTCGCATCATCGGCGACCTGCCAGAGATTCAATAGATCCCGCATCAGGACGCCACGGTAACGAATCGGGCGCTGTTCAAATGGATCGGTTACCGTGTATTCAACCAAACCAACGGCTTCAATGGTCGTGCGATCCATCTGGATCGCATCCTCATGGTTGACATTCTTAATCTTACCGGTAACCGTCAAGAGCAATTCCTGCTGGGGTGGCGGAATGGCAACGCCCGGTTTCAACGTAGCGGCCGCCACCACATGGTAAACATCTTCAAAGGCAGGCGCTGACTTGCAGGATAGCACAGCCCATGATAGTACAAATAGGGCAATTATCAAAAAAAATTTACGAAACAATAAGTTTACATTGTAGTTTAACATAAAGGTAGCTGCTCCCATTAGGTGGAAAGTCGTGATTCATGAATTAACGGTTCGTTTCAAAACTTAAGGTTCGTTGAAGCCTATTGTACATGTAAATCTTGGTATGTGCATCAGCGCTTTAGCGGAATTCTTTGGGCCAAGCCGGCACATTGCCATTCACTTGTAAATTTATAATAGGGGTAACTACTCAGCCTCAGGTGCGCGGCACTGGTCAAACAATGGTCGGATAAACAAGCTACTCCTGACCAGTGCCACGCACCTGAGCAGTTACTAATAGGGAAAGAAGAAAAAAGTGCGTCGTAGCAAGCTACGACGCACAGGAGGTCAATGATCAGTTGGCGAAGTATCGGCAACACAATGCACCGATACGGTAGTTTTACGCAAGGAGTTGAACACGAAACAGGAATGCTTGCCACGCCAATCAGGCTGGCCATCGGCCCGATTAGAAGGGAATATCTTCATCATGGACTTCGGCGGCGCCCGCGGGCGCCGGTGCGGAATGACTAACAGGGCCGCCCATCGCGCCATCGCCCCGTTGGCCGAGGAAACGAACACTTTGCGCCTTCACTTCCAAGGATGCGCGTGGATTGCCGTCGCGGTCGGTGAAGACCCGTGCTTCCTCTACCTCCCCAATCACCATCACCTGGCGGCCTTTGGAGAGATATTGCGTTACCGTTTCGGCTTGTTTATTCCAAACCGAGACACGAAACCAGGTTGTTTTATCCTGCCGCTGCCCATCCTGCCCCGTCCAACTGCGATTGACCGCCAGGCTAAAACTGGCGACGGCTACACCGCTAGGGGTGTACCGCATCTCCGGATCATTCCCCAGATTACCAATCAAAATAATCTGCTGGTACATAAAGTTCTCCTCTCGCTTCCTGCTCTGTTCGCGTCCCGTTGGTGCAAAGTTGCTTTATTGTACTGTGAATTGCGGCATCTGTCAATTAGCCGGCACGTCGAACATTTGTTCGTAAAAATTTGGCGCCCATGTCCAGAATGGGTGCGGTTCCGACTCGCCACACCTGTCAGGTTTTGAAAACCTGACAGGTGTTCATACTTCCCGCCGATGAGCCAACTGTGGACCTGCAACGCACGCCCTTGGTTTTATGACTGTCTTAGCTGGACGAAGCCGGCAAACCATGCGATAATAGCGCACATATTGTATCTGTAAATTTGTCGTATGCGTAAGTGTGCCATACGTGAATTGTCTACGCTAGAAATATGATGCAACTTGGGTATGCAGAAAAAACAGTTTGCCACACCCCCACGGCGCGTTGCCCTCTTTGTCACCTGTATGGTCGACATGATCTACCCGGCCGTCGGCATGGCCACGGTGGAATTGTTGGAGCGGCTGGGGCTGGAGGTTGTTTTTCCGTCGGCGCAGACCTGTTGCGGTCAACCGGCCTTTAATGCCGGCTATCGCGACGAAGCGCGGCAACTGGCCGTGCGTTTTCTCGACATCTTCGATCCGTTGGTGCGCACCGGTCAGGTCGATGCCATTATCGCCCCCAGCGGCAGTTGCACCGCCATGACCAGCCATTGCTATGCGGTGTTGTTTGAAGACCAGCCCAATTCACCCTATTATAACCGCGCCCGGTCACTGGCAACCGTCACCTTCGAGTTGACCGAATTCCTTGTCGATGTGTTAGGCGTCACCGACATTGGTTCGCGCTTTCAGGGGAAACTGACCTATCATGCCTGCTGTCACCTGTTGCGCGAACTGGGCATTGATCAACAACCGCGCCAACTGCTGGCGCACATCCCCGACGCTGAACTGGTCGAACTAAACGGCGTCGATGAGTGTTGCGGCTTTGGCGGCCTCTTTGCCGTCAAAAATGCCGGCATCAGCACAGCGATGGGCCAACGCAAGACGCGCAATCTGGCCGAAACCGACGCCGACATTGTCGCCCTCTGCGATGTCAGTTGCATGACTCATATCAACGGTCTGCTCAGCCGCCAGGCCCAACGCTGCCGCGCCGTTCACATTGCCGAAGTGCTGAACAATCAAGTCGATGTCACCGACCGGGAAAGCGCCCCGTCGCCAGCGCCATCCCCGCAAGCGCCCCGTCGCTGGCAGGATGTGAAAGAGTAAAGCCATGCCAACTGCTGTCATCGATCTACACGCTCCCTATCAGAAACGGGTGGACGACGCCCTCAATAATCGCCACCTCAAGAGCGCCTTGAGCCGGGCGACGGGGCGCATGAGCCTGCAACGCGCCAGCGCCATGAGCGCCGTGGATGGCGAAACGCTCCGCAGCCAGGTACGGCAGATGAAAGAGGATGTGCTGCGCAACTGGCCGGCGTTGTTAGAAGAATTAGAACGCAATCTAACGGCCAACGGCGCCCGTGTTCACTGGGCGCGTGACGCGGCGGAAGCGAATGCCATCATCCTAGAAATTGCCCGTGGCGCCAATGTCAAGAAGGTGGTCAAGGCCAAGTCGATGGCGACCGAGGAAATTCACCTCAATCAGCATCTGGCGAAAGCGGGCATCGTCGCGGTCGAGACGGATCTGGGCGAATACATTGCGCAACTGAATGATGAGCCGCCCAGCCACATTGTGGCGCCGGTCATCCACCGCCGGGTGGAAGACATTGCCGCGATCATGCAGCAGAAACTCGACATGCCGCCGACGCTCGACCCGGAGGTGATGTGTGGGCTGGCGCGCGCCCGCTTGCGCCAGGACTTTCTCACCGCCGACATGGGCGTGAGCGGCTGTAACTTTGCCATCGCCGAAACCGGAACGATCTGCATTGTCACCAACGAGGGTAATGGTCGCCTCACCTCGACCCTGCCCCGCATCTATGTGGCGCTCATGGGGATTGAAAAGCTTGTCCCCACGGTCGAAGATGCCTTCCTACAATACCAGGCGCTCTGTCGCAGTTGCACCGGGCAACAGGTCTCGGTCTATCTCTCCATGACCAGCGGCCCACGCAAAACCGGCGACGCCGATGGCCCGGAAGAATTTCATGTCGTTCTGCTCGATAATGGCCGGAGTGAGATGTTGGCGGCAGGTTATGGCGAAGCGCTGCTCTGTATTCGCTGTGGCGCTTGTCTGAACGTCTGCCCGGTCTACCGCGAGATTGGCGGCCATGCCTATGGCAGCACCTACAGCGGGCCGATTGGCGCCGTTGTCAGTTCCCTCTTGCCGATGGGTGTGACCGATGTTGCTAAATTGCCCCATGCCAGCAGCCTCTGCGGCGCCTGTCGCGACGCTTGCCCGGTCAAGATTGACCTGCCGCGCCTGCTGCTCGATCTGCGCCATGACCAGGTGGAAGCCGGCCAGAGTCCGCTCTTTGATCGCGCCGCCATGTTGGGTTTTATCCAGACCATGCAGAGCCAGGCGCGTTATGAACAGGCCGGCAAGTTGGCCAGCCTGACAACGCATGTCATGAGCGGATTCAGCGGCGGCAACCTCAAATTTATACCGCCGCCACTCAGTGGCTGGACAGAGAGTCGCGACTTCCCCCCCTTTGCCCGCAAAAGCTTTCGCGAACTCTGGGCTGAACGCCAGGGCCGCCGTCGCTCGATCCAGGGTGAGCAGATCCCAACCGTCGCCACCAAAAGGAGCGCCGAATGATTGCACGCGATGAGATTTTGAATCGCCTCAGCACGACCTTGGCCCGCCCGGATCTGCGTTTCCCACCACAACAGACCCAACCGCTAACCGCCGCCACCCGCCTTACCGTCACTGAGGCGGGCGGCGACAAACTGGCGCTGGCCCAACGCTTTGGCGCCGAGTTGACCAAGCTCTATGGTTCCTGCCAGATTGTCGAGTCGATGGCCGAAGCGCGCATGGCGTTGATCAGCCGGCTGCTGGTCTGGCAAGAGGAAGAGGAACAGGGGCGCAAAGGCCAACGGCTGGTGACGCAGCAGGAGAAGCGCATCCTCAGTTGGGCACCCGACAGCTTGCCGGTGACAGCCGCCGATGACGCGCTCAAAGACATGGGCTTTCAGGTGGTGACGCCGACCGATCTGCGCAGCGCCGAAAGCCGCGACGCCATCCGCTTTATCCGCTATGGCATCACCGGCGTCGAAGCTGCTTTTGCCGCCACCGGCTCGATTTTAGTAATATCCGGGCCGGAAACGAATCGGGTGGCCAGTCTACTCCCCTTCCGCCACATTGCGCTCATCCCCTTTGAACACCTCTACCCCACCGTCGAAAGCTGGCTGCAAGAACAACGCACCGCCGGGACCCTCGTCGATTTTCTCCGCCAGCGCGCCAACGTTGCCCTCATCAGCGGCCCCAGCAAATCCGCCGACATTGAGATGAATTTGACGCTGGGGGTGCATGGGCCGAAGTTTGTCCACGCCATTTTGTTTGGCAAGATGGGGTAACAGACGCTAACAGACACAACAACGGATTCAGGAAGCAACGGATTAGTCGCACGGCAGGAGAACATATTCGGTCAAGTATATAGTCCGATCTGTCGCTGAATAATCCGTTGCTTCCTGAATCCGTTGTTGTGTTGCTCACCGACCCTGAATCCCTGTCATCACCACGCCGCGAATAAAGTACCGTTGCCCCACAAAGAAAATGATCATGATCGGGATCACCAGGAACATGGAGGCCGCCATGCTGATGTGCCAGGAGGCATCGTTCGGGTTGATAAAGGCGCGTAGACCGAGCGCCAGTGTTTTGTTCCGTTCGGTAAAGAGGTAGATCAAGGGCGAGAGAAAATCATTCCAGTGAAAGACAAAGGCGAAGATCCCGATGGCGGTCAACACCGGCACCGACAGCGGCGTCAGGATCAGCCACCAGATCTGCCAGTTTGACGCGCCATCAATGCGCGCCGCTTCATCAAAATCGGTGGGGATGGTGAGATAAAATTGGCGGACGAGAAAGATATTAAAGGCGCCGCCGCCAAAAAAGAGGGGGACGACCAAGGGCAAATAGGTGTCCAGCCAGCCAAGATAGCGAAACATAATAAAGCGCGGCACCAGCGTCACCACCTGGGGCAACATCATGGTGCTGAGTAACAGGATAAAGAGGACGTTGCGCCCCGGAAAGCGCAGCCGGGCAAAACCAAAGGCGACCATCGAGCTGCTCAAGATCGTGCCGACAATCGCCAGGAGCGAAATCATGGTCGTGTTAAAGAGCCAGCGTAGCAAGGGGGCGCGCTGCAGGGCAATGGCATAATTTTCCCACTGGATCGGGTCAGGAAGCCAGACCGGCGGAAACGCAAAGACTTCGCCCTGCGTCTTGAGTGAACTGGAGACCAGCCAGATGAGCGGAATCATGGAAATGATGCTCAAGCCAACCATCATGCAATAGAGCAGAAAACGCTGCAGATAGAACTTGACCGGTTTCATGCGGCGCGCTTGTCGGTGGGGAACCGGTTCAGGGCGGGCCATCACCAGCGACCCCTTGCTATTGACACCCATGATTACTGCCTTTCTCCCTCATAATAGACCCAGGCATCTGACAAACGGAGTTGGATTAGCGTAAAAATCAAAATAATCAAAAAGAGCAACCAGGCCAATGCCGAGGCCAGCCCCATGCGAAATTGCTCAAAGCCCAGCCGGTAGAGATAAAGCACCGAAAAGAGCGTCGCATGTTGCGGCCCGCCATTGGTCATCAGAAAGGCATTGGTAAAGACCTGAAACGAGCCGATAATGCCCAGCACCAGATTAAAGAGGATGACCGGCGACAACATCGGTAAAGTAATTGCCCGGAAGCTCTGCCACCAGTTGGCCCCGTCAATATCCGCCGCATCGTAGAGGGAGGTTGGAATCCCCTGTAAACCGGCCAGAAAGATCACCATCGGGTTGCCCACGCTCCACAAGGTCATCAGGATAAAGGCCGGCTTGGCCGATTGCACCCCCCAGAGCCACTGTGATTCCGGCAGCCCCACCATGCGTAACAAGGCGTTCGCCAGCCCCACATCGGGGTTGTAGATCCAATACCACAACATCGCACTCGCCACCGCCGGCACCACCGAAGGCAGATAGAAAAAGGTGCGAAAGAAGGCTTGAAAGCGCAACGGCAAGGTCAAAAAGATCGCCGCAATCAGCGCCACCGCCAGCGACAGCGGCACGCTGAGAAAGGTATAATAGGCCGTGTTCCAGAGCGACAACCAGACCAATTCGTTGCTAACCATCGCCTGGAAATTCGCACCACCCACCCACTTTGGCGGATTGAAGAGATCCCACTCCATAAAGGTCAAGACCAACGAGGCCAGCATGGGAAAGGCCACCCAGAGGACAAAGCCAATCAACCAGGGGGCAATAAACAGATAGCCATCGATCATCTCTTTGCGCCGCAGTGGCGACATGGATTGTTGGAACATAGTTTTTACCCCCTGTCGTCTTGATATACACAGTGAGACAGTGAGACAGTGAGACAGTGAGTCAGTTAGTCAGTCTCGACGTATCGACTGATTTACTGTGTCACTGTCTTACTGTCTCACTGTCTCACTACCACTCCAACTCTGCCAGCACCGCATCCACCTCGGCTTTGGCCGCGGCGGCCGCGCCTTCGATGTCGTCGCTGGCGCAGGTCCAGATCGGGTCGAAGTGGGTGGAGTAGATTTCCTTAATGCGCGATTGGTTGGGCGGGAATTTGAAGGAGATTACCTCGACCCCCTCAATCGCTTTCTGGAAGGGATCGGTATGCACCAGGGCAAAGTTCTTGGCCGGCGTATCCTCCGGGATAATGGTATCGACGGCGGAGGCCAGCGAGACGCCCCAGCGTTTACGTTCACCAATCGAGCGCTGTACTTCCAGGCTGGTCAGATACTTGACCAGTAACCAGCCGGTTTCGGGGTCGCTGGCCTGGGTCGGCACGGCCCAACCGCTACACCCCACCACCGAATAGCGCCCGCCGGGGCCGCCGGGGAAGAAGGTGACATCGTAGTTGAACGGCACCTTTTCCTCACGGGCGAAGAAATCCATGACATGGAAGCTCACCGCCATTGCCGTCAACCCGGCGCGGAAGAGATCGCCCTTGCCTTCCGCCTGCGCCGCTGATGGACTGCTCTTGTCGCCACAGCGCATTTGGTGGAACATCTTGAAGTGATCTAAAGCCGCCGCTTCGGTGATCAAGGTCGTGGTATAGCCCTCGTCATACCAGTCGCCCCCTGCCGCTTTGACAAAACCACGCGCCGTCTCCGAGTTGTTGGGGCCGGGCGAGTCGAGCCAGGTGAAGCCCCACTGCACGGCATCATCCGGGTTAAAGCTGCTGCTGCTGGCCGGATTGCCCTTGCTGTCCTTGGTCAACTCCTTGGCCATACTCTGGAAATCGCTCAAGGTCCAGTTTGCCCCCGGGTACTCTAGCCCGGCGGCGTCAAAGAGCTCGGTGTTGTAGTAGACGCCCCAGGCCGCGTTATCTTTGGGGATGCCGTAAGTCTTGCCCTTATTGCTAAAGGATTCAAAGAGAGCGGGAATATAATCCTCGGCGTTAATGCCGTCCCGCTCCATGTAGGGCGTCAGATCGCTTAAGACGCCGCGGTGAGCATAGTCCTGCACAATGCTCATGTGCTGGTGGATCATATCCGGCACCACGCCACCGGCAAACATGGTGGGCAACTTGGTCATATAGTCACCCCACGCCTCAAAGGAGACATTGACCGTAACATTGGGATTGGCGCCCTGGAACTCGGTGATAAATTGCGTATACATCTCCCGTTCCGTGCCGAGCGCGCCCGGTGTGATAAAGTCGATGGTCACCGGCGCGGTGCTGGGGCCGCCGCCCTGCCCCGCGGTACTGGCCGGCGCGCCGGGGGCAACACAACCGGCCACCACGGCGCCCACACCCACCAGCGCCATGCCCTGTAACAGTTGGCGGCGTGAGAGTTTCATCGGACTGTCAGAAAGCTGCATAAGTTCCTCCTTTGGTTGATCAAAGCGATAAAAGCAAAAGCAAACGGAGTCGGTCAACTCGTTCCGTAGGGACGGTTGAGTTTAGAGGAAATCAGCTTTTTCCCTTCCTAACTTAGCCGTCCCTACAAGACAAAATCACACATGCATTGTGTCAGGCGAACTGGCGATAATATTCTTCGACCATCTCATAATTGACCGTGTCATCGTGGGCTTTGCCCATACGGTCATAGATTTTACGCCGCGCCCGCATATCGGCCAGAAGAATCGCCTGGGCATGAACCGCCACTTCTTCGGCGATTTCTAGCGGCACCACGATCACCCCATCGTCGTCACAACCGACCAGATCGCCCGGTCGCACCTGTGCGCCGCCACAGCCGACCGGCACCTGCACATCGGCTACATAAATGCGCCCTGGAATAATGGTGCGGCCCCGACGGCGGGAACAGATCGGCGTCTGTTGCAGCGTCAACTCGCCGGTGTCGCGACAGTAGCCATCGGTAATGACGCCCACCGCGCCGCGCGCCACTACATCCAAGGCATTAGCCGACCCCCAAAAGCCCACTTCGCGCGCCCCGCCTGTATCAGTGACCACGACGTGGCCGGGCTGGATCAGTTCGTTGATGCCCTTGTGCCCCACCGCGCGGAACCAGATGCCGTGGGCGTTGACAATATCGTCCGTCGTCTCCAATTTCCACATGGGGCGATTGGCCGGGACACAGCGGATGGTCAACGCCGGCCCCCAAAAGCGCATCCCCAGCCAGAGCGGACGCACCGCCGGGTCCATCAAGCCGATGTCAAAATAGCCAATACCATCCATGGCGTCGGCCACATCCACCACGCGCAAATATTTGTAGCGTTTGCGTACTTCAAAGGGATCAATGTTCGCTGTCATCGTGCATCACTCCTGATTCTTGTTGGATTTTTAGAACAAAGGGTAACTACCAAGCCACCCCTCCCTACCCCTCCCCTGATAAGGGAGGGAACCGTGGTGCGCTCGACCGTTCCCTCCCTTATCAGGGGAGGGGTAGGGAGGGGTTAGTCGTTACAACAAAGGAAGCATTAGGGAATTGTAATCGATTACAAACCGACGACTGTCGTCAATTGGCCGGTAGTGTGCAAATCAATTGCCTACCCGCCAATAATCAGCAAAGGCAATGGTAAATCATGGGATCTACCGTGCGCTTGCTGTCTGCGCTAATGAGATCGGACCGGAAACCAGTTCATTGTCGAGAACGACTTGGGCGGGGGGATTGCTCATTTCTCCCTCTTCAATCTGTTGGATCAACATCGCCACCGCCCGGCGTCCCATGGCGTGGGTGGGCTGACGAATGAAAAGCAACGGGTGATGATAAAGCTGCGCCGCCGTCGATGCGGCAAAACCGGCAATTTCGACCGCTGTGGGAAACGCAATCTGCATCTCCACCAACGCCGTCAGCGCGCCTTGGGTCATCACATTGTTGAAACAGAAAAGAGCGTCAGGGGGATTGGGTTGTTGCATGATCTGGTAGGTCGCCGTATAGCCGCCCACCAAACTGGCCCACCCGCAGACTTCCAACGCAGGATCGGGGGTCATCCCGCCGGCGATCAGGGCGTTCCGATACCCCTGGAGCCGTTCACGGGTGGTAAAGACATTGGGCAAACCGGTAATGGCGGCGATGCGCCGTCGTTGCCGCTGAATTAACTGCGTTACACAGGCAAAGGCTGCTTCGGCGTCGTTGGAGGTAATGGACGGTACGCCCAACTCCGCCAATCGCCGGTTAATCAAAACAATCGGCAAGCCATTCTGGATGTACGGCGCCAGATGCTGGGCCGGACCGGGCGCCGGCGCCAGAATCACACCGGCGATCAACTGATCATCCAGAATGCGGAGGTAGGTCGCCTCCAACTGGGGGTTCTCATCGGTATTACAGAGAATCAGATGATAGCCCCGCTCGTGGGCGGCTTGCTCGGCGGCGCGTGCAACTTCGGTAAAAAAGACATTCTCAATGGTCGAAACCACAAGCCCCAGCAGATTGCTCTGGCGTCGCCGCAACCACCGCGCCACCGGGTCGGGCCGGTAGTTCAGCGCTTCAATCGCCTGCACCACCCGTTCGCGTTTTAACGGGGTGACATGGGGATAGCCGGAAAGAACGCGACTCACCGTCGCCACTGACACCCCAGCCCGCTCCGCGACATCTTTGACTGTTGCCACAGCTATACCTTTACGGATCAACCGGATCGCAGGGGTTGGTTAGTTGGTTAGTTCGTTGGTTGAGCTTGTCGAAACCAACGAACTAACCAACTACATAGGGTTGCCCCAGCCCAGCCTTGCGCACCCCTATGTTTACCAGCAATAAACACCGCTTTTTTGTAATCGATTACATGGATAATGATAGTATAGGCGACCTACTTTTTTCTGTCAACTCCCCTAAATGCACAAATGAATAGAGCAGCCGGGTTTATGAACATTACGAAAATAAAGCGGTAACTGTAGGTCATCGCCGCCGGCGTGACAAGTTCCAAGGATTACCGAAACCATTAGCTAACCTTCATCAACTGCTGTTGCGCCATCTCCTCGATCAAGGTGATCAAGCTGGTGTGATCCTGATCGGCCAGATCGCGCGCCATCAGCGCCGTAAAGAACTGTTGCACGAGGGCAGTGGCCGGCAACGGCGCCGCGTAGCTGCGACTGGCCTCCAGGGCGATATTGAGGTCTTTATGATGGAGACGGGTGCGAAAACCAGGTTGAAAATTGTGGCTCAAAAAGCGCTCGCCATGTAACTCTAGGACACGGCTGGCTGCGGCGCCCCCCAAGAGCGCTTGTCGCACCAGGGCCGGATCGACGCCGGCTTTGGCTGCCAGCACCAACGCCTCGGCCACACCCAACATGGTAACCGCGATGATCGACTGGTTGCAGGCTTTGGTTACTTGTCCCGCACCGGCTTCACCCATGTGCAGAATCCGTTTCCCCATTGCCTGAAGGATGGGCGTCACCTGGGCAAAGGCTGCCGCCTCGCCACCCACCATAATGGACAAGGTTCCTTCAATCGCGCCAATTTCACCGCCGGAGACCGGTGCATCGAGCATCGTCGCGCCCAACCGCGTCGCTTCGGCGGCTAGGGTGCGCGCCGTCACCGGCGAAATTGTACTCATGTCGATGATGATCTGCCCGGCCTTGACACCGGCAAAGACCCCATCGTTACCCTGCATCGCCGCCTGGACATCGGGTGAATCGGGCAGACAGAGCAGAACAATGTCGGTTTGTGCGGCGACGGCGCGGGGCGAATCGGCTGTGCGCGCCCCGGCTGCCGTCAGCGTTGCCGTCGCCTGGGGCAGGAGATCATAGACGACCAGAGGAAAGCCCGCCTTGAGCAAGTTCTGCGCCATCGGCCGCCCCATGATGCCGAGGCCGATGAAACCAAGCGTTGGTTGTGCAGTCGGTTGTCCAGTCATCCTTAGTCGTCCAATCGCTTGGTGGTGTCAAAGTCCGTCAGATCCATCTCTTCCGCCTCGGCAATCGTCACCACATTAAAGGTGAGAACTTTGCAGCCTTCCTCCAGATGGCCGCCAAAGGCGATCTTGTCATCGGAAAAGATAATGTGACAGTGGACGCGCCCGTTGAAGATAAAGCCGGTCATGTCGGCAATATCATAGGGGCCTTCAGCTTTGGGAAAGAGTTCCGCCGGCGGTACGACGGAGCTGGCAACCACATGAAAATGGTAGGAGGTCACGGAGCCAATCGCGCCCAGAATCACGCCATGTTTGATATTCTTGCGGGCGACCGCTTCGCGCAGCCCCAGCAGAATATCGTCGCCATTGTTGAGATGAATGACATGCAAGCGGTTGAGCTTGCCGGATGCAATACGCATAGTTGAAGATCCTTTTGGTAAAATGGATAGGCGTTACACAGCGCTCCATCGTAGGGCATGAACTATCATGCCCTACGATGGAGCGCTGTGTAACGCTCGATGGGAATAGAATACGATCCAATAGTAGCATTGGTTGAGAGCAAACATAAAAAGCGGAAAGTATGTGAATGAATGTGGCGTCGAGCTAAGTTGATCTGGATAACCCTGACGCTGTTGACTGTAACGGGGATGCTTGCCTGCCAGGTACAGCCGGCGATAACGCAATTTGCCGGTGGACTAAACCAGCCGCGCGGCCTGATCTTCGATGGTGCGGGCAATCTCATTGTCGCAGAAACCGGCGCGCCTGATCCGAACTACGCCGGCACTATCCAGCCGGAGATCAACCACAGCGCCCGCATCCTCAGCTTCGATCCAGCCGGTCGGCAAAGGGTGATCCTGGATGGGCTGCCCTACACGCGCTACGTCAATGCCGGCGACACGGGCGCCACCGATGTTGCCCTCATTGATAATACACTCTACCTGCTGACCGGCGAGGGGTACGATGACGCATGGTCGCGATCCGTGTTGCGTGTTACCCAGCGTACCGCCGGCAAAGGGTCAGCCCAACGCCTTGCCAACTTGTTGGCCTTTGCCCAACAAGCCCCGATCAATGATTCGCAAACCAGCATTGCCCTCAGCAACCCCTTTGCGATGGTCGCTGCGCCTGATGGCAGCGCACTGTATGTGACCGATGGTGCGTCGGGACGGGTGCTGCGGGTGACGTTGGATGGACAGGTTGATTTATGGGCTGAACTGCCGGAGTTGCCGCCGTTAACGGGCTTGACCTTTGCGGCGGATGGTGCGCTGATCTTTGCCCGCTTTGGTCGCCTGCCCCACACCACAGGCAGCGGTTCGCTCTGGCGGGTCGATAGCGCCGGTCAGGTGAACAAGCTGCTTGGCGGGTTCACCATGCCGATTGACCTGGCCTTCGACGCCCAACAGCGGCTCTATGTGTTGGAATTTAGCCGGGAAGCGCCAACCGGTTTCCCCTATGTCGCCGACAGTGGACGGCTCTTGCGCATCGAGCGGGACGGGCGACGCACAGTACTGCTCGACAAGCTGAACTATCCGACGGCAATGGCCTTTGCCCCTGGCGGCGATCTCTACTTGACGGTCGGCGGCGCCTTTGTGGAACCCGCCGCCGGCGCTATTCTGCGGGCGCCTTGTGCCAGCGTGCAGTCCTGCCCCACTGAATAGCACAGCCTGTCGTTCATCGACCACGTTCAAGGGCGCGACTGACACCACGTGACAACCATCCGTGCGACTTCTGCCGCCCGCCGGCTCAACAGCGGCCCGACATGGCTCATCCCATGATAGAGCAGCACATCGGCGCCGGCCCAAGTCGCCAACGCTAGGCCGGTTTGGTAGGGAATATCAGTGTCCTGTTCGCCCAGCACGACCAACGTTGGACAGGTGGGACGTTGGACGGGAATGCCGGCGGCCATTGCATTGAGGACGGCGCCCAACTCGTCGCGCCAGCGGGGCCACGCCCACTGAATGGTCGCTTCGTCGCTATCAAAGAGCGCTGAACGGGTGTCTTCCAGCGGCCCATTTGCCCACTGTACAATGGGTGGGTAGCTTTTGCCGGTTCGCGGCGCACCCACGCCCGCCGGCGGGACGCTGTTGACCAATACCAACGCCGCCGGTTGGATGGCTGCCGCCACCTTCAACGCCAGAATCCCGCCCATACTGGCGCCGATGAGGATGATGCGTTGTTGCGGCGGCAGCCAGGTGCGGACTTGGTGGCAGTAGTCGTCGAACGTTGTTATGAGCAAGCCGTCAGCCGCCGGCAGCAGATCGTTGGCGATGACCGCATAGCCGGCGGCAGTGAAGATCGGTTGCCAGCGGACATATTCCCAGCCGCCGCCGCCGGCGCCGTGAATCATAACCGCGGTTGTCTGCATGGTTGGTTGCCTTTCGTAAGCCGTCAAATAACAAGTGTTGCGATTGCAAACCTATACGCACCATATTGAGCCTTGGCCTTTTCCTTCGACCGGCTGGCAAACGCCTTGACCAACGCATTGTGCGGTTCGTCGCGCAATTGGTCGAGAACCAACAGAGCTTCCGGCAGCGG
>QWII01000193.1 GCA_021405325.1 Caldilinea sp. CFX5 | reverse complement strand
TTTATTTTCGTAACGTTCATCAGTCTTTACTACCGGCGCCACTTGCGCAGAACGCTACTGGCGCTGGATGACCGGTAGGTAGAGGTCATGCTCCGGCACGATCAGTTGCACCTTATCAGTAGCAGAATTATTATCAGGCGACGCATCGCTGCCGCCGGTCACGGTGACTTGGTTGAGCAAATCGCCCGGCGCATCATCAGCCACGACCACGATGAGGGTGATGGGCGGGTAGGCGGCGCCGGCGGCTAAGGGGTCGCTCCGTGTACAGTGCAGGGGGCTGAGGGCGCAGAGCCAACCAGCGCCGCTCATCGCGGTGGCGGTCAAGCCGGCGGGTAAGGTCTCATCAACCTGTACGACGCCGGCGCTACGGATTGCCCCCACATTGCGCACAGTGATGAGATATTCGGCCCCCGCTTGCCCCCGAATAAAATCACCCGAATGACGCTTTTCGATGGTCATATCAGGCAACCCCACCTTTACCGTGTCCGCGCAATCGTTGTTGGTCTCGCTGGCTTCGTCGATATGGTTGTCGGGGTCGGCCAGACAGCGACCACCCGGACGAGGATTGCCATAGTCGCCGGGGACGGCAGTACGGGCGCTAAAGGCCACGGTGATCGCGCCGGTTAATGCGCCAATGGTCACAGTGCCGCCCTCGGCGCGACAGGTTAAATCGGCGACGGCAATGGTACAGCGGATCTGCTCGGCGCCGGTGACATTGGTTGTGTTGACGAGCGTTGGCTCCCCGTAAGTGAGCAGGGTATCCGGCAAATTATCCAGCAGCAGCGTCGCCCCATCGACAAAGGTGGCCGCGCCGTCGCCAAAATTGTTGATCGTGATCTGCCAGCGCCAGGGTTGCTCCGGCAGTGCGCTGCCGCTGTCGTTACTTTTGATTGCCGTGAGATTGGGCCTGGTAACGATGGGGTTGATATTCCAGATGAAGGTAGCCGGCGACGGATCGCGATTACCCACCGAATCCACGGCGCGCACCCGAAAGGTGTGCAGTCCATTGGCTAACCCAGTGGATTCATAGGGTGTCGTGCACGGGGCAAAGTTACTGTTATCCAATGCACATTCAAATGTCAGATTCTCTACCGGCGTAACGTTGTCGCTGCCGGTGAAGGTAAAATGGGCGTCCTGACTCTTGCTTGGGTTGGGCGGGGCGCTGGTGATGGTGGTCTCCGGCGGCGTCGTGTCCGGCGGGACAACGGCAAAACAGGTCGGGTCGGCGCTGCCGGCAACGGTCGGCTCATCGGTGAGAACCGGACTGCCCGCCCCCATGCTGACGGCGCCTTGATTACAGACTTCCGTGCCGGTAAAGGCCGGGTCAATGGTGACGGCAAAGGTGATGACCAGCGTCTGGCCGGCGTGCATTGTGCCAATGGCGAGCGCGACCGTTTCTCCGGCGGCCTGGGCCGTGGCTGGGCGGAAAAGGTTTAGCAACGCCGGCGCGCGAGCGGAACGCCAAGTGCGCAAACTCAACGGCCACCAGGGGGCGCGTCTGATTGGCGGCGGCGCAGCACGCCCGGTCAACCAGCCATTGACCGGCGCATGGGCCAGGAGCGGCGCCGTCCCTGGTCGCGCGGCCAGCGTGACCGTTTCGCAGGTGGCTCTGACAAAACTTCCTGTAGCCACAGCGGTGGCGGGTGGTGCGCCATCGGTCGCGGCCACAAAGGCGGCGGTCTCCGTTGCTGTGGCGACGGCGGGCGACAGCCCCTGAATCTGGAAGGGCGTGGCAAGGGCGGTCTGTTCCAAGAGATAATCGCCTTCTGCGCCGGCGCCGGCGGTCATCTTGTTGCTGCTCAAGTTGACGCAGAGCAGATTGCTCTCGCCGCTGCTGCCATCGCCGCTGCGTAGATAGAGGGCGGCCAGGGAAGAGGAAGCGGTGGTGGTGACGGTATTGCTGACAATGCGCGCGTGAACCTGCCCTGCCCCCCCTAGTGATTCGACGGCAATGCCGCTTTCACCAAAGTCATTGACCCGATTATTCGCCACATCCACCGTGATCTTGCCGTCGCCGTCGGCCACGATCCAAATGCCAATGGCGCCGCCGTCAGGATTCAGGGTAAGGCGGTTGTTGCGGATAATGCCGGTCATTGTCGGCCCAATCCCGTCATTATGGTTGGGATCATTGGCGGCGATGTTGATCTGGGTTTGGTCGCCGCTCATGGTGGCGTTATCGCGAATGTCAAAAATAATGCCGCCTTGCGCATTGGTCGCCAGATCAACGCCGCTGGCGTTACCGGTGAAGGTGTTGTTGCTGATGGCGATTTTGCCGATGCTGCCCATGCCGCCGACGCTGGCGCGCACACCGGTGCTGCCATTGTTGCGGAAAGTGTTATTTTGCACGGTGACAACGCCAAAGGAGCCGCTGCTGGGCAGTTCCAGATGCAGGCCATTCTGACCCGCCGCCGCGTTGCTGATGGTGCTGTTACGCAGCGTAAAATCGAGCGGTCCGGTGTTGTTCAACAGCTTGATGGCATGACCGCTGGTGTTCTGGATCGTGCCGCCATTGACCGTGACCCGCCCCCGATTGTTCGTCAAATTGATGCCGTGGACGCCGCCGGTGGCGATGACACTGTCGAGCGTCACCGTCATGGCGCTGCTGCCGCCGCTGAGTTGCACCGCCGGCGCGCCATTGCCCGTCACCGCGACATTGTTCACGGTCAGACCGCCGACATTATTCCCTTGCAACCCGATGCCGCTGCCGGCGTTGATATTTAGCCCGCGCACCGTATTGCCGCTCGCCAGAACAACATTGGCGAGGGTGGGGCGGGCCGCAGCCGTAATGGCTAGATTTGGGGCCACGGTCAGACCGTTGCCGTGACCGAACACCTGTTGTTGGTTGAGCAGGATCAGTGTACCGCCATAAGCGCCGACGCCTTGATCGATGAAGATCAGGTCGCCGGCTTTGTCTGCGGCTTGCGTCATAAAGGCGCTGATGCTGTTGAACGGTGCGGTAAAGCGCCCATCGCCGGGAACCGGGGCGGCATTGTTGATAAACCAGACCATCTGGCCGACGGTAATGGTGACAGTCGCGGTGATTCGGTTGCCCTCGCCGTCCGCGATCCCATACCGAAAGCTGTCGATGCCGGTGTAACCGGGCGCGGGGTTGTAGGTGAAGCTGCCGTCGGGCGCCATCGTGACCGCGCCGCCGTTGCTGCTGGTCGCGCGATAACTTACCACGGCCAGGCCGCCGGCGCCATCCAGGTCGCGGTCGTTGAGCAATACTCCCTGCGACACCGGAACACTCAACAGGACATTCCCCACGGTGCTGTAACCGTCGTCATTGTGCGCCAGCGGAGTGGTGCGCAACGAAGCCGTCACGAGATGGGTCGCCGCCGGGATCGTGTCGCTAAATTGTAACCCGGTGAGATCCTCATTGCCGCTATTGGTGATGGCAATGGTATAGCGTAACTGGTCGCCCGGATCGGCCAGCCCATTGTTGTTCTGATCCACGAGTAACGCCGCGCTTTTGGTCGCCGTGAGGGCCGGTGTAGCGGACAGGCGCCAGCTTTGTTCGCCCAGGATAGCCATAACAAGCACAAGCAACCAGAGGCTGAAGCGGCGGCCTATCCGCTGCGTCCCTAGACCGCGCCCTAGGATGGCGGCGATCCGTGTTAACCGTTGTCCAAAGCCGAGGGCCATAAGTTGCTCCCACGTAATCCATCATTTGCTGCGTTGTCGCCGGCATGACAGACGTCCAGTGGTGGTCGAGCAATTGCCTGCGATGGATAATCACGCAGCATCTTTATGTACTTAACGGGTATGACAAGCGGAATTATAGCATAGGTTACTACACGGATGCCTCATTCGGGAATGTGTAACCGCCACTCTTACGGCTTGGTATAGAACTCGTGTAATAATTGATGAAAGTGATGAACGCCATTTTCCCGTTTGACGGAGTAGCGCCCTTGGGTGTAGACGCCGGCCTGGAGATTGCGCCAGACATATTCGCAGATCTCAATATCTTCCTGTTGGATCTCGTCGCTAAAGGCCATGGAATCCTGCAAATTGTTCCAGGTGTCGGGCGTGCCGGGGTCGTTGAAGAACCATTCAAAGATGGTCAAAGTGCGCTCATGACCCAAGGGGACGATGATATTGATCTGTAACATGCCCAGGTAGATGTTGAGCATAAAGTTGGGGAAGAGCCAGTAGTAGAAGGCTTTGTCATCTCCTTGCAATGCCGTGTAGACGCGACCGGCGGCGTCTTCGGTGCGCACCGGACGGATCGGCGCGTATTGAGAGGAGTAGTAGCGATAAGTGTCCACCCGATATTGGGCATAATCCAATTCACGGTAAAGACCGGGGTGGGCGACCGGCACATGATAGCCTTCCAGGTAGTTGTCGATATAAACTTTCCAGTTGGCGTTGACATAGTAGTCGCGCCGTTCGACACTGCGCATGTTGCTAAAGTTAAAACCGGCCGTTTCCGTGGGAATGTTGCCCAATGTTTCCAAGAGGGAGGGGGCGTCCGGGTCCATGTTGACAAAGATAAATGGCCCCCACGTTTCGACGCGAATGGGGAGCAGACCATAGTCGGCCTTGTTGAAATTTTCCACCCCTTCAAATTCAGGCGTAGTGCGCAGACAACCATCCAGCCCATAGAGCCAGCCGTGGTAGAGACATTGGAGTGTCTTACGGTTGCCGGCCCCCTTGGCGACAATGCCGGCGCGGTGGCGACAGATGTTGTAGAAGGCGTGCAGTTCGCCATTTTGGTCGCGCGTCAAAACGACAGGCACGCCGACCACATCAACTGCCACATAGTTGCCGGGAAAGCGCAGTTGTTCCAGGGTGGTGGCATATTGCCAAGTGCGGCGGAAGACCTTTTGCTGCTCTAGTTTCAAGTAACCGGGATCGGTGTAGTATTCGGCGGGAAGCGTGGCGGCGTGGGCCAGGTTGGGATCAAGGTGAAAGTTGGTGGCAGGCATAGGAATGGAGTTCCTCTTTTTTGTCGGTTCGGTCGGTTTGATTGCGATCAACAAGCAAAATTATACCACAAGCGCTGTTCTCCATCGACAAAAATTTGTCTTTCTACACCTGATGTGTAAATAACAGGGATTTCACCGATTCCGCCGATTAACGAATAGAAAAATCTGTGAAATCGGTGAAATCGCTGTTGCATTTTCATCGTTTGTGGCGTCCTCAGACATGATGCCTGTTCTGTAAATAACAGGGATTTCACCGATTACGCCGATGAAAGAACAAGAAAAATCTGTGAAATCGGCGTAATCTTTGATCAAAAGCTGATTTTCATGCTGATGGGTGTAACCCCTTCAGGTTGCCTGCTGTGAAAATCAACCACAAAGGCACGAAGTTCACGAAGAAAAGCCTTCGTGTCCTTGGCGTCTTCGTGGTTAATTTTCATGGTTTGTGGTGTAGTCATTCATGTGGCCTATTGCCAGCCGCACAATCGTGTCAACGGGGTGACGGTCGCGCGGCGGGACGGTCACGGTGAGGCCCTCGCCCCGTTGTTCCACCAACGTTTGACCACCGGTCAAGACTTCACTACTGCTGATGGTCTGCGCCAAAGGCGGGAGCAGGAGCGTTTCGGTCGGCCAGTCCAAAATATGGAGATAGATATACTGCTCGTTGTGGGTGGCGACGCCCCAGGGACCGGGTTTGAAGGGGCCGCCGCGCGTGGCATAGATGCTTTCGCCGTATTGGCGCAGCCAAGCCCCCATTTCCCGTAGGCGGTCAACCTGGCGCGGCTCGATCCGCCCATCGGGCATGGGGCCGACGTTGAAGAGCAGGTTGCCGTCGCCGCCGGCGACACGAATCAGGGTGTGCAGACATTGGGCGAGTGATTTGATGTTGTCATTCGGTTTCCAAGCCCACTGGTCGCCCATGGTGATGCAACTTTCCCAGGCGCGTTCGGTTTGGAAGGCGCCGATCATCTGTTCCGGCGTGTCAAAGTCGGCGCGCATCCCGCAACGGTTGTTGACCAGGATCTTGGGCTGTAGCTGACGAATCTCTTGGAAGAGTTTTTCGGCATCCCAGATTTTGGCGCTGGCGAAGACTTCTTGGCCGCGGTAGCGTTCGACCTCGGCGGCGTCGGTGAAATTTTCTTCCAGGCCGTCAAACCAGAGGACAGCCAGTTCGCCATAGTTGGTGCAGAGTTCGCGCACCTGCCCATGAAAATAGGCGAGATAGCGCTGATGATTTTCGGTGCGGTAGTCAGGGTGACGCCAGTCGGGCGGCGAATAGTAGCAACCAAAGGGCAGGTGGGCGGCATGACAGGCAGTCGCCAACTCGCCGACAATATCGCGGCCAAAGGGAGAGAGCGGGCTAGTGATTTTGTAGTCGGTCAGTGCGGAAGCGAAGTTGACAAAGCCATCGTGGTGCTTGCTGGTGAAGACCAGGTAGCGCATCCCGGCTTCCTGGGCAATCTGTACCCATTCGGTCGCGTCAAAGTGAACCGGGTTAAATTCCTTGTACAAATTGTCGTACACCTCCACGGGGACCGGGCCGGGGGGCAGGGAAAAGCGTA
>QWII01000192.1 GCA_021405325.1 Caldilinea sp. CFX5 | reverse complement strand
TTCACCTTCTCGGCGATGCGGGCCACCTTCTCGGGCGCGCCCCCCTGCACGTCGATTTCCCACGCCCAGAGGTCCTTCGCCTTGGCGTAGCCGCAGGCCTCGGTCAGCGCCAGGTAGTAGGGCGGGTTGTACGGCATCATGATCGCCGGCTGCTTGTCGAAGCCGTCGGCCAGGAAGGCCCACTCGCCATTCGACGAGAAGCTGGCCGGGCCCATGATGGTGGAAAGCCCCCGCGCCTTCACCCAGGCCTCCGCGGTGTCGAACAGCGCCCGGGCGACGCCCACGTCGTCGACGCACTCGAAGAAGCCGAACCAGCCCGTCTTCGTGCCGTGGAAGTCGTTGTAGCGGGGGTCCTCGATGGCGGCGATGCGGCCGACGATGTGGCCGTCCTTGCCGCCGCGCCGGGCGAGGAAGAGCTGCGCGGTGCCGAACTTGAACCAGGGGTTCTTCTTCGGGTCCAGCACGTTGTCCCGGTCCATCTCCAGCGGCGGCACGAAGTGGGGCAGCGCCCGGTACACCTCGTACTGGAAGCGGATGAACGCCTTCTTCTGGGCCGCCGTCGTCACCGGCGTCACCACCACGTCGCTCGCCGCCGCCGCCTGCCCGCCCGAAGCCTGCGCCTGCGCGCTCGTCGTCATCGTTCATGTCCCCGCGTGTGTGTGGAAGTGGCGCGGGCTTGTAGGAGATGCTCCGAGAACGGTCAAACAGAGCAAGAAGTTGTTCACCTCCGGGGTATTGAAACTTCAATAGGTTGTCGAGTACCGGTGGGAGGTGTCAGAGGCCTCGGACGGGCCCAGTCGGCTTGATCGGCCCACGTAAAGCACAATTCTGAGCAACCTGCTGCTCACTCGCGTGCGAAGTTCGTGCGGCCAGGTGGTTGGCTGTCGCCGTTGGCTTCCAGTAACGCCTCGATATTCAAGCAGAAATACGAGTCGGTCGTGCGGGTAGGTGGCTTCCAGGCCCGAGCAACGAGGGGGCGAGGAGGGGGTCCTCCGCTTGACCCATCGGAGGCCCCCACATATTCACCACCCGCGTTCCACCGCTTCCTGGAGGGGCCGTTCATGCCGCAGGTCTTCGACTACCCGCACCTCGTCGCCGCGCTGGACCAATCCAAGGGCTGGACCGACAAGGGCTTCACCTTCCTCGACCGCGACCAGAAGGAGCAGTTCTTCAGCTTCGAGCGGCTGCGCGAGGAAGCGATGCGCCGCGCCGCGCACCTGCGCCAGTACGGCCTCAAGCAGGGCGACCGCCTGGCGATGGTGATGCCCGACGGCGAAGACTTCGTGCCCACCTTCCTCGCCGCGGTGTGGGCCGGCATCGTGCCCGTGCCCCTGTACCCGCCGCTGTCCCTGGGCAAGCTCGACAGCTACCTCGACACCCTGGTGGGCGTGCTGAAGAACTTCCTTGATCACCGCCTTCGTTGGGTATTCCTTGAATTCATAAAAGAGCCACGGCGTGAACTCGCGACGGACAACGGCATGTAGCCAGTTGTCTTCACAGTCCGCAATGTGCAGCACGATCTGTCCCGCCGGCCAGGCGCCGGCATAGGGGGTATAGGCGAGTTCGTCGTCACTGAACTTGTCAATCGTCGCCAGCAAATCACGGCGCACCTGCTCCCAGTGGGCAAACATTACGCTCAATTTCATTGCTACGGCTCCTTTCACACCTCAGGCGCTATTGACTACAATCGGATATCGACCATAGTCACGCGTCGCCTGACGGGCGGCCAGGTAATTCTCCAGACTGGTGCCCGGCTGGAGTACATTGCCGGTGGCGATCACCAGTCCGCCGCCCGGCGCCGCGTGTTGAATGGCATAGCGCACCTCGTCCCTGGCTTTCGCCGGCGGCCCTTCGATCAAGGTCTCACAGTTGATGCCGCCGAAAAAGCAGAGTTTGTCGCCATAGCGTTCCTTGAGCAGCCGCAAATCCATGCCGATGCGCGGCTGGATGCCGTGCCAGCCGTCAATGCCGGCTTCAACCAGAGCATCCAGAATGCTCCACACATTGCCGTCGGTGTGTTTGATAAAGTAACCGCCCCGCGCATGAACCGCCGCCGCCTGCCGTTTGATCGCCGGTAAGATAAACTCGCGAAACCGTTGCGGCCCCATAAACGGCCCCATGTTGCCCGAATAATCGTCAGTGGTCATCACGGCGTCACAGCCCGCGTCCAACATAGCCTCCAAATAGGCAATGGAGCGCGTGACATAAACATCAATCGCCCGTCGCACAAAGTCGGGGTCGGTGATCATGCGCATAAGAAACTCTTGGATGCCGACCGTCTCCTGGAAAGGGAAGCTGCCGTCAATGGCCGAGCGCCCGATGATAAAGTGCGTGGCGCCCAGTTCCTTGACCACATAGCGAATGGCTTCCAGTTCCGACGGGTCGACCGTAAAGGGTTCCGCCGGGTCAGGCAGGTCGTCGATGGTCATATCGGTGGCATCGACGCGTGTGGCAATGTTGCCGACGTCCGGGCTGTAATGATACTCGCGCCCGGCAGCGTCGAGCCAGGAATAGGGACCAGTCATGGTCGGCCAGTGATACGCCTGGGCACGCGGCATGATGGGGACGCGCACATAGTCCCATTCCAGGGCATGAACCAATGCCACTTGGGTGCGTTGATAGTCGGCCACAATCTCGTCACGCCGCCCATCCCACAGCGCCGTGCGTTCGCGCCAACGGGCGTTGTAGAGCGTGGGTCGCCCCAATAACTGCTCGACCAACACATAATCGACATCGTTTTCACCCGTCGGCACCCGATCCGGTTCTTGGTGGTGCAGCGCGGCGAGGACCCGTTCCTTTGGTTTCATACTCTCCTCCTGGCACAAATACTACAACGGATTCGGATAGCAACGGATTCGGATAGCAACGGATTCGGATAGCAACGGATTCGGATAGCAACGGATTTGTCGCAAGCGCTTTTGCAACTCAGCGCTATTGTTTTGTCACATAAGTCTTGACAAGTTGACCATAGGAAAGACTAATGAACGTTACGAAAATAAAGCGGTAACTGTAGGTCATCGCCGCCGGCGTGACAAGTTCCAAGGATTACCGAAACCATTCGCTACCCTGCATTAGTCTTTCCTACCGATCAAGAGTGCGTTGACAGAACACTAATCCGCTGCTATCGGGGCGCCCCTTGGGCCCCGCTGTAGTGTCCGCGTACAACTTAACCCGCTTCGACTTCAGTCTGTAATTCAACTTTAGCCTTGAGCGAACTGGTGATCAAGCAATTCTGTTCTGATTTTTCCAGTAACCGTTTGGCGCGCTCGACATCAGTGCCGGCGGGTACACGCAGTTTGACTTGTAGCGCCATTTCAGTGAATTGCGTGACGCGCTCGACCCGATCCAGCACGCCTTGCACATGGCAAGTGATGCTCGTCCACTCAAACTTAGAGGCGCGGGCAACGGCGCGAAAGGTCAAAATGAAACAGTTGGCGACGGCGCCAACCAACATCGTTTCCGGCGACCAAACATCGCCGGGGCCGTCAAACTCGGCGGGGGCGTCGGTGGTCAGATCCGGGATGTTGGGCGAAGAGACGATCACTCGACCGGACGCGCTGCCGTCGGCGGTGACAACATAGTGGTGTGGAAAATTTTGCATATCAAAACTCCTATCCATACTCAGTAGTCCGCAGTCATGTAGTCGCGCAGTCCAGAGTCAGTCTATGCGCTTCTGCGTGTGCCGCGGTCTACTGATACTCAACATATACGGGTTGATACATCAAAGACTGGACATGCGCGGCGAGGTTGTCTGGCCGTGGTTCGGGCGTCAGGTCACGGGCATAGGCGACTTCAGCAACGGCGGTTGCAATTTGGGCCGAAACCTCACGAATGCGACTGAGCGACGGGTAGATACGCCCCAAAGCCAGATCGGCAGCCGTCACTTGTTGGGCCAAGGCTTTGGCGGCGACAAAGAACATCTCATTGGTGACACAGTGGGCGCCGGCGGCAATGGCGCCCAGCCCCACGCCGGGGAAGATATAGGCGTTGTTGCCTTGACCAGGCACAAAGGTTTTGCCGTTGAGATCGACCGGATCAAAGGGGCTGCCGCTGGCAAAGATCGCGCGACCGTTGCTCCAGGTATACGCTTGTTCCGCCGTACACTCCGATTTGGAGGTGGGATTGGAGAGGGCAAAGATGATCGGTCGTTCATTGATGGTGGACATGGCTTCAATCACCGGTCGCGTAAAAGTTTTCGGCGTGCCGGAGACGCCGATGATGGCGGTGGGGCGCAAGGTCTCAATGGCCGTCAAGAAATCAGCCGTAAAGGGGTGGTCATGAGCATAAGGCTGCTTGTGGGCCGCCAGATCGGTGCGGTCAACGACGACCAGCCCTTTGGAATCAACAAACCAGCAGGATTGCCGCGCCGCCGCTTCCGTCAGGCCTTCATCCATAAGCGCAGTGACAATCACATCGGCAATGCCGACGCCCGCTTCCCCCGCCCCCAGGAAAAGGAAGCGCTGATCAGTCAGTTTGCGGCCGCTGATGCGCAGAGCCGAATAGATGCCGGCCAACGCTACACTCCCCGTTCCCTGAATGTCGTCATCAAAAAGGCAGGCGCAGTCGCGGTACTTGCTCAGGAGGCGGAAGGCGTTGTTGGTGGCAAAATCTTCCAGTTGAATGACGGCGCGCGGAAAGGTTGCCTGGGCTGCCGCCATAAATTCATCCACCAACTCATCATAGGCCGCCCCGCGCAGGCGTCGTTGGCGCAGCCCGATGTACAAAGGATCGCGCAGGAGTTCCTCATTCTCCGTGCCGACATCCAGGGTGATCGGCAAGCAGGCCGTGGGCGGGATGCCGGCGCAGGCGGTGTAGAGCGCCAATTTGCCGATGGGAATGCCCATGCCGTCGGCGCCGAGATCGCCCAGTCCCAAAATGCGTTCGCCATCGGTGATGACAATAATCCGCACATCGTCATGGGGCCAGTTGCGCAGGATTGCGCCAATATGGCCGCGATCTTCGGCAGAGAGGTAGAGACCGCGGGGCCGGCGGAAGATGTGACCGAAGCGTTGACAAGCCAGCCCCACCGTCGGCGTGTAGATGATTGGCATCATCTCCTTGAGATTATCCATCACCACGCGGTAAAAGAGCGTTTCGTTGCGGTCTTGTAGAGAGACCAGAAAAATATAGCGTTCCAGATCTGTGGTCTTCAGACGCAGATTTTCCATCACCCGCATTACCTGTTCATCCTGGGTCTGTACATGGGGTGGCAAGAGGCCGCGCAAGCCAAGGGTTTCGCGTTCGGCCTTGGTGAACGCCGTCCCCTTGTTGCGCACCGGATCGTGCAGAAGCTTCACGCCACGGGGAAATTCAAGGGGAAGCGGGATTGTCGGTTGGTTGTTCGTCATTGAACACCCCTTTCTTGATAGAAGCGCCGGTTAGAAACCCGGTGGCTTTAGTAAGCGCCATAGGTGCGGATGGCGTTGATCATCGCCCAGACATTCTCCACTTTACAGTAGGAGGTGATTGAGTTGGCGCTGCTGATCATGTAGCCGCCGCCTTTGCCAATGGTGGCAATCCGTTGTTTCACCTCCGCTTCGACTTCAGCCGGTGTGCCCTGGGTCAGGGTATAATGCAGGTCAATATTGCCCACCAGGCAGACCCGCTGCCCATAGTCCCGCTTGACCGCTGCAATATCCATCGGTCCCGGCTCCAATGGGTGTAAGCCGTCAAAGCCCAGCGTCAGCAGATCATCTAAAATGGGCATGAGATTGCCGTCCGAGTGGACAATCCACGGGAAGCCTTCGCCCTTGATCGCAGCGGCCACCCGCTGCAAATGGGGCATGAAAACGGTGCGAAAGACGCGTGGCGAGAACATGGGGCCGGTGCGATAGGCCATATCATCAAAGGTCCAGACCAAATCGACGCCGACATCACGCAGGTGGCGCACAATGGCAATCGTCCAGTCGGCATAGCGCCCCAATACCGTATCGACCAGCCCCGGATCGTCGGTCAGCGCATACGAAAAGCCATCTAGCCCCATGCTCATCAACATGGCCGAGGCGCCCATCCGCATCTTGGCGGCGACGGCATACTTGCCCTGATTGCGGTTGACGAGGGTTTCAGCCGCGCGATAAAAGGCCGGATCTTCGGGATCAGGAAAGACCAGCTTATCTAAGTCGGCACGGCTCAACAGCAGTGGTTTCGCCAGAAAATTGATGCCGTCATGCACTTCGTGGATACCGACGATGGGCGGCAGAAACTCGGCCAGCAGGTTGTCCAGGCCAATCCGTTCGTTCAATTCTTCCGGCAAAAAATCAGCGCGCCCCATGAGCGCCCGCTGAATCGGCGGATCGATACCCCCTTCGACAAAGGGCACGCGATCGGGCTGTTCACGACGCAAAGCGGCCAACACACGTTCACGTGAATTCATGGTGAATATCCTTTCTAATAATTAATGGAGAACGGATAACAATTATGGGAGTTAGGAATTTGTTTCGGTAATCGTAGGTGCGGTTTGTAACCGCACGGTTCCCAGGGAGCAAGTGCGGTTACAAACCGCACCTACGATTAC
>QWII01000009.1 GCA_021405325.1 Caldilinea sp. CFX5 | reverse complement strand
ACGCACAAATCAAGCCTATTGTGTGGGCGCCCAGGTGAAGAACACAAACAGCCAGTGGCTCAAGCTCAACATCAGCCAGCCCGACAACCGGGGTGGCAATCCGTGTGCCACCGGCGAAGAACTCAACGATGTTGAGACCGTTATAGATAAAAAGACCAAAGCCATTGGGTTGGCCGGACTCGATGGAAAAGGCGGAGCCGTTCCCGCCGGAAGCTTTGTACCAGAAGGCCAGACTAAAGACGTTGCCTAGCGGGTTGCCCAGCGTCAGCTTGTCATCAGCGCCGTCAAAGCGCACCGAGTAATCCGAGGCCGGCGCACCGACGGCGTTGCCCAGGTTGTCGGTGGCGCCGGGCAGACCGGCGACAGGACATTGGGCGCCGGTGCAAGTGGCGCCGCCAAAGTTCGTGGCGCCGGGGAACTCCTCAAAGCGCAGATCGGTCACGGGCAGGGAGGCGCGCGCCGGACAAGCCAATCCCAGCGTGTTGCCTCCGGCGAAATTGGGATCGTTGGCCGCAAAAACCAGATCGGGCAACTGTTTCTTGGTGAAAGGTGGATCGTAAACCTGAAGCAGCCGATCGGCGGAAATCAGCCACTCATTCGTCCGCGGATCCACAGCAGCGCTCAGTTTGCCAACCGAAAAGACGAGACCATTGTCCAGCAGCCCATCGGCGATCACAGGCGCGGGGGGATTGTTACCGCTCAGGACAATCCGGCGCACCTGGGCCGTGTTGGCCCCTTGGTAGAGCAGGAGGGTGTAGCCATTGGCGGGGTTATGGGCCAACACGGGGGCGCCATTGGCCGTGGCATCGGCTTGACTCGTCTCCAGGTTAAATTGAGTGGGAATGGCGCCATTGCGGCTCAGGACGCCCGACCGAATTTCGTTCGACGGCAGGCCGGCCTTCGTATATTTCCAGGCCAGATAGTAGAAGCCGCTGTTCCAGACGAGATCCAGGGCGATGTCGCTGCTGCTGGTGACCAGACCGGAGATCTCTCGGCTGCCGCCGGCGGTAGTGATACGGCGGCCCTGGCTATCAAACTGTGCCGTAACGATATCGGTGAACGTTCCGACCCGCACATAGGCCACTACAAAGTTGGCGCCGTCTGTCGCAATAACCGGACGGAAGGTGTTGACGCCGAAAGAGAACGGGCTGCAACATTGCAGGCTGCCGTCCGCGTTCATGATCTGGACATTGACGCTATTAGCGGTCCCAGAACCCTGATCCCAGGCGATCATACAGACGCCATTGTCATTACACGCAATGTCGGGAGGGGTGTTGCCCATGGTGGAGGCGCCGGTAAAGATATTCTGTAGCTGACCATTGGGCAGTTGGGTGGTGCGGATGTCGCCCGTGCCGCCGCGGCTGGTGCTGCTGGAATTGAGCGTCACGATCTGATAGCTATCCTGCCGGAAGGGGGCAAAGGCGGTGGCGCCGACAAAGCGGGTAGGTTGCGTGGGCGCGGCCAGTGATTGGTAAGTAATCGTATCCCACGTGCGGGGGGTGACGGCGGTGGGGGCAAGGCGCGCCCGCACGGTGCTGGTGAAATTCAACTGCCGGCGATTCGGCGCGTTCTGCACGGTGAAACTGGTCTGGTTGACCACAGTCTGTGCATTGTTAAAACTGCTGGGGTCGAAGTTCAAGAACATCGGCGCCGGGGAGCCGCCCACTTCCACCGGTGCGCTAATGTCGAGGACGCCGGGTGCGACGGCCACACTAGCGATAGCCGTGGTGGTATAGATCAGGGATTGCTGTGGGCCGACAAAGCGATCCTGGTCATCGACATCCACCAACACGGTGATCGGCGAGACATTGAAGACGTTGGGGTTATAGGGCACATTATTTTTGTCCACGCGCTTGGTCGGGTCGCTGTTGAGCGCCAATTGCTTCTCAGCCAGATCACTAATGCCGTCAGCATCCGGATCAGGGTTGAAGGGATCAGAAGTGACGCGGATGGTAAAGGGAGTGGCCGCGTTGATCGTCACATTCCAGCCGCCGCTCCAGTTGGCGGTGGGCTGGCAGGTGCTGGTGTTATAGACCTGATACCACACTTCCTCACTATCGCGCAGGCCATCGTTGTCGCTGTCGGCAATGCTGGGGTTGGAACCGAATTGCGCCTCCTGGCCGTCAGTCAGCCCGTCGTTGTCGGTGTCGCATTGGATGGGTGAGTAGGGCAGACCGGCGGCGCGCCGTTCCAGTTCAAAGGCGTCGGCCAGGCCGTCGTTGTCACTATTGGCAGTGGCATCGTTGGGGTCTAAGCCGCCGAAGCGCGCGGAAACCAACCCGTCACCGTCTGCGTCCCGTGCCGCCTCGAAACCGGCATCCCAGCTCAGGCCAACGCCGCCCCCCGGCTTGTCGCTCAACGCCATAAAACCGCTGATGCTGCTGGGGAGAATGTCGTAGCGCAAGGTGTCGATCAGGGTCGAGCTTTTGCCGCCAAAGGTGCGCGTGTAGCAGACCGGGGCTAACGAGAAGGGGTACAAGGGGATATACCAACATTCGTAGGCCGGCAGCGCGTAGCCCATATTGAGATAGAAGGCGGCCGACCGGTTAATTCCCGGTTGGAGATTGACGCCGCTCACCGCAGGCACGCTGCGGGCATAGCCGCCGTACATGGGCGTGGCGATATATTTGTGGTCCTCACCCACATTTTGCCAGGCGCCGCTCATCGTCCCGCGGCTGGCGCCCACGTCCTGCGCGTTGGGCTGCGTCAGGCTGTAGTTGAAGGTGGTGGAGCGCAAGTTGTCTCTGGAGAAGTAGTAGAGATAGAAATTGATCATGATGCCGGCGGAAGGGTCCGGGTTTTTATGCACAGCATGGGTCGTGATCGGCACGGTGATTGTAAGCGGGTTGCCCGTCACAAAGCCCTTGCTGGGATTGGCTAAGGTGGTGGTGGGGGCGCCGGGGGCCACCAGATCCGTTCGGCTTGTGTTGATCATCAGGTCGTAGTTGTAGAGGAGCGAGGCAATCACCTTGGTGGCCGCCCCGCCGATGGTGAAGCATCCGCCGCCCTGCCCCGACACATTCTTCAAATTGTCGGCGCCGCCCAGTTCGCAGACCAGGGTGAGGATGACGTCGATGATGGAAATAATGGCCACCAGGATCAGCCCCACCACCGAGAGGGAGAGCACGGTCAGCAGCAGAATGTAGAGGGTGGCGGCAATGGTTTCAGCCAGGGCGCGGTTAAATTCCGGACTAAAGGGCGCCACATCATTGTCGATCACTGTGTAGAGAAAGAAGCCCCAAACCACGAGGATGGCGATGGCTGCGCCGATGAAGCTGTCCTTCGCCCCCGAAGCGTCCACTGCACTGAGGCGCAAGAGCGATGATCCCGCTTGATTGGCGGCGCGTAGGGCGTTAATGCCCTCGATGATGGAAACGACGGAGTCAAGCAGATTCATGGTCGATTGCACCGCCAGGACGGAGACGGCGAGCGACTGATCGCCACCCGTCGCCGCCACATAGATTGCCAACGTGGTTGCCGCTGCTACCAACGTCAGCTTGACGGCAGATAAGCTGGCTGACAGGCGGAACTCGCTCAGGTTTACCCTGCGCAGTTCAATCTGTTCCGTCAGACTGACATTGGCAAACTTCGTCAGATCGCCAAAATCATTGGCATCTTGCAACAGCGCTTTGCTTTCCAGGTAAAGCGAGGCAAAGGCATCCAGCGCAAGGGCGCCCTGGATATTGGTCGCCAGTTCGGCGTCTGTCTCCGGGGCTGTGGGGCCGCCGGCGGCAATGGTGCTGTCAAACTGGACGATGCGTGTGGCCCCTTGCATGCGCGCCAGGTTATTCAGGAGCAGGATAAAGAGGCGACCGGCAGTCACCTTGGGGTCGTTGGGATCGTCCGGCAGCCGACCGAGGGCGCCGTAGCGCGCCGATAGTTCATCCCAGTAGGCGACACTGTCGCAGACCGTCCAGGTGGCGCTACTCCCGCCGCGACAATAGTGGGTCCATTTGACGCCGGTCATGGTGTTGAGCGCAACTCTGGACTGTCCGGTCGGCTGCATGTTCACCGTCAGGTTGTTGCCATTCACAGCCACATACCCATCGTTCGCCAGGAGGGAATCTAAGCCGACATCACGCGATTGCTGTTCATAGGCATAGAGGATGGTGGGCTTGAGGCTATTGTCAGCCGTCCACGCGCTATTGAATTGGCGATTGAGCAGACTCACCGTTTCCGTCATGGCCGTGAACATGGTCGCCTGCTCGAAGGTGTCGTAGCCATGCGTTTCGACGCGCAGGATATTGCGCGCCCCGGCAATGCCCCACGTTTGGGCCGACGGCACACCGCTATTGCGCGTGCGGTCAAAGCGCCGGGCGATTTCGGCTACATCGACATCCCGAATGCTGTTACCATCCTGATCACGACCGCGGAGAAAGGCGCTGTCCAAGCCATAGGCCAGCGCTCTGAGCGCCTCATCATCCTTCAGGCGGTTGTCAACAGCCGGGTCTTCGTAGACCAGGGCTGTCTTGGCGCCATATTGGGCATTGACATTGAGACCGACCAGCGTCCAATCTTCATAGTAACTCTGCACGACCTGGCCGGCATTGTGAATATAGCCGTCGGCCTGACAGCCATCGGCGACGGCAGTGGGCGCCTGCGGATCACAGGGCAGGTCGCTTAACATCTGCACCATCCAGACCAGGCGTACCGTGTGCGGCGAAGGCCAGGCGCCGGTGGGCAGATAGCGCATACGGCCGGTAAAGGCGACGCGCTGGCCGCTCTGTTCATCTTTGACAATGTTCAGCGGCACATAGACGACCTTCTGGCTGCCGTCGGCGGTAAAATTGTTGACGCTAATGTTATAGGGGGTCAGATCGCTCTGCGGCGGGAGATTCGCGCCACTTGTGGGCAGGCGGATCTCCAGCATGGGTACTAATTTCAGGTCGCCAAAGGGTTCATTGACGTTGGGGGTGCGCCCTTGCGTGGCGGCCAGATCAGCGTAGGTGCCGCCATCGACATCCTGCACCTGCCCCTGATTGTCATTGCGCGGCCAGTCCAGCACATTGAAGGCATACCATAGGTGGCTGGCATCGGTGGGCCGCAGTTGGAACTCGACAAAGGTGGGTTTATTGGCTTCCAGATTGGTCAGCGTCAGTTGCAGCGGGTTGGTTTCGTTAAAGGTCGTACCGCCGACGCGGCTAAAGGGGGAAAGATCCTGCCGATCGGGCACGCCATCGTTGTCATTGTCCGGGTCAAAGAGATCGGGCCGGCCATCGCTGTCGGTGTCGAAGGGCGTGGTGCGCAGGCTGCCATTGGCGTTGAAGCCCCACTCCTGGCTGTCGCCCAGGCCGTCGTTGTTGCTGTCAACGGCCATCGGATCGGCATACCAGGTCTGCCCGCCGAAGGTAAAGCCGCGCACCTCCAGGTTGTCGGGGATCAAGTCTTGATCGCTGTCCGCTGCCTCAGGATCGGTGCCGACACGCACCTCGGCAAAGTTAGTCAGACCGTCGGCATCGGTGTCGGTGCCGGGGTCGGTGGCTTGGAGCGCGGGCGATTGAGCGATTGCGAGATTGAGGGATTCTGGGTTGCGTGTTGCGTGTTGCGTGTTGCGTGTTGCGTCGCTTGTCGTCTCCAACGGATTTACGTTGGGATTGAACTGGGGGCGTCCTAAGTCCACGGCGGCTTGGGCGGCATCGACGGTGGCTTGCTTTTCTTCTTGCGCAGCGGCTTTGGCGCTTTGGGCCGCAAAGAAGGCATCCAGCTTGAGGGTCGTCAAGAGGGGGCCGACGACCATGCTGAGGATGATCGCCGTGACCAATCCAGTATAGACCGTGCGCGAGCGCCGGTAGCGCACCAGCAGCAGGGCGCCGGCCAGCATGGGCAACAGCAGCCCCAAGGGCGTCAGATCGGGCAGGGCGCCGGGCAGGCTGTCCAGCAGGCCATGCAGATCGCCCTGGCGCAACAACTCGGCAGTACTCCATTGCGGTTTGCCAAAGTGGGAAAAGTCAACGACGATTTGGGCATGAACGGTCTGATTGCGTTGTTCGGGGAAGTCGAGATTGAGGATCTGGCGCAAGGGCAGGCCGTTGCTGCCGACCCACAATTCGCCGTCGCCGGTCATCTCCTGGTAGTAGGCCGGCGTATCCAGATTGACACCGGGCGGCAGTTCCCCCTTGGCGCGCATGGCGGCTGCCATCTGGTCGCGCACATAGGCGGCGAAGGTGGGGCCGTCGATGGTGAAACTGTAGCGAGTGAAGCTGATCCCCGCCCGTTGCTCCGGTTCATGCGTCTGTACGTCACGAACAGCTTGGAGATAGGCCAGGAAGTCACCTTGCGGGGCGAAGGCATCGGCAAAGCCTTCGGCTTCCTGCCACGGCTCGGCTGAGCTCGCCGAACGCCCAGCGCCCCGCCGGGTAAAGGTTTTGCCGTTCTCGATCTTGACGGCCACACCGCCTTCGGTTTGCAGCACACTGCCGCCGTCGGACCAGAGATGCATCTGTAAGGTTTGGGCGCGCAGATTGGTCTGGCCGGCCAGGTGCAACGCTTCGCTGCGGCTGGTGCGACCTACGTTAGTGACTTTCGCCACAGGGACAGTGAGCTGGGTCACGTCGGCGTCAAAGTGATACGAACCGGCGGCCCGCGCCTGTGTCCAGGCGGCGGTGATCGGGTCGGGCGGACTGGCGCTGGCAATTTGTGGCATCACCGTGCGCCCGAGGAGCAGGGCGCCCATGAGGATGACCACAGCCAGTAGCCAACGGCGGCGATGGGGTAGTTGGGACATAGATTGGTTCCTTTTGTGATGGAAAAATTGCGAAACTCATGCAATCGCCGATCCGTGACCGGCGAGGGAATTGTAGGTGCGGTTACAGCAAACCGCACAGGTTCACCCGATCTTGTGCGGTTGCAAACCGCACCTACAATTTCGGTGGCGCATTTTCGTCAACGTCGGCCTGATCGGCAACCGTCTGTGCGTGCAAAAAGGTAAAGAGCGCATCCAACGTGGCAAAATAGAACTTCTCCCCCGTACCGGCGCACTGGGCGGAAGCCCGCCAGGGGGTATGCGGGCTTTCCTGCCACATGCGCACCAGATAGGCGGTATAGTTGGGCGGTTTGAAGCGTTCGCTCTCAGCCATTTGAATTTCCTACATAGGGTGGCCGTTGTCAGATCGGCGTTGGCAGGCCGTCACCGGTTAGAAACCGGTGGTTAATAAGCTGGTAACGAGGAGTTCGCACGCCCACATGCGAAGACCCATTCGCATGTGGGCGTGCGAACTCCTCGTTACGGAAATAAATTTTTAACCTTCAGCAATCAGCGCACTGGCGCGATCCGCATAGATCGCCAGACTGCGCCCTAAGTCGGCTTGTTGGAGAAATGCGCCCAGCGTCGGCGATGCCAGCACCGGGGTAGTGCGATAGTGGGTTGTATCGCTCTCGGTGGTTGCGTCATGCAGGACCTGCTAACCACCCTCCGGGTCGAGCAGCGGTTGACCGGCATAGAGACGAGCAACATTGTGTAACGCAAAGCGCCCCGCCAGTTCAATGCGGGTGACATTCCTGAATGGGTAGCAGACCAACAGCGACTAACGGAACAGGTCTGGGATACTGGTCTCAGCATAACAGCCTACCATTTCAAAATCGTTGCAAAACCCGCCGGCTACCATTACAAGATCGTTTCAAAATCCAGTAAATAGTATTCTGACAGCATTCAGTAACTTTTCAAGGATGCACTTTAGCGCGATAATAACGTTTCTACTGGTTATAGCTAGAACTTACCCAAGACGGGTGTCCAACAGCAGTCGGGCTTTTGTCAAAAGCCCGACTGCTGAGTCTGGACGCGTATCGCAGGCAAAGGAACAGACGATGATTGTCGTGCAGCTACGTACGTTTGGCGCCTTCGAAGTGAGCCTCTCGGCAACCACGGTCACGGCCTTTCCCACGGATAAGATTCGGGCTTTATTGGTCTATCTGGCGGTAGAACAGAGCCGCGCCCACCGTCGGGAAGCGTTGGCGGCGCTCTTCTGGCCGGACATTGACCAAGCCCTGGCCATGAACAACCTGCGGGTAACGTTACATCGGTTGCGTGAAACGCTGGACAAGGCGCAACCAGGTATGGGGAGCGCGCTGATCGAGAGTACACGCCAAACGCTGCAACTCAACAGCGCCCTCATTACCACCGATGTTGCTACGTTTCAACGGCTGTTGACTGCTTGCACCGGCCACGCCCATGTCGATCTGCATCAATGCGTTGCGTGCCGCGCCCGCTTAGCCGAAGCGGTCGATCTCTACCGGGGCGAATTGCTGACCGGTTTTGGCTTGGCGGATGCACCCGCTTTTGAAGAATGGCTGCTCCTGCGCCGCGAAAATTTACACCAACGAGCGATAGCCGCCCTCCACACCCTGGTGCAGGCTTACGAAGCCCAGGGTGATGACGAGCGCGCCCATCATTACGCCAGCCGCCAACTCCTCCTCGACCCCAGCCGCGAAGAAACTCATCGCCAACTGATGCGCAACCTGGCCCGGCGCGGTCTGCGGACCGAAGCCCTGGCCCAGTTTGAAACGTGTCGCCGCCTGCTACGCGAACAGTTGGCCGTTGACCCCGACCCGGAGACGCTGGCGCTGGTGGCGCAGATTCGAGCAGGGCAGCTAGACAGGAGACAGGAGACAGGAGACAGGAGACAAGGAGACACGAGACACGAGACACGAGACACGAGACCGGTAGAGGAAGCGCGGATGCCATCAGCGTCTCCTGTCTCCTTGTCTCCTGTCTCCCTGTCTGCTCAGGATTGGGGCGAGACGCCGGAAGTCGGCAAAGTCTATGGGCGGCAGGAGGAAGTGGCAAGGATAACAGAGTGGTTGGTTCAGGAGCGCTGTCGTATGGTGGCGCTCCTGGGGATCGGGGGGGTGGGAAAAACGACCTTAGCAGCGACGGCGGTGCGCCTGGCAGCGCCGCACTTTGACCGGATCCTCTGGCGTTCGTTGCTCAATGCCCCGCCGCTGGATGAACTCTTGCGCGACCTGTTGCAACGGTTGGCCGATGAACGCTTGCAGGATTTTCCGGCCAGCCTGGATGCGCAATTAGCCCTCCTGCTCGACTACCTGCGTCGGCAGCGCGCACTCCTGGTATTGGACAACCTGGAGAGCCTCTTGCAACCCGACCAGCCGGGGCAGATGCGCCCTGGGTACGGCGGCTATGCCCAACTGTTCCAGACGCTGGCCCAACGCAGCCACCAAAGCTGCCTTTTGTTGACTAGCCGCGAGCGCCCCCAGGGGTTGGCGCAGTGGGAAGAGGATTCAGCGCTGGTGCGCACGCTGCGGCTGGAAGGGTTGAACGCTAGTGCTGGAAAGACTATGCTCACGGCGCGCGGTCTCACCGGGCCGACGGCGGACGCCAGCGCGCTGGTCGCGCGTTATTCGGGCAACCCGTTAGCGCTCAAACTGGTCGCCCAAACTGTCCATGAGCTATTTGGTGGGGACATCGCCGCCTTTCTCGCCGTGGAGACGCCGATCTTCGATGATATCCGTCTGGTCCTCGACCAACAATTTAGCCGCTTATCGCCACTGGAGCAGGAATTGCTGCTCTGGTTGGCGGTGGAACGGTCGCCGGTCACAGCCGTGACGCTACGCACCAATCTGGTGCAACCACCGCCCATGCCCCGCTTCCTGGAAGCCTTGCGCGCCCTCCAACGCCGCTCCCTATTGGAACACGCAGGACAGGGCTTTACGCTGCAAAATGTGGTGATCGAGTACCTCACTGAGCAGTTGGTGGAAGCGGTCTGCCAGGAAATTTTGGATTTTGGATCCTTCCAGGACAAGCTTTGGATTTTCGATTCTCAGGTCGACGAGTCACACTCCAAAATCGAAAATCGAAAATCCAAAATTCTGAATCATCACGCCCTGTTCAAAGCCCAGGCGACCGAATATATTCGGCAAAGTCAGGTGCGGGTGCTTCTACAGCCGGTGGCGGATCGGCTGGTGGCGCAATTGGGTGCCGCGTCGTTGGCGGCGCAAATTGCCCGGCTGGTGACCAGGTTACAGCAGCACGCGCCTTTGCTCCCCGGTTATGCCGCCGGCAACCTGCTAAATTTGTTGATCGCGTTGGGGGTCGATCTCAGTGACTATGATTTTTCCCGGCTCTGTCTCTGGCAAGCTTATTTGCGCGGCGCTTACTTGCCCCGTGTCAATCTGGCCGGCGCTGATCTAACGGGCGCCGTCTTTACCCATAGCATCGGCATCATCCAGGGGTTGTACTTTCAGAACGATCGTGATTTGGTGGCCTTGAGTTTCAACGGCGCGGTGTTGGGGTTATGGCGTGCGCACACGGGGGAACTGCTCCAGCGGCTGACCGTCGATCCCCACACCTTTCATGTGGCGGTTTTGCATCGTGCCGGCCACCTCGTTGCCCAACCCAACAGCGCTGGGACCATTGATTTGATCGATGTGGCGAGTGATCATCGCCGCCACACCTTGGTTGGCGATCCCGGCGTGACGCGGCTCGTCTTCAGTCCGGATGGACAATATGTGGCAACCGGTCATGGCGGCGGGCGCATTTTTGTTTGGAAAGTCGCCAGTGGTCAGTTGTGCGCCCAGTGGCAAGCTCATGCGACGGCAGTCACGGCGCTGGCGTTTGCCCCGGATAACGAGTGCCTTGCGTCGGGTACACTGAACGGCCTGGTCTCGCTCTGGCAAGTCGCCACGGGGACGCTCCGCCATCATCTGACGGGGCATACCGATCAAGTGATGGCGCTCGGCTTTACGCCTGATGGGACGTTGTTGGTCTCCGGCAGCCATGACCGCACCGCACGGCTGTGGGCGACGGCCAGCGGCAGCGAACACAGGGTGTTGTACGGCCATACCCACTTTATTCGCCATCTGGCCATTGCCCCCAATGGTCGTTGGCTGGCGACCGGGGGCGTCGACCGCTTTATCTATCTGTGGGATCTGCAAACCGGCGAAATTCAGCAGATGCTGGCCGACCATGGCGCGCCGGTTGAGCAATTTGCCTTTAGTTTCCTGGAGCAGATTGCCTTTAGTCCCGATAGCGAAATCGTCGTCGCCTATGATGTCAACGCCACCATCAGCGTGTGGGCGGTGGCCACGGGGCAGCGGTTAGATTCCTATCGGCTGCATCATGCCACCATGAATACACTGGCCTTTCGGCCCGATGGTCGGCAATTGGTCGCTGGCGGCGCCGACTGCGCCTTGTATTTGTGGGATGTCAGCCAACCGACGCAAGCGCAGGTGATCGCACGGCTGGCGGGTCATCGCAAACGGATCGCCACAGTGGCCTTCAGCCCTGACGGCGCGTACATCGCCAGCGGCGACTATGACGGCGTGATCCATCTGTGGGGCAGCCACAATGGCGCCAATCGGCGCGGGGCCACTCCTGCGTTGCTCCGCTGTCAAGGCACGGTGCGTAAAGTTGTCTTTAGCCCGGATGGGCAAACCGTCGCCAGCGCCGGCGACGATGGTTTACGGCTCTGGTCGGTGGCGGCCAGCCAACAACCGCACTTGCTGCCCGGCCCAACCCCGTTCGCCAGAATGTGCGCCTTCAGTCCTGATGGTCGCTGGCTGGCCGGGGTTTATCTGGATCAAACCATCTGCCTCTGGGCCATGGACGCCCAGGCGGGCTACCCCTTGCGCCATACCATGCGCACCCATACCAGCATTGTCGAAACCTTGCTTTTTAGCCCCGACAGTCGCACCCTCTTTAGCAGTGGTTGGGACAACCAACTCTGCCGATGGGATGTGCCGAGTGGCGCCTTACAAACAACCTGGTCGACCCAGACGGTCTACACGGAGCTGGCTATCCACCCGAATGGTCAATGGTTAGCCGCCGGCGGCGGCGATCCGATTATCCGTCTGCTGGATGCGGAAACCGGAGCGCTGTGCAGCGAATGGCGTGACCACAGCCATGTCATCGAAGCGCTCGATTTTACCAGCGACGGGCGGTTATTAGCCAGCGCCAGCCATGATAACAGCATTCGGTTGTGGGATGCGCGCAGCGGCGTTTGTCTACAAACCCTGCACGCCCCCGGCCCCTATGCCGGTATGAACATCACCGGCGTGACTGGGATCAGCGCGGCGCAGAAGGAGGCGCTTAGAGCGTTGGGAGCCGTGGAGGAGTGTAATTTTTTGAACGGCTAACCCACAAGCGGCAAACGCTCGCTTGGCAAAGCGCCACCCTTCTGCTAAACTACAGAACCAGCAGATTTCTATATGAGGAACACTATGAACACCACCCATCCGCGCATCACCGTCGTTGGTAGTTTTGCCGTTGGTTTGACCATGCGAGCGCCGCGGTTCCCGGTGAAAGGGGAGACCTTGCTTGGCCGCGATTTTGATATGGGGCCGGGCGGCAAGGGGTCTAATCAAGCCGTAGGCGCGGCCCGGTTGGGCGCGAAGAGTCATTTTGTCGGCTTGATCGGTGAGGATCTCTTTGGCGAAATGGCGATCCAGCTTTACGCCGCCGAGGGCGTTCACACCGAATATCTACGCCGCACCAGCGCCCGCAACACCGGCGTCGGCTTTATCACCCTCAACGATGCCGGTGATAATCACATTGTGTTGGACATGGGGGCTAACGAACTACTGACGCCCGCCGATGTTGATCACGCGGAAGGGGTTATTGCCCAGAGTGATGCTGTACTGGCCGTGCTGGAAATTCCACCCGTTGTCGCCGCCCGTGCGCTGGAACTGGCGCGCCGCCATCAGGTGACGGCGATCCTCAACCCCGCTCCCGCAACGGCATTAGCGCCGGCATTGCTGGCGAATGTCGATGTGTTGACGCCGAATGAAAGCGAGTTGCGCATCCTGCTGGGTCTTGCGCCGGACGATCCGACCGATACGCTGGAATTAGCCGGGCGACTACGACAGATGGGCGTGCGTAACATTGTGGTGACGCGCGGCGCGCAAGGAGCGCTGGTCATTCATGCCGATGGTGCAACGGAACAGGTTCCCGGTGTCGCCGTCAAGGTCGTTGATACCACCGGTGCTGGCGATGCGTTCACCTGTGCGCTGGGGGTAGCGCTGGCAAAGGGCGAAACGTTGTCGAATGCCGTGCGCTATGCCACCTACGCCGGTGCGCTGGCTTGCACCAAGCTGGGTGTGATCCCAGCCCTGGCGACAGGCGAGGAAATCGCGGCGCTGATGGCAAGATCGTGAGATGCAGTGACAATAGACAGGTGCGTCGTGCATATCACCGCGAATCATGGGATTAGCGAATCAGTCTACGGTTGATTCGCTAATCCCATGATTCGCGGTGATAGTTTGCTGACCAACCCTACTTCCCTGTCGGCACAGAGAGGACAAACTGCGCTTTCGGGCCGACAAAGACAACCACCCAGGCTCGTAGGTCGGTGAGGGCGCGCAATTTGTCATGTTGCAAATAGTCTTGCATTTGACCAAGCGCCTCATCTTTCTTCGCCTCTAGTTGATCGGCGTCAGCCAGTTTGAGATATTTCAACTCAAAGGCAAATTGATAGTTAGGATCGATGGGCGGGCGGCGGGTAAGCAGGAGATCGACATAGCGACGGTTGGTCTCGTACTCGCTATGGACGGTATAGATTTGGGTGGAGTAGAGCAAAGCGGCAAAGATGGCTTTGAGATACTTTTCATCAAAGCCCACCGCGTCGCGATTGGAAAGCTGCAACAGAATCATCTCTACCGCCTCGATCAAGGGCGCAATCTTGTTTTCCTGGGCCAGTTGCAACACGCGATCATAGATGCGCAAATCATCGGCACGTAAACTGGCCCGTTGCAAGATGATCTGCTGGAAATAGCGGAAGTAAAGCTGCCTGATCACAAAGTTGGGCGGCTCGAAGATAAAGCGGGACAACTGCGCTTTTTGGATGGTCACAATGCCCAAGTAGAAGAGGATGCTGATTAGATCGTCCTGTTCAAAGTCCTTTTCAAAGCTGAACTGGCGGGTCAACAACGCAGCGACCTGTCCGGTGGTGATCAATTCCTCCAATACCGCCAGGTTCTGCACCTCTTGTCCATCCACCCGGAAAAGTTCGCGTAGCTTGCCATAATCGCTGGCAATATTGGTATCGAGCAACTCTTCGGGATATTCGCCAGTTCGACCAAATTCAGCAGCAAAATATAAGACCATATCAGGATTGTAGAGTCGGACTTGGGCCTTCCCGTTGAAGAGATAGCCATTATACCACTGACGCAGATCAGTAATGGCGGTTGGTCGTTGTTCTTCGGTGACACCAACGCCTGCTAGAATCGTTTCAACTTCCTGCTCAGTGAACCCCATCATATTGTGAAACTGAATATCCAGGCTCAGATGTTTGCCGATGTTGAAACCACTGGTCAAGCTGTCCAACGTCACTGGCGAGACCCCAGTGATGAAGATACGATCCACAATACCTTCACCAGTCGCCGCTTTGATGCTTTCATAAAATTTGCGCACAAAGCCATTACGACTGACACTGGTTTTGAAATCATGCAGACGGAAGGCGATTAACTCGTTGGCAAAATGATCATATTCATCGATAATAACATAAATTTTGTAGGAGAGTTTACCGGTAAGCTGATGATTCTTAGTGCGCTCGAAGAGACGGCTGATAATAATCCCCGGTTCCTCTGCAGCAAGAATATAATCCCGATCTTCCGTAACAAAATAATCGCGATAGGCTGTTAGGAAATTGCTGACGCCCTGCTTTGTATTTTCCTGGAAACCCGTAAAGGTGCTTTCACCGGTCTTCGTGTTAATCCGGCTAAATTCCATGCGCAACACCAGATACTGATTGGCCATCGGCGTCGGGTTCTGTCCAATGGCAAAACGACCAAAAAGTTCGGTGAAGTGTGCCGCATATTCCAGCCCATAGTAGCACTGGAGCATAGAGACAAAGAGCGTCTTACCAAAACGGCGCGGCCGGAGGAAGAAGAGATACCGTTCTGCCAACTGCTCTAACTGAGTAATGTAAGGCGTGCGATCGACAAAATAGTAATCTTCATCTGCAATCTGCGAAAAGTTGCTGGTGCCATAGGGTAATTTGAGCATGGTTTGTCTCCTATGCTGAACGAATGCCGCATAGGATTATAGCACAAGTCCCCAGTAACTGTCAGTTCAGCACCCGCTCTTTGTGATGCCGATAGAAAGGCACGGTTGCTGGCGTTAACGGTTTGTTGCCCATGATAAGATCCGCCGCCTTTTCCGCAAGCATCATCGTGGGCGCATAGATATTGCCGTTGGTCACATAGGGCATGACCGAAGCGTCCACCACATGCAACCCTTCCAGCCCATGCACCGCCATCGTCAGCGGATCGACCACTGCCATACTATCCGTACCCATTTTGCAGGTGCAGGAGGGGTGATAGGCCGTTTCGCCATCATGGGCCACCCAATCCAGAATCTCCTCGTCACTTTGGACATCCGGGCCTGGCGAGATTTCGCCGCCGTTAAAGTCAGCAAAGGCTGGTTGGTTGAGAATGTGACGGGCGCAGCGAATTGCCTCCACCCACTCGCGGCGATCTTGCGCCGTCGAGAGATAGTTGAAGCGCAACGCCGGATGGACGGTCGGATCGGTTGACTTGATCTTGATGCTACCCCGTGCATCAGAGTACATCGGCCCAACATGCACCTGATAGCCATGTCCGCCACAGGGCGACGTGCCGTCATAGCGGATCGCCAGCGGCAGGAAGTGGAACATTAAGTTCGGGTAATCGACCTCTTCGTTGCTGCGGATAAAGCCGCCCGCCTCAAAGTGATTGGTCGCCGCCGGCCCGCGCCGCAAGAAGAGCCACTGAAAGCCAATCCACGGCTTGTTGTACCAAAGCAGCGCCGGATACATGGAGATTGGCTGCGTACAGACATGCTGTACATACACTTCTAGATGATCCTGCAAATTTTCCCCCACGCCCGGCAGATCATGGACAACCTCAATGTCGAGCGCTTCCAGTTCAGCCGCATTGCCCACGCCGGACAGTTGCAAGAGTTGGGGCGAATTGATCGCCCCGCCGCAGCAGATCACCTGACCGCCATAGATCTTCTGACTCCGCCCCCGCCCCTGGACAATTTCCACGCCGACGGCCCGTTTGTCTTCAAAGAGAATGCGTGTCACCAAGACGCGCGTCATCACCTGTAAGTTGGGGCGTTTCATCACCGGATGCAGATAGGCCCGCGCCGCACTCAATCGTCGGCTATTTTGGATATTTCGGTCAAACGCCGAAAAGCCCTCTTGCTGATAGCCATTGACATCGGTGGTGAGCGGGTAGCCGGCCTGTTGCACAGCCGCGAAGAAGGCTTTGAAGAGCGGATTACTCGCCCCGCCCCGTTCCAACACCAGCGGCCCGTCCTTGCCCCGGTAGTCAGGATCGCCAACCAGGCAACTTTCCATCCGTTTGAAATAGGGTAGGCAGTGGGCATAGTCCCAGGTGTTCATGCCGGGGTCGCGGCCCCATTTTTCATAATCGAGCGGGTTGCCGCGCTGGAAGATCATGCCATTGATGCTGCTGGAGCCGCCCAACACCTTGCCGCGCCCATGCGCAATCCGCCGGTTGTGCATAAAGGGTTCGGGTTCCGACTTGTAACACCAATCATAGAGCTTGTTGCCGATAGGGATAGTCAACCCAGCAGGCATGTGGATAAAAATGTCCCAGATGTAGTCAGGTCGCCCTGCTTCCAGCACCAGCACCTTGTGGCTGGGATCAGCGCTCAATCGGTTCGCCAGTACACAGCCGGCGGAGCCGCCGCCGATAATGATGGTGTCAAATTGTGGATGAAGATTGCTCATCGTTCCCTCGCGTTGGTTGGCACTGTACCGTCCGGTTGGTACAGTAAAATAAGCTCAATTCTACGGCGTGCCTGCCAGCGCTGTCAACTCAACCTATGGTATAGTCAATAAATCAGTCCACAGTCGCGTAGTCGTGAAGTCGCGTAGTCCAGAGTCGGGCGATTACATTCTCGACTACATTGCGCGCTACTGATCAATAAAAAATTCAGCCGGTAGCAACCAGGGGAAAGGGTAGGGAATGAACGTAAAGCGGAGTGCTGAGGAGACGCGTGCTTTGATTTTTGCTTCGTGTAGCCGTATTTTGCAGCGTGATGGATTAACCAGTTTGACACTAGAGGCTGTGGCTGTCGAAGCCGGATTGAGCAAAGGCGGCTTGCTCTACCATTTTCCCCGCAAGTTGGCGCTGATTGAAGCCTTGTTTCAACACCACATCGATCGCTTTAACCGTGACCTACAGCGCTTGGTGGAGACGGAAGAACAGGGGCCGGGCGGCTGGCTGCGCGCCTATGCCAAAGCCTCTATCGCTGAAATCACTGATCCCGACAATGCCAGCGTCTTTGCCAGCCTCTTTGCTGCCGGCGAACGTTACCCGACGGTGTTAGAGATTATGCGGCGCAGCTATGTGGAATGGCAACGCCAAGTGGAAGCCAGCCCGCTCGATCCTGCCGTCGCCCTGCTGGTGCGGCTGGCGGTGGATGGTTTTTGGTTTACCGAGATGTATCAATATGCGCCGCTGCGTACGGAACAGCGGGTGGCGGTGTTGCAGGAAATTTTACGGTTAACCACTTGACAATCATAATGCTTTCGTCTATTATGCAAGCATATTGCATAATAGACGAAAATCGGGTGAGAGTTTTTATGTATATTGAACGCACGCTAGAACCTTTTGTTAACCGAGCCACGACCCAATTTCCTGTTGTCTTGGTTACCGGCGCCAGACAAGTCGGGAAGACAACCATTTTGCGCCAGTTGAGCGGAACGGGCCGCACTTATGTAACGCTCGACGATCCGTTGCTTATGGCACTCGCCAAGGGTGAACCAGCCCTTTTTATGCAGCGCTTTCCGCCGCCGGTCTTGATCGATGAGATTCAATATGCCCCGGAACTCCTACCTTATATCAAAATGACCGTTGACGAACAGCGTCAACCGGGCTTATTCTGGCTGACGGGATCGCAGCAGCTTCACCTAATGCTGGGGATTTCCGAGTCACTGGCTGGGCGTGTCGCTATTGTTCACTTGCTGGGCTTCTCCCGCTGTGAGCTGATTGGGCAGGCGCAGGCTGTACCATTTTTACCAACGACAGAGATCATTCAACAACGAACGGCGTCAGGGCAGCACTTGACGCTCAAAGAACTCTATTGGCTCATCTGGCGCGGCGCTTTTCCGGCCATTGCGCTGAATGACGCTGTTGATCGCGATCTCTTCTACGGCTCCTATGTGCAAACCTACCTGCAACGGGATGTGCGCGACCTGGCGCGCATTGGCGATGATCTGGCCTTTCTCCGTTTTCTGCGGGCCGCAGCCGCACGTACAGGGCAATTGCTCAATCTGGTGGAATTGGCGCGGGATGCCGATGTAGCGCCCAATACGGCCAAAAACTGGCTGTCTATCCTCCAGGCCGCCAATCTTATCTATCTCCTGGAACCATACCATACCATTCTGACAAAACGGCTGGTCAAGACCCCTAAACTCTATTTTCTGGACACGGGTCTGGTCGCCTATCTCACCGAATGGGCCACGCCTGAAACGTTAGAAGCCGGCGCGCTCTCCGGCGCAATTTTAGAGAGCTGGGTAATAGCGGAGTTACTCAAATCCTACTGGCACAACGGTCGGCGCGCTCCCTTCTATTTTTATCGGGATAAAGACCAAAAGGAGATCGATCTGCTGATTGTGCAAGACGGCGTGGCCTACCCGGTAGAAATCAAAAAGACCGCGGCACCGGGCAAGGATGATATTCGCCATTTTAGTAGTCTGGCGCGGCTTGGGTTGCCGACTGGCCCTGGTGGTGTGATCTGCCTGGTCGAGCAATCGCTGCCGATTACGGCTACGGTTCAATCAATTCCTGCGTGGGCGCTTTGAGCCGATGTCTGTTTGATGCAACTACCGTTGCCACTTTGGGGCAAACAGCATGACTACGCCAGGGCTGGTACCCGGCAAGCATACTCAAAGATGGGACAGCACGCCTGAAACCCCAGCCGTTGGTAGACGCCATACCCCATCGCTGTGGCGTCGGTGACAGCAAGCTGCTGCCCACGCTGGCGCGCCTCGTCTAGCGCAACCCAACAAAGCCACGTCGCAAGCCCTTGCCGGCGCGCTTCGGGCAGCACATCAACACTACGCAGGGCGGTCGCCAGGCTCCCATCAAAGACGGAAACGGCAGCCAGCAGCGCGCCCTGCCGGCGCGCGAGGTAGGCATACAGAGAAGGCTGCTGACCAAAGCCCGCGCGCAAAAACAGATCGCGCATAATCTGCTGGCGCACGGGATGACCTTCAGCAACGGCAACCCACTCGTCGAAAGCGTCTGCCGTTGTGACGCGTTCAATCGTCACAGCCGGTGGGCTGGGGATGTGCTTGGGTAACTGATCCAGTTCTAGCGCCATGCCCGTCAATTCAACCGAGCGCCAGCCATCCAGGGCATGAGCGCCGTAGTGGGAGACCAACTGATCGCCAAGATCAGCCGGTTGCGTGCTGGGGCCAATCACCCAGGCAAAGTATTCGATTTTACGCTGGCCAAAATGCGCCTGTACTTGTTGCACCCGTGCCGCAATATTCTCCGCAGTCAGTCGTGCGCCAAAGACTGCGTTCATGTGAGAAGCGCCGGTTAACGACCATTTGAGATCAGCCCCATCATACACTTCGCCGCCCGCCAATTGGCCTAAGCATTGGCGCCATTCATGAATCAGCGTCGCTTCAATGGCTTGATTGAAATCGATCGGGGTGGTTTTTAGATCTCTATGCAAATTTCATACCCTTTCCGTTCAATTGATGCGATCACCAGTGTGCTTGCCACCATGCCAAGCGCTTTTTGAAAATCACCATTGGCTTGCGTTCTTTCGGCATCAGTCGCTGTCGTATAAAAGGCAATGCTCATCCCTTCATTCGTGTTGGCATTGGTGAGTACATAAAGATGCGTAAGCCCCGGAAAACCCTTGACAATTGGTAGCACAGACGCCCGATAGGTAGCCAGAAATTCATCCAGTTTGCCAGGTTGTACCTTGGCAGATGTGACACTTGCGTACATCGTTTGGTCTCCTTTGGTGAATCAGCCTATGCCATCGCCCCTAACTGGCGCATCATGCCCATGTCATCGCCATGGCCCCAGTGTTCGACAATCTTGCCGTCGGCAATACGCAGGATGTGGATATTAGAGACGGTGATCGCCTTGCCGGTAGCCGGAATGCCCAAAAAATCGCCCTGGTGAGTGCCGCGCAAAATGTAGCGTCCGACGACCCGATCACCCTCGGCAAAGAGATCCTCTTCCTGCCAATGACAATCGGGAAAAGCCGACCTGAGAATTTTGCGGTTCATGTTCCAGCCTTCCCGACCCGGCGGCAGCCCAGGCAAGCTATAGTGATCGACCACATCGGGGGCGAGTACCGCCAGAAAGGCGGCTTCGTTATCGGTGTTGATAGCATCCAGCAGACGACGAACGATGGCTTTATTGCTTTCGGTTGACATACGGTTTGCTCCTTGCTAAAAAAGTAGACTAAAAAACGTTATCTATGATATAGTTGACAGTCCAGTACAGTACCACGTTTCGCCGGCGCAATGTTGCCATTTTTTGCCAATTCATTTGACAGAGTTGACAAGGATCCGCCCGATCCAGGAGGCCCCGATGTCCCGATCAGCCGCCGTCAAGCTTGATGTAATTGCCACCATTACCACCTTTGGCGATCTGCTGCGCTACCTACGCCAACGCGCCCACCTGACCCAGCGCGACCTCGCCTTGGCCGTCGGCTATAGCATCAGCCAGATCAGCCGCCTGGAACACAATGAACGGCTGCCCGATGAACTGACCCTGCTCTCCGTCTTTGTTCCCGCGTTAGGATTGGAACACGAACCTGCCACCGTCGAACGCCTGTTGGCGCTGGCGCGCCAGGCGCGTGGTGAAGTTGAGTCCCGCCCCGCCCTACCGGCAACCAGTGATGAAGCTGTGCGCGTTGACCCTGTTACACCACAACCGGCGCCCCGCTTGACCAACTTGCCCCAACGCCTGACCAGCTTTATCGGGCGCGAACAGGCGGTCATGACCCTACAGCGGCTGGTAAAGGAGAATCGCCTGGTCACCCTGACCGGCGTGGGCGGGGTGGGCAAGAGTAGTCTGGCGCTGGCCGTTGCGGAAACCCTCGCTTTCCCCGACAGCGTCTGGTTGTTGGAACTGGCGCCGATCACCGAGGGCGGTTTGGTCGCGCGCCGATTGGCGGATCTCTTTCATCTGCCGGAAACGCCAGAACAGACCGCTTTGGAAGCGGTGACGATCTATCTGCAACACAAAGAACTCCTGTTGATCGTGGATAACTGTGAACATCTCATTGCGACTTGCGCCGAAATCGTTGATCGCTTGTTGCAGGCCGCGGCCAACCTCCACATTTTGGCGACCAGCCGGGAAGCGTTGAATATCGCCGGGGAACACGAATGGCCGGTGGTGCCGCTAGCCACGCCAACGCACGCCCCGTCGGAGGGGGCTGCTTGGTCGATGCGGCAACTCCAACCCTTTGCCGCGGTGCAACTCTTTAGTGAACGCGCCCAAGCCATAAACGCTGATTTGCGCTTCACCGACCAGGATGCCCCCTTGCTTGCCCACCTTTGCCGGCAACTGGATGGCATCCCCCTGGCGTTGGAACTGGCAGCGGCGCGCTGCAAAAGCTTGACCTTAACCGAGATAGTTGCCCGCCTGAACGATCGCTTTTCCCTCCTCAGTGCAGGCCGCCGCACCGCCCTGCTGCGGCATCAAACGTTACGTGCCACGGTTGATTGGAGCTATGATCTGCTCAGCCCCGCCGAGGCCGCGTTGTTCCGGTCGCTCGCCGTCTTCGCCGGCGGCTGGACGCTGGCGGCGGCGGAACAGGTGGCGCCGCCAGGTCAGCGCCAACCGCCCACGTTCGATCTGTTGCATCAACTGGTCAACAAATCTCTGGTTGTGGTCGATCAACGGGGCGAGACGACCCGCTATCGAATGTTGGAGACGATTCGTGAATATGCCCACGAGAAGTTGGTGGAGCAGGGCGAAGAAGCGGCCGTGCGTGAGCAACATGCGGTCTATTTTCTGCAGCTAGCTGAACAAGTGCGCCCGCTTTTGTATAGCGCTGAGCAGCAGGTATGGTATCAACGCCTGATTGAAGAGCAAAACAATTTTCGGGCAGCGGTACAATGGGCGCGTGCCAACCAGCATTACGTCCTGGTTGCCCGCTTCGGTGCGTCGTTATGTTGGTTCTGGACGAAACATGGCGAGATGCGTGAGGAAATGCCGCGGCTGGAATGGGCGTTAGCTGCAATCGACCACCACAACGCCACAACGCCGCCAGCAATACGGGCCAAAGCCTTGTACAGTGTGGGTACGGGCGCAGCTTGGTCGGGTGATTTTGTCCGGGCCCGTCAGTTATTTGAAGAATGTTTGCAGGTAGAAGAAGAGCCAAACGCCTGGTTTGAACTATCGGAAGTACTGGGGTCACTTGCAGACATCGTCGAATGGGAAGGGGATTACGCCCACGCAACCGCTTTAATTGAACGTTACCTGGCGTTGTCACGTGCCCACAACTTTATGCAAGGCGTAGCTGACGCGCTGACAAGTTTAGGTGAGTTGGTGCGACTGCAAGGCGATTATGTCCGGGCGCGCCAACTGCTTCAAGAAAGTTTGGACCTGCGCAAAGCGGTGGGAACCTTGCTGGGCGTTGCCTCCACGCAGGGCTATTTAGGGATCGCCACACGCGAACTTGGCGACTTTCTAGAGGCGCAACGTCTCCAGGAAGAAGCATTGCAACTCGCCACTACGCTGGATGACAAGATGCTCATTGCCGGTATCACGACCGAGCTGGGTGTCTTGGCGCATTTGTTGCACGATTATGAAAAAGCCGAGCACCTTCAACAGCGCGCGCTGACGTTACTGACGGAATTGGATTTTCAGGCTTATGTTGCCCTGGCGCTGTCACGGCTTGGCAGCCTGGCGCTTAGCCAAGGTGATGGGGGCACGGCGTACAACTATTATGTAGAAAGCCTGATCATTGCGCAGCGTATTGCCACGAAAAGAAGTCTCGCCGCCAGCTTAGAAGGGTTGGCGGCGGTAGCGATACAGAATGGACAGCCACACCAGGCATCTCACCTGCTAGGTGCAGCGGACGCTTGTCGCCAGTCCATCGGGATCTCCCGCCCGATTGAGGAGCGCATCCTCTACGCACAGGCTATCGCAGTTGCCCGCGCCACTCTCGGTGAAGCCCAGTTTGAGGCGGCTTACCGCACCGGTCAAGCCGCTACATTGCATGATGTCCTTACTGTGTTCACTCAATCTCCCGCCTACGGCTTGTAAGCCGATTTGATCAATTACATGTGTGCCAGAAATTTCGCCAATTCCTCCAAATCATTGCGCGCCCACCTGACCCATCCATCGCGAAAAGCCGGATGTTCACGCGACTCAATCACCCAACTCATCAGTTGAATCCGCCGTAGGGCAAAGAATGTCTCTAAGTAGGCTTCCTGATGCGCTGGCAAGGGGCGGATGGTCCGGTAGCCCCGTAAAAGGGTTTCACGTAAGCGCGGGTAGGTTGGCAGATGCGTCAGTTCGCTCAGGGTCACACTGAGATCATAGAGGTAGTGTCCCCAGCCACAATCATCAAAATCGATGGCACAGGGGATACCGCACTGGAAAAGGTAATTGGCCTGATGCAAATCGGCATGGATCAGGCCGAAGACTTCCCCGCCTTCGCCCAGTGCGCCAAAAACGCGACGGATTTGCGCAAGGGTGCGTGCCACAAGCGCCGCGTCCGCACTTGAAAAAAGGTCATGCACCAACGCAACAATCCGGCTGACATCTTCATCCCCAGGCTGGAGAGACGTGGGAGACGCGGTCTGTGCGGCGGGCTGCCATAGCGTTCGGCGCGCGGCTTCCGTGATCGCAGCCACGCGACCGCGCACAAAATCGGTTGGTAGCTGCCAGCGCGCGGTATGTTCGTGCAACTGGGCCATAAACATGCCGATCGGTTCGAGATGCTGTGGGGTCAAGGTCTTGTCGAAAAAGCGTCCGGCGAGCCAGCGGAAGAGGACACAGGTGCGTGGCCCCGGCATTCCTGGCGCCTCGATGATGACCAACGGTGAACCGGCGCGCGTGTACACCGGTTCTGGCGTCTGCAACGCTGTCTCCTGGTGCAGCGCTGTGAGCCACTGCATCTCCGAACGAATCGCTTCCGGGCTATGACTATCTGCTCGCTGAATCCGCAAGACATACTGCTGGTGGTCGGCGGCCAGGACACGGAAGGTACTATTTTCGATATGGTGGATCGGCGTCAGAAGCGGTTCTGGCACGTCATAGGCGGCCAGGGCGGAAAGCCCGACTTGGCGTAAGCGTTGCCATTGGCCGCGTTTGGTCAATGTGTCAAATGGTTTCATGTTGTACCCACTGCTGCCACACAGCAATTGTATCTGTGTCCGTTATTTATAGGCAGTCGCCGCGCTGGTTGGGCTGGCCAGCGCTCTGCGTTCAAAACGCGTAAACCCCGCCTCACGGCACCACCCACGAAAGTCCGCGTCGGTGTAGTCGAACGCATCGCCGAATTCGATCAGCATATTGAGCGACATAAGCAAACCGAAGGCATTCGCGCGGCGGGCATCGTCAATTACATTCTAGCCTTTATCTCCGGCTGGCATCACGCCAAGCTGCTGCATAAAACCGAGCGCATCATAGTAAGTGGCGTGGCGGGTGATTTTCCGCTCCTTGATCTGGAAGACCTCACAGGCGTGCAGCGCCACGCGCCGCCCGGTTGGGGGAAGATCGCCGGCTGCGCTGTGCAGGACGCCGGTATGGGTGCCATGCAAGATCACTTCCACCACGGCATGGTCTGCACCGGCAAACAGGGCGGTTATCTCCCCGTAACTATCGGGGAAGGCGGTGCTAAAAACCAGCAGAAATTGTTTCATGCCCTCCGGGCCGCGCAAGACCATGCCCGAGGGAATATCCACCACTTCACAATCCTCAGCCACATCCGTATCGGCATAGTCAAGCCAGTTGGGGTCAGATTGGTGGGCGTTATAGGCATCGTAGCCACGCTGGACAAAGGCCAGCATTTCTTGGGTTGTCATGAGAATCTCCTCGGGTGGCAGTGCATGGCTATGCCGCCTCTGCCAACAGATAATCACCGCACGGCAAGCACTGGGCAATATGAGGGGCCGCCAGCGCCGCAGTTACGGTGTGCGAAACCAGTAACTACCGCCTTGCGCCACCACCCCTTCGACATCCAGAACACCTGCGCGACCATTGGCGAGGCGCACCTGCCCGGTGATCGCGCCACCCACCGCCGTTTTCCCCTGATAGAGGATCGCCAGATCGGCCACCGCAGCACCGTCGAGTGTGCCGGTGAAGAGCAGCTCGGACTGAAACACATCGGCAAATGTACCGGGTGGGTTGCTTACGACCGAGGAACAGTCGCCCATCACCAGGGCGCGGGTCGTGGCGGTGGCGTCGCCCGCCAGTCGCCCGGAAAAGGTGAGCGTACCTTGCACGGTGAGCTGACAATTGGCGCCGACCGGCTCCGTCCGCAGGCTGCTGAAATCGATTGCGGCTGTAAACGCCCCGTCCGCCGGTGCGGCGGACGTTGATGGCGTAATCCGCACCACCTCGCCGGCACCAGCGAAGGCGCCAAAGTTGGAAACATAGAGCGCACCCTCCGGCCCAACCGCCAGCCCGCTGGCCACTACCTCCCAGGTGGCGGCGTGGGCGGAAGACACCGGTAGCAGGGCCACCACAAGCAACAGGATAGGCGTGAGCCATTGTGTCAGACGACATAGACTATTTTTACTTGTTTTACTTGGTGACATGGTTCTCTCCTTGTTACCCTTGTGCGGGTCGGCTACTGTTCCAAATATCGCGATGCCACTTCCAGACGCCGTTCTCACGCTTCCAGATCACTATATATTTCCCCTCGTCAAGCACCTGGTCGTCCTTGCTTTTGAGCACAGCTTGGCCCACTTCCCAGGCGGTATCGCCATGCGCTTCAAACTCGACAGTCTCCAATTCCGCCGCCGCAATTCCCAGATCAATGGCGCCTTGCCAAAAGGCTTGAATGGCCGCTTTGCCGCCCATGACCGGGAAGTTGGGTGGCAAAATTTGCCCTGTCTCCGTGTATACGGCTGCCGCGCCCACACTATCGCCGCGCGCAAAGGCAGCCATGAACGCTCGATTGTTGCTCTCGACCTGCGTGCGTGTCGAGGATTGATCGTGTGACATGTGGTTTCTCCTGATCGATGAATGGTTTGATCTGACGGCACGGCAACGGCAGTCAGGGAGCACCGTTGTCGTGCCGTCATTGCTCTTCCCTCAAGACTTGACCTCGAAGGGCAGCATCATGCCCAACTCGGAATGCGCCTTGCCGCTTGCTGCGTCGGGGACGTGACAGATGGCAACGTAAGAGCCAGGGGTGAGGTCGAGTTCCATCCAGCCCGTCTGCTGGGGGTCGATGCCGTTGAAGCCGCCGACATTGGTAAAGGGCGGCGCGCCTTCGGGTTTTTCCACCCACGCCATCAAGTCGTCTATCGTCTTGCCCTCGGCCAGTTTCATCAGGTTGATCTCGTGGATTTGGTCGCCTTCATTGACCACCTTCCAGGTCTGCTTGCCCGCTTTGATGTCGCTGGGCAGAGTGAAGGAAAAGTTGAGCAGCGTGACCGTAGCTTGCGCAACGGGTTCAGTCTGGCTGGCCTGGCTGCTGCCAGACTGGGCGGGAATGACAGTGAGCGGTGCCAGCATCCCTTTGGCGACGTGGGGGACACCATCCGGACTCAGGATAAAACAGAGTACGGCATAGTTGCCGGGCGTCAAGTTGACGATCACCGACGTGCTGGCGCCGGGGTCAACGGGCGCCGTGCCGCCGGGCAAGTTGACCAAGCCGAGAGCGGAGACCGGATCGGCTTGCAAGGCGGTCATGAACTGCTCCATCGTCACCCCATCGTTAAAACGCACCAGTTGGGCGTGATGGGGTTCTTGGCCCTCATCCAACATCGTCACCCGCACCAAACCCGCCTCGATTTCTTTGGGCAGGTCATACGAGTAGTCATGGGCGTGGATCACCAGTTCCGGCAGGGCCGCACTGGTGGGTGCGGTGACCGGCTGGCAGGCATTGACCAGCAGGGTAAGCATGGCCACGACAAGGCTCAATTTGAGATACGTTTTCATCGGGATTACTCCTTTTAAACAGTCGCTAACTGCGTGATCGTGGTGTGGAGGTGCGGGTAAAGCGGGAAGGAGGCCACGATCTCTTGCAGCGCCGCCAGCGAATCGGCCTTGAAGAGCTGCCATGCCTTGGATTGATCGGCGGCGACATACAGCGCCCGCCGCACGCCCATGTCATCCAGCATCCGCCCCCGCTCGCTCTCCGCCGGAAGCAACGCCAACACTTCTGGGGTGGGCGCCTGTTTAAAGGCACTTTCAACGAGAAATTGCATAGGTTCGCTCCTTTCTTTACGTACTTCTACCAATCATTCACCATTGCCAACCCGCTACGCTATCGCCCCCAATTGGCGCATCAGGCCCATGTCATCGCCGTGGCCCCAGTGTTCGACGATCTTGCCGTCGGCAAGGCGCATGATGTGGATATTGGAGACGGTGATCGCCTTGCCGGTGGCGGGGATGCCAAAAAATTCACCACGATGGGTGCCGCGCAAGACGTAACGCCCGACGACAAGGTCGCCTTCGGCAACAAGGGCCTCTTCGTCCCAATAACCATCAGGAAACGCCGCCCTGAACATCTTGCGGTTCATGTTCCAGCCCTCGCTGCCAGGCGGCAAGCCGGGCGGGGCATAGTGGTCCACCACAGCGGGCGCAAGTAGCTCTAAAAAGGCGGCTTCGTTGCCAGTATTGATGGCATCCGCAAACCGCCGAACGATGGTTTTGTTGGTTTCGGTTGACATAAAATTTCTCCTTGATTAAAGAAAAATCAGCGCACACCTTCGCTTTGGGGTAGCCTATGGTTGGGAACATCCTAAACTAATGAGTAAGCAGTGAATTTGCCGTTCTATCTGTCTGTCTGGTTGAGCAAGCTCCGGATCACCCACGTTTCGCCCAGGTGAAGCCAGTTGTGTTCAAGCGTCAGCCAAAAGAGAAAGGTGGCATAAGTCCAGGCGGAGTTGACCCAAAACGGCCCGACCCAGGCGGCCTGTTCACCCAAATCACCTTTGACGATGGCCCGTTGCACCTCCTCGGCAGTGACGATCTTACGCAGCGTGTCAAAATCAAGGGTAGACGCCCAAGCCCGTGTTTCCTGCCCAACGGCCACCCAATAGGCGCGTAAGGTAGCCAGATCAATCGCCTGACTGATGGCATCGACTTCGGCAAAGGTGGCGCCTGTGCCGATATGGCGGGAAGTAATGTTCAGCCTGGGCAGCCACGCGTCCCGATCCAACACTTCATCACCACCGCGTAACAGCGTGTTGACGGCCACATCCTCACAGCGCGCGATATGCCAAAGCAACCAGGCAATAGAGTTATGATCGGGTGTCGGGCGGCGACGCACCTGCTCATCGGGCACGTCAGCGTAGATGGCGGCGGCTTTCCACCAACCATCGCCGTTCATTGCCGCCGAATGGAGCGCGGCGTGGCGTTCCAAGAAGATCTGTCGTGCATCCATATCAGTAACTCCTTTTGGGTTCCTTGCGGCGAATGTGATATACTTGATAGGTCAGTACAGTACCACGTTTCGCTGGCTCGATGTTGCCATTTTTTGCCAATCCATTTGACAAAGTTGACAAGGATCTGTGCGATCCGGAGACCCCGATGTCCCGATCAGCTACCGTCAAGCATGATGTCATCGCTGCTATCACTAATTTTGGCGACTTGCTGCGCTACTTGCGTCAACGCGCCCACCTGACCCAGCGCGACCTCGCCCTGGCCGTGGGCTACAGCATCAGCCAAATCAGCCGTCTGGAACACAATGAACGCTTGCCCGATGAACTGACCCTCTTATCCGTCTTTGTCCCGGCCTTGGGGTTGGCACAAGAACCGGCAACGGTAGAGCGATTTTTGAGCCTGGCGCGTCGGGGGCGCAGGGAAGCCGAGGCCAGTCCCCTTGCACCTGCGCCAGCCCGTGCGATAACCGACCATGACCACCCGGCGCCCCAAGCCGCACGCTGCGCGCCCACCCTGCCCCACCGCTTGACCAGCTTCATCGGGCGCGACCAGGAGATCAGTGCCCTACAACGCCTCATACAAGCGCAGCGTCTAGTCACATTGACAGGTGTGGGTGGTGTCGGCAAGAGCAGCCTCGCCCTGGCGGTTGCGAACACCCTCGCTTTTCCCGACGGCGTCTGGCTGCTGGAACTGGCGTCGATTACGGAGGGTGGCATGGTGGCGCGCTCCTTGATGGACCTCTTTCAACTGCCCGAACTGCCAGGCCGTACACCCCTGGAAGTGGTGACAGCCTATCTGCAACACAAAACGCTCCTCTTGCTTGTGGACAACTGTGAGCATCTGATTGCCACTTGCGCCGCGATGGTGGATCGCCTGTTGTGCGCCTCAGCAACGCTGCATATTGTAGCGACCAGTCGCGAAGCGTTGAATATTGCCGGCGAATATGAATGGCCGCTCTTACCGTTTGCCACGCCGCCCGCGGTTGCGCCGGATGGGTCGGCCTGGTCGTTGGCCCAGTTGCAACCCTATGTGGCGGCGCAACTCTTCATCGAACGCACCCAGGCCACGAAAGCCGATTTGCGCTTTACCGACCAAGATGCCCCACTCATTGCCCATCTCTGCCAACAAGTGGATGGCCTTCCCCTGGCCTTGGAGTTGGCCGCCGCCCGCTGCAAAAGTTTTGCGCTGGCTGAGTTGGTCGCCCGTTTGCAGGATCGCTTCACCTTGCTCAGTGCCGGTAGACGCACCGCCCTGCTCCGCCACCAGACCTTACGCGCGACGATTGATTGGAGTTATGATCTGCTCACGCCTGCTGAGGCAGCCTTATTTCGTTCTGTTTCCGTCTTTGCCGGCGGGTGGACGGTGGCGGCGGCGGAACAGGTGGCGGACAGCGGTCAAGGTCAACCGCTGACATTCGATCTGTTGCATCAACTGGTCAACAAGTCCCTGGTCATCGTTGAACAGCGGGGGGCAACGACCCGCTACCGCATGTTAGAGACAATTCGCCAATATGCCGGTGAAAAATTGCGGGAAGAGGGCGAGACAGAAACGGTGCGCGCCCGCCATTTCGCCTGCTATCTGGCCTTAGCCGAACAAGCGTTGCCGGCCAACCTGCTGGGCGCGCGGTTTGAGCAATGGTTCAACGCCGTCCGGGCCGATCTGGAGAATCTGCGGGCCGCTTTTGCCTGGAGCCTCACCCAAGCCGACGATAGGAACCTGTCTTTGCGGCTGGCGACAGCTTTAGGGCCATTTTGGCAATTTGTGAAAAACTTCCACGAAGGCCGCCTCTGGTTGGAACACGCCCTGTCACACAGCGCTTCCAAAGATCATGAATTATATAGTTGGGGCATCGTTTGGCTGGCCCTCACGAACTTCTATACCAGCCCCCGCTCTTTCGATCTGGCGACTGAGGCGCGCCAACGTTTCACGCTGTTCAACCAAACGGATGGGCTGGCCCTCGCCAACTTGTTGCTGGGGATCTGGGCAGTGGCGCGGGGCGAAGCAGACAAAGCGCTGGACTATTTGCAACAGGCGCGTCACCGGTTCGAGGAAAAACAGTCCTTGTTTTTCCTGGGGCGAACTTATTTTCATCTCGCCGACGCCCTGGTCTTGCAGGGCAAGCGGGCGCAAGCCTTGCAGACCTATCAGCTCGCCGCCCAAGTCGGCGCGGATGCAGATGGCTATTCGCCGTTTCGCTGGGTCTGGGAAAGCATGGCGCTGCTTGACCCGCCCCGGGCGATGGCGCTATGCCAAAGCCAATTGGCGCGGCAACGGCAATTGCAACAGCAGGCCAAGGTTGCCGGTCTCTTGCAAACGCTGGGGCATATCTTGACGGTGGCGGGCGATCTGCCGGGAGCGTTGGCCGCCTTGACCGAAAGCCTGACCCTCTGGCAGCAACTCGGCATCGACTGGCACAGAGGAGGTGGCGCCAGTCGAGCCTATCTGGATTTGGCGTTGGTACACTACCTGCACCAGGAACACCAGGCAGCGACGGCCCATGCCCAGCAGGCGATCCAACGTAATCAGGCCGCCGGCGATCTCCATCGTGTCGCCTATAGCTATGTGGCGCTTGGCTACCCGGCGCTGGCGGTCAATGACCTGCCGCTGGCGCAGACCAATTTTCAGCGCGCCATCCAGACTGTCGCCGAGCAGGAGATCTATTCCACCTATCTGGCTCTGGTGGGTCTCGCCGAAATCGCCCGTCTTCAGGGAAAACTGGCACTGGCCGCCCTGCTCTTTGGCGTGACCGAACGGTTTACTCGGCGTCCCAAGCCGATTGCCGATCGTTGGAAGGAGGCGTACTGTCGCCCTTTGCTTACGGCGGCCTATGCGCAACTGCGCCATTCCGCTTATGCAACCGCCTGGATCGAGGGGCAGGTCATGCCGTTTGAGCAGGCAATGCAAGTCGCGCTGACTTTTGAATTATCAGGACGTATGCAAGACGCCTCACCCGCCAACCCCCTCTCCTGAAACAGCAGTATCATTTCAGGAGAGGGGGAGCCAGTCGTGCGTACAAGTCCTAATTATCATGAAATGCGCCATACGCACCGTTGCAGATTCGCCGAGTGCGCCCCCTGCTTCAGACCCGGTCAATCGTGTAATTGACTGTAACGTTTAGGTTTTTGTCAACGAGCCTTGCCGGTTTTGCGCTGCCCGTCCCCCAGTCGTTACCCGCCGTGTAGGTGTGGGTGAAAGAATCTGTGTCGTCCTTGTCAAGACTATCTTTCTCGGACACCGAGCCGCTGACCGTGAGTTTCGTACCGGCGGCACTGGACTTTGTGACTGTGGTCGCATGGCCGAGCGTGATCGTTTCGCCGCTCCCGATAATCAAGGGATTTGCACTTGAGCGACTTGTGACAACAGCGCCATCAACCTTAAGATTCCAGTAGATTTGCCCTTTACCTACCGGATCGCCATCGCTAGCGATTTCGATGTCATTGAAAGTAATCCTGAGTTTAGTGTCAGCCATAATGCACTCCTTTACTTAGATGAATGAAGATCCTTTTACGACTTACTGGTTGAACGTGATATACTGTGCGCACCGTTAGAATAGCAGCTTTTGGTTTATCGCTGTTGCCATTTTTTGCCAGGTGAGTTGACAACCACCGCACATTTTTTGACAAAGTTGACAAGGTTGCGTCCATACCAGGAGGCGCTATGGCCCGATCCGCCCCCGCCAAGCACGATGTCATCGCCACTATAACCACCTTTGGCGACTTGTTGCGCTATTTGCGCCAACGCGCCCAACTGACCCAGCGTGACCTCGCCTTGGCCGTCGGTTACAGCATCAGCCAGATCAGCCGGCTGGAACATAATGAACGGCTGCCCGATGAACTGACCCTTTTGTCTGTCTTTGTCCCGGCCTTGGGGTTAGAGGGAGAACAGAAAGCAGTAGAACACCTTTTATCGTTAGCGCGCCGGGCGCGCAGTGGTAACGTTGCCAGCCCAGTACCATCTACGACAAGCCACACGATAGCCAAACATGACCTTGCTGTGCCACATCCGACGCCTCGTTTGACCAGCTTGCACGCGGGCCGGCCGGCGGTAGACGCCTACCTATCAGCAGATGTGGAAGCGAGTCTCTTTGTTGCACGCAAACAAGAATTAGCACAATTAGAAACGTTTCTCAACAAGGCGCTCATCGGTCAAGGACAAGTTGCTTTCGTCGTTGGTGAAGCCGGCAGCGGCAAAACTGCGCTGGTGCAAGAATTTGCCCGCCGTGCACAGGAGGCACACTCTCATCTGGTTGTAGCTAGCGGAAACTGCAACGCCTACAGTGGCATCGGCGACCCCTACCTTCCTTTTCGTGAAATCCTGGCATTGCTAGTTGGTGATGTTGAGGTGCGTTCGGGCACTGGCGTTCTCAGCCAGCGCTATACACATCGGTTAGCGGAGTTGGTTCCTCACACGATCCAGAGCATCATGGCAGCCGGACCAGATTTGATTGATGTTTTTATTGCCAGTAAAGTCCTCATGGCGCGTGCGAATGACATTGCTCTCAGCTATGCCGAGATTGTAACGCGATTAAAGGCAACCTTGGAGCGCCAGACAAGCAGGCGCAGAACAACCGATTTACAACAGCAGGGGCTTTTCGTCCAATATATGCAGGTGTTACAAACGATCTCCCAAGGCTGGCCGATGCTCTTATTGCTCGACGACTTACAGTGGGCAGATGACGGTTCGCTCAGCCTGCTTTTTCATTTGGGACGACATTTACAAGGATGTCGACTGTTGGTAGTCGGCATCTATCGACCGGACGATGTAGCGCTAGGCCGTGGGGGAGGACGACATCCGTTAGAGTCCGTTGTCAATGAATTGCGAACTACCTTTGGTCAGATTCAGATCGATCTAGCACAAGCTGACAAACACCACTTTATTAACGCACTATTAGATAGCCAACCAAACCGGTTCGGGAATGAATTCCGGCACGCGCTATGGCGGCAAACCGGCGGGAATGCCCTCTTTACGGTCGAAATGTTGCGTGATTTACAGGAAGGCGGCGATTTGGTGCAAGATGAGCAAGGCTACTGGCGGGAGGGATTGACGTTAGACTGGAAAACCCTGCCGGCACGGGTCGAAGGTGTGATCAGTGAGCGCCTGGGGCGGTTACCGGCAGCCTTGCAAACTGCGCTACAGGTAGCCAGTGTCGAGGGTGAGGTCTTTACGGCAGAAGTCGTGGCCCAGATCGAACAGGTAGAGCGACGCGAATTGGTACGTCGATTAAGTGGCGAGGTTAGTAAACAGCATGGCCTTGTGCAAGAGCAGGGTAGCCAACAGCTAGGTTCGCAACGTTTGTCCATCTATCGCTTTCACCATATTCTCTTCCAGAAATATTTATATAATCGTCTAGATCAGGTCGAGCGTGTCTATTTACACGAAGCGGTCGGGCAGACGCTAGAGGCGTTGCACCGAAACCAGCCAGGGGAAATGGCGGCGATTGCTGGGCAGTTGGCGTACCATTTTCAGGCGGCAGGGTTGGTGCGCAAGGCGGTGGATTATCTAACCCTGGCTGGGGAACAGGCAGTGCGCGTGGTAGCCTACCTCGAGGCCAGCCGCCATTTTAGCCAGGCCCTGACGCAGTTGGCAATGTTACCCGAGACAACCGAGCGGGTACAACGTGAACTCGCTTTGCTGTTCAGTCTGGGCGCCGTACTCGTTGCCCGCAAAGGCCTTGGGGACCCGGAGGTGGCCGTCACCTACAGCCGGATACGCGACCTCCTGCCCAAGCTGGGACAAGACCCCCAGATCTTCCCGGCCTTGGTTACGCTCGAACGGTTTTATGTGGTTAGGGGCGAGGGACGGTTACAGTATGAGATGGCCGTCCATGCCTGGCAACTGGCCCAGGCAACGCAGGATCCCAAGCTGCTAGTGGGTGGCCATCAGGTCATGGGCACCGCCTTGTTGTTCATCGGTCAATTTGCTGCGGCCCGCGCCCACCTGGAACAAAGCCTGGCGCTCTACGACCCCAAAGAAGAGTACACCTTCATTTTACCGGACGATCCGGGCGTCGTTGCCGGCAACTTTCTAGGGTTGTCCTTGTGGCGTCTGGGCTTTGCGGACCAGGCCCTGCTTCGCTTCCAAGAGGCGCTCAAGTTAGCCCAGGGGTTTACCAATCGCCCCTACCCCGAGACGATCGTGCTCTGCTTCCTGGCGATGCTCCATCAATGGCGGCGGGATGCGCCGGCTGCCCAGCAGGCCGCCGAGGCCTGCATTGAACTGGCGACGAAGCATGGGCCTGCGTCACTGGAGGAAGCGGCCAGGGCCTTCTACGGCTGGGCGCTGGCTGCCCAGGGAGATCTGGCAGCAGGGATAGCCCAGATGCAACGCGGTATCGCAGTGACGCGAATGATGAAGTTCATGTTGAACCTACCCTCAATGCTTGCCCTGCTTGCCGAAACCTATGGCAAAGCCGGTCAGGTCGAAGAAGGGTTGAGCCTAGTGGCCGAAGCGCTGGAGATGGGGGCCACGATTTATTGGACGCATACTGAGCTACATCTGCTGCGGGGAACATTGCAACTGCAACAGATCGATGGTGAGCAGGCAGCCGAAGCCTCCTTTCAGCGCGCCATCGCCATCGCCCGCGAGCAAGAGGCCAAAATCATGGAACTGCGGGCAACCGTCCAATTGGCCCGGCTGTGGCGCACCCAGGGCAAGAGCCTGGAGGCGCGACAGATGCTGGCGGAATGCTACGGCTGGTTCAGCGAGGGCTTTGACTCTGTGGATTTGCGCGAGGCCAAGTCGCTCCTTGACCAATTACAAATGTCTGGTGCCTAGTGGTACTCAAGTGCCAGCAGCCCATCACGACACAATCAGGAGAAATCCAGTGGCAGATCAACTCCTTTACTCACTCACCTTGTCCATGGATTATAGGCAGACTCGATATACGGCACATCCTGCTCAATATTGTCGCGATAACGACTCAGCAAAGCCCGATGTTTGGGCGGCACGGCTGCCGGATCGCTACGCAACGCTGCTTGATTGTATGCAAGGATGGCGACATAGCTATTCATCTCGATGAGTTTTAAGAACACCGGCAGCCGTTCCAGCCACTCGGCGTCCAGCGCGTGTTCACGGGCGTACCCGGCCCAAAGCTGCTCCACCACAAACGCAGCAAAGGCGGCATTGCTCTGTCCGGCCGGCCGCTCCCATAAGGTAAAATAGAGCGAGGTGGCAATGTCCATGAGAAACCAGTGATAGGCGCAGTTATCAAAATCGATGACCCGGAGCGTCCCGTTATCGAGACAGAGATTGTTGGCTTGCATATCGCTATGAATCACACCATAGCCATGCGGCTCTGTGGGCAACGCTTGAAAATAGTGCTGTAAGGCGTCGAACTTTTCCAGGACAAGCGTCTGCTCCGCCGGAATAGTCGCCCGGTCATGGCTTGCCCTGGCGTCCCACTGTTCAAGCGGCTCGTGGTGGGGGGCTGGCCGATAGTGCAGACTCACGGCGTGCAGTTTACCCACAGTTTGACCCCACCTTTGCCATTGGGCGGCACTCAAGGTCGGGACAGCCGGTCGCTCGCCCGCCACCCGTTCATAGCAGACGGCTGACACCAAGGCGTCATCCAGCGACAATTGCTCGACCAGCACCCCCTGCGGCGATGGGATGGGACGACTAATGGGCGCGCCATGTGCGGCCAGGAAATTGATCCAATCCACCTGGCTTTGCAACGTAGCAAACGTCCGCGTTGTGGAAACCGCGGCTTTGACGACAAAAGCTTGCCCTTGGTGCGTAAAGCCATAGACGCCGTCGGCGGGATTATCGGTCAGGCAGTAGAGTTGGTCCGGCGCAATGCCGTAACAGTAGGCCAGTTGGTTCAAGAGCAGGGTAGGTGTCGGCATAGCATCAACTCAACAATTTCTTTTCAAACGGATGTAGCGCTTCGACTCGAAAAGACAGCGAATTTTCCTCTAGGCCATTCATGGGTGTTCTACCCCTTCTGGCAATAGGTGTGACTGGGCAACCATGAGCCGGCTACAGATGCGCGCCACGGCAGCTTCCGGATCAGCCTCCGCCTGTGCAGCATAGTTTATCATCATCAGGTCACGGGCGGCAATGAGGGCTGTCAGTTGGCTGGCGGATTGGACAGGCCATGGTCGGCGGCTACTGTACCCTGCTTCAAAGGCGCGCTGTAATGCCTCGCCGTCCGGGTAGCGGCGAAACGCGGCGAAGGTAACCGCAATATCTTGCACGGGATAGCCCAACAGGACATCTTCAAAGTCCAGGATATAGAGGCGTCCACGCGCGACATGCACATTATAGAGGTGCAAATCGGCGTGAATCAGAATGCGATTCGCTGGCGACTGGGCGAGTGCTTGCAGGGCTTGCTCGGCAACCGTAGCGACGGCGTGGATCAGTTCCCGCCGTGCTGGTGTAAAGAGGGCGGCATAGGCGGGGTCATCAATCACCACCGGCTCGTGATGATAGTAGAAAACCGTATGCCACGTCATCGGCGTGAGATCGGGGGGCAGCCGCACCGTGCCGGCATGATCATGCAGGGCTGCCGTGATCGTCCCCAACGTATAGACATGGGCCGGCGATACCTGGCTCGCTAAGGGGCGGCCAGGAACCCAATGAAAGAGGACGCAGCACCTGGTTTCGGGAACAGTCGGCAGCGTTACTTGGGTCAAATAATCACCCTCTTGAGTAGCCACCGGCTTGACAACGTTGATGGTTGGGTCGCGGGCAAGTTCAGTCAGCCAGGTCAGTTCAATACGAATGTCATTTAAGGAGTGCTGGCTGGGGGTGCTAATCCGCAACGCGTAGCGTTCACCGTTAGCGGCATCCACGCGAAAGATGGTGTTGGTATCCACCGTAAGCAACGACAGCCGGCGAACAGTAATGGCATAGTGCTGGAGGGCGGCATGGGCCACAGCACGCAAGCGGCGAGTTTGGCCCATTGGCGTCAGCGAAGTAAAGGGTTGCATAGAACGACCTCAGCACAAAGTTCTTGGTGGCATTAAACCGGATGGACAACGGCGTTTTCAATGATAGTAAACCGTTGCTGCTCACAATCCACTTCGGCCTCTACGCCGAGTGGCAACACAAACATGGGATCGGTGTGACCAAAGTCCATGCCGGCGATGATGGGCAGAGCGGTCAGCCCATTTTCTTCGACAATCACTTGCAACAGCGCTTGCTCATACGCAACAAATTTTTCAGGGGCGACCTGTCCGCCGGGTCGAGCAAAAAGAATGCCGGCGAGCAGGGGTAAGACACCCAGGACAGCAAAGGTACGGAGATAGTATACTACCGCTTCCGGTGACGGTGCATCCTCGGATGTTTCCAAAAAGAGCAGGGCATTGCGCCACTGCGTCTGACTGGGCCAGAATTCTGTACCGCGCAGCCAGTCGAGGACTTCGAGACAGCCACCAATCAAATGGCCGCGATGGATGCCACTACCTTGCAGCCAGCGCCAGCCCGTGCAAGGTTGTAAGGCCCGTTGGCGCGGCTGGTTGGCTGGGTCGGCCCAGTTGAGAAATTCAACCGTCCAGCCATCTTGATTGGGGGGAATGACGCCGATGGGGTCGGCTGAAAAGAGGGTGCGCCGCACCGAATCGACCATGTAGGGAAACAGTCCCCCATTTTCGCCAAACCCAGCCATGATCGCCGGCCCATAAAAGGAGACCAGCCCCGCTTTGAAACAGGCGAAGTGGGTAATCACCGTGTCCGAGTAGCCCATAAAAATCTTCGGGTTGGCGCGGATCACCGCGAGATCGGTGTAGGGCAACGTGCGGAGCGAATCATCGCCGCCAATGCTGGCGATAATCGCCTTGATCGAAGGGTCGGCAAAGGCGGCCATGAGATCATCCGCCCGCGCTTTGGGGTTGCGCTGGAGCCACGCCGGATCGGCCAGCGCATGGGGCATGTCGATCACCGTGACGCCAAATTCGGCGGCTAACTGCGCCTTGCCGGCCTGATAGCGGTGCGGGAAGAGCGCAGGACCGCCCCATGAAAGAGAAACGACAGCGACTTTATCGCCCGGTTGCAGTTTGGGTGGTTTGATCATGGTGGTTGCCTTTCTGCTACGCCAGTCGAAAGGTCATAAATTCGGCCATAGCTTCACCGCCTTGTTTGCAAGCTGCACTATAAATCATCATGATAAAACACGCAGTTGCAGAACGTAACTGCGTGTTTTATTACCTGCTGCTCATCAAGCGTTGCCCCTGACCTTGCTCTTGGCCTGTCTGCCATCATCCTATTGTAACATGCCGGCATATCGTTCAAAGAACCGTTTAGCTTCCAGGGCGGTTTCATAGTCCTTGGAGGCGTTGGGGTTCAGATTGCAGTCTGTGCGGCGCGGCGGCGGCGTGAGATTGGTGCAAAGATCCCCTTGGTGATCCAGCGTCGAGAGTGCGTGGACACCCCCGACCATTTCAAGCCACCTGACCGTTTGCCGGCTGGTGACGCCCGCTGTCCCCAACGGCGTGTTATAGGTGCGGCGCGTCGTCGTGACGTTGTCCGGATTCGTCAGCGGCTCCTGATCCGGCAACACCGTCCCAACCGGATTGGTCTCCAGCAGGTCATGGCGGGCGAGTAACCAATTCTTCGTTGAGATGTCATCGCGATTCTGGTTGACACCGCCAAAATCAAGCGACAACAGCGGGTCCTCACTCGCTTCACAGGGCGGGTTTGCGGTGGCGCAACCGGCCATCCCTGTATAGGCCAGATTGTCATCCAATGTCCCATGCGAATAAAAGGCAGCCTGGGTTCGATTCGCCTGTTGAGCGGGCGGCAGGTCGGGGTTATAGCCGTAGCGATCAGGCCGCCGGCCGGTTAATTGCTCGTAACCGGTCATGATCGTCCACTGGGCGGAAAGCGGATCTTGTATCCGTCCATTGCCGCACCCGCCCTCCTGCTTGACCTTGGTCAACTGCTGGGAAAACATGGCAAAGCCTTGGAACGGCTGCGAACGGTAGCACAACAACATCCAGGTCATACTTGCCCCGCTGGAGAAGCCGGACGCATAGACTTTTCCCGGGTGCAGTTGCGGGTTGGCATTGAGCAAATTGACCACCAATTGCTCAACAAAGGAAATATCGCGAAACGCATCGGCCTGCGTTTCGTCACCGGGGCGCTCAATGCCGCGCCATTTGGTCGAACCGCCAGGGCCAATGGGCAGCGCCTCGGGAAAGACAAGGACCGTCGGCGCTGAAGCTGGGATCCTATCAAAGTAGCGGTTCATGGTATTGGTATTCCCGCCACCCCCGTGGAAGACCAACCAGAGGTTCACGCTTGCCGCACCTTGCGCCGCAAAGTTGGCTGGGGTTGTATATTTGAACTGACGGGTTTCGGTGAGACCGGTGGTGTCAGTGACAACGAACGTCATTACCCCTGATAACTCGCGCCCACCATTGACGGGATTGGTCATAGTCTGTGTCAGCACGATGGGGGCTTGCGCCTGGGCTTGCACGCTGGGCGTGTTCCACCAAGCCCAATAGAATAGACTAACAATACATATAGTCACAGGTAGCAAGCGCAGTGGAACCCGCGCCTGCCTACCCATACTTTTGCACTCTATCATCAAACAACCTCCTTCTTAGTTCACAGCACCCGGCCCACAGCGAGCGTTCACTTGTTGTGGGTCGGGTGCGGCTAGAAAGACGCGGCCGCTTAGGGAGAGCGCGGTTAGCCGTTCTCAATCTCATAACGGATCGTCACGTCGAGCTTGCCATTGGTGCGTTTCACATCGTGAATGCCAATACCCCAGCCGTTGCTGGCTGAATATTCATCCGTAAATTTGACTGTTTCGTCCTTGCTTGGCCAGTCCTTTTCGTACACGGCGCCGGATACCACCAAGCGGTCGTTGTTGGCCTTACTGACGGTACGCGATTCGTTAATGCTGATGACCTCACCATCATTCGTCTTGCGCGCCTCCTTGGCCGATAGCTCAACAAAGCTTTTGCCGTCAATATCGAATGTCCAGTACAACTCGCCCTTACCGCTGCCCTCACCATTGTTGTGTACGGTGATACGATTAATTGTGACTGTCACTTGTTTTGCCATTTTATTGCTCCTTGTGATTGCTTATCTACTGTTTTAGGGGATAGGTGTTGCTCGTTCTCGCTTCCCCACCTTGCGATTACGAGGCGTCAACAAGCCCCAGTTTAGCCGCTGCCGTCCCCGCTTTCTAGGACAATCGTGCGCTCGCGTTGTACATTTGTGCGCTCTTGCGCAAAGAGCTTCGGCGTCATGCCGCACTGCCGTTTGAAATGGCGCGTCAGGTGGCTTTGATCGGTAAAGCCGACCTGCAAGGCAATGTCGGCCAGGGTTAGCCGCCCCGCCAGCAACAAGCGTTGGGCGGCTGCGATCCGCCGGCTGAGAATGTATTGGTGCAACGACTGGCCCGTCGCCTGTTTGAAGAGGCGCGCAAAATGAAAGGGGCTGACATGGGCAATGGCCGCAACTTCAGCTTGGGTCAATGATTGGGGTAGATGGTCTTCAATATAGTCGAGAACCTTCCGCAAGGTTTGGGGAGCCAGGCCCGCCGTGCAAGTGGCCGGCGCCCGCTGTAAGAGCGCATGGTTCCGTAACAGATGAAGCGCCAGCGTATGGGTCAATGTCGCCACATAGCGCTGACCGGCGATCCCGCCATTCTTTAATTCGGTCAGGAGGGCCAACCCCAGTTGATGGAGAAAAGCATCGACCACGCCACTCCGGGGGATCAGCTTGACGGACTGTGCGTCAACACCCACCTCAGCCGCCACGGTCAACAGCCATGTCGGCGCCAGGTAGAGGGCCAGGGCCTCCCAAGGCGCTGTCCAATACCACTCGCTGGGGAGTTGCTGGGGGATGAGAAAAAGCTGGCCGGGGTGAACGCGCGGCCAGGCGAAGGGCGAGCCGACCTTGCCGCTCAATTTGCCGGTATCGTGGAGGGGCAACAGGATCATATCTTCGGCCCGCGCCGGCAGATAGAGTGGGGTCTGCGCGGCGGCGAAACGGTAGTGATGGACAAGCAGGTTGGGCCAACCGGCCTGCGCACTGGAAAGTAACAGTTGTAGCGATGGCTGGGTGCGCGACCTGCCGTCACTCAACGACGGCAGCGCTTCCCTAGATTGTGCGTACATAAAATACCCCTGGGGGTTCTGTGTATTTGGTACACGTGCGACCACGATTGTCTACATAATGATGCTTATTTTCCCTTTTTTCATTTGCAATTGGTGGCAAACCCTGGGATCTTATCGCGTCATCATTGCCGCCCTGAATATGCGACGCAGCAATGGTGACGCCCCGTTACCATACCAGCTTTTCATTTGCCAATGTTGCCATTCTTTGCCAAATGCGTTGACAGCCGCTTTGCCTTTTTTGACAGATATGACAGGCTGTTGGTACATAATCATGGGCAAACATAACGCATAGCAATCACCATAAGCAGATTCTTAGAATCTGCTTATGGTGATTGATTTACGAGTTTACAGGGCTGACTCAGGTCTATCGATGGGTTAGGAAACGAGGGTGTAGAGCGTCTGCTACGCTAGAAGTCGGCAAAGCGCCGATACTTGGGGAATACGAGGTGATGGAAGGGGCGTAACCGATCGGTTGCGGTCAATGCACGTGTGCATGCTGGGCTGCTTTGGCCGGTCGTCCCCCTTTTTTACCATTCAAGCGGGCCGCCGCGGCTTTGGCCGTGGAGGTGGCGCTACCGCCACGGCGTCCCATCTCTTGCATCCAGGCGCGTGTCCCAAAGACGCCGGCCAGCAGACCCGCTAGGCTGAAGCTAACATCAAGGCTCTCCCAGTGGAGGGATGCGCCGCGTGGCCCCAATTGCACGTCGGCCAGGGCGGCCGGTGTCGCATGCTCTAGCCCTTGCAGTAAATGGGCGGGCAACAACACAGTGACGCCACTTTTTAACTCGATCACAAAATGCCCTTTTTGCTGATCATAGGTGATCGATTGTGCTTGGGGTTCGGTTTGCAATTGTTCCCGACCACGTTGCTGGGCTTCCAGATGCTGCCGGTCAAGCTCAGCTTCTTCGATTTCCCACGGGCCGATTTTTACTTTAGCCATGAATACGTCTCCATTCCTCCCAGAACGCGTCATTGTTCTCTGCAACAATGATGAGCGCACGTCGTTCGTCACCATGACCCATGCCGATATTGGTTCGCACTTTGGGTGGTGCTATGTCACTGCCTAAATAGATGATAACTTCGCCATCGGCTTTGAAGATATGGACATGAGCAGGGCGATGATCGTTTGTATAGATCATCACTTCAAAGCCATTTTGTCGATAAATGGTGGGCATAGTATAACCTAAGCGTTTGGGTTTGTCAAGTGGTGTTTCAGAATTAGAAAATCAAAATTAGATTACAATTTAGTAAGTATTTGACAATCTTACCCTGAAAAGTAACGAAACGCCAGTTATAATTCGTTTGATCGCCCTTTTCTCACGTACTATGAAGCTGGCTTATATTCCGTAATCCCTCCAAACGTCTGAAATCCAATCCGCTCATAGATTCGCACACCCTCGGCCCCCGCCTGCAACACGCCCACGCCATACCCTGCCGCCCGTGCATCCAACAGCAGACGCAACGTCAGCGCCATGCCAAAGCCGCGGCGACGGTAGTCGACCAGCGTGCAGATGCTATACAGCCCCACTACGCCGCCACCCACAGTCAACTCCGCCGCAGCTACCGCCTTGCCATCCAAGTAACCAACATAAAACCACAGTGGCGACGTTACAGACAAGAGCGGCGCGGCGGCCCGTTGGTAATGACGCAACACCTCCGGGTCGGGGGGATTCCAGTTGGCGGCCATGACCTGGGCAAAGTCGGCAAGTTCGGTTGGGGTCTGGGCGCGACGAATCACTAGCCCAGCCGGCGCCAGGTTGGCGACTTGCAACTGGGCTAAATCGACCGCCATCGCCAACTCGGTTTCGGCCTCTGCTAGTCCAGCGGCAACCAGTAATGCCCCCAGGTTCGCCGGCTGGTCGACCGGCCCCACCCACCAGGAAAAAGGGCGCTTGACTTGACCAAAGTGGGCAAGGGTGGCGGCAATGCGCGCCGGCGCTTCTTCCGAGGTCAAGCGTGCTCGGCAGATGACATTAAAGGTGTCACACGGCAACCCTGAATCGGCCACAAGCAGACGCCCGTCGTCGATGATGGCTGCCTCAATGATGTGACGGTGCGCCCAACTGGCATGAACGACAAAGTTTTCGTCAGCCGCTTCCGCCAGTTCGGTGGTGGTGAGTTGTTGCAAAGTAGGCGTTGACATCGCTTTCGCCTTTTCTCCTTCTGCTGCTGCTGCACACATACCAACCTTGTACCATCAGCGCCTATCTTGCTCTATAGACAGACAAACGGTTGTTGGCTAAGGTTGCCGTATAAAAGACAGATTGATCAACCCGGTCAGTATAAGGTACAATGATAGTGAGTAAAGTAACAAGTTTCTGGACGGTAGTCAACAATTGTCGAGTCTATGTCCGCACTGCTGCCCCTGGTTGTTCAGCGGCGGAGCACCCCACCTTTGTGCTGATTCATGGTTTGCTGATTTCCAGCCGGTATATGACGCCGACGATGGAACGCCTTGGGCTACACTACCGGGTCTACGCGCCCGATCTGCCCGGCTTTGGCAAAAGCGCCAATCCCCCACAGGTGCTGACCGTCGAGGAGTTGAGCGACGCCCTGATCGCCTGGATGGACGCCATGTGCCTGTCTCAGGTTGTCTTTCTCGGCAATTCGTTGGGGGGACAAATTCTCATCGACCTGGCGGCGCGCTATCCTGAGCGGGTGGCGGGCTTGGTTTTGGTCGGCCCCACCGTCGATCCGGCGGCTCGTACAGTCATCCAACAGGCAAGCCGGCTTCTGGTCGATTTTCTCTACGAGAAGCCGTCGCTCTTTTATCATCTGTTCATTGATTTCTGGCGGGCCGGCATCTGGCGCACTTGGCAAACTTTTCAGTATGCGCTCTGGGATTACACAGAAGAGAAACTTGCCGCCATCCAGGCGCCGACGCTGGTGGTGCGCGGGGATCGCGACTGGGTGGCGCCCCAAGCGTGGGTGGAGGCGATCACCACCCAACTCGCCAAGGGGCAGTTATATGTGATTCCCAAAGGCCCCCATTGTGTGAATTATACCACCCCTGGCGCGTTGACCCAGGTGGTGCAGCGTTTTGTTGAAGAAACCGTCAAGCGCCGGCCTGCTTTGCCGGAAGGTGTGGCAATGGCCGGCCGCTTGTACAACGACAGCTTGTCTAGGTAGCGAATCGCGCGTATGAAGAACGGGAAAGAGCCGCAGATTGAACGGCGTCACATTCGGGTTGAGAATTCATGGGTGCATTACAGAACCGCCGGCTTCGGCCCGCCCCTGGTGTTGGTACATGGGCTGGCCAGTTCCACCCGCTGGTGGCGGCGTAACATGGCAGCATTGGCGGCCCACTTTCGGGTTTACGCTGTCGATTTAAGCGAGTTTGGTGACCGGCGCTTGCGTCCTCGCTTTGTCCTCCGTCAGGCTGCCCACTATCTGGCCCGCTGGATGGATGCGGTGAAGTTGGAACAGGCCAACCTGATCGGTCACTCAATGGGGGGGCGCATTGTGGCCGAATTTGCCGCTGAATATCCGGCGCGGGTGGCGCGGTTGGTATTAGTCAACGCGGCGATTTTGCCCTTTGGCCGTGGGTACATCAAGCAATCGTGGGGGCTGATGCGCGCCTTCCAACGGATTTCCCCTAGTTTGTTTTCGGTCTTGCTCTATGATACGCTCCACACTGGCGTGCTGCCAGTGTTGCTCACCGGGCGCGAGTTGATGAAGACCAACTTGGAACACAAGCTCGACCAGATCCAGACGCCGACGCTCATCATCTGGGGCGAACATGACACCATTGTCCCCTTGTCACTCGGTCAGCGCCTCCATCAGCAATTGGTCGATAGCCGCTTTGTTGTGATCCGGGGCGCCGTCCATGTGCCGATGTGGGAAAAACCCGCCGAATTCAATCGTGTCGTTCTGGAATTCTTAACTGACCAACCGTCCGTCCCGCCACGCCAACTTGGCGCCGAAGGTCCGCAACCGCGGTTGTAACTAGGTTTTGTTGACAGTTGCCACACCTACACCTGACAGGTTTCCAAAACCTGTCAGGTGTAGGTCACCCCGAACGATTCCCTTTGCGTCCTCTGCGCCTTTGCGGTTACTATGTTCAGCGGCGCTCGCCTTCCGCTAGCCGAGCTTCGATGCGACTTTGGATAGCGGAGAAGATGATGGTGATGATCCAGTAGAAGATGGCCGCGACCAGCAGCGCTTCCAGGCTTTTGAAGTTGGCGCGCCCAACCTTCTGCGCCCGCCAGAGTGTTTCATGGACAAAGCCAGTGACGGAAACGAGCGCTGTGTCCTTGAGCATGGCAATAAAATCATTGCCGACCGGGGGAATGACAATCCGCAACGCTTGTGGCAAGACAATCAGCCGCAGAATCTGGCGGTTGCTCATCCCCAGTGCCAACGCCGCTTCCCGTTGTCCTCGCCCCACCGCTTCAATGCCGGCGCGGAAGATTTCGGTCATGTAGGCGCCATAGTTCAACCCCAGCGCCAACACACCCGCCGTGAAGCCCGATAGGAGAATGCCCAACTGCGGCAGCGCCAGGAAAAAGAAGACAATTTGCAGCAACAACGGTGTGCCGCGAATCAGCGAGATATAAAAGGTCGCCAGGGCATAGGCTGGCGGAAATTTGGAAAGTCGCCCCAACGCGCCAAAGAGCGCCAGCACCGACGCCAGCGTGATCGACAGCGCCGCCAGCAAAATCGTCATCCCCACGCCGCCGGCAATAAAGAGCCACCAATCGCTGATAAAGGCCCAGTCGAGTTGAATCGTACTCAAGCGGAAACCAAACGCTTCCACCTGTAATCCACTAAAGAGCCAGAGCAACAACGCCAACAGCAGTGCCGTTGAGCCATAGACGCCCAGATCAAAGCGCAGCCGCTTGCGCTGTTCCTGGCGCTGCACCATTGCTGCGTGCCGTTGTATTTCCGAAAGTGCGCTCATGACGTTCTCCGTTGGTAGAGACAGGAGACAGGAGACAGGAGACTAGAGACTGGGGAGCGGACTGTAAAAAAGGCTGGAGCGATGCCTGAATCTTACCCTACAGCCCTATCGCGTGTCTCGTGTCTCGTGTCTCTTGTCTTCTGTCTCTTTACTTCGTTGGGTCTTGTGTCAGGTCGGCGCCAAACCACTGTTCGGAAAGCTTGGTCAGGGTGCCGTCGCTGTGCATGGCGGTCAGAATCTTGCTCACTTCGGCCACCAGGCTGTCATTCTCCAGCGGGGCGGCTTTGTCAAAGGCAATGGCCAGGTTTTCGGAGTAGACCGGCCCGCCCACTTTGTGGACGGCGACCCCTTCGGCAATGGCGGCTTCAACCACCGTGTTGGAGGTGAGGAAGACGCTAAACTCGGTGCGTCCGGCCTGGATCGATTGGGCACATTCGTTATCAGTCTGCAAGGGCAACACCGTCACATCGGTCGGCGGCTGCGCATAGATGCTGCTGGCCGGGAAGCCCAGATCCTCGCCGTTCAACCATGATTCGTAGGTGGTGGAGAGACCAACGCAGACCGTTTGCCCATTGATGGCTTCCAGCGTATCAATGCCCGACGCATCCGACGCAGCAAATTGGGCGGGTGTGTAGTAATAGGGCGGGTCGGCAAAGTCGAGGACTTCCTGGCGCGCTGTGGTAACTGCCATTGAGCCGACGCTCATGTCCCACTGGTCGCCCCAGTTGCCGGCGGTGATCAGATCCCAGTCCGGCGTGACAAATTCGACTTCGACGCCCAGCCGCTTGGCAACTTCGCGCGCAACATCGATATCAAAGCCCTCAAATTCACCCTGCTGATTGAGAAAAGATTGAGGGGCATAGTTGGGGTCAGTGGAGACACGGATGGTCCCCCGTTCATGGATGGCAGCCAATTGGTCTTGTGCACCGGCGGCTGTATCGCCACCAGTGCCACCACTCTGTCCCGCCCCTTGATCGACGCGCTGGACACAGCCAGTCAGCAACAAGCCGACCAGGCTAACCAGAGAAAGTAGATAGATGATTCGTTTCATGCAAAGCTCCTACCAGTTGACAAAATAAATCCCTGCTACAAGCCGAGAAACCGTTCCCGATGATTTCCCGACCGCAACAGGTGGTTGAACCATAATGGATACGCTGTTGTTCATCGATTGTTTGCTGTCTTGTGAATGAGCGACGGGGCAATCTACGCACTATGATCTTAAAACAGATACCACTGGTGGGCAAACTCGTTTGGGTGATAATGATATTAGCCTGGGTTCACATATTGATTCATCCAGGTCAACAGCGCCTCATTCTGGGCACGCCGCATCTTGGGCGCACCATTGATGGCGCCGGCATGGGGCATGGCCGGCAATCGCACCATTTCTACGGGGCACCCGTTCGCTTTCAGCACCGTATAAAACTGTTCGGCTTGCTCGGCGGGACAGCGCCAGTCGTGTTCACCTTGCACCAGCAGTGTCGGCGTTTTGCAGCGGTGGGCGTAGGTGATGGGCGAACAGCGTACATATGTTTCGGGAATCTCATGCGGATGGCCGCCCAGTTGCTCGACGGCAAACCAGACGCCAATGTCGCTGACGCCATAGAAGCTCTGCCAGTTCGTTACCGGGTTTTCCGGCACGGCGGCTTTGAAACGATCCGTCTGCCCCACGATCCAGCAGGAGAGATTGCCGCCACCTGACAGCCCGCAAACACCCAGTCGATCCGGGTCGGCCCAGCCGTTGGCGATGACGGCGTCGATCCCCGCCATGAGATCGGTGTAGTCCAGCTTGCCCCAGTCGCCCTTGATCGCCGTCGCAAAAGCGTTGCCGTACCCGGTCGAGGCGCGATGGTTGACCATCAGCACAGCATAACCGGCGCCGACCAACATCTGCGTATCGAAATGGTAGACCGAGCCAAAGGCGCTATGGGGGCCGCCGTGGATGTAGAGAATGGTTGGGTAGGGCGCAGCGCCAACGCTGGGGCGAATCAACCAGCCCTCCACCGGCACGCCATCTTGACCAGGAAACCAGAGCTGTTCAACCGTCGCCGCTTGTAGCCCGGCCAGGAAAGCGCCATTCAGATCGGTCAAGCGCCGTTCGTGCTGGCCGGCGCCGTCCGCCAGGTAGAGATCGGGCGGGGTAGTAAAGTCGCTGACCGCATAGAGTAGGGTGGCGGTGGGCTGATGGCAATCGAGCAAGAAGCAACTCCGGTCGCCGGTCACCACGGCATCGTAAGAGATGGCGCCGTGTAAGCCAACCCGGTAAAGCTGGACCGTGCCGCCAATCTGCACCTGGACATAGGCGACCTTGCCGGTTGCGTCGACGGCAACTGGCCCGATTTGCGCCGTCACCCCCGCCGGCATATCGGCCTGAAGGCGCGCCCCCACCTGGCGATCCAGGTCGGTGGTGCGCTTGGTGATGGCTTTACTCGCTGTATCCACGACAAAAAGATCATTCTGCGTGCCAATCGTTTGTCCCGCCTCGACGCCCACGAAGGCGATCTGTCGTCCATCGGGCAACCAGGCAGCGCTGCCGGAGAGGCCGCCCCATGTTTGCCCCACCACCGTTGCCGCCTCGCCGTCACGTGTCACCACCCGTAGCGTCGGGTAGATGGTTTTGTGTAGATCCGGCTGCATGGTCGCCAGATAGAGCAACCGGCTGCCGTCGGGCGACCATTGCGGCGCTGTGTTATTACAGCCATCGTCGGTCAAGCGCTGGACCTCGCCCTTGGCAACGTCGATCATGTAAATGTCTTGCACAGCGGGATCAAGATAGCCAATGGCATCAAAACGGTAGACGTGACGGGTTACGCGATAGGGCAGAGTTGGATCATGGGGTTGGTCGGGTTGGGGGCCGGCGCTAAAGGCCACCTGCCGGCCATCGGGCGACCAGGCAACCCCTCCACCAATGCCTTGTTTGAAAGCGGTGAGCTGGCGCGCTTCACCCCCATCGACTGGCAAGAGATGGATCTGCGCTTTGCCGCTACGGGTCGAAACAAAGGCCAACGTTTGGCCGTCGGGCGACCATCGAGGCGAGTGGTTGCGTGCTTTGCCAAAGGTTAGTTGACGCGCCTCGCCACTGGCGATGGTCAGCAACCAAAGCTGTTCATAGTCGGCGTCATCACCCTCATCGTAGGCCGCGATGCTATAGGCCACCCGCTCGCCATCAGGCGATAGGGCGGCGGAATGGAGAAAATGCAAGTGAAAGAGATCGCCCGGCTGCACAGGGCGTTGGACGGTCGTGTTGGTCATAGGGTTGCTCCAGTGTGAAAAATGCGTTACTGCGAAAATGAGTTGTTGTGCTTAGGTTCTGTTGCCACCGGCAATGCCCACACCTGACAGGTTGCCAAAACCTGTCAGGTGTAAGGGCCATACGACATAGCAACAGAACCGTTTAGCTTGTGTAGGGTGATTGCCGTTATTGTAGCGCATAACGCCCGTTGCTGACGAACAGGCGCTGATTGAATGGTAAATATAGGACTTACGCAAAACGGATTTGGTGCTGGCGAGAGCTGTCAGGTTTCGCAAACCTGATAGCTCTGGTTTGCGTAAGTCTTAAGATAATGGCGGAAGGTAAAGCATAATATCAACAAAATGTAAGTTGACTTATCACATTTTTGTTGCTAAGTTAGGTAGGCAAGTTGCCTTATCGAACAAAGGAGTCACCTATGAAAAGCAAGCTGATCCTCGCCCTCCTGCTAGTGGCCGCGCTCCTACCGGTGCGACCAGCCGCCGCCCACCAGGAGCATGACCATCTCTTTGTCGCCACCACCGGCAATGACCGCGGGGATTGTCGCGTGCCGACCCGTCCCTGTCGCACCATTGGCTATGCCCTGCAACAAGCCACCGTGAAAGGGGCCGAAATTCGCGTAGCCACTGGCTATTATGATCTCACCGATGCCGAAACGACCGCGGCGCTTAGCACATTGATCTGGCTACAAGGTGGCTATCGCACCACCGATTATTTTGCCGTGGCCGAACCGGAGAAAAACCCGACCTATCTGTTGGGGGTTGACGCCCGATATCGCGCGGCGCTGTCAGCCCAGGGCTTTATTGCGTTGCAAGATAAAAAGGGCTGGGTCTGGGAAGCGGCAACGGCTGAACTGACCGCTGCCGGTAGCATGGTGAGCACGGCACCGGCAACTTGTGTCAACAGCATGGCGGGCAGCTACCCCTGTCAGGGCATCGACCTCGTAGGGCGCATCCCGCTGAACAGCTTTCCCGGTGCGCCGACCTCCGCCAGCAATATTTGGGGCCACACCGACCTCAACACCGGGCGTGAATATGCGCTGATTGGCTTGCGCAATGGCACCGGCATTGTGGACATCACCGTCCCCACCCAACCGACAGTCGTCGCCCACATCCCGGCGGCGGCATCGCTCTGGCGTGAATTGCGCGCCTACCAAACCTATGATGCCGTGGCCCGACGCTGGCGCGCCTATGCCTATATTGTTACCGAGGCGGCGGGGCAAGGGGTGCAAATTGTCGATTTGAGCAATTTGCCCCTAAGCGCTACCTTGCTGGGCACATATACTGGTGTAAGCCGCGTCCACACCATTCATCTAGACAACACCACCTACGACACAAATGTATCACGCAATGGCACTCCGGCACGCGCCATTCTACAAGGCGCGAATGTCAACAGCGGCGCCTTTCGTCTCTTGGATCTAAGTAACCCAACCAATCCAACCTTGCTCAAAGATGCGCCTAGCGGCACCCAGTATGTCCACGACGGCACGTCGCTGGTTATCACCGACACACGCACGGCAGATTGTTATCAGCAGCAGAATCCCTGTACCATCTATGTCGATTATAACGAGAACACGGTCGATCTCTGGGACATTACCAACCCAGCCACCCCCTATCGTATCAGCTCGACACCCTACAACGGCTCTCAATACACTCACTCCGGCTGGTGGACCGAGGACAAGCGCTATCTCTTTATCCAAGATGAGTTGGATGAATATTACTTGGGGCACAATACGCGTGTCCGCACCCTGGATATTGCCAATCTGCGCGCCCCGGTCATTAGCGGCGTCTGGAACGGCCCCACCAGGGCGATTGACCACAACGGGTACACCAAGGGGCCGCGCTACTACATGTCCAACTATCAGCGCGGCTTGACCATTCTCAACATCACCAACCCGAATGCGCTGGTAGAAGAAGCGTTCTTTGACTCCTACCCGACCAGTAACAATGCGGCCTTTAACGGCGCTTGGGGAACTTACCCCTACTTTCCCAGCGGCAACGTCGCGATCAGTGACATTGAAGGCGGCTTCTTCCTGGTGCGTGAACAGCGGCTGGGCGCGCCGACGACACCCCTTGCTGCGCTCCAGTTGAAGGTCGATAGTCGCCCGGATAGCAAAATCAACTTTGTCTATGGCGGTGCTCTCGGTGTCTTCCGTCTAGATGATGCTGTGCCGGATGATGGCGACGCCTTTACCGCCGAACGCTTTTTCACTAGAGCGGCCGGCGCTTATCAAATTACCCAGCAACCAGTGAATGGCTGGTATCTCAAGGAGACCCGCTGTCAAACGTCGGGCGCCGCTGAACAGGTGCAGCCGCCGGGGCCATTGACCCTTGTGCTCACCAACGGCGCCTTTGTCGCCTGCACCTTTATCAATGAGCGCACGGCGACGGTCCGCATTCTGGTCTATGATGACCGCAATGCATCGGGGCGGCGCAACAGCGGTGAGCTATGGCTGGCCGGGCAGGCGATTACGCTGCGCGACCTGAGCGCCGGCACTGCGGCGACCCAGATCACCAACGACCTGGGTAAGGCCAGCTTTGCGAATCTGAAGCCCGGTTCCTATATTGTCTGTGAAACGGTGACGGCGCCGTGGCGCAATACCCAACCCGGTCTCGACCCGGAACTTGGGCAGCCCTGTTATCGCCTGACCCTGGCGGCGGGGGAGATCAAAACCGTCTACTTTGGCAATACGACCAACCCGGTTGCCTTTAGCGGCAGCGTCACCGCCGATGATAATGGTGTTTTGACCACGATGGCGCCAGATGACGATGGGACCGAACCAAGCACCGAGGAACAGTGGCTCATCACTGCCGAGCCGGAACTTGTCACCAATCTCTACCTGCCGCTCGTTCAGCAGTAAGTTCGGACAAAGCGGAGATCACGCAGAAGTTGTTAGCGTATTTACCGAAAGAAGGAGGCGTTGCCACCCATCGCCAAACCTTTATGGCACAATGGTGAACGAAGGGGCAAGCAAGGGGATTATTGTGACCACAAGCAGCTATGGTACTGATACCTATGAATTTGCCAAAGACAAACCCCTTGAGTTGATTGACGGCGGCGGACTTCTCTATTTACTGGATCAGGTTGGGGTTAAGGCAAAGATTATTATGCCACAAGAATAGAGGCTTCGTTCTAAAGAGCAGAAGATAATTTGGTCTCCCTGCTATCGATGCTTCCCGGACGATGGCCCCATTCCATGCGTTCCTGCTGGTTGCCACATTAACGGTTACATAAAGTGGCGCTATTAAGGAGCCTACTCTTCCACCGGCAAAAGCCCCAGTGCCCGCAATCGCGCCGCATATTTATGTGCTAATGCAGTGGCCTCCTCGGCACGCTGGTCCGCTTGTTCGGCCCGTCTTTCGGCGGCGGCGGTGGGCAGTCGTTCCGCGGCGGCTTCGTTTTCGGCCTGTTCTGCCCGCTGCTGTTGCGCCTGATAGACCAGCCAGACATAGCCGCGATAGACCTCATCCTCGACTAACGCTTGTAGTGGCGGCAGACGATAGAGATCGCGCAGGCGAAATTGAAAACCGGGCATCACTTCCGAATGCACGACGCCGTCAGCGTCTACGGGCAGCAACGCAAAGGTATGCTTGCCGGTTTGGGGATCGCGCACCGAGCGGTAGAAAGTGGTATAACGCCCTTCGCAGTCGAGGATGTAATACTCGCGCACGCCGGCCTCGGCATATTCATCCCGTTTGTCAATGACATCCCGATCGATCTCATCCTGATCCGAATCAGAGAGGGACTCGACACAAACATCGCAGATGCCCTTGTAGGTGCGGTCATCGTCATGAATTGGGGTGGGATTATCATTCAGAACGATGAACAGGTCGGGCCTACGGATGGTCGTCTTTTCTTCTAACGCCATACGAAAGCCAATCTCCAGATTGACAACTTTCATCTGGGGGTTTTCGTCCCGGTAGGCATTCAACAGGAGCAGAAACCATTGATATTGCAGCGCGCCGCGCACCTTTGCCAAGGGCTTTTCTTCCAGAATGCCGTTGTTCCATTCATAAGTAAAGTCAGGGTGATGGTAGTAGACGCGCCAATATTCCTCCTCACTCACCGGTAGCCCGGCCTGCGACTTAGGTTGCGTCTCGATAACAGAGGAAATATTGCTCATGGCGCACCCCTCTCTTCCTCCAAACAACCGGCTCGCCCAACGACAAGCGTACCACCAACCTTGCATCAATGATACCACAGGTAAGAGGCGATGCCAAGCGGTAGCGTTTCGTTCAAGTGCGCATCTTCCGGGAAGCTCCGTTGCTGCTGGCTACGTGCCCATCCAAACTTCCCGGAAGATGCCTTTCTTCTTTTTCTGTTCCCTACCGCTGAATCACCGGCAGGAAGATCATCTGATCCTGCACCGGCTGATTTTCATCCACCGCATCGGGATCATGCCCATCATAGCCCGACTCATCAAAGGGGACATCGCTGCCGTCGCTGATGGTGACGCCGCTGTCGTCCGGCGGGAGATCGGTGGGCGGGGGCGTCTCTTCAGCAATGGTGGCAGCCGGACGATTGCCAAAGGTGCTGGTGGCGGTCTGGTTTGGTTGCAGGGTGACGGGATAGCAGGGTTGGTTGTAGGTTGCGTTGAGCGTGGTCGGCAGGGTATGGTTCCAGCCACTCTGGCGCGTTTCACAGATGGTATAGCTGCCGGGGGGCAAGCGGGACAACACAATCTGCCCGCTGCTGCCGGTGACACCAGTCGCCGCGACCGCACCGCTACTGTTATACACCGTCATTGTCCAGCCGGGCAGCCACAGTTCGGTGGCTTGGCGTCGTTTATCGCCGTTGCTATCCTGAAACTTGCGGGCATTAACCTTGGCCGTGCGCTGGTCAACAAAAGTGCAGGCAACGTTGTCGCCACCAGATGCGGTGATGGTGACGCGCTGCGCATTGAGTTCCACCTGGGCCTTTTCTGCCGGGACACAGTTGATCGCCGCTAACACCCAACCCGCCGGCACCGTCTGGCTAACCACATAACTACCGGCGGCTTTGATGAAGCTACGACTGTTGGGCACCGTATCGCCATCGTCGGGATTGGCGTCATCCAGACTAAAGGCCGTGAGATTGCCGCCAAAGCGGAAATTTTGGATGCTCTCCGGCTGGGCATCGACCAAGATGGTGATGGTGCTCTGCGGCGCTACTGTACCCACCTGAACAATGGCAATGTCATGGTCATCTTCGTCGCCGCCGCTGTTGTCAATCCGGTTATCGACCACGACATCGTTGGTAGCGTTAGCGTCGGCGGTCGAATCGGCGTCATAGATGCGGCTGTTGAGGGCATCCTGCGCGCCGAGAATTTCCGTATGGTTGGTATAGTTGCCCAGCGCAATTGCGGCCTCGGCGCGCAGTATAATCGTCGCATTGGCGGAAGCGCCGGGGGCAATCGGGCCAGGAATCACGCCAAACGCCTGGCGTGACGGTGGGGTGGTAAAGTTGACCCGCTGCAGATTGGCATTGTCGGGAAACGTGCCACTCACCACCTGCACCCAATCGACGCCATCGCTGCTCACATAAAAGCGGTAATTGCCGATGCGGCCATTATAACCACTTTGGCGGGGTAGATAGGTGAAGCCGGAGAGGGTATAGCGGCCCCCCAAGTCGATCTGAATTTCATGGGGATGGGCTGGTGGCGTCGACCACCACATGGTGTGCCAGAGGGTGGCGGGATTGCCATCAAAGGCATTGGTGGCCGGTGAATCGGGGTTTTCGCTATCGGCATAGAGCAGACGCCATTGATTTTGTGCCAAGGGCTGACCATTGCCATCCAATACATTCAATTCGGCCATACTCGTCCACGGGCCGCGATTGCCCGCCTCCGAAAGCGCCTGCAACCGCACATAGCGATAACCGCTGATCCACTGGCCGGCTTGGTTGAGCGGGCTGAGGGTAAAACTGATGGGCAGCGTCTCAACGATCTGAATATTTTTCACCGTTGCCGTACTCTGGTTGAAGACACTGATCGTAAAGTTGACATCGCCGCCGGGCGGGATCGTGGCGGCCTGGCCGGCTGTCAGTTGTTTACGTAGGGCCAGATCGCCACGATAAGGGGAGAGGTAGCGGCCATCAATCACCTTGCGCGCTTCGCGTGGCGTGGTTGGGCCGGCTGGAATGCTCCAGGCCACGGCAACGTGATCGCCACCGCTGCTCTCCTTGCGGATCACCTCAAAGTAATAGTTGCGCCCGGCGACCAGCGCCACCGGTTGTGAACGCTGGATGGACGCCACATGATCGTCAAAGCCGCGATAGCCTGTAGCCTGCGCTACAGTCAGCAAGCTTTGCGTGTTGAGCGGATCTTCATCCGTACTCAAGCGGAATTGCACAGCTTCGTTGCCGGCCAGCCAGAAGTCGTAATTGCCGGTTACAGGGGGATGGAGATAGCCACGCAAGCGGTCGCCAAAGTCACTTCCCCAGTCGCGGGGGCCTTCCAGGGTGCCGGTCACTAGCGCCGTGCCGGTCGGCTGGGTGGGGTAGGCGGGGGCGTTGGTCAGGTCAGCCAGGGTGGCGCCGGGGAGACCGGTCCACCATTCACGCCGGATATTGCCAGTGCCGCCGCCGCTGTAGTAGAGCGGTTGGGCGCCATCAATGGTCCAGGGCTGTTGTGTCATGGCCAGTTTAGTGGCGCAATAGCTCTTGGTGTTGTTGGAAATGGCGATGGTCCACTGATCAAAATGCGGGGTAAGATTGCTATTGGTCAGATCGCAAAGAATTTCCAAAAATTTATCGCGCCGCTTCTGGTCTGTGTCGAGCGCGTTGTATTCGGTGTCGCTCATTTCGCGATAGCGACGCATGAGTTGCGTCCACAAATTCCAGTTCTGTTGGGGAAAGGCTAGCCGGATCTGGTCGAGAAAGACCAGTTGTTCAAAGGCGCCGGCGCTCCCCCATTTATTGGTAATCGTGTTATTGTTAAGGATGGCAATCGCCTTGGCATAGGTGCCGTCATCGACAATGCTTGAATTGCCAAAAAAGGCTTCCTGGGCGTGCAGCGACCAGAGATTGACCGTCGCTTCGACGCCGTAGACATAGGACCAACCGCCCATCTGGTAGTTATGGCCCAGTTCATGATAGACGCCCCAGGCCGCCGAGCGGTAGATATACTCCTCCGGGACGCCGATACGCCATGCATTGAAGTACATCGCCGGAAAGCCGGAATGGCCCCAGCCGGCGGTGATTTGGATGTCCTCGACATGGCGCTGCTTGCCCTGCGGCGACTGGTGGGGCAGGGCGGCGTTGTCACTCAAGCCCGACAAGGCGTTGTGATAGCGCACCATCTGGGTGTAATAGGCCGCCACCGCCTGAATATCGGCATAGCTTACATTGCTGATCTCGCTGGTGGGGACATGGATGATCGCCAACTCGCCCTCAATTTCAGCATAGGGAATGCCAAGGGCGCGCCGGGCCAGCCATTGCGCTTCGGTGGTCTCGCCGCTCTTGAAATAGGGCGCCTGCACGGCGTTAGCAACCTCTACGTCGATTGTTTTGTTGACTGATGCCTCGGAGACCAAAATCACCGGCCCGCCATAGGGCGACCGCACCAGGTTTTCCCCCGGTACTAACTTGACGCGCACCACCACGCTGGGATGGCGGTCGAAATTGCCGCCTTCCACATTGCCGGAGGTTGGCTCCAAAATATCCATATGCACGCCAATTTGGGCATAGACTTCGCTGAGGTCCGCAGCGGCGGCATTGCTGACCGTGACGCGGAGGAGTTGGTTGGGCGGCGCATACAGCCCAGTGCTTTGCCAGTTTTGCGGCGGCGCCGACATGCGCAGGTAGCCATGATCCTTAAATTGTAGATTGAAGGCAAAGGATTGGGTCACAGCCGGCAACCCGGCAGCCACGGCGCCCGGGAACATCGTTGTACGTACAGCAGCCGCCGGCATCACATAGGGCGGCTGCACTTTGCTGACCCGATCACAGGCAAGTTCGCGGTTATAGGTCGCCGTATCTGTCGCCGGGAAGGGATAGGTGATGGCGCAACCCTGGGCATTGACCACCGACAGATCGTCCTGGAACCAGCGCCAATATTGATAGGACCAGCCATTTTGGTGGGCGATAGCGACATAGCCATAGACGCCCGTATCTAACACATAGGCCGTGCCGGCAATCCGGTAGCTGTCGGCAAGCGTGGGGTTGGGTTCCAAGGTGAGGGCGCGACTATCGGTGCAGAGACGCACCGTAAGCGGCGCCGAGGCAGAGGGCGCGTTGTCAACTGTAGCCAAACAATAGTTGTTGTCGAGCGCCGTGCGCCATTTGCTGGCGCCGACGTCGCGCACCCAATATTGGTTGTTGGCGCCGCGACAGGCTTGCAACTTGATGGCCGGTGTGGCATTGGCGGCGCCATCTACCGTCAGACACTGGGCGCTGTCAAATTTGGGGGAGATCATGTCACCGCTTGCCCCTTGCGCGGCGGCAATGGTTGTATAGCCAAGCAGAGCACAACCGGCGAGCAGGAAGGCGAAAAGCAGGGAAATTGTACGCATATTCGTTTTCCTTGATAATAGCTATCAGTAAGCTAAATTACAAAACGGGAAAGAAATTCTATTCTACCATAGCATAAACTCTGTTCCCCAATCGGGATGGGCTGCCAAGCAACGATTGTCATACAATTGTCATCTGGTTGGGGTTAGGGTAGAATTACGACGATCCTTCGCCAACTACGGGGAGAACGTTAGGAGAAAGCATGACGATCAGCTTACAGGTTTACGAACAGAAGACAAGCTGGTCTACCCGGCGCAATGGTGAATACCAGGAGATTACCGCCGACGCCCAAGGTATTTTCCGCAGCAACCTCTTCCCTGGCCTTTGGTTTGAACCGGCTAAGTTCTGGGCGCGCGATTTAGCAGGCTTGATCGCCACACTACAACAGGGACTTGCCAGCCCCGAACATCAAGCGTTTGTGGAAAAATTAAAAAGTCAGCTTTTTTCCGCCGTTGACAACGTCGCCAATCCATGATATTGTATTGGCAGTATTTAGTTGTTGTGTTATCAATAAGCTTTTTTAACTAATGATCTGAGCAAACTAATGGCTGTTGTCGTTCGCACTCTCATGGTTAGACTATATCACTTCACTTACCAAGGGAGGAGTATGCCTTTCGCCAGCCCAGCCAAAAGGGTTTAGACGCCGTTTCTAAGCCACGTTTTATGTAATCGGGCCGTAGGTCGCTTCTCTAGCGCCTACGGCTTTTTTGTTGCCATTCGCCGCTGCCCCCTGTCACCCCGACCGAACAGCAAGGAAGTCAGCCAAGACCGTAGGCGCCGCCAGCGCCTGCGGTCTTTTTCTTTTATCGTCAATTGATCAAACAAAGAGGAACAAACGTATGACACCTGCATCCTACCATCACAGCAGCAAGCCAATGATCACTCGTCGCGTCCTGCGTCACAGCCAATCACAGCGCAACGAACCAAACAAAACAGGAGCCTATCACAGGAAGAGACCAATATGTCGATCTTAACCGCTTACAATCTGACCCAAACCTTTGACCAACATACCATCTTTCATGGCCTCGCCGCCAAGATTGAGCATGGCAACAAGATCGGGCTGGTTGGCCCCAATGGCGTGGGCAAGACCAGTCTGTTACGCATCCTGGCCGGCATCGACCGCCCCAGCCAGGGCGTCGTCCATCGCGCCGGGCGCATTCGACTGGGCTATCTGCATCAAGAAGCTGTAGCCACCTTTGCCAGCCGGGAACATACCATTTACGAAGAAATGCTCACCGTCTTTGCTGGGTTGCACACCTTGGAACAAGCGATGGCGGTCATTGAAGCGCGCATGGCAACCGGCGAGGTAAGCGACGCGCTCTTTGCCGAGTACAGCGATCTACAAGCCACCTATGAACGCCAGGGCGGCTACACCTACGAGACCCGCATTGAGCAGACATTGCAAGGGCTGGGCTTTGCCGCCACCGACTGGCAAATGCCCATCTGCCACCTGAGCGGCGGCCAGCAGACCCGCGCCTTGTTGGCCCGCTTGCTGCTGGAAGAGCCGGATCTCTTGTTGCTCGACGAACCGACCAATCACTTGGATATGGCCGCGCTGGCCTGGCTTGAAACAACGTTGCAACAGTGGCAAGGCGCGTTGCTCGTGGTGAGCCATGACCGCTATTTTCTGGACGCCGTGGTCAACCTCATCTGGGAGCTGAGTGCGACCGTGATTGAACTCTATCGCGGCAACTACAGCGCCTATGCCCAGCAACGAGTCGAACGCTGGGCGCGGCGGCAAAAGGAGTTTGACCAGACCCAGGAGCGGCTCAACAAAGAGATGGAATTTATCTACAAAAACATCGCCGGGCGTGGTCATAACATGGCGAAAGGCAAATTGCGGCGTATTACCACTGAATTCGGCGGAAATAACACTTTTCGGGTGGCGCAAGCGAAGGAACGAATCAATGCGCTGCGTCGCCCCGATGGCGATTGGGAGCAGATGAAGATGACCCTGGCTGCCGCTCATCCCAGTGGACAGTGGGTGCTACAGACGCGCAACCTCCTGGTGGGTTATGACCAACCGCTTTGCCTGGTCGATGATATCAAGCTAAAACGGGGCAGTTGCGCCGCCTTGATCGGCCCGAATGGGGCCGGCAAAACAACCTTGCTGCGCACTCTGTTGGGCGAAGTGACGCCGCTGGCCGGCACGATTCAGGTGGGCCACAATGTGCGCATCGGCTACTTTGCCCAGGCGCACAACACCCTCAACCCGGCGCACACGGTGTTGCAAGCGGTGTTGAGCGTACCGCGCCGTCCGGGACGACCGCTGCTGGATGAAGCGGCGGCCCGCAACCACCTGGCCCGCTATCTCTTCCGCGCCGATGAGGTCTTTAAGCCGGTTGGCGTATTGAGCGGCGGTGAACGGGGGCGGTTGGCCTTTGCCGTGCTGGCCTTGCAGGAAGCTAATTTCCTGCTGCTCGACGAACCGACCAACCATCTCGACTTGCCGGCTCAGGAGGTGTTACAGGCCGTATTGGAGCAGTATGACGGGACAATCCTGCTTGTTTCCCATGACCGTTATCTCGTTTCCCACCTGGCAACCGAGATGTGGGAGGTGCGCGACGGTTACTTGACCACCTACGCCGGGAGCTATGCGGAGTTTCTTACAGCCGGGCAGAAAGGGCGGATTGTATAATCAGGAAGAAGCCCATGCGCACCGGAGGATAGTGCTGGTGCGCATGGGCTTCCGTCAACGGTGCTGGGCAGCGGATGCCGGCGTCGATGACTTGAGTGCTTACGCTTGGTTTATGCTATAATGACCGCACAACCAGTAAGTTGCAGACAAGGGGGATGGCATGGCTTATCGGGATTTTTCGCTAGAAAAAGTAAAGAAAGAGTTTCAACTCAGCGAACGTCAGTGCGCTTTATTTGTCGATCCGCCAAGCCTTGCGCCCAGTGCCTGGTTATTGGAAACCTTAAAAACCAGTTTGAAGCTTGCGCGCTCCTCTTCCAGCGAAAAGGCCCGTTCCGAATTTATTGTTGTACCCCTTTTGTTGGAAATGGAGCGCCGAAATCAGGAGATGTTTGCCATTTTCTCCGGTGAACGACTGGATGTTGATGAAAGCCGCGGACTAAAAGGCGAATGTGATTTTATTTTGTCCAAAGGCCCGATCGCCACTACCATCCAGGCGCCGATCTTTTCAATTGTAGAGGCCAAGAAGAATGACATTAAAGAAGGGTTGGGGCAGTGTATTGCCCAAATGCTTGGCGCGCAACTCTTCAACAAAGCCGCCAACAATGAGATTGCTGTGATCTATGGTTGTGTGACCACCGGCGAAGATTGGCAATTCTTACGCCTGCAAGAACGCACCGTGGAGATGGATGAAAATCGTTACTACATCAACGAACTTGGCAAGTTGCTTGGCATTTTTCAAGCAATTCTAGATCGTTTCAATATGAGGAGCAACAACGCATGAGAGCGACAATGACGTCTGTACCTGCGTTATCCCCGGCGGCGCTCTACCGCCGTTCAGACCCGGCAGCGCTGAAGTTCCAAACCACCGATGACCTGCCCGACATGGGCGAGTTTATCGGCCAGGATCGCGCCATCAAAGCCATTGAATTTGGCATCGGCATGAGCCGCCATGGCTACAACATCTTCGCCCTTGGCCCCACCGGGTCGGGACGCCATGCGCTGGTGCAGCGCTATGTGGCCGATCAAGCCGCCGCCGAACCGCCGCCCAATGATTGGTGTTATGTCAACAACTTTGAGCAGCCTTACCGTCCCCGTGTCTTGTGTCTGCCGGCGGGCATGGGCAAGGAGTTGCGCAACGATGTGCAGCGGCTGGTGGAAGAACTGCGCAACGCCCTCTCCTCGGCCTTTGAGAATGAGGAGTACCAGACCCGTCGCCAGGCGCTGGAAATGGAACTGCAAGAGCAGCAGCAGAAAGGGTTGAATGAGTTACAGGAGCAGGCACGCGAACGGGGCGTCACCCTGTTGCGCACCCCTGGCGGTCTGGTCTTTGCGCCCTACAAAGATGGCAATGTCCTGGCGCCGGAGCAATTCAACCAGTTGCCCCAAGAGGAACAGGATCGCATCAAGGCCGAAGTCGAGGTGCTGCAAGAGCGTCTACAGAAGATTCTGATTCAAGCGCCCCGCCTGGAACGTGATTTCCGCGAACGCTTTCGCCTCTTGAACGAGGAGGTCGCCGGTTTTGTCCTCAATGAGTTGATGGATGATTTTTACCAGAAATATGCCGAACAGCCGGCGGTGGTGGAATTTTTACGGGCGTTGCAAAAAGATGTGAGCGAAAATCTGCCCGGCTTTGTCAGCGGCGAAGAGAAACCGGATGAGGGGCAGGAGGCCCCGCCCGTCCTACCCAATGGCGCTAGCGCTTCCGGCCAACGCCGCCGCTATCAGGTCAACCTGCTGGTGGACGCCAGCGATCTCAAGGGTGCGCCGGTCGTCTATGAAACCAACCCCTCTTACCTCAATCTGGTCGGGCGGGTGGAGCAGATGGCGACAATGGGCGCGCTCATCACCGATTTCACCTTGATCAAGCCGGGGAGTCTGCACCGCGCCAACGGCGGCTACTTGATTGTCGATGCGCTCAAAGTGCTGACCAGCCCTTATGCTTGGGAAGGCTTAAAGCGCGCCCTACAATTTGGCGAAATCCGCATTGAGTCGCCGATCCAGATGATGAGCCTGACCACCACCGTCTCGCTGGAGCCGGAGCCGATCCCGCTCAAGGTGAAGGTGGTGATGGTGGGCGACCGCCAGACCTACTACCTGCTCGCTCAGTATGACCCCGATTTCAACGAACTCTTTAAGGTGGCCGCCGACTTTGGCGACGAACTGGCGCGCACGCCCGAAACTGAACAGCTTTACGCCCAGTTGATCGCCACCGTCGCCCGCCGCGAAAAGCTGCGCCCCTTTGACAGCAGCGCCGTCGCCCGCATCATCGAACGCAGCGCCCGTCTGGTGAGCGACGCCGAGCGGCTCAGTATGCGCATTCAGGTGGTCTTTGACCTCATGGAGGAAGCCGACTATTGGGCGCAACAGGCCGGCGCGACCATTGTGAGCGCCAACCATGTGCAACAGGCGCTTGATGCCCAAGTTTACCGTTCGGATCGCATTCGCGAACGAACCCAGGAAGAGGTGCTGCGCCAGACCATTTTGGTGGACACGGCCGGCGCCAAGGTGGGGCAGATCAACGGCCTATCGGTGATTCAGCTTGGCACCTACATGTATGGCCAGGCGTCGCGCATCACCGCCACCATTCACATGGGGCAGGGCGATGTAGTCAACATTGAGCGCGAAGTGGAGATGAGCGGCCCAATCCACTCCAAAGGGGTTTTGATTCTCGCCAGCCTGCTGCGCGCCCGCTATGCCACTGAACGTCCGCTGGCGCTTTCGGCCAGCCTGGTCTTTGAGCAGTCCTATGGCGGCGTTGATGGCGATAGCGCCTCTTCGACCGAACTTTATGCGCTGCTGTCGGCGATTAGTGAGGTGCCGATCAAGCAGTCGCTGGCGGTGACGGGGTCGGTCAACCAACATGGCGAGGTGCAGGCCATTGGCGGCGTCAATGAGAAGATTGAGGGCTACTTTGATCTCTGTAAGGCGCGTGGCCTGACCGGCGAACAAGGAGTACTGATCCCGATTGCCAATGTCAAACATCTAATGTTACGTCAGGATGTAATCGAAGCAGCGGCGGCTGGGCAGTTCCATATTTATGCCGTGACAACCATTGATGAAGGCATTGAACTATTGACCGGGATGCCCGCCGGTGAACGGGACGACAAGGGTAATTATCCAAAGGGGACGATCAACTTTCTGGTCGCCCAACGGTTGCAGGAAATGGCGGAACGACGGGCTGAATTGGATGCCGAGGGCGCGAAGAAGAAGCGGCAGCGTAAGGGAGAGAAGGAACGGGTATGAGTAATTTATTTTGGGGACACAGTAGTGGGGAGCGGAAGACAGGAGACACGAGACAGCAGACACGAGATAGGAGACACGAGACAGGAGACACGAGACAGGGGGCCGAGGACAGGGAGATGGCGGAGCCTGTGGTGACGGAGCGGGTGTTGGTGGCGTTGGATGCGTCGCCGCAGAGTCAGGCGGCGTTGCGGGCGGCGGCCAGGGTGGCGGCGGCCATGCAGGCGGAGTTGCAGGGATTGTTTGTGGAAGATGCCAATCTTTTTCATCTCTGTAATAGCCCTTTCTGTCGGGAAGTGGGGTTACGCACGGCAATGGTGCGGCAACTGGAGCGCCAGACCGTGGAGCGCCAGTTGCGTGTGTTAGCGGCAGAGATGCGCCGTTCATTGGCGCGGGTGGCCGGGGAAGCGCAGGTGCGCTGGTCGTTCCAGGTGACGCGCGGGGCGGTGGAGCATGAATTACTGGCGGCGGCGGAAAAGTCTGTCCTCTTAAGCCTGGGACGCACCGGCTGGTTGACCGGCTCCCGCCTGGGATCGACGACGCGCACAGTGGTGCAACGCACCCCACGCCCGCTCCTGATCCTCGGCAACCATGACGGCTTGACTCATCCGTTGACGGTGATTTACAACGGCTCCCCCAGTGCTGAACGGGCGTTGGCGTTGGCGGCGCGACTGGCGCAACGCGACGGTCACACCCTCAATATCCTACTGGTGGGACAGGATGCGGTGGACGCCTGGCAGACGCAGATCGCAACGCTGCTGCAAGCTGAAACGGTGCAACCAACCTTTCTCCAGATTGAAAGCGCCGGCGCATTGGCTGGCCTCCTGCAACGAATGAAGAACAATTCGCTCGTGCTGCCCCTGGAATATGCCGAGTTGTTGGCCGCGGTTGAAGGGCCGGTCTTGTTGGTGCCGTGAGCATAGCGCCGATCACACTACTGTTTTATCGCGTGATTTTCACTGGATGGCAGCGTAGTAAAGACTTTAGTCTTCCTCACCGCCACGCAAAGACTAAAGTCTTTACTACCGGTGGCCTGCGCCTGTGCATTATATTGCTGGTCTGCCTGTGGGCCGGCGGCCAACCGGCTCTGCTCTATGCCCAGCGTGAGCCGGCTTGTGGTCAACTGGTACAGCCGGTGGCAGGACCAGCGGCCGCACCAGTGGTGACAGCCAATGCCAATCCGGTGAGTGTGGGTGACAAGCTCTATTTTATCGCCGGCAGCCCGCAACAACCGACGCAAAAGTATCTCTGGCGCACCGATGGCACCCCCAGCGGCACCTATACCATCACCGCGCCGATTGCCAACTTTACGCCTAACTACCTCTTGACTGTATTAAATGGCAACCTGTTGTTGCGCGCCGCCACCCCTGCCACCGGGGCCGAACTGTGGCGCACTAATGGCGACCGGACCGGCGCCCAACTGCTCAAAGAGGTGAAACCGGGGCCGACCAGCGCCACTTACACCGGCTGGTTTGTCTTTGCTGGTCGTTTTTACTTTGCGCTTGACGAGGAGGGCAAAGCCATCTGGTGGAGCACCGACGGCACGGCTGATGATACAACACCGCTAACCACCCGCTACCGTGGCCCGACACCGGTCAATGCCCAGGTGCTGGCCCAGGACGCCACCACGGTTTACCTGACCGCCCATCTTTCCGACAAGGCGATTGAGTTGTGGCGCTTTGACCAGCGTGGCTTTCAACGGCTCAAAACCTTTACGGCAGAACCCGCAGTGGCCGGCGTCGTTGTCATCGGCCAGGGGGTGGTGCAAAATAGCAAACTCTACTTCTTCGCCGGCGGCTCTGGCGGCCCCGGCGGTCTCTGGCGCTCGGATGGCACGAGCAGTGGTACGACCTTGCTTTTGGCAAAGCCCCTGGTTACTGCGGCCACACCGACGCCGGACAATGCGCTCTATCCATACACATTGGTGGCGATTGGCCGGAACAGGCTTTACTTCTTCGAGGATGACCCACCGCTCCTGCGTCTCTGGCGGCTGGAGAGTGATCGGGACCGGTTTACGCTGGTCAAAACGCTCCGTGTCCAGCGTGACGATGGTCTCTACCCAGCCATCCGCTATGACATGGCGCTAGCGTATAACAACAAGCTCTATTTTTCCCTGACCTGGCACGACGCGCGCAGCGACCTTCAGCAAACCGAGCTTTGGCAGAGCGATGGCGCTGATACAGGGACGGTACGGCTGACGACGTTACCTTTTGCCGCACGTCTGGCGCTGGTGGGCGAGCCAGGGTTGCTGATCCTTGGCCCGGCTTCGTTGCTGGCATTGCCGTGGGGACAGGCGTACCCGCGCGTCGTCTGTACCCTCAACTCATCTCTACCCCTCAACCCGACGCTCTTTACCCACCAGGAACAACTCTATATTACCGGTCGCAACGCCGGCACAGAAACCGCCCACCTCTGGCGCCTCGACCCGGCAACGCTACAGACGACGACGATCTTCTTGCCGGTCGTGACAAAATAGCGGGGTTCATTGGACCGTGAGCTTGCCGACCAGCACCCGTCCATCGCCGGTGGTTTGCCCGGCGCTTTCCGTGATGGGGAGGAGTAACGTGCCACCGCTGTCGGCCTCATAGAGACCGACCCACAAGGCAAACTCGCCGGTTGTGGTGGGTGGCGTTAGCGGGAACTGGGTAACGACGCGGTCGCCCTGCCGCCAGTAGCGGGTAGGAAAACGCAACGCTGGCGCTTGATCAAAACCGCTGACTCGTTCGCCGCTTTCATCCAGCAGGTGGACAAAAGCCGTGTAATCAGTCGCTGGTGTACCAAGCGTATCCCAGACCAGCGTCACCGTGATCGGCGCTGTATCGCCTACAGTCAATCGCGCCGGAAAATCAACGGCAGTCAGTTTGAGCACCGTGCCAAACTCAGCGTCGTTACCAGTCATCGTTGCTATATCAACGGTGGGCGGCGCGGACGTGCTGATGGCGACCTGGCTGAGGAAAGGGCCTTCTTCGATTTTGACACCGGCTGTCGTCTGGGCAGGAATCGGGAGGCGGTCGCCTTTTTCGGTCTGCGGATCGACAAAGCCGATGTAGACCTGGGCCAGCAGTGGTGACGCACCGGTGATGGCGCGCTCGATCAGCACCGGGTAATGGTCGGCATAGATGGCGCCCGGCTGCCAAAGCGTGGTCGGGTTGCGGCCCCAGCCGGGGTGGCTGGTCAGGTTGCCGACCTCCATGCGGTTTTCGTCCAGCAATTGAATAAAAACTTGATAATCATCCTGAATCGGCGCTTGGGCCTGGAGATAGAGCGTCACCGGCACCCGATCCCCTGGCTGGAAACGTTCGTTGGGAATCTCCAGCGCCAGCAGATAGAGCTTGTCGTTTTCGCCGTAGACAACATCAAGCGGCTGGGCGGTGGCTGGAATTGCACTGACCGGTTTGGGCGCGTTGTAGCTGGCCGGAAAGAGGATCGTCAGCGTATAGAGCGAACAGCCCACCATCAACAGCGGCGTCAACGACCAGAGTATTGGCTGCACCCGCATTGGCAAATAGCGCAACCACGCCTGCAATCCCAACACCAGCAGCACAGCAAAAGCACTCAGGGCCGGAAAAAAGAGCCGCCCCTGGCTGCTGGTGGCCTGATTGAGCCAATAGATAAGTAGCGCCACCGAAATCAGTACCCAACTCAAGAGGAGCAAGCGTACCAGATCTGCACCTTGCGTACTGATCTTATCGGTTGTCGTGCGCTTGGTCAACCAGGCCACGGGTAAACCAGCCAGCGCCACCACCGTCACGCCATCCAGCAGCGGGTAGACCCAGGTCGGCAGCAGAATGTTGAACCAGCCAAAGATACCCCAGAAGGAGTAGCGCAGACCGCGGAATTCACCCCAGAAACTGTCCCAGGTAATCGGCTCCGGGCGCAACCCATTGTTCGCCAGCAAGTTGGTGACGCCGAACCAGTCGCCGTAGAGGCTATAGTTGCGCCAATACCACCAGCCGGCCACCAGCAGCAGCGGCAGCGTCACCGGCAGCACGGCGCGGAAGGGGAGTCGCCAGTCGCGCTGCACCGCCGCCATCAATAAAGTCGCCACGGCGACCAGGGGCAGCAAGCCCAGTCCTTGCAATTTGCTCAACGCCGCCAACCCCACCAATATTCCCAGAAACAGCCATTCCAGCAAGGCAATCGGTCTGTGCGGGGCTTTGGTCAGCAAGCGGGCCAGCCAGTAGACGGTCGCTGTGCTGGTGGCGATGACCATGCTGTCATTGGAACAGGCCGCGCTGATAAAGGTGAATTGGGGGATGGTCGCCACCCATAGCACAGGTAGCAAGGCAAGGGGCCAGAATTGGCTGGCTTGCGCATAGTCAGAAAAGGCCAGGCGGGCGATCTGATAGATCAACCAAAGGGTCAAGCAACCCAACGCCAGCGAAAGCCAACGGGCGATGTGCAACGCCAAATTGCTCCCTTGTAGGGGATGGGCGGCGGCGCTGTAGAGTATAAAATTTTTGTTGCCGGGAAAGAGCGGGTCGCCGATGTTGGCGCGCGGGTTGGGAACATTGAGTTGAGCAAAATCGCGCTGGTCGATAGCGCTGGTCAACCAGCCGGCCACCCAATAGTAGAGCGGCGCCTGACTGCCCTCGTGTGACCAAGCCTCTTCCACCGCCGGGTTTTGCACCGGCAGCCCATTGCCCGCCGCCAAATGGCGAACAAAGGCATAGTGATAAAGTTCATCGGGCGTTTCAAAGGGGGGTGTCGCCAGGCTATACCAAAGCCCCATCCCCAAAAACAGCCCCAGGATTGCCAGAAGCCAGAGCCGTTCGCTCACCTGCGTGGCCTGAGCGATGCGGCCGGGTTGCTCCTTGCGCATTGTTGACGAGTTTGCGGTCATTTCCATAGGGGTATTATGCACATGACCACGCTTCTGTGCAAAGATCGGGCTAGGTGAACAGGGGACTCACGCGTTTACCACTGTCCTGCTGGATACAATCGATTACGAAGCGGCAACCATTGCCAGTGTCGTCGGTGTAAAAATTTCCTGTAATCGACTGTTGAGCGGCAACTTCCCCTGTGTACTGACTAATTGCAAAAAGGCGGTTAGCGGCCTCTGTTGGAGGATCGTTGTAATGGTGGTCTGAACCTTTGCCGGCGCATCAGCTAACCCATCCAACGTTATGGGCGTTTGTTGACTGGCGGCAACCATTGCCTGATAACTGATTAAAATGAGTTTTAAGGGCTTTTCGGTATCAGGGTTATAGTAGAGTACAATGTTGTCAGAAAGCTCAACCCCTTTTTGTCTTTCTGCTGCTTCGTTAAAAGTTACCGAAAGGATGTCGCCTTCGGCATCGTAGTGGATCCCATAATAGCCGATTGTACAACAGGATTCGCTGTTAAGCGCAATAGTGATGATCGAAGATTCATGACAACGGCTGGACATTGTAACAATAGTAACTATATTGTGTACAGTGGTGTAAATAGTGTTTACCTTGGTCCAACAACTGCGTATGATATTAATAGTTCTGTTGGTGACATACAGATGCACGATGTATCCGTGCGGAGCCTTGATTTGACTAATGAGATTTTTGTTGCTCAAAATACTACAAATAGAGTAACAGCAACAGAAACTAAAGCTACTACCTTGAGTGATTACGTCTGCAAATATGGTAGGACAACTGGTAACACATGTGGTTACGTTACAAGCATCTCTTATGCCGGTGGCAATTATGTTAGAGTTGATAGACCTACTGGCATAATTATTAATATTGCCTGTGAAGGTGATAGTGGGGCACCAGTATATAAACCTATCTCTGGGAGTACAGTGACTGCTGTGGGCGTCCTGAGTAGTGGATGGCCTGGCCCCGAATGCACAACTGGTAATTTTACCTACTTTACTTATACTCCAGTTGATACAATCAATAACGCTGGGTTTACTGTTTTGACTTCGCACTACCAACAACGTTACCATCAGAATGTGTTTTTCAGTAACGGGACTTGCACAGAATATGTGACTCCTTATGATAATAATGGCTATGCAACCCCACCTTATAACCAGTACACTTGTAGCACAACCCCGCCGGGTACTGGAACGATTGAAACTTACACTGCTTGGGTTCTTGGTAATTATTGGTTTGAAGCTATGTGGCGTGGTGGCATTGGTTATACACGAAATGCGCCGTTGAATGGCAACGGCACCATCAATTGGTCTCTTGCTATACCTTGGGTTGCATGTTGTTGGGGAACAGCGCCGCGTTCCCAAGATGCTTATATTGTAGGCAACAATTATTATCAGAATGTCTTTTGGACTGAAACTAATTGTACCGAGTATCTGCGTCCACTCGATAACAACGGTAATTTGGGGACACAAACAAGTCAAAGTTGTCGTACCTCTGTACCTGCAGGTAGCAGTGGAACCATCACATCATACACAGCTTATGTTGTTGGTGGCCGTTTACGTGAAGGAATCTGGCGTGGCGGTATCGGTTATGTACGTGATGTTCCACTTACCTCTACTAATCAAGATATCGACTGGGGTAATGCACCAGCTTGGCAACAATGTTGTTCCGGACTTTCTACGCTGGCACAAGGTGGTGATATTCTAAGTTACCCATAAAGAATAATAACCATGAATTGCATCTGGTCTATTAGTAAGTGAATAATACGCTGCTGGGAGGGAGAAAAAATTAGCCAGTAAGTGCGGGTAACTACCATTGCACTTACTGGCTACAGTGATTTTCAAGTTGTTAATATCAGGTAGCAAATCAATATTTGAACACTTTCTTCAGTTTTGATATGTAAAGTGGTGACATTATGTGCAAAAAAATATTTTATACAAAGCTATGTGTAAAGAGAATGAAATTGTTATTGTTGACCTCAGTTACTATGGTGCTTGTTACTGCCTGCATCCGACCAATTTCTCAACCAGAAAGCCCTCTCATTCCAGGGAAAATGCTACCTCTGGTTGAAAATCGTTGGCGCCTGGTTGAAGTAAAAGATTACAAAGAAACGGTAGATTTTTCTACAATATCACCTATCCACATTGCATTTAGCAACGATGGAAGGCTGACTTGGGAAAGTACAGGCTGTAATAGTGGAGGCTTTACTCTCATCGCGCAAGATGAACAGCATTATTACATAACAGAAGGCGTCACAACTTTGATGCTTTGCCCTAAAACTCAAGAAAGGCAATATAGTCGTGTTGTTACGGCATTGACTGCCACAACCACACTTGAACTGCAAGGTGATCAATTAATTCTAAGTGGAGGTGCAGTACGAGTTGTGCTTGAAATTGACAATCCGTAGTAAAGATTTCTATCTATATGACCTAAGAACTGCTTCACCATCCTAATAAATCGAATGCATGGGACGACTTGCCATCCAGACCATTATACCTATTGACAGAATAAAGTAGTACGCCCCTGTAGAGAGATTACATGCGACTTCTTTCAATTTTGCTTTCCTCAGATTTAAGGCGGTATGCAATGGACAGAAAAAACTTTTTGATTCGACAGTGCAAAAAATGGTGAAATATGGTTTGCTTCTCGCCATGCTTGCCGCAATTGCAACCGCTTGCCTTCAACCAATGAGTTGGATTCCTTTACCAGAACAATTCTCACTGTTTCAAGCAGAAAGCCCACTTGTCTCAGAGGAAATGTTATTATTAACGAAAAATCCTTGGCGTGTTGTTACCATTATTCACCAAAATGAAATGGTTGCATTTGATGCCATTCAGCCGATCTATGTTAAAATTTGGCCTGATGGCATCTCTGCAGAAACTAGTTGTAATAATCTCGGCTTTGGCATTATTGCTCAAGACGAACACCAGTATCAATTGGGTGAAGGTGTTTCAACGGAGGCAGGGTGTCCTGAGGTTCAAACAAAGCAATATAGCGGTTTTTGGACTGCTTTGTCCAACACAAACCGCTTTGAATTGCAAAATGAGCAGTTAACTTTGATTGGTGACGAAAGCCAGATCGTGCTGGAAGCAGCCCATCCCTTCAGTCTAGCAGAGCCTGTGTTTACGCAAAATCGCTGGCAATTGATTGAAATTACACATCAGGGGCAACCGATCATTTTTGATGCCATTCGACCGGTTTATTTAGAAATTACAGGGGACGGCTATCTTCACTTCAAGACGGAGCAGTGCAACATTGCTACGTTTCGCATGGACATAAAGAGTGAAGAGTACTATCGGTTCGAGATGAGTGCGGATACCTCATACGAATGCCCGCAAATCACAAATAGCCAAATCTCTGCTATATTTTCTAATGTATTCTTGGCTGTATCGGAAACGAATACATTGAAACTCAATGGCACACAACTCCTGCTTACTGGGCCTGAAACCCGCGTTGTGCTAGAAGGTAGCCCTATACAGTAAGGGTCCATAAAAATATAACGCCACACACGGCTCTCCGCGAGTCCGTGACTCGCCAGGGTTGGTTGCGAGTCACGGACTCGCGGAGAGCCGCAATGACTTATTCTTTATAACCGCTTCACATCATGCGAGTTACTTTCGCGCACACCCGCGGCCGAAATCTCAATAAATTCCGCGTTGGCCTGCAACTCTTTAATCGTGCGCGCCCCACCATAGCTCAAGCCGGAGCGCAGCCCGCCGACCAGTTGGTAGACAATCTCCTTGACATGGCCGCGGTAAGGCACTACCGCTTCGACCCCCTCCGGCACCACCTTGTCCCAGTCGGCTTGACTTTCGGCGCTTTCGTCAGTGCTGACGGTGGTCTCGCCTTCTTCCGCCGCTTTGCGCCCCATTGCGGCACCTAGTGACGCCATGCCACGCACCACTTTGACCTTTTGCCCATCGCGAATCACCGGCGAACCGGGCGCTTCTTCGCAACCGGCAAAGAGACTGCCAATCATCACCGTGTCGGCGCCGGCGGCCAGCGCTTTGACCACGTCGCCGGAGGTCTTGATGCCGCCGTCGGCAATGAGCGGGATGTCGATGCCGGCGCTTTGCAACCCATCCAAGCTATCCATAATGGCCGTCAGTTGCGGCACGCCAAAGCCGGTGACAATGCGCGTCGTACAGATCGAGCCAGGGCCAATGCCCACTTTGATCGCGCTGGCGCCCGCTTCGGCCAGTTCGCGCGCCCCATCCGCCGTCGCAACATTGCCGGCAATGATCTGCGCCTTGGGGTAGTCGCGATACAAGGTGCGCACCATGGCAATACAGTGGTCGGCGTGGCCGTGGGCAATGTCCAACACCAGCACATCAGCGCCGGCGTCGAGCAGGGCGGCGGCCCGTTCCACGTCGGTCGGTTTAACGCCAATGGCCGCGCCGACGCGCAATCGGCCCTTTTCGTCAGTGGTGGCGTCGGGGTGTTCTTTGCGCTTGATCACATCCTGCGCCGTGATCAAGCCGACCAGATTGCCGCTCTCATCGACCAACGGTAATTTTTCCAGGCGGTGTTGGTGTAAAATCGCTCGTGCGTCTTCCAGGGTGGTTCCCGGCTTGCCGCTGACAATATTCTTATGGCCGGTCATCACTGTTTGCACCGAAGCGCCATCCTCCGGCGCCAGGAGCAGATCCCGGTGTGTCACCAGTCCCACCATCTTGCCGCTGCTGTTGGTGACAACCAGCCCGCCAATGTCATGAAGCTGCATTGTGCGCTTGGCTTGGCCAATGGTGGCGTCGCTGCTGATGGTATAGGGTTGCTCGACGACAAACCCCTCGGCGCGCTTGACCTGCTTGACCTGCTTGACCTGCTGTTCGACGGTCATAAAGCGGTGGATAATGCCGATGCCGCCCACGCGCGCGATGGCCATCGCCATGGTCGCCTCGGTTACAGTATCCATGTTGGCGCTGAGAATCGGTGTTTGCAAAGGTATCGTCGGCGTCAGGCGCGTCGTGGTGGTGACATCGCGCCGCGAGGCCACCGGCGACCGCTTGGGAATGAGCAGCACATCATCAAACGTTAAACCTTTAGTCTGGCGAATTTTCATAGCACACCTCTTCGGGCTCTATACAGGAATTGGACAACTTTCCTATTTTACCACCAAAGCCGCCAGCGTCATAGCGCTGCGTTACCCGTTTTGACAAGTGTTCATTTCAAGGTAAACTGTGGGGAAAACAGTTGCATAGTCGCGTGGTCAATTGGTCGCGTAGTCGCATGGTCACATAGTCGTGAAATGAAGCTGACCGACGGACCAAATGATCATACGACGAAACGACTACGCGACCACGCGACTACGCGACCAATCGACCACCAACAGGAAGGATCGGCAATGCAAACCCCACGTTTTGATGTGACAGCCATCGGCGAGGTGATGTTACGCTACAGCGTCCCCGTCGGCGAACGGCTGGAACGAGCGCAACATCTGGCGATTCACCCCGGCGGCGCCGAGGCGAATATGCTGGGCGGGCTGAGTTGCCTGGGCCGCAACTGCGCCTGGGTGAGCGGCTTGCCCAACAACCCTCTGGGCCGCATTATTACCAACCATTTACATCTGGCGAAGGTCAACACCGACGGCGTTATCTGGTTTGACGATGGCCGCGTTGGCACTTACTACCTCGAATTTGCCACGCCGCCACGCGCGACCCAGGTCTACTATGATCGCGCCAACTCGTGCGCTGCCCGGCTGGAAGCCGGCCAGGTTGACTGGGACTTTGTCCTCGATACGCGACTGCTTCACCTAACGGGTATTACCCCGGCGCTCTCTCCTGCTTGTTTACACTTGACTCAAGAAGCCATTCAACGCGCCAACGCGGCCGGGGTGCCGGTGAGCTTTGATGTCAACTTCCGTGGCAAATTATGGACGCCGGCCCAAGCCGCCGCCACCATCAAGCCGATGATCCAGGGCATCGACCTGCTCTTCTGTGGCCAGGGTGATGCCAAGTTGCTCTTCGGTTGTAGCGGCTCGCCGGAAGCGATTGTCCACACCATGGCCGAGTTGAGCCAGGCCAAAACCGTCGTCGTCTCCGTCGGTGATGAAGGCGTGCTGGCCTGGGATGGCCGCACCTTGCACCACAGCCCGGCCCGCCCCGTTGAAATCATCGACCGCCTGGGCGCCGGTGACGCCATGGCTGCCGGCATTATCCACGGCTGGCTCGATGGCGACCTGCCACGCGGTCTGGACTACGGTCAAGTCATGGCGGGCCTCTGTCTCAGTATGCACGGCGACATGGTCATCTCCACTCGTGACGAGGTCGAGAGTCTGCTGGCCGGTGGGGGCGCGAGTTTGAATCGATAGACAAGAAGAGTTACGAGTTACGAATTACGAGTTACGACCTGTGTTTCGTAACTCGTAATTCGTAACTCGTAATTCCATGAAAGTAGTACAAATTCTACTGGAACCGGAGGGGGCCATGGACCAACCAACAATCCTTTGTATATCGAGTTATTTTAAGGGTGGGCGTTTGATCGAGGAGTGTAAACGGCTGGGGTGTCATACGATGCTGCTGACCAGAGAAGATCTGCGCGATGATCCCTGGCCGATGGCGGCGATTGACGAGCGCTTTCTCATGCCGAGTCTCTTTCACCAAACTGAGGTTCTCCATGGGGTGAGTTATCTGGCGCGCACCCGACCGATCGACCAGGTCATCGCGTTGGATGATTTTGATGTGGAGATGGCGGCCCATCTGCGCGAACACATGCGGCTGCCCGGTTTGGGCGATTCGCAAGCCCGTTTCTTTCGGGACAAACTTGCTATGCGCACCCAAGCCCAGCAACATGGCATCCCGGTGCCTGAATTTGTCCAGGTGTTGAATTATGATCGTCTGCGTGACTTTATGGCGCGGGTGCCGGCCCCGTGGGTCTTAAAGCCCCGTGGCGAGGCCAGTGCAATGGGCATCAAAAAGATCCACCACGCTGATGAACTTTGGCCCTTGCTGGAGCAGTTTGGGGATCGCCAATCCTTCTTCCTGTTGGAACGCTTTCTGCCCGGTGATGTCTATCATGTCGATTCGATCATCGACCAGGGGCAGGTGCTCTTTGCCGCCACCAGCAAATATGGTGCGCCACCGCTGTCTGTCTATCAAGGTGGTGGCGTTTTCCTCACCAGCAAATTGCCCTACGGTGGGGAAGAGGATACAGCGCTCACGGCCATCAACCGGGATCTGATCAAGGCGATGGGGTTAACTTATGGCGTCACTCACGCTGAGTTTATCCGTAGCCATGCTGATGGCCGCTTCTACTTCTTGGAAGTGGCGGCGCGCGTGGGTGGGGCCGGCATCGATCTGTTGGTGGAACATGCCACCGGTCTCAACCCGTGGGTCGAATGGGCGCGGCTAGAGATTGCCCATGTTCGTGGGGAACACTACAGTCTGCCACCGGTTCGCCAGGAGTATACTGGGCTAATCGTCTCATTGGCGCACCAGGAACACCCCGACACCAGCGCTTATAACGACCCGGAGATTGTCTGGCGTCTGGACAAAAAGAATCACGTCGGTCTGCTGGTGGCGTCGCCTGATCATGGACGGGTACAAAGCCTACTGCACAACTATGTCCAACGCATCGCCCACAACTTCACCACCTCCGCGCCGCCGTTAGAGCATCCGCCGGAACGGCAGACATAATAATTCAGTGATTGGGTGATTTGAGGATTGGTTACAACGATTGGATCGGGTAGGAAATTCTATGACGCCAACGCGCATTATTTTCATGGGGACGCCGGACTTTGCCGTTCCTAGCTTGCGTGCTTTATGCACTCATGCCGCCGCCCAGCAGTGGGAAGTGGTCGCCGTGGTGACGCAACCGGATCGACCGGCGGGGCGGGGTAAGAAAGTGGTCACCGGCCCGGTCAAACAATATGCGTTGACCCAGGGGTTGCCCATTCTGCAACCGGCCAGTCTGCGCAAGGAACCGGCGGCAGTGGACGCACTACGTGATCTCGCCCCGGATCTCTTTGTGGTGGCGGCCTTTGGGCAAATTTTGCGCAAAGAGGTGTTGGCGATTCCTACTCACGGGCCGATCAACGTCCACGCCAGCCTGCTGCCGGCCTACCGCGGCGCCTCGCCCATTACCGCCGCCCTGCTCGACGGCCTGACCGAAACCGGCAATTCCATCATGCTCATGGATGAGGGCATGGACACCGGCGCCGTGCTGGCCCAAGCCAAAGTGCCCATTGCGCCCGACGACACCACCGCCACCCTCAGCGAACGACTGGCCGAAGCCGGATCGCAATTGCTCATCGCAACCTTACCCGCCTGGTTGGCCGGTAAGATTACGCCAATACCTCAATCTGCATTGCCGGGAGAGCCATCGCTCTGCCGGTTGATTCGCAAGGAAGCCGGCTTGATCGATTGGTCACAACCGGCGGTGTTGATCGAACGGATGACCCGCGCCTATTCTCCTTGGCCCTCCGCCTATACTACCTGGCGGGGGGAGTCGTTCAAGATTTTGCAAGCAACGGTTGTCAATGGCACAGCCAATCCCGGTCAAGTGGTGCAAACAACCGGTGGGCCGGCGGTCGGTACTGGTGATGGCTTGCTAAGGTTGGTGACGGTGCAACCAGCCGGCAAACGACCAATGGATTGGCGCAGCTTTTTGAATGGCGCGCCGGAGTTTATCGGTAGCCGGCTTGGCGCGTCACCGGATGAGGCCACCCAAGAGTAAAGCGTATGACCACAGTTGAATTAGAACAACTGACGACCTGGTATCCGTTGGTGACGGCGTTGCCCGGCCCTTTGCTTGCGCAATTGCACCAAGCTACTATACTTGGGGTGGGCCGGCGTGGTCGGTGGGACGCTGGGGCTGGTGTTGCAATACCTGGGCTTTATTCCGCTGCTCACCGGCGTAATCGGCTGGTGTCCGCTCTATTCTCTCTTTGGCTTCCGCACCAAAAGCGCATAATTTAACCACGAAGACACGAAGTTCACGAAGGATCTGCTTTTCTTCGTGAACTTCGTGTCTTCGTGGTTGATCGGTTAGAGTGTGATCTTGGCGACCCAGCCGGAACTGGCATCGCAGTAGATCAGATCCTTGCCATAGTTGGAGAGACAGTGAGGTTCGGGATTGGGCGCCGGTACGTCGATGCGGTCGAGTTCACGCCCATCGTCCAGGGCAAGCTTGACGATCACCCGGTTCGCGGTGTGAACGACCCAGACGCCATCTTCTACCCGCACAACACCGTGGGCGCGCTGGTAGGGCAGCGCAATGACATGCTGGACGCTCCAATCACTAATGCGCATCTTGGACAGCGTCTGGCTTTTGAGCGTGGTCACCCAGAGGGTATCGGCTTCAAAGCGGTCAAATTCCAGGCCGTGCGTACCGCCGCCGCCGGGCAACGGATAGCGCGCCAGCGTCGCCCCTGTCTGCGGATCGACTTTGAGAATTTCGCCGTTGTGCGCATCGGCGTCATGGGGACGGGCCGGTCGCCACAACTGCGCGCCGCCATTGGCTGCCAACCACAACGCTCCATCGCCCCAGCCCAGACCGCTAGTGTTCGAGCATTCGCTGGGAATATCACGGATAAATTTCGGCACCTCGTAATAATCGATCTTGTCATTGATATTGACCAACGCCACGCGGTCGGTGATCTGATCGACGATCCACAACCCGGCATCCGTGATCTGTAGACCATTCGGCACCGAATAGGGCGCACGGAACAACTTCTCAATTTTTCTGCTCACCTTTGGTTTCTCCTCTGTTATCTGCTTGGGATGAATCAACGGAATCATTATAAAAAGCCGTTGCTCTATGTGTCAAGTAGAGAAAAAATAGACCATTCGCCCCTGATCATAATCCGTTGCTACCCGAATCCGTTGTTGTTTTTCCACCCATCAGCTATAATACCACCCATGCTATCGATTCGCTTGCTGGGCGCGCCCCAGATCCTTGACGCTGACCAACCCGTACCCATCGCCCGACGCAAAAGCCGCGCCTTGCTCTATTACCTGGCCGCCCACCCGACACCCGTTGCCCGTGACCACCTGCTTGCCTTCTTCTGGCCCGACGCCGACCGGCAGGGCGCACAGCAAAATTTTCGTAGCACCCTCTATGGCTTACGCAAAATTTTGGGCGACCTTGTCCAGGCGGAAGATGACATCATCACCTTAGCGACTGCGGTCAGCGTCGATGCGCGCACCTTTGTCACTCAACTTGCCCAACCCACAGCCAGCCTACCGGCGCTGCAAGCCACGTTGGCCCTCTACGGCGGCGACTTTCTCAGCGACTTCACCTTGCCTGATCTTCCAGAATTTGATGACTGGGCCGCTGTCGAACGTACCCGTTACCAACGACTGGCTCTCAGCGGTTATACCCGTCTCAGTCGCCTCCATGAAGCCCAGCACGCCTACCGTGAGGCGCTCGACGCCCTTGATCATGCCCTGGCGCTGGAACCGTTACAGGAAGATGTGCAGCGCGATGCCTTGCGTCTACAATATCTGGCCGGCGACCGTGCCGGCGCGATTCGGCGCTATGAAACATTACGCACCCTGCTTGCCGATGAAATGGGTGTGCCGCCGATGGAGGAGACGCAGGCGCTCTACGATGCCATCATCACCGATACGTTGCCAGCGCCGGTGGTCAATAGCAATGCCGCGACCGTTGTCAAGCGCACGCCGGAAAGCGCACCGGCTGCCAGGGAAGCAGTGGCGCTTCCCCCTTTCCCCACCTGGACAACACCGGTGGCAATTTCACTGGCGCGCCAAGGGGTGCCGGCGCTCCCCTTTGTTGGGCGACAGCGAGAATTACAACGCTTAACCGAACTGGCGACGGCCCATCATCTTCTGCTGATTGAAGGCGAAAGCGGCATCGGCAAATCGCGCCTATTGGAAGAATTTATCGAAAAGCGCCAGCAGCGTGACGCCCCGCTCGTCCTCTTGGGGCAAGCGCGTGAATTGGAGGCAACGCTGCCCTATCAACCATTATTAGAAGCGCTGCGCACCCTCTTTACCCAACCCCAGTGGCCCAAACTGTTGCGCGATCTGCCCTTGAACCCACTCTGGCGCACCGAAGTAGCGCGGCTGCTGCCGGAACTGGCCGATGAGCGCGCTACCCCTTCACCGACTGCGCCCGCGGTGGATGAACTGCGTCTGTGGGAGGGGATCAGCCAGTTTCTGCTGGCATTGGCCCGTCAACGCCCGTTGGTGCTGGCCTTTGACGACCTGCACTGGGCCGACGCTTCGACCATTAGCCTGCTGGGCTATCTCCTGCGCAAGGCGGCGCAACAAGGAGCCGCGCTCACCTTTGTCGCCACGGCGCGACCGGTCATCGCCCCCGCGCCGCTGGCCTTGCTGTTGGAAACCTTGCTGCGTGAGGGCCGTTTACAGCGCTTCCCCCTCCAACGGTTGACCGCCAACGATATTGCCCAGTTGGCCCAACAGATCACCGCCCAAGAGCCGACTGCCTTGGCTGCCTGGTTGACCGAACTCTCCGAAGGCAACCCCTTTATTCTGATTGAGTTGCTCTACTATGCGCGGGACCAGCAGTTGTTATTGCCTGATGGCCGGACGAATTTACCAACCGCAGCGGCCACACAAGTTGTCCCCCAGACCGTCTATGCCCTGATTCGGGCGCGGCTGGCGCGCCTCTCTGAATCGGCGCGGCAAGTGTTGAATGCGGCGTCGGTTATCGGGCGGGAGTTTGAGATTGAAACGGTGGCGCATACAGTGGCGCTCTCTGACGCCGCCGTTCTCAACAGCTTGGATGAGTTGCAAACCGCCGGGTTGATCCAGCCATTGACGGGCTTGCGCTATCAATTTGACCATCAGTTAACGCTGGAAGTGGCCTATCAGGAGATGGGCGAACCACGCCATCGCCTCTTACACCGACGGGTTGGCGCGGCAATGGAAGAAATTTACCACCAGCGCATTGAGAGCGTAGCCGGTCTATTGGCCCATCACTTTGCCGAAGGGCATCAACCGGAACGGGTGGCCCACTATGCCTTTCTCGCCGGCCAAGGCGCGGCAAAGTTGGCGGCCTGGCGCGAGGCGATTGCCTTTTATGAGCAGGCGGCAGCAGCGGCGGCAGCCTTTACCGATCAGTCGCAACACCAGCGCATTCTGGCGGCGTTGGGGCAAGCGGCTCTCCATGCCGGGCAGAGTGGTCGCGCTGCCGATGCTGTGCGGCTGGCACTCAGTTTGAAGACCCAAAGTCGTGACCCATTGGCTGAAGAACTGCTGTACGCCGACCTGATCGAAGCGCTGATGCTCGGCACCCGGTATGGTGAACTCTTGGCGCTGGCGGCACAGGTCAATGGGCATGGCCGCGCCGAGACGGTGAGCTTTGTCGAATATTTCCGCGGTATCGCCTTGGCCCAGATGGGGAGCGATCTGGACGACGCTGTGCGCCACCTGCAAAAGGCCGAAGCGCTGCTTGCCCAATCCCAAATTGTCGCGGTCAAAGGGGTGGTGACGCTGGGCGATGTCAAGTTTGAGCTGGGCAACATCGCCGCTCGCCGTGGTGACTTACCTACTGCCGTCGCTTACTTTCGGGATGCTTTTGCCGTTAGTCAGCCAATGGCCAGTGATCGCGAATTGCGGGTTCACATTCTCGCCTGCAACAACCTGGCCTATCACCTCCATCTACAAGGCGACCCCGCCGCCGCTGACTATGCCCACCGTGGCCTGGCCCTGGTGCAAGAAAAAGGCGCTCTCGCCGCCCTGCCCTACCTCTACTCCACGTTGGGTGAAATTGCCTTGGCGCACAATGCACTCGATGAGGCGGAACAGTTTTTCCAAGAAGGACTGACCCTGGCCCAGCAATTCGCCGCCGCTGAACGGGTTGCCGGCCTCACCGCCAACCTGGGGCTGGTCGCCAAGGCGCGGGGTGACAAGGCGCAGGCCCGCCGGTTGCTCCTCTCTGCCTTGGAACAGATGGAAGCGCTCAACATTCGCTTTTCGGTGACACAGATCCGGTTGTGGGTCGCGCCATTATTGCCGCCGGCGGCAGCGCGTGAACAACTGGCCCAAGCTCGCCGGATTGCCGCTGAAGATGGTTACAAGGAGTTATTGGTGGAGGCTGATCATTTTTCTCAAGTTAACGCAGTGGCGGCGGCGGTGGTGGTAAAGTGAGTTGTACCGTCCCGCTGGCTTCCGTATCCACCTGAGTGCGCCAGCCAAAGGTGTTGCTCAATGTGCGCAGGTAGGGGTCGGGGTTGAGCGCCTGTTCGATCATATAGGTCGAGCCGGTGAGCATGATCACATCGTCGCCCCGTTGCATGGATTGGGCCATTGTCAACGCCTGGCGCGGGTCATTGATGACCAGGACGGGAATGTTACCCGTCATTGCCGCCAGTTCTTGTTGCACCTTGCCGGGGTCTTGCCCCTTGAACGAAGCGCCGGTGACAATGATGAGCTTGGCGACTTTTGCCAGCGCCGCAAAAACCTTCGCCGGCGTCCGCTTGCCCGACATGCCGACCACTAAAATTTTGCCACGTTCACCAAAATGATCCTGAAGTTCATCGGCCAGCGCGCTGATCTTTTCCACGTTATGGGCAATATCGGCATACACATTTTCCGCCACCGGCCAGAAGCGCCCCAACAGCCGTGCGCCACAAAAAGCTTCCAGCACCCGTCGTTCATCAATGTCCGGACAGAGATGGCGAATGGTCGCATAGGCCAACGCCGCATTCCACTTCTGATAGGTCGCCTTGAGCAACGATTCCGCCGCCACGGTGAGCTGATGGCGATCAAGCGCCTGTACCAATTGATCAACCGCCTGTTCATCCACCCAATACAACTCCGCGCCAACGCTTTGACAGACCGACGCAATGATGGGGGCATTTTCGGGGTTGTGATCGCTGGTGAAAAAGGGGACGCCCGGTCGGGCAATGCCGGCTTTGTCGAGCGTGCGTTGCCACTGTTCCTTGCCCAGGATATTAGCATGATCGGTCCCCACGTTGGTCAACACCGCGGCGACGACATCCAGCGCGCGTGTATGGTCATAGCGACCACCGACACTTGTTTCGATAGCCGCCCACTCGACGCCATGCTTTTCATAGATTGCCAACGCAATTAAAAGCGAGACTTCCAAGAAGGTATGCACCTGATGCGGGTTGTGCAGCGCCATGCGGAGGCAGTAGGGTTTGATCCGCTCTTCCCACGCCCAGTGAATATCGGCCTGACTGACAAAGTCGCCGCCAATGCTAAAGCGCTCGCGGTAATCAAAGAGGTGCGGACTCATATACGCCCCCGCCTTGCCGACACAGCCCATCCCCACTTCCAAAAAGCGGGAGGTGGAGCCTTTGCCGCTGGTGCCGGCAATGTGAATAAAGCGGGTCGGGTGGCCGTTGGGCCAGAGGGCAGCGATTGATTGACGTACTAATTCCAGGCGCGCCAGCTTGGGAATCGACCATTCGGCGTGATAGATCTGATCGACGGTGTTATAGTATGGGAAATTGGGTTGTGTCACGGTAATCCTTAGTAGCTTACAATCTCAATTTTTTCGCCCAATCCATCCAGGAGAATTTTCATCCGATTCAACAAATTGCGCCCTAACACCACTTCCTCTCCACCATCATCACCAAGAACCCAAATCCCTGGGAAATTAATTCCTTCGACTTCTACATCAACGATATACATTTTGACCGTTTTGGCGTCACCCCACTGCCCGCGACTGGATTGAAAGCCATTAACGACGGCCCCAATTCTCCGCATCAGTTTAACTGGAGCAATCGTAATATCCGCACCAGTGTCGACAAGTGCGTCAGTAGATTGTGTAAATCGCATCTTTTCGCTATTGCCGAAACGAACCCGAAGCATAGGCGCAGCCGGGAAATAAGCTTGGTTATAGGCGCGTTTCATGGCTTTGTTGTTACCAAACTTCTGCCGCGCATCGTAATTTCCGGCAACTTCGCCTCTTTGGTTACTTGCCGTATAAGAACTGGCATTTGACCAAATTTAGCGCGGATACGTCGATGCAAGGTATTGAGATCCGGATCATAGTCAACCAACATGCCATTATGAATGGCGACATGTTGACCAAAGTATTGTTGCACGAGTTGAGGATGTAACTGTTCAAAAGCAACGGTTTCACCCTTTAATTTTTCCAGCGCAACACTCTCCAGAAATTCAATAACGGCCCTGTCAAGCAATTCTTCGGTCGAAGTATCTTCTTCTGTTGCCACCTGTTCCAGGCGTTCAACCAAATCGGGTTGATGCAACGTAATAGCTCTCATTGTATTGACCTTCCTGTCATCAACATCTTAGTACGCCCTGGCAAAGATCGCCTGCCGCGTCGCCCGCTTGCCCGTGTAGAAACAGACCCCTTCACCCCCCGGCTGGGCCAACGGATAGCAGCGATGGGTGGCTTTGGTCTCCTGCTGAACCTGCTTTTCATCGGCGTTGCTACCGGCCCACCAGACGCGTACAAAGCCTTTTTGCACCATCTCTTTGAACTCGTCGTAATTCTTGGCGGCAAAGGTGTTATCGTCACGGAACTTGGTTGCTTTGGCGAGCATGTCGGCTTGGATGGTCTTGAGTTGCGCCCCGATGGTCTGGGCAATGCCCTCCTGGCTGACCGACTGTTTGCCGTCGCGACCGGGGATGTCACGGCGGGCGAGCATGACGACGTTGTTTGCTACATCGCGCGGGCCAATCTCCATGCGCAATGGCACGCCGCGCAACTCCCAGTCATTGTATTTGAAACCAGGGGTCAGATTGTCGCGATCATCGACCTTGATGCGCACCCCGGCTTCGACAAGCTCAGCCTGCATCCGCTGCACAGCGGCGAGGACGGCGCTCTTTTCCTCTTCCTTCTTGTAGATCGGCACCATGACCACCTGATAGGGCGCCAGGCGCGGCGGCAGGATCAAGCCGTTGTCATCGCCGTGGGTCATGATGATCGCGCCGATAAAGCGGGTGCTGAGACCCCAGGATGTGGTCCAGACATGTTGCAACACATTGCTGGGGTCGAGATATTGAATCTCAAACGCCTTGGCAAAGTTCTGCCCCAGGTTGTGCGAGGTGCCGGATTGCAGCGCCCGCCCATCGCCCATCATCGCTTCGATGCAGAGCGTCTGATCCGCGCCGGCAAAGCGTTCACCCTCCGACTTTTCACCGGGAATGACCGGGATGGCGGCTTCGTTGGTGGCAAAGTCGGTGTAGACATCAAGCATCTGGCGCGTCTCAAAGTCGGCTTCAGCCCAGGTGGCGTGGGCGGTGTGACCTTCCTGCCAGTAAAATTCGGTGGTGCGCAGGAAGAGCTTGGTGCGCAACTCCCAGCGCACGGCGCTGTTCCACAGGTTGAGCAGAATCGGCAGGTCACGATAGCTGCGCACCCACTTGGCAAAGGCGGGGCCGATCAGCGTCTCCGAGCTGGGGCGCACGACCAGCGGCTCTTCCAACGTTTCCCCGCCGGCATGAGTTACCAACGCCAGTTCCGGCGAGAAGCCTTCGACATGCTTGGCCTCCCGTTGCAGGAAGCTATACGGGATGAACATAGGGAAGCCGGCGTTGCTATGGCCGGTGGCCTTGAAGCGCCGATCGAGCGTCCCCTGAATATTTTCCCAGAGCGCCCAGCCGTAGGGCTTGACAATCATCGTGCCGCGCGCCGGGCCATAGTCGACCAGATCTGCCGCCAGCACCAGGGTGTTATACCATTCGTTAAAATCGACGCTACGCGCCACCAGCTTTGCGGCCACAAGAGACTCCCTCTGTCAGTTACCTACCTATTATATTGATCCATCAAAGATTACGCAGATTACACAGATTAATTGTTACAGCACTTCCGGCTTCAACATCGCGTTAATGACAGCGTACTCAGCCGTAATTAAACTTTGCACACCGGCAACCAAACTACCCAGTGCAAGCTCGCCACTTTCGCCTGTGCGCCGTACTTTCGACTCGACCACGCCTTTGGCCAACCCCTTGCCACCCACCGTCAGGCGCAGCGGGATGCCTAACAGGTCGGCGTCGTTAAACTTGACCCCGCCCCGTTCGTCGCGATCATCATAGAGCACTTCGATGCCGGCGTCCCGCAGTTGTTGATAGATCTGGTCGGCGGCGGCGGTTACTTCGGGGGTGCGTTGGGTCGCCAGGCTCACCAGCACCACCTGATAGGGCGCAATGCTGATCGGCCAGCGGATGCCGAACTCATCATTATGGTGTTCAATAACACAAGCCAACAGACGCCCGCTGCCGATGCCATACGACCCCATGACAATCGGCTGCTGTTCGCCCTTTTCGTCCAGGTAATACGCGCCCATCGCCTTACTGTATTTGGTGCCTAGCTTGAAAATATTGCCCACTTCAACGCCACGCACCGATTGCATAGCGGCGCCACACTGGGGACAGGCCGCCCCTTCGCCAGCCGCAACCAAATCAGTCACAATGTCAGCGGTGTAGTCGCGACCATAGTTGACGTGGCGATAGTGCCAATCCTTGCGATTCGCCCCGGCCACCAGATTTGGACTTTGTGGAATCAGCTCATCAACCACCAGCAACACCTGCTTGCGCTGAATGCCAACCGGCGACCCATAGCCCGGTTCAGCGCCGATGGCGCGAATTTCATCCACCGTAGCCGGGCGCAGACGCCGCGCTTTGACGGCATTGGTCAGTTTGGTCTCGTTGAGTTCCATGTCGCCACGCACGACAGCAAAAACAAATTGCTCATAGAGTTTGCCATCGGCATCGCTCATCTCGGCCATGAGGAAGATGGCCTTAGCTGTCTGCGTTGCGGGAACCTGCAAAAAGTCAGCCAGCGCTTCAATAGTCGTTACTTCAGGTGTATGCACTTCTTCCAACGCCTGCGGTTGGCCCTCTTCAGCCACACTTTTGCGGAAGGTGGCAATCTGGCGATTGGCCCGATAGCCACAACTGTCACAGAGCAGCAAGGTGTCTTCACCAATCGAAGTCAGCGCCATAAACTCGTGGGCCATGGTGCCGCCCATCATGCCGGTGTCGCTTTCGACGGCGACGACATCAATCCCCGCGCGGCGGAAGATATTGAAATAGGATTGGTAGATGCGCGGGTAAAAGGCGTCGATGCCGGCCGGGTCGCGGTCAAAGGAGTAGGCGTCCTTCATGGTAAATTCGCGCACGCGAATCAAGCCGCCGCGTGGCCGTGGCTCGTCGCGAAATTTGGTCTGAATCTGGTAGAGGACAAAAGGCAATTGGCGATAGCTGGTGACCACCTGGCGCGCCAAATCGGCCATTAGCTCCTCATGCGTCATGCCAAGACAGAGATCGCGACCATTGCGGTCCTTCAAGCGGGCCATGTCATCGCCGATGGCGTACCAGCGCCCGCTCTGCTGCCAGAGTTCCGCCGGATGAACCATAGGCAGGGTGACTTCCTGGCCGCCGATGGCGTCCATCTCTTCGCGGATGATGGTTTCAATTTTATGCTTCACCCGTTGGCCAAGGGGCATGTAGTCAAAAATCCCGGCGGCCACCTGGCGCACCAACCCGGCGCGCAACAACAACTGGTGGCTGATGGTTTCGGCCTCCGCCGGCACTTCACGAAAGGTTTGAAAGAAAAGCTGCGACATGCGCATAAGAACAAAACTCCCATCAGGTTGGGCCGGCGTTGAGCAACGACTCAACCCGCGCTTTAATTGTTTGATATTCTTCAACGCCGACAATGCGATCCACTTCGACGCCGTTTTGCATAAGAAGAAGGGTCGGCAAACCCATAATGGTGTAGCGTTCTGGAATTTGCGGATTTTCGTCTACATCCATTGCCGCAATCAAGAGCCGGTCACCATACTCCTGCGCTAGAAAGCCAACATAGGCCGACATGATCTGGCACGGTTGGCACCATTCGGCCCAGAAATCGACGACGGCTAGTTTATTGCTCCCTAGCACGACAGTCACAAAGTCGGCATCGGTGACTTCGATAATCGTTAAGGCAGGTGCTTTTGCTACTGACGTTTCTTTTCGAGTAGACGGTTGTGTAGATGCAAAACCGATTCGTTGCAATAGCTGCTTTATCATGCCAAATTCCTTAGGCTCTTTTCCTACTCAGCCGGCTCCTGCCCTGTACGAATCTCAAAATCATGGGTGATCTTGGCAACGCCGGAAAGGGTGGCATGGACGCCGCAATATTTCTCCACACTGAGATTGATCGCCCGCTCCACCTTGCTGGAGTCGAGGCCAGCCCCGGTGACAATGTAGTGCATGTGGATCGTCTCCCACGGCTTGGGATAGTCGTCGGCGCGTTTGGCGTCGATCGCGACTTCAATATCTTCTAGTGGTTGGCGCTGTTTCTGCAAAATGCCCACCACATCGACCATTGAGCAACCGCCCAGCCCCAAAAGCAACATCTGCATGGGGCTGACGCCGGGGCCTTCACCGCCGCCGGTCATCACCGCCGCTTTGCCATTGCCATCGATCCCGAGAAAGGTGTTACCTTCTACCCACTTTACACGCGCCGCCATGAACTCCTCCGCTTGCTTGCTGAATTGCTTGTATCAGAACGAATATTATGCCATAGCTCTCCGTAAACAGTAAATGTGACGCGGACGCGGCAAGGTATGACAAATTGCTGATCAAATTGGAAAGAAGATCGTATACAACTGGCCAAAAGTGTGGTACAATCCCGCAACCGCACGAATTACCAGGAAACTTACGTTGGATTAATCTATTATAAAGCTATTTTTACAATCAATTGAACCGCTTAGGCGCAAAGAGGAGGAGTCATGAACGCAAAGCCCTGGTTTGCTCATTATGAACAAGGGGTGCCCCAAACCGTTGCCATTCCCGAAATCCCCTTGCCGCAGTTGTTGGTAGATGCTGCCCAAAAGTATCCGAACAACATTGCGATCCGAATGATTCTCAAGTACCTGCCCCTTGGTTTGTCGATTGGGTCGAAAATGACCTATCGTGAATTGAACGAAGCAAGCGACCGTTTCGCCGCCGCCTTGCAAAAGCTGGGCGTACAGACCGGCGACCGTATCTCGCTCATGTTGCCGAACCTGCCCCAGTATGTCATCGCCTACTTTGGCGCCATGAAGGCCGGCGCCGTCGTCGTCAACACCAACCCGACTTACACGCCGCGTGAATTGCGCCACCAACTGGAAGACAGCGGCGCCAAAGTCATTGTGCTGATGAGCGGTCTTTACGAGCGGCTGGCGCAAATTCGCGAACACACAAAGGTGGAACATGTGATCATTGCCGATGTCCCCGATTCGCTCGGCTGGCCCTTCAAAAATCTGGTGGCGAAACAGGTGCGCGCCGGTGGCATGATGAAGGATTTAGCCCCGTCGCCTGACATTCACGCCTTTTATGCCCTGCTCAACAGCGCACCAAGCAAGCCGGCGGCCCATACGCCGCAACTCGATGATGTCATCCTCTTCCAATATTCCGGCGGCACCACCGGCACACCCAAAGCCGCCATGCTCACCCACCGCAATCTGGTGGCGAATGCCGTGCAGATGCGCGCCTGGTTTGCCAAGGCCGAAGATGGCAAAGAGCGCATTTTGGGCGCGCTGCCCTTCTTCCATGTCTATGGCATGACCGTCGCCATGCTCTTTGCTGTCAAAACCGGTAGCGAGCTAGTGATCACCCCCAACCCGCGCGAAACCAGCCTAGTGCTGGACATTATCCAGAACCAGCACATTACGCTCTACCCCGGCGTGCCGAACATGTACATCGGCATTATCAACCACCCCAAGGTCAAAGAGTACAATCTGCGTTCAGTTAAAGCCTGTTTGAGCGGCGGCGCGGCATTGCCGGTGGAGGTGGCGCAAAAGTTCAAGGAGATTACCGGTGGCAACTTATGTGAAGGCTACGGGATGACCGAACTCTCACCAGTCGCCACGGCCAACCCGATTTTTGGGCAAAGCCGGGCGGGATCGATTGGTCTGCCAGTCTGCAACACGGATGTACGGATTGTCAGCCTGGCGCCCGATGCCAACGGTGACTATACACCTTTGAATGTAGGCGAAGAAGGCGAGATTGTCGTGCGGGGCCCGCAAGTAATGAAAGGCTACTGGAACCGCCCCGATGAAACCGCCAACACCATCGACAAAGATGGCTGGCTCCACACCGGCGACATTGCCAGGATGGACGACGACGGCTACTTCTACATTGTCGATCGCAAGAAGGATCTGATCATCGCCAGCGGCTACAACATTGTCCCGCGCGAGGTGGAAGAAGTTCTCTTCATGCACCCCAAAGTGCTGGAAGCGGCCGTAGCCGGCGTACCCGACCCCAAACGTGGTGAAACGGTGAAAGCCTTTATCATCCTGAAAGAAGGCCAACAAGCCACCGCCGAAGAGATTCGCGACTTCTGCAAAGAAAACCTGGCCCCCTACAAAGTCCCCACCGCTGTCGAGTTCCGTAAAGAACTGCCCAAGAGCCAGATCGGTAAAGTGTTGCGCCGGTTGTTGGTGGAAGAAGAGAAGCAGAAGAAGCAATAGAACAGAGATAAAGAGATAGAGAGATTAAGAGATTGGAACATGAATCTCTTAATCTCTCTATCTCTTTATCTCCCCAAAATAACTGCTACCTGCTTGCCTGATCAATCGCAATGCGCAGATTTGACTCTTCGGCCATCAGTTGTTCGGCCTGGCGTTCGAGTTGATGGATGCGGCGTTGATTGGGTTGAGGTTTGGCGCGTTCGTGATCAAGTTGACGTTGCAGGGCTTCGAGGCGGCGACGCACCTCTTGTTTGTGGGCAATGAGGGTGAAGCGATCAGCCATCTGGTTCCTTCCATCATCCTCCATCATATCGTCAAAAAAGAGATAGAGAGATTCAGCGATTAAGCTACGGTACTTACTCAATCGCTGAATCTCTCTATCTCTTCATCTCTGCTACCAAAACCAGCAGCTTATTCCTTCATAAACGGCTCTTTGGAGAAGTCACGCACTTCACGTGGCTTGTAGAGCATGTAAGCCAAACCGACGCTGCCAAAGAAGAGCGCAATCAACGGCAGCATCACAATCGCCATATTCACCGGATCAACCGTAGGCGTAATGGCGGCGGCGACGATGGCAATGACCACAAATGCTTGCCGCCAGACCCGCAAGAGCGCCGGCCCACTGACCAGACCCATACGCGACAGCACGGCAATCACCAACGGCATTTCAAAGGAGACGCCAATCCAGAAGACCAGGCGGGTGACAAAGTTGAGATAGCGATCCGCTGCCCAATCCTGTTCAAAGACGCCCGTTAGGATCGTACTCAAAAAACCGACGGCCACCGGCAGCAGCACAAAAAAGGCAAAGGCGGCGCCAATGGCAAAGAGGACGATGATACCGGGTACTGTCAGCAAGATGTTGCGTTTTTCATGCGGGTATAACCCCGGCGCCATAAAGGCGATAATATGATAAATAATCACGGGCAGGGCCATTGCCGTACCCACGGTGAAGCTCACGCGGAAGATGATCCCAATCGAATCCAGCGGATTGAGAATCTGTAAGCGCACGCCCATCTCACGCGCCGTACTGGTGACAAAGGCCACCAAAGGATTATAAAAGAAGAGCGCCACAACGGTGCAGATCACCAAGGCGCCACAGATCCACATCAACCGCATCCGCAGTTCGATCAGATGCTCCATCAACGACATCTGCCCCTCATTGGGGTCGAAGGCTGCTGCTTTCTGACTCACGGCATCACTCCCTTCTCTACTAGACAGGTGGACAAAAGACCGACATTACCAACTCCTTATGCCGATTGTTCCGATTGGGGCGTCGAATGCGCCTGTGCGCCATTGGTGGCAACGGCGACGTTGGTTGTCTCTGTGCCGGCGGCAGTAGCCTCATTCTCTTTGGGCGCAACCCCGTTGCTTGACCCATTGTAGGTCACGGCGCCAACGAGCGCACTGCTCTGTTCTGGCGCCGGTGTCGTCAACGGCGGTGGCGCAATCCGATTTTCGCTGGTGGTGGCTGGCGCCGTGACCGCAGGGGTTTCGGTTGAAGCTGCTTCACTATTGGCAGGAGCAGCCGTTGATACAGTGGCGGCATTGGTCTCGGTCGCCGGTTGCGCCGTTGCCGGCTTGGCCGTCGTGCTGCTCGTGGTACTCTTCGTGGTTGTTGTCGAAGTTGCCGGTTTGGGGGTTGTTGTCGTGGTCGTCGTCTTGGCCGTTGTCGCGGTGGCCGGTTTAGGCTTGGCGGTGGTTGTCGCTGGTTTCGTTGTCGCCGGCTTGCCCTTATTTTCTTCGGCGTCGATAGACTCGATTTCGCGCTGGAGCATCCGACGGGGATCCAGATCCTCCAACGCTTTGAAGTCATCGCCAAACTGCGTAGTGAACTCATTCGTCAGATTGCGCACATACCGAATAAATTTGGCAATCTCGCGAAAGGTAGCGGGTAACCGTTCCGGCCCCAGCACAATCAACGCCACAATGGCGATCAAGATCAGTTCCTGGATTCCAATGCCAAAGAAACCTTCCATAAGTTACCCTGATATTTCTAAAATCAGCCGGATCAAATCATCAACAATTACTGATTCTCAATTGACAATTAATTGTTGTTAATGATTCAATCTGACAATCTGCCTCGTGTCGTCGGCAGCGCGGCGCCAAGTACGCCGTTGACAAAACGCGGACTGCTGTCGCTGCCAAAAGTTTTTGCTAACTCGACTGCTTCATTGATGACAACTTTCGGGGGAGCATCGCCGGCTTTGGCGCCGATTTCATAGAGCGCCATACGGAGAATGTTGCGGTCAATAATTGCCAGTTGATCCACCGGCCATTCCGGCGCAAATTGATGAATCCACTGATCCAGTTCGGCCTGGTGACGGATAACGCCACTAACCAACCAGCGGAGAAAGGCGCTACCGCCTGTACCAAGTTGGTTCTCTGCCAGCCGTGCATCCACCACCGTTCCCGGTTGATGTTGCACACAATCAATTTCATACAGAGCTTGCAGAGCGGCGATGCGCGCCTCTTTGCGCTCTTTGATCACTTGTTGATAGTCGGTTGAGCGCGCTTGCTCGCTGCGATCCTTCTCCGCTGCCATTTCTCTTTCCTGATCCAGTGGCCGTCGCTCACAAACGAGGTTTCTGCCAGAAACCTCGTTTGTAATTTACAGACAATCAATTACATCACCAGGCCGCCGTCCACTGTCAGCACCTGACCAGTAATAAAACCGGAGCGTTCGGCAGCTAAAAAGGCGACGGCCCAGGCAATCTCTTCAGGGGCGCCCATCCGCCCGACAGGGGTGTTGCTGATAATCGTCTTGCGTTGTTCTTCATTCAAAACATCAGTCAACGCGGTGGGGATAAAGCCAGGCGCCACGGCATTGACCGTAATGTTGCGACTGGCGACTTCGCGCGCCAGACTCTTGGTAAAACCGATAATGCCCGCCTTGCTGGCGGCGTAGTTCGACTGACCGGCCTGCCCCGTCAACCCAACGACACTGCTAATGTTAATAATTCGTCCCCAGCGATTCTTGAGCATTCCGCGCAACGCCGCCCGTGTGACCGTGTAAACACTCTTCAAGTTGGTGTCGATGACGGCGTCCCACTCTTCTTCCTTCATGCTCATAAGCAAGGTGTCGCGCGTGGTGCCGGCATTGTTGACCAAAATATCCAAGCTGCCCAGATCACTCTGCACCTGCTTGACCAGATTGGCGGCCTGTTCCGCATTACTCACGTCGGCCTGATAGATCGCACATTCGCCCCCTTTTTCGCGGATGGCGGCGGCAATCGTTTCGGCGCCTTGGGCATTGCCGCGATAATGGAGGGCGACTTTGGCGCCGCCGGCGGCCAGTTCTTGCGCAATGGCGGCGCCAATGCCGCTGCTGCTGCCGGTGACTAAGGCACTTTTCCCCGAAAAATTCATGATCCCACCCACTAAAAGCTACTTAAAGCTATGGTCTATCGTTTTGAGTCTACATTATAACGCTAAATTTGGTAAATGGCGAATATAGTTTTGAGCGCAGCAACGGTTAGGCTGTTGCCAGAATCCCCCCTTCGGTCGGGGCGTCCCCTTGCGGGCGCCCCGACCGAAGGGGGGATTCTATTCTTTGGAATGGCCTTAGCGGAATTTCTGCACATACGCTTGTACACTGGCCGCGGCATTGAGCGACCAACGTTCGGCGCTACGGTCAATCCGTTTGATCAGCCCAGTCAACACCTCACCGGGGCCGAGTTCGACAAAGCTCTTGACACCCGCGGCCAGCGCCGTTTGCATGGAAGTCGTCCAGCGGACGCTGCCCGTCAACTGGGCCGTTAACTCGTCCTGAATCGCCGCCACGGTGGTCAACGGGTGGGCAGTGGTGTTGCCGATAATCGGCGCCACTGGTGGAGCCAGTGGCGTGGCCTGGATCGCGGCGCGCAATTCTTCGGCTGCCGGTTGCATCAGCGGGCTATGGGCGGCAATGCTTACGGCCAGCGGCATGACGCGTTTGGCGCCGGCGGCGCTCAATGCGCTCATGGCGGCTTCCATGCCTGCTTTGTCACCGGAAATGACCACCTGTCCCGGACAATTGTCGTTGGCGACCTGGGCAATGCCTCCCTGCGCGCTGGCTTCGGCGCAGATCGTCGCCACTTTCGCTTCATCCAGCCCCAAGATGGCGGCCATCATACCGGGCTGCTGGACGCCGGCTTGTTTCATTAAGCGACCCCGTTCGCGCACCAAGCGTAAACCATGCGCAAATGTTAAACAACCGGCTGCCACCAACGCCGTATACTCGCCCATGCTATGGCCGGCGACAAAAGTTGCGCCACTGGCGGCGTTTTGCTTGATCGGGTCGCCCAGTTCCTGTTGTAAGACGCGCAGAACAGCCACACCGGCCGTCAGTAATGCCGGCTGGGCATTGATCGTGTCGGTGAGCTGTTCTTCGGGGCCTTGCCAACAGAGTTCGCTTAGGTTGACCCCCAAAAGGTCGTCGGCTTCGGCAAAGGTTGCGCGTGCGACCTCATACTGTTGGCACAATTCCTGTAACATACCAACTTCCTGGCTCCCCTGGCCGGGAAAGAGAAAAGCGGTAGCGCCAATGGCGGGAATAAATGGGAATGCAGTCATGCGGCAAAGTTCCTCGAATCACGCTGATTGTGTCAGTCCCGTAAAAATAAAAAAGGATTTGGAACAGATGCCCAAATCCCTTCAGTGACAGCTCGGTTACGCCTTGGTGTCAGTAGCAATGTCGAGCAACTGTCTGCCTTTATAGTGGCCGCAGTGCGGGCAGACCCGGTGCGGCAACATCATCTGGTGACAGTTGCTGCATTCCACCAACTTCGGAATCCCGATAGCGTCATGGGCGCGGCGGCGGTTGCGGCGACCTTTGCTCAATTTACGTTTTGGTAGCGGTACCATTTCACAACTCCTTTAGATCACTCGAATGCATACAGCAAATTTTGTGCCAATTTATTTCGTAACAATTTTATCGTTTTTCTTCTGACTCACGCTGCAGGCGTCAGAAATAAAACAAATTTTACTCGGAATCTTTTTCTTTATCATCCAGGCGAAGCTTTAAGAGCGCCGCCCAACGTGGATCAACCCCTTCCGGCAAAGCATCGTCATCTTCTGCCGCATCTTGTGGGCTTGCCTGCAAGGCAGTCTGTTGGGCCAGCCAGTTGGGACATTCGCCCGCCCCCAGCCAGTTGCAACCGGGATACATGGGCATGGCCAGCCAAATATTCTGACGCACAACTTCCCGCAAATCCAGAATGTGATGCTCGTCGATCAACAGCGCTTCATCTTCAAAATCTTCGGTCTCCCCCTCAAACTCATCCGGGCGTAGATAGCGCCCCGTCTCAACTTCGGTTAGCGGCCGAAAGCTCTCTTCAAGCTGAATGCGTAGCGGCATGACGATTGGCTCATTGCAGCGGCCACAAGTCACCCGGGCCGCCGTCCCTAACTCACCCGTCACTAACACGCCGCTATTGGTGCGCATGATCTGTACCGTTCCCATCAACGGGCTGAGCAACTGTAGCTCTGCATCCAGCTCGCTCAGGTCTTCATTCAGTTGATACCGCCGTACCGCGCCGACCGGCTCCTTTAATAATTGAGCGACATTATATTGCATGATCTTTTCTCGCTGCGCTCAGATGTAGCTCCACGGCAGTGTAAATGCTACCTCACTGTCTTCAAGACATTTGGTCATTATACCGCGAGTCGGGGATCATGTCAAACAATCAGCAAAGCAAAGCTTTTCAACTGTTGGCGACGGGGAAAGCGCTCCCGACGGATCACGGACCCGCCGGGAGCGCTTTCCCCCTCTTATTCATCCTCATCAGCGAGGCCGGCAGCGAGGCGATTGTTTTTCATCAACTGAATGCCATTATCGACCTGTTTCATTGTCACTTGCAGTTTCTGCGCCAGATCTTCCAAGACCTGGACCGCATAGCGATCCGCTTCGGCGGCCCGTCGTTGCGCAGCGCCACGACTTTCGTCCAGAATGCGGTCGGCCTCTTTGCGCGCGGTCTGCATGAGCGCGTCCTGGCTAATAATCTCCATGGCGCGCTGTTTCGCTTGTTGGATCAAGCGTTCGGCTTCGGCTTGCGCTTCGGCCAGAATGTGGTCGCGCTGCGCCAGCGTGCGTTCACTTTCCATGATCGAACTAGGGACGCTAATCCGCATCCGCTCAATGAGTTGGGCAAATTCATTGGCGTCGATCACCCGTAGCGACGATAACGGAATGGGCCGCCCCCGGTTTAAGGCATCGGCAAGTTGATCGATCAACTGTAGGATCGCCATGGATGGTCTCCCGGCTTTTCGTGAATAATAGTTTATTAAGTAACGGAGACAGGTCGGCAGGTAGACAGGTAGACAGGAACAATGCGCAGATGATACTTGTCTACCTGTCTATCTGTCTACCTGCCGACCTAATCATGATGCGACATCTTCGGCCCCCGCCCCGCCGTGCTTGGCGGCAGCGGTGGACGTTGGCCGAACTTGTGCTGGAGCGCTTCCTGGACATGCGTGGGCGCCCAGGACGAGCTGTCGCCACCCAGGCTGGCGACTTCTTTTAGGATCGTCGCGCTGAGATAGGCGTAGTTGGTGTTGCAAAAGAGACAACACAACTCGACATCACTCGCTAACTGCCGATTGGCCAACCCGATCTGATGTTCGTATTCAAAGTCGGCGACGTTACGCAAGCCGCGAATAATTACGTTGGCGCCATGCTGACGTGCGCAGGCCACCGTCAACCCCGTATAGGTGGTGATCCGAACATTCTTGAGATAACTGAGCGCTTCTTCGGCCAAGGCCAGGCGCTCTTCGGTGCTAAAGAGCAATTTCTTCGGAGGTGCATCATAAACGGCTAAGACCAATTCATCAAAAATCAGGCTGGCCCGGCTGGCAATGTCAATGTGACCGTTGTGAATCGGGTCGAAGGTGCCTGGGTAGAGTGCCCGCGTCATAAAACAAAACTTTCTTGAATCGGGGTATCGACTAGGCTCCTACTCGCTCGCAGCCAGTTCGTGACCGGCGACCCCGACGCCGGTCATGGACCGGCTACGAGCAAGCTTGATCCTGATCCTAATCAGGTAAGAAATAAGTGAAAACCTGGTTGCCTAGCAAAACGCCGCGTGGCGACAGCCGGATGCGTACAGGGTCAAGTTCGATCAGCCCCCAGCCTTGTAATTGGGCAATCGGTTTGGCGAAAACTTCACGCAGATCAACCTGGTGCATGGCGGCAAAGCGTTGAAAGGGTACGCCTTCGCGTAGCAGCCGTAGCCCCAACATCATTGTTTCACCCATCGCGCCACGGGCGTCGCTCTCTTCACAAAACTCTTCCACCGCATCCCCGCCATCGATCCGTTTGACATAGCCCGGCACCGGTTTGCGATTGCCCCAACGACGGCGGCCCACTTGGCCATTCGCCGCGCTAAACCAGAGATGACTATGGGCGCCGGGACCAATCCCCAGATATTCCTGATTGCGCCAGTAGATCAAGTTATGTTGCGCCGCCAGCGCAGGGGTCTGTTCGGCGTCGGCGGTCAACGTGGGCGCTTGCAGATGTACATCGGCGGGCGTCGCTTTGGCCCAGTTGGAAATCTCATAATGGAGATAGCCGGCCGCCGCCAGTTGTTCCATGGCGTACTCGTACTGGGTTGCCGCCAGATCCTCATCCGGCCCGGCGACTTTGCCGGTGGCGACCCAGTGGTGCAATGGCGTATTCGGCTCGACAATCAAGCTATACAAACTTAGATGTTCCGGCCCCAGACGAAGCGCTGCTGCCAGCGTTTTGCCCCACTTTTCCAGGGGTTGGCCGGGCAAGCCAAAGATAAAGTCGAGATTGATGTTGGTGAAGCCAGCGGCGCGAGCGGCTTCAAAGGCTTTAAACACATCATTAACATCATGGATGCGCCCCAAAAAGGTCAACTCTTCCGGCTGAAAACTCTGGACGCCAAGGCTCAAACGGTTGACCCCCAGGGCGCGCAAAAGTTCAAATTTGGCTCGATCAACGGTGCCGGGGTTGGCTTCACTGCTGATCTCGCACCCCGGCGTCAGGGCAAAGTTACGCTGAATGGCAGTGAACAATTGGGTCAACTGTTCAGCCGTCAGCAAGGTGGGCGTGCCGCCGCCGAAAAAGATGGTGTCGATGGGGCGCCCGGCCACGGTTGCGCGCCAGCGCGCCATCTCCCGGCACAGCGCGTCAACCGTGGCCCCAATCTGCTTTTCTAAACCGGCATAGGTGTTGAAATCACAGTAGGGGCACTTCTGGGCGCAGAACGGGATATGAATGTATAAGCCCAAACGCCCGGATGTAGCGGGTGACAACGCCGGCGTTGGCAGCAAATGGGGCGCAAGCGCAGCGCCGTCTGACATGGTCGGTTGGGTAACAGTTTGGCCGTTCAACGATTCTCCAAACGGAAGCCGTGACCGCGCACTGTCACAATGTAGCGGAACTCTTCGTCCGTCTCGCCGATGCGTTCGCGCAGTCGCCGCACCAAGGCATCGATGGCCTGTTCACTCACCCCTTCGCCGCTCGCTTCCGGCCAGACGGCATCGACAATCTGTTCACGCGTCACCACGCCGCCGCCCGAATCCCACAGGACTTCCAGCAAGCGATATTGGTGCAGGCTGAGGGGCGGATCAGCCAGAATGCCATTGATCCAGACCTGGCGCGTCTCTTTGTCCAGCCGCAGGCCGATCTTGTCATTATCAAAGGTCAATGGCGCCGTTGCACCGGCATCAACAAAGGCCAATTTAAAGCGCAAGGCAATCTGAATCTCATCGCCATCTTGCAGGGGAATGGCGCCTTCGACTGCCTGACCGTTGACGTGGGTGCCATTTTTGCTGCCCAGGTCTTCGAGTTGGTAGCCGTCGCCGCGCCAGGTGATGCGCGCATGATAGCGGCTGACCTGCCGGTCGGGGAGGGCAATGTCACATTCATCACTCCGCCCGATGGTCAGGGTGCGCGTGCGTTCTAAGGGCCAGCGGCGGCCGGCCTCCGAGCCGCGTTGTAACACCAACATGGCCGTTTCGCGCGGGCGCGGTTTGGCGTGTAACTGGTCGGTAATCGAATGGCTTTCTGTAGTTGTGGTCATAACAAGTCCTTTTGCTGAGATGGCGTCTGGATTGGTTCAAAGAGAATTCAGTGCACCCAGCGCAAGTACAAACGAAAGAATACAAATAGTCTATAGTCCGGAGTCCGGACTATATTTCTAATCAACGGGTCTCACTTAATTGACAGCTTAGCCATCCTGGCGCATAATGCACTTTGGTTTGGTATACAGCTTGTGGTATACACATGTTGATATACACACGTTGATATACACACGTTGATATATAGTTGATAGATAATTGTGATATACAAATTTGATATCCAATTAGCGTACAGCTTACCCATCATGAATCAATGGCAGGTGGCTTGGGCATGTACGATCTTACACAAGATGATGACTGACTAGCGCGTCCGGTTTTGGCAATTTCGTGCATTAATACCTAATACACCTCGTACTAGCTGTCAGGACCCTTAAGTAACAATTTGTAATGAAGAGCGGTATGCCAGTTTGTAATCGGCTGACCTAGCTGATTGGCGTCAACAGAAATTACAGAACAGGGTTGCTACCGCCCGACTACGTAGACGTATGGCATGACGGAATGGTCACGCGATAGGTCAGTGATATGATTAATTTATTGCGTAATTCGTCATTTGTCGCACCATATCAGTACTATATTAATAGTATAACCGCTAAAAATGCAAATGATACTCTCTTCCTACACCAACGATGATGGTTCAACCTGGCACGCGCGCACGCTACGCCAGGTTGACGATTCCTGTCTCCTATCGCGCCCAACCGATTCAAGCCAATTGTTGTACAAATGTGTTGTGGAGGTGGAGCCGTGCAATACATTTTAGACCCAGGCACCGTTCTACGCAACCGGTACGAGATTTTGGAACTGGTTGGGCAGGGCGGCATGGGCGCCGTCTATAAAGCTTCAGACCGGCGGCTGGAAGGTCGCGTTTGCGCAGTAAAAGAGATTTTACCCCATCTTTCAGAAAACACAACTTCTGAAAGTGAGTTGGAACAGATCACGGAACAGTTTCGCACCGAAGCCAGCATTCTGGCCCGGTTGGATCATCCGCACCTGCCCAAGGTCTCCGACTATTTTGCCAATGGCAATCGTGAATATCTGGTGATGGACTTTGTCGAAGGGCGCGATCTGCAAGAAGTAGTCCAGGAAGCCAAGCGGCGCAACGAGTTTCTGAGCGAGTCGCAAGTGTTGACCTGGACGGCCCAACTATTGGACGCGCTGGAATATTTGCACAACCAAGATCCGCCGGTGTTGCATCGCGATATCAAACCGAGCAATATCAAAGTGACCTTGCGCGGCGACATTAAACTGGTCGATTTTGGCCTGGTCAAAGTGTTGTTTAAAGATGATAGCCGCACCGTTACCGTTGTCCAGGGGCGGGGCACCGTGGCCTATACCCCGCTCGAACAGTATGGCGGCGATACGAGCTTCACGGATATACGGAGCGATATTTACAGCTTGGGCGCCACCCTCTATCATCTGTTGGCCGGCCAGCCGCCGGTGGATGCGCGGGAACGTTTTCTCCACCCTGGTGTGCTGGAATCGCTGCGCCTGGTTAACCCGGAAATTTCGCCGCGCGTTGAACGGGCCATCTTTTATGCATTGGGGATGCACCCCAGTGAACGACCCGCCAATGTGCGCGAATTACGCGAGATGCTCTTTGGCTCAAAACCGTTGACCGCCCAACAGACGCCGATGACCGAAAGTCTGCGATTGGGAGCAGCCTCACCCAGTTGGCAAGAATTGTTCTATCAAAATCGGGTATTGGTTGGGGTGGCCCTGGCGTTGGCCGTGATTGCGATTATTATTAGCCTGCCCTAAACAGTAGACCGCAACGCTGCCGGGATCGCAAGAATCCGACTCCGGACTTTGCGACGACACGACTGTGGACTACGGATAAGCAGATAAACCGGATCAGAGCGTGGCATATTATTCTATTGCGCAACAGCGCTTACATCATCAGGAAGAGACGCCGGCGGGTTTTCGCCCCCTGAAACATAACTTGGGGCTATTGCTGCCGCCGCTGGTCAGTGAATTGCATGTCAGTTTTCGTGCTTGGGGTGAATTGGGCTACTCGCCGGCGCCGCTGGCGCCGAAGCGGGTCTACTTGAATGCCGCCGGTCAGCTTGCCTTTTGGTTTGACGATGAGTATAAGCCGCAGCCCTTATCGCAGGTGGGCATTGGCCCCGATTTGGCGGGCTGGCTGGTCTTGTTAGATAAGTGGATGGAAACATACGTGGTGATTGCGCGTGCGCGCACAACGTGGAATTTGCGAGAATTGGCAAGTGCATTATCATTTGTCACACCTGCCTTTTTGCCGACACGGTTGGTGGCCCACCCACCCGATAATTGGGAGCGAGTGGCCCTGGCGCTGGCGCTGACTATTGCCGATGGGCCAATCCAAGGCACGCCGACGAACCAGCATTGGCAACAGCATAAGCAGTTATAACATTATCATCAATGTGCGTGATTCGTGCTACGTGATTTGTGAAATTACCAGGCACTTCGCAAGAATTACGCAACACGAATCACCCAACACGAATCAAATTTTGTGACCAACGAACGCAGTTCTTTACCAGTCATCAATCAGGAAATCAAACGCACCTGGCGACGCAGCCGGCAAGATTATTCCGCGGGCGGCGTTGCCTACCGGCGGGCGCCGGTCACGAATGAGATCCAGATCGCCCTGATCGCCACCCATGGCGGCCAACGCTGGCAATTGCCCAAGGGTTCGCGCGAGACAGGGGAATCTTCTTTGGCGACTGCCGTACGCGAAGTGGCCGAAGAGACGGGCATTATCACCGTCCAGGAGGCCTTTTTGCAAACCATCGATTACTGGTATTGGGACACCTACCAAAAAGAAGTGCCGGAGTTAGTTCACAAGCTGGTCGATTTTTTCCTCTTGCGCATGATCGGCGGCGAATTGACCGACAGCAGCTACGAAGTCGATGCCGTCGGCTGGTTCACCATTGACGACGCCCTCCACACTATGACCTTTGACGGCGAAAAAGCCGTTGTGCAACAAGCTGTTGCGCTGTTGAATACACCGGCCTAACAACCACAACGAATGGGGGAAGAACGAATTAGTACTCCTGACAAAGGGGGCTTTCGTTCTTCCCCCATTCGTTGTCATTACAGACCGTTTGACCCCATTCACCAGTCCGTCCACCACTTCGGGCAAACCCATCACCGCTTCTTTAACAACGCCTCGCAGAAATCATTAAAATATTCTTAGCTCTTGCAGTTAGGCAACGTCGCCTCCAGATGGCGCATGGTGGTGGCGTAGGGGCCGCCGACATGGTGGGACGCCATGAGCATACAACGCGCAACCTCCAATTGTAACCGACGTAACAACCAAAGGACTATTTACAAGCTATAGTGTTGTTGTACATGATTTGTTCATAATTTGCCATGTATTTGCACATATTGTTCCAGCGGATTGGTGGTGATAACCCATGTTTACTCGTCTTTGGCAGAAAACCGAGGAAAAGCAACCGGCAGCTACGACAGCTACGGCAGCTACATTGTCAGGACAGCATCTGATTGACGTGCGTCAGGTTGTCAAGCGCTTTGCCACCGCTGCCGGTGAATTTACGGCATTGCGGGGCGTCAACCTCCAGGTGAATCCCGGTGAATTTGTTGCTGTGGTCGGCAAATCGGGCAGCGGCAAATCGACGCTGACCAACATGATCACCGGTATCGACCGCCCGACGCACGGCGCGGTCTGGATCAACGGCGTGCCGGTGCATACACTGCGCGAAAATCAGATCGCCAGTTGGCGTGGGCGCACGGTGGGCGTTGTTTTCCAGTTCTTCCAACTGCTGCCCACCCTCACGGTGTTGGAAAATGTCATGCTGCCCATGGACTTCTGCCATCTCTACACCCGCCGCGAGCGCCATGAACGAGCCGTTCACCTGTTGGAGCAGGTCGAAATGACGGCGCAGATGCACAAGTTGCCCACGGCCATCTCCGGCGGCCAGCAGCAGCGGGTCGCCATTGCCCGCGCCCTTGCCAACGACCCGCCCATTATTGTTGCCGACGAGCCGACCGGGAATCTCGATTCCAAGACGGCGGATGCGGTCTTTAGCCTCTTCACCCGCCTGGTTGATGGCGGCAAAACCATTCTCATGGTGACCCATGACGACGACCTGGCCCACCGCGTCACCCGCACCGTTACCATTGCCGACGGGGCCATTGTCGATGACCGCCGCAGTGCCCCTAGACGTGAGGTTGTCCATAAAGAGCTACAACCTGTTGTCACCACGCCACAACCGGCCCCTACGCCTGTGTTGACGCCCCGTTTGGAGCCGGTCTATGCTTGACCCCCGTTGGCGTAAAGTCTTACGCGATCTCACCGCTAATCGCACCCGCACCATCCTGGTGATCGTCTCGATTGCCGTCGGCGTCTTTGCCGTCGGCACGGTGCAACATCTGCGCACCGCCATCTTACAGGAAATGCAAGCCGCCTACAACGCCAGCGCCGCCGCCCAAGCTACGCTCTTTGTCAGCGAGTTTGACGAGGAAGCGCTGGAGGTGGTGCGTCGGATGCCGGAAGTGGCCGCCGCCGAAGGGCGCACCAGTTTGAGCGTCGAGGTGGAGGTGGCGCCCGGCCGTTGGGAGTCGATGAACATTACGCCAATTGATGACTTTACCAAAAATCAAGTCAATCTCCTCACACCCATCTATGCCATCAAAGGCCATCCTGACTTTGGCGCTGAACGTACCCGTTGGCCGAGCAAAGATGAGATCATTCTCGAACGCGCCTCATTGGATGCCAGCGACGCTTTGCCGGCCAACCTGCAGGTTGACCAGACGCTGCGGCTGAAAACGCCCGATAGCAAAATCCGTGAAGTGGTCCTCACCGGCGCTGTCTATGACCCGAATGGCTTTCCTGCCGCTTTTACGGGCAGCGCCAGCGGCTATGTCGATTTTGACACCTTTGAGCGGTTGGGTGGTACACGTATCTACAATCAATTGCTGATCCGGGTCAACGGCACACCGGAGCAGATGCTCGACGAAGAATATATCACCAACATCGCCAATCTAGTCAGTGACAAAATGGAGCGGGGGAGCGCCACGGTGCAACGCCTTTTTGTACCGGAGCCGGGCGAATTGCTCTTCCAAAACATCTTTGACTCGGTCTCCTTGCTCTTGACGCCGTTGGGCTTGCTAGCGCTTTTACTCAGCGGCTTTTTGGTGGTCAACACCATCTCTGCCCTCGTCGCCCAACAGACGCGGCAGATCGGTATTATGAAGACGGTCGGCGCACTGCGCCCGCAGGTCATCGGCATGTATTTGGGCGCCGTATTGGTCTACAGCGTGTTAGCGTTACTGCTGGCGATTCCGCTCACCATGTTTGTGACCGGCGCCGTGTTGCAATTTGCCGGCAACTTTATCAATATCGACTTTCCCCGCTGGTCGCTGCCGCTGTCGGTGCTGCTGCTGCAAGTGGCGGTGGGGGTGCTGGCGCCACTGGTAGCGGCGCTGGTTCCTGTGTTGCGCGGGGCGGCGGTCACTGTGCGCGAAGCCATCGCTGATGTGGGGGCCGGGGTGCGCAAAATTGGCGCCTTTGACCGGATCTTGAGCCGAATTCGCGGCCTTTCCCGCCCGTTGCAACTCTCGCTACGTAATACCTTTCGCCGGCGCGCTCGCCTGGCCCTGACGCTGTTGATGCTTGTCCTTGGCGGCATGATCTTTATGACCATCGGCAGCGTGCGCGCTTCGCTCAGCAGCTTGATCGAGGCGGGGCTGGCCTATAGCCAATATGACATTCAAATCCGCTTCAATGAACCCTACCGCGTCCCGCGCATTGAATCGACCATTTATGGCGTGCCGGGGGTGGCCGAGGTCGAAAGCTGGATTACTACCCTGGCCACGCGCCAGCGGGACGACGGCACCGAAAGCAATCCGATCACCGTCATCGGCCTGCCGGCGGAGAGTACGATGGTGCAGCCGACCTTGACCGCCGGTCGCTGGCTGCGCGCCGCTGATGAGAACGCCATTGTCGTCAGCACCCAACTGCTGGCGAGCGATAGTGATATTGAAGTGGGCAAGACGATCATCATGGAGCGCGATGGGCGTGAGACGCCGTGGCTTGTCGTCGGCGTGGTGCAGGTGTTGAGCGGCCCGCCCAACTTTATTCCGGCCTATGCCAACTATGACTATGTCTCGCGCTACGCTGGTCTGGTCATGCGCAGCGACAGTGTGCAGGTGAAGGTCACCCATGTTGGCGATGCTACGCCTGACGAGGTGGTTGCACGGCTGGAAACCGCCCTTGATGCCCAAGGTTTCAATGTCGAGTCGCTCTTTACGATTAACCGTATTCGCCAGATCTCCGGCGGCATCTTCGATGTGATTGTCTATCTGCTCTCGGCGATGGGCGTCTTGATCGCCACCGTCGGCGCCTTGGGCTTGATGGGCACCATGAGCACCAACGTCCTCGAACGCACGCGCGAGATCGGCGTCATGCGCGCCATCGGCGCCACCGACGGCGCCATCCAGCGCATTGTGATTGTCGAAGGTGTGATTATCGGCTTTATCAGTTGGCTGATCGGCGCGGCGTTGGCCTACCCCATTGGCGCCGTCATCAGCACTGGGGTTGGTCAAGTTCTCTTCAACACCGATCTGCCCTATACTTTTTCCTCGACGGGTGTCATCACCTGGTTCTTTATCGTCGCCTTCTTGGCCGCCATCGCCAGCTTCCTCCCGGCGTGGAATGCATCGCGGTTGACAGTGCGCGAAGTGTTGGCATATGAGTAAGCGATAACTTTACTGGCAGAATGAAAAGAGGCTTGTGCATACTTACGGCGCAAGCCTCTTTTTATTCTGGCCTGTTGTTGGCGCCTAGGAGCGTGGTTGCGCCACATACATTGCGGATCTCCTACATTGTTGATTCGCCCAAGAGCTTGTATACTACGCAAACAACCATCAGCCAACCACAGGGGACGAAATCATCATGAACTTCATCATTTTCCAACCGGACGAATTGCGCGCCGAGAGCGTCGGCTGCTACGGCCATCCCCTGGCGCCGACGCCCAACATTGACGCCCTAGCGGCGCAAGGGACCCGTTTTGACCAATGTCATGTCCAGCATTCAGTCTGCACCCCGTCGCGTTGTAGCATGATGACCGGTCTCTATCCCCACGTGCGCGGCCATCGCACCTTGTGGCACCTCCTGCGTCCGCATGAGCCGAATCTGCTCAAGCATCTCAAGCAGGCGGGCTACACCGTCTTGATGTACGGTAAAAACGATCTCCTGGCAACCGCCAGCTTTGCCGATAGCGTGACCGAGGCGCGTTCGCATGGGAAGAATATGTTTGGCCCCAACCCCTATGCGTTTGATGACCCCCGCTACTACAGCTTTCTCTACGAACCTTGCGATGGGCCGTTGCGTGATCACAGCGACTACGCCAATGTCCACGCCGCCATCAATTTTCTCAAGCGCAAGCCCAAAGAACCGTTCTGTCTTTTTCTGCCCTTGATCTTCCCCCACTGTCCCTACTCAGCGCCGCAACCCTGGCATGACCTGATCGATCCGGCGGATTTGCCGCCGCTGCGCCCCGCTGATCTGCCTAATCGGCCGGATTTTCACAAGCTGATTCGTCAGTACCGCCGGCTCGACCAACTGTCAGCGCCCGAACAAGACAAACTACTGCGCAAGATTCAAGCCGTCTACCTGGGCATGACCGGCTTTATTGATCACCTGTTGGGCCAACTGCTCAATGCCCTGGAGGATAGTGGGCTGGCTGATAACACGACCGTCACCTTCACCTCCGATCACGGCGACTACGCCGGTGACTACGGTCTTGTCGAAAAGTGGCCGAGCGCCGGTGAGGAGGTGATTACGCGTGTGCCGTTGATTGTCCGCAGGCCAGGTGGTAAGGCTGGACATGTGGTGAATGAACCGGTCGAACTCTTTGACCTGATGGCGACGACGTTGGAACAAGCCGGCATCCCGGCGCAACACACCCATTTCGCCCAAAGTTACGGCCGTCAACTGACCGGCGCCGCCGGTGATCCGACACGCGCTGTCTTCACCGAAGGCGGCTATGCGCGCCACGAACCCCATTGTTTTGAAGGTCGCCCCGATCGCGATCTCTTTGCCCATGACGCCCGCAATATCTACTATCCCAAAGGCCAGCAACAGCAGGATTACCCCGATAGCGTTGGCCGGATGATCGCCATGCGCACCCAAACTCATCGCTTGGTCTACCGCCCAACCGGGCAATGTGAGTTGTATGACCTTGCCAGCGACCCGCAAGAGTTGTACAATCTCTATGGCAGCGCCGCCTTTGCGGAGACCCAGCGCAATCTGGAAGCACACCTGCTCAACTGGCTGGTGCAGAGCAGTGATGTGACGCCCTTTGACACTGATCCGCGCGGTTACGCTTAAATAAACTAGAGTGAGTTTGTGGAATGGCTAAAAGAACGGAGCATGGAGATCTACGCCATGAACAGGGCGACCGCCCCACACGGGAAGCATTTCGTGATCGACAGAATCCACAGGAAGTTTATCTCGATTTAGAAACTGGCAATATGATCTATGTTGGCGCTAATGGGAGAACGCACTTCTTTACGCCAAGAGGTGAGCATCATACCAGTTTCCGTACAACGGCTAGTGATCGACAACGCAATGTCCGCAAAGGACGCTGGCAACGGTTGATCAGTTTGAATGAAGAAAAGGTGATTTATGGCAGCACAGATCTCTGAACGGGAAGTCGTCGGTGTTCGCCTCTTAACCCTTGAATTATCTGAAGGCGAACTCGAAGTATTAACAAGTTGTGTCAACTATGTGCTGGGTCATGTTGAACACAAAACGCTGGAACGACTGACAGGCGCGTATCCTGATGAGGTGACGGCAATTCGTGATGATTTGCGCCAGTTGCTTCAGGAAGAATCATACCAGCCAATCGCAGAAGAATTGAGCCAAGAACCAGTTTGAGAAGCGATACTTTTCAAACAGCCTCTAAAACAGGATGAGTTTGTGGAATGGCTAAAACATGGCAAAGCTGCTTTCTGAACGTGAAGTCGTCAGCGTCCGTTTGTTGACGCTAGAAATTAGCGAAGACGAATTAGCCGTCTACGAAGCTGCCCTAAACTACCTGCTGAATCACGCAAATGATGCAGTGATCGACCGGGTAGTTGGCGCTTACCCTGATGAAGTGGCCGCAATCCGTGATGATCTACACCAGTTGCTTGCGGAAGAATCATTCCAGTCAACCGAAGAATTATTGATCCAAGAATCGATCTAACAGGAGCTACTGTCATGCCCTATGCTGTTGAGATGCGCCTGGGCGTTCAAATCCCGATGCGCGATGGCATTTATTTGTCCGCCGATATTTATCTGCCCAAAGCGCACGGTCCCTTTCCCACGGTGTTGGTTCGCACGCCGTATAGTAACAATAGCGACCCGGCGGTGATGCGGGCGCGAGCGTTAGCCAACAACGGCTATGTCTGCGTTCTACAAGACACTCGTGGCCGGTGGGACTCCGGCGGCGATTATTACCCGTTGCAAGGCGAAGGCGTTGACGGCTATGACACCCAGGAGTGGATCGGTCGCCAGCCGTGGAGCAACGGCAAAATTGCCACCTCCGGCGGTTCGTATCTGGGCCATGTCCAATGGCAGAGCGCACCCTATGGCAGCCCCTATTTGACGGCGATGACGCCGCGCGTGATCGGCCCCAACTTTTTTAAGCTGCTACGGCCCGGTGGCGCTCTCCAACTCAATCTTTGTGCAACCTGGGCGACAGGATACAGTGAACATACCAATCAAACCATTGGTTATCATGACTGGACTGAACTCTTTTACACGTTACCGTTACAAGGCATGGACGCTACGGCCAGTCGTACTTTGGCTTTTTGGCAAGATCTCTTTGCCCATCCCACCTATGACGACTACTGGGCTGCCATCAATGTTGAGGAAAAGTGGAGCGACATTACGGCGCCGGCCTTCAATATGGGCGGTTGGTACGACATTTTTGTCGAAGGCTCCTTTGCCGCTTTTACTGGCTTGCGCCAGCACGGCGGTTCACCGGCAGCGCGCCAGAGCAAGTTGATTGTTGGCCCGTGGGTTCATGCCCTGAGCATTTCGCCCAAAGTTGGCGACGTGGACTTTGGTTTCCACTCGATGCAAGATTTAGATGCGCTCGAATTTCGTTGGCTGGAACAGTGGCTCAAGGGTGTCCACACCGGCATTCTCGATGAAGCCCCGCTGCGCCTCTTCATCATGGGCATCAATGAGTGGCGCGACGAGTACGAATGGCCGCTGGCGCGCACTGAGTGGCAACAGTGGCATCTCCACAGCGGCGGCCATGCCAACACCCTGCGCGGGGACGGCGTCCTGGCCCCGACCGTCCCCGACGCTGAACCGACCGACCACTTTGTCTATGATCCCCGCTATCCCGTGCAGACCAATGGCGGCAATAACTGTTGTGCGCCGCAAATTGCGCCGTGGGGGCCGTATGACCAACGCCCTGTCGAAATGCGCAGCGACGTTCTCTGCTACACCAGCGAACCCTTGACCGAAGACTTGGAAGTGACCGGCCCGATCAAGTTGGTTCTCTACGCCGCCACTGATGGGCTGGACACCGACTGGACAGCCAAACTGGTTGATGTCGCGCCGAGTGGCTATGCCAAAAATCTCTGCGATGGCATTGTACGCGCCTGCTACCGTGAGAGCATGACGACGCCAACACTCTTGACACCCAACCAGGTCTACCAATACGAGATCAACGTCGGCGTCACCGGCAATGTCTTCCGCAAAGGTCATTGTATCCGCCTGGAAGTTTCTTCCTCCAACTTCCCTCGTTTTGACCGCAATCTCAACACCGGCGGCATCTTTGGTCAAGAAAGCGAGTTGCGTTCTGCCCGCCAAACGGTTTATCATGAAAGAGCATACCCGTCTCATTTGGTGTTGCCGGTGATTCGGCATGTGGCATAAATTATCATTAACCCATTACAAAAAAATGCAGGAGTAACCATGAAACTCGTAACGTACAAACCACGCGCCAGCAGCGCCCAATTGGGGGCGATTGTGGACAACCGGGTCGTCAACCTGGCTGAAGCGTCGGGTGGCGCTTTGCCCAATGATATGCGCGCCTTCCTGGAACTGGGCGAAGATGGTCTGAAAGTCGCCCGCCGCGTCGCCACCAAGAAGGCGGCCAAAGATAACGGCGTGGCGCTGGGCGATGTCAAGTTGCTGGCCCCGATCACCAACCCCAACAAGGTGATTGCTATCGGTCTCAACTACCTGGATCACATCCGCGAGAGCAACGCCCAAACCCCGAAGATTCCGATCATGTTCACCAAATACACCTCCTCGATCATCGGTGACGGCGACGCCATCCACTGGGACCCGAATGAAACCGCCAAGGTGGACTGGGAAGTCGAGTTGGCCGTGGTCATCGGCAAGCGCGCCTACCGCATCAGCGAAGAGAGCGTCTTTGATTATGTGGTCGGCTACACCGTCTGCAATGATGTCAGCGCCCGCGACCTGCAAAGCGAACGGGGTGACCAGTGGATTCGCGGCAAATCGCTCGATACCTTCTGCCCGCTTGGCCCCTGCATCGTCACCAAGGACGAGATCGCCGATCCGCACAATCTGAAACTGCGCACCATTGTCAACGGCCAGACCATGCAGGATTCCAACACCAGCGAATTGCTTTTCAAAATCCCGCATCTGGTCTCCTACCTGAGTCGTGCCTTCACCCTTCTGCCTGGCGATGTCATTATCACCGGCACGCCCCCCGGCGTCGGCATGGGCAAAAAGCCGCCGATCTTCTTGAAGCACGGCGACGTGGTGAGCGTTGAAATTGATGGCATTGGCAAGTTGACCAACCCCTGTGTGGAAGATAAGTAGAGAGATTGAGAGATAAAGAGATTGAGCGATTGGGTGGCTGAAAAATCCCTGAATCTCTCAATCTCTTTATCTCTTCTCCTCTGGAGAAAGAATTATGTCGAACGAAAAATTCATGATCACCGGCGCCATGGGTTGTATCGGCTCGTGGGTGATGCGTAATTTGGTGCAAGAAGGGGTGGCAGTCATCGGCACGGATCTGGCGACAGATCCAGTGCGCCCGCGCCAGGTGATGAGCGCGGAAGAACTGGCGCAGGTCAAGTTTGTCAAGCTGGATGTGACCGATCTCAAGGCGGTGCGCAGTGTGGTCGAAGAGAATGGCGTGACCCATATTATTCATTTGGCTGGGTTACAGGTGCCGTTTTGCCGCGCCAATCCGTCACTGGGTGCGCAGGTCAACGTGGTTGGTACGGTCAACATCTTTGAGGCGGCGCGCTATGGCGGCGTCAAGGGGCTGTCCTATGCCAGTTCGTTGGCGGTGCTTGGCCCCTCGGAAGATTACCCGGAAGGCCCAATTAGCGATGACGTGGCGTTGCTGCCGCGCACCCTCTATGGCGTCTACAAAGTGGCGAACGAAGGCACGGCCCGCATCTACTGGCAGGATTGGCAGATCGGCAGTGTCGGTCTACGCCCCTACATCGTCTACGGCGTCGGTCGCGACCAGGGAATGACCAGCGATCTGGCAAAGGCGATCCTGGCGGCAGTGGCCGGGCGACCGTTTTACATTCGCTTTGACGGGCCGGTCGGCTTGCAACACGCCAACGATGTCGCCAAGATGTTTATCGGCACGGCGCGCGCCAGCCACCAAGGGGCCGCTTCCTGTAACCTGCGCAATGACATTGTCGAAGTCAGCGAATTTGTCCGCTTGTTAAAAGCTGAAGTGCCGGACGCCCAGATCACCTACGCCCAAAACAAGCCGCTCCCCTTCCCCTCGGATCTGGATGACGGCGGCCTGCGTGAGATTCTTGGCGGTATGCCCTGGACGCCGCTGGCCGATGCGATTCGTAGTGATCTGGCGCACTTCCGCCGCTTGTTGGAGACGGGGTTGATTGATTTGAAGCAACTGGAAAATTAGACAATGCCTGAAGTTAGCCGTTTCTTTGGAATTATTATTTCACTAAACTACAACGAACATCCGCCGCCTCACTTTCATGTGCGTTATAATGACCAAAGAGCGCTCGTGGACATTGAATCATTACGATTGTTAGAAGGTCATCTCTCCCCACGCGCTTTGGGGATGGTGATTGAGTGGGCAAGTCGCTATCAGGTGGATTTGAGAACCAATTGGAGTTTGGCTCGCCAGATGAAGCCACTCAAAAAGATTCCACCACTGGAGTAAGTTATGTTAAAAGATATTATTGAAGTGAAGCCACTGCGTGACTATTGGGTGTACTTACGCTTTGAAGACGGTGTCGAAGGTAAGGTAAATCTTGCCGAACTCATTGAATTTCGCGGTGTTTTTGCCCCGTTACATGATCCTGCTTACTTTGCCCAAGTTCGAGTGAATACCGAGTTAGGCACAATTTATTGGCCTAACGACGCCGATCTAGATCCGGACGTTTTGTATAGTATTGTCACAAAAGAACCTCTGCCTGTGTTGGCATTAGCGTGATTATAAGTGTGCATCAAGGATACCAACGGTGGTTGAATTTACCATACGGCTTCCCGATGATTTGGCGAACCGCCTCGTGCTAATTCATCAATGGTTGCCGCCGATCTTGGAACTCAGTTTGGTTAGCTTCAAAACCCCTGCCGCCATAACGGCTACTGAAATTATTACGTTTTTGTCCGGCAATCCGTCGCCAGATGCTGTTTTCCATTATCACGTTAGTCAACGCGCACAGGGGCGCTACGCTATCTTCTGGCACTAAATTCTGCTGGTCGGCTAAGCCTGGACGAAGAGCGTGAATTAGACGAGATCGAAAAGATTGAACATATCATGATGATGTTAAAAGCGCATCTCGCGCCTGCATGTTACAAAAAGTAGGATGAAACAACTATGCCAGCCATTTCCACTGTCCCCTTAGGGGGCAAGAATCCATTACAAGTGACCAACCTCGGCTTTGGCACCGCGCCCATCGGCAATGTGAACGCCGTCTCTGACGCCGATGCCGAAGCGACGATTCAGCACGCCTATGAGAAAGGCATCCGCCTCTTTGACTCAGCGCCACTCTATGGTCGCGGCGAAAGCGAACTGCGCATTGGTCGTGCGCTGCGGGGCGTGCCGCGCGATAGCTATGTCATCTGCACCAAGATCGGGCGTGTCCTCAATGCCGACCGCACTTCGTTTGTCTACGATTTCTCCTATGACGGCGTGATGCGCAGCTTTGAAGGCAGTCTCAAGCGCTTGGGCACCGACCATGTGGAAATTGTCCTCGTTCACGACCCCGACGCCGATACCGTTGACCATGAGCAAGATGCGCTGGACGGCGCGTTCCCAGCGCTACGCGATCTGCGCCGTCAAGGGGTGATCAAAGCCTTCGGTGCGGGCATGAACCAGTGGCAGATGGAACAGCGCTTTGCCCAACAGGCCGATCCCGATGTTTTCTTGCTGGCCGGTCGCTACACGCTTTTGGAGCAGACCTCGCTGGGTTTCTTGAAGCTGTGCAAAGAAAAGGGCATTGGCATCTTCCTAGGCGGCGTCTACAACAGCGGCATTCTCGCCACCGGCCCTAGTGCAACGGCCCAATACAACTATGCCAACGCCCCCGCCGCCGTCTTGGAAAAGGCGCGCAAGATTCAGGCCATCTGTGAGCGGCATGGCATACCGCTGAATCGCGCCGCGCTCCACTTTTCTCGTGCCCACCCGACTATCACTTCGCTGGTGGTTGGTGCGGTCAAGCCGGCGGAAGTGGACGCAAACATCGCCGCCCTGGCCGCCACGATTCCGGTGGAAGTGTGGCAGGAATTGCACGCCGCCGGTTTGATCGAGGCCGATGCACCGACGCCTGTATAAGCAAGCTGTCGCATAGCGACATTTGAGGGTAGCCGAGGGTTTGAACCCTCGGCTCGGCAGGAGAACCCTATGACCTACACTGGCAATGAAGCGCAAGTTGTGCAAGAACAATACCGCAACAGCGCCAACCTAGACGCCCGTATCCGGCTCCATCAACTATTCAGCACCAACCCCTATCGCTGGCTCCGCTGGGTGTTTGACCAGATTGCCGCGCCAGCAGAAACACTCATCCTGGAAGTGGGCTGCGGCCCTGCAAGTTTGTGGGTTGAAAATAGTGATCGCATTCCCGCTGGCTGGCAGATCACCTTGACCGATCAATCTCCCGGCATGATTGCCCAAGCACAACAAAACCTTGCCGCCACAGCGCACCCGTTTCAGTTTGCGCAGATGGATGCTCAGGCGCTCGACTTTGCTGATGGGGCTTTTGATGCGGTGATCGCCAACCACATGCTCTATCATGTGCCGGATCTGCCCCGTGCTTTGAGTGAGATTCGGCGGGTTCTCAAGCCGGGTGGTCGGCTCTATGCCGCTACCAATGGCAAGATGCACATGGCCGAATTACGCACCTTGATCCAATCGTTTGACCCGGCCCTCGACTACATGGCGACTGCCGCGCCGCCCGAACGTTTCTTTTCGTTGGAAAATGGTGCAGCGCACCTGACGCCCTGGTTTGCTGACCTTGCGTTGCGCCATTATGAAGATCGGTTAGCGGTGACGGAGGTGGCAGCGCTGGTGGACTATGTCTTCTCCATGATGACCTTTACCGGCGCACGCTATGACAACCCAGCGACGGCGCGGGCCGCCTTCACAGCCCACGCCGCGGCGCAGATGGCGCAACAGGGCGGCGTCTTTACCATTCAAAAAGCGACGGGACTCTTTATCGCAACAAAATAGGGGGTGTAACGCAATGCTGGAACAAGCCGACCTAACCCTTGCCTTGGCGAAAAAAGCCTACAAACAGATCCTCCCGCTACAGATGGAGCGCCTGTTGGACTTGGAGCGCCTGATCTATGAACAAAAGCGCCCTGTGATTATCGTCTTTGAAGGTTGGGACGCTGCCGGCAAAGGGACAACCATCCGGGCGTTGACCGAACCGCTCGACCCGCGCGGCTTCAAGGTATTGCCGACCAATGCACCGCGCACCCATGAACAGCAAAAACCCTGGCTCTGGCGTTTCTGGATGCAAATTCCCCGGCATGGACAGATTGCCATCTTTGACCGCAGTTGGTATGGCCGGGTGCTGGTCGAGCGGGTCGAAGGGTTGACGCCGATTCCCGAATGGATTCGCGCCTATGAAGAGATCAACGCCTTTGAACGCACGCTGGCCGATGACCAGACCATCTTCGTTAAGTTCTGGCTGCACATCAGCAAGACCGAGCAACTGCGCCGCTTTCTCTATCTCTCGCAACAGCCGGAACTGGCGTGGCATGTAGCGGCGGAAGATTGGGAACACCACCGCAAATATGACGAATACCTCGCGGCGGTGCGCGATATGTTGGCGAACACGAGTACCGCCATTGCACCCTGGACGGTCATCCCCGCCACCGACGCGAACTATCGCACCTATCAGGTCTTTCGCACCTTGATTGAGCGACTGGAAGAGGGGCTGGGGGTCGAACCGATGGGCTGGCCCGATTTAGCCGAATTTGGGCAAGATGCCATTGTGGAAAAAGAGAAGAAGAAAACAAAGGCAAAGAAAGAGAAAGCCGCGCAGACGGAAAAAGTGGCCAAAAAGACGAAGAAGGCTAAAAAAGCGCAAGTGACAGAAGCGAAAGCGCGTAAGAAGGAAGCAAAGAAAAAACAAAAAGCGCAGTCGGCGGAAACGGCTGTTGTCGAAAGTGGGGCTGACCATGCTTGAAATGATCGATCTCGCCCAAACGCTGTCCAAAGCTGAGTACAAAAAGCAACTGGACGCCTACCAGACCCAACTACGCATTCTCGGTTACTACTTGCACCAACGCCAGCGACCGGCGGTGGCTGTCTTTGAAGGCTGGGACGCCGCCGGCAAAGGGGGCGCCATCAATCGGTTGACCGAACGTCTGGACCCGCGCGGCTATATCGTCTATCCCATTGCCGCGCCCAAAGGCGATGACGCCGAAAAGCATTACCTCTGGCGTTTCTGGCGACGCTTGCCGGAACGGGGCGTGCTGGCGATCTTTGACCGCAGTTGGTATGGTCGTGTTATGGTCGAGCGAGTCGAAGGTTTTTGTACCACCGCCGAATGGCAGCGCGCCTATCAGGAGATCCGCGAGTTTGAGCAGCAACTGGTCGATTTTGGCGCGATTGTGATGAAATTTTGGATGCACGTCAGCAAGGACGAACAGTTGACCCGTTTTCAAGAACGCGAAAACTCCCCCAACAAAAGCTGGAAATTGACCGAAGAAGATTGGCGCAATCGCGAAAAGTGGGATCGCTATGAGCAAGCGGTGGAAGAGATGCTGATCAAGACTACCACTGCCCATGCCCCCTGGACGATTGTTGCCGGCAATGACAAATACTTTGCACGGGTGCAGGTGCTGCAAACGGTGGCTGAACGGTTAAGCCGCGAACTACAAGTCGATGCCTCACCGGCCCAACGTCACAATTTGCCCCCGTTGGCGGCGACGATCCCCGTGCCGGAATGGGCCAAAGCCGAAGCCAAAGCCTTAGGGATTGCCCTGGATGGAAACGAGTAACCCATGAGTGTCAAGACCGAACGAATTGCACCCATGCGCGGAATGCCCAACAGAGCGACCAAATGGCAGCAGATCCGTTATATTATGTTGCCCATGTTGTTGCCGCTGATCATCATCCTGGTGCTGCTCTCGATTAGGCGTATCTTTAACGCCGACTTTGGCCTCTTCTTCTTCGTCCCGCGCGATACGCCCATGCTCTACAGCACCTTCGTTCTATGTCTTCTTTACGCTGCTTTTCAATGGCGGCATAATATCTGCTCTATGTGCTGATGGCGAATATCAACTTTCTGGCCTCCAACCCGCAAACCACCGGTATGCCGATTCCAGCCCAGTCGGCGCGCATGGCGATGGCGGTGTTGGCCTTCGGGCCGACGTTGTTCAGTTTTCTGTTGTTGCAGAAATATTTTGTGCGCGGAATTACGATTGGTGGGTTGAAGGGGTAACTACTCCTGTTTAGCACAGGTTCCCATGTTTGTGGTATACTACGAAGAAATTCGGGAGTATTGCAGAAGGAATTTCGATCAATGACAGCAACATCAACCATAGATTTGCCCCCAGACCTGTACGATCGCGTTCATCGCATGGCGCGCCATCGACATCAGAAGGAATGAGGTGTCCCAATGTCAACTGCAGTTATTAATGTCCCTATTTCGCTGGAAGTTTATGGACGGTTAGAGAGGGTAGCCGCCCACTTAGCTCAACCTATTGAAACGGTTCTCGATGAAACTTTGCGCACTATTCTACCGACAGAAACTGGTATACCTACTACCCTACAGCGTGAAATAGCGGCTTTGTCCACACTGACAACCGAAGAACTTCACCAAGTGGCCGGTAGCGAGATGAGTAGCGAGGATCAGGTAGCAATCGAACAATTGCTTTACTGGCAGAATATGCGTTCGCTCACGCAACGGGAATTAGCAAAGCTTGAAAAATTACGTACTGAATATGGTCGTGTCCTTGTACGTAAAGCGCGCGCCTTTGCCCTTCTTGCCGAACGCGGCCAACCAGCGCCTTTTTAGAAAATGAGTACTGACCGTCCACACATTCCGCTTCATATAAGACGCCAGGTGGAAGATGATTCTCGTTACCGCTGCGGTTACTGTCTGACATCGCGGATTTTTACCGCTAAATTGCTACATGTCGAACACATTATCCCAATTGCCGCAGGTGGTGGTTCCGAAATTGAAAACCTTTGGTTGGCTTGCGATCTTTGTAACAGTCACAAAGGTACACGCACCCATGCCCTTGATCTGCTTACTGGCCTGACTGTCCCTCTCTTTCACCCACGCCAGCAAAGCTGGTCCGAACATTTTACATGGAATCAGGCTGGGACACACATTTTAGGGTTGACGCCTATCGGACGCGCCACCGTTTATGCACTAAAATTAAACGATGCGTTTTTAGTCGAAGCGCGCCATTGGTGGGTAAAAGCGGGCTGGCATCCACCTGTGGATTGAATCATGGACGTGCCAATGATCCCCGTCTACTTTGTGGGGCAAGCTGGACTACAAGGCATCTATCTTCTCCATCTAAACGTTACTGTTCTGATGACCGTCGCCTTTGGTCGCTTCCGCGACGGTCAACCCATCTCTATCTCATCTGGTGACTATCTCTACATCGGTTCAGCTTTGGGACAGCGCGGGGCCACCACCCTAGCCGGTCGCCTGTTGCGTCATACGACACGCAGTGGGGATCGATCACCTCATGCCATTCAACCGCTGTTACGCACACAATTGCAAGAACGAGGTCTCATCCCACCGGGTCGCGTCGGGTCGCCACAACCCAAACGCCTCTTTTGGCATATCGACTATCTGGTCGACCGGATGGAGGCCGAGATCAGCCAAATCTTCATCCTACACACCAACCAGCGATTAGAATCGCTCATTGCCCGCACCCTGGCTGCCGATCCAGCTATCACTGCCCTGGCGCAAGGCTTAGGTGCGAGCGACGATCCCCACGTCACGCATTTACTGCGGGTGGACGCACCGGCCAGCTGGTGGCATAATTTACCCCAACTCCTGGTCAAGCTATCCACAGATTCATAGAAACGAGGAAGCCAATGAACACGCTACCCCATATCCGCGTCAGCGAGAATGGCCGTTTTCTGGTGACGGAAAGCGGCGCCCCCTTTTTCTGGCTGGGTGACACCGCCTGGGAACTCTTTCATCGCCTGACACGGGAAGAAGCCAAGTTCTACTTTACTGCTCGTCAACGCCAACGCTTTACCGTCATTCAAGCCGTGGCGCTGGCCGAGTTTGATGGCCTCAACACACCCAATGCCTATGGCGAACACCCCCTGCATGACAACGACCCGACCCGGCCCAACGAAGCTTACTTTGCTTATGTCGATGAGCTAATCGACATGGCCGCCGAGCATGGCCTTTACACCGCCTTGCTACCCACCTGGGGCGACAAGGTGAATCATCGCCAGTGGGGCGTCGGGCCACAGGTCTTTACCGTCGAGAATGCCCGTATCTATGGCCGCTTTCTGGGCCAACGTTATGGCAACCAAAGTAGTGTCCTCTGGATGCTGGGCGGCGACCGCCCCGCCGTTTTTGAAAACGATGACTACCGGCTCCTCTGGCGGGCAATGGCTGCCGGCATTGACGAAGGCGCGGGGCGGCGGGTGTTGAAGACCTATCACCCGCCGGGCCGTCACTCCACCTCAACCTGGCTGCATGAGGAGGAATGGCTCGACTTTAATACCATGCAATCGGGCCACGGTTCCGGTCGCGATACGGCGGTGTGGGATCTCATTACCCATGACTATAACCTGACGCCGACCAAACCGACGCTTGACAGCGAACCAAACTATGAAGACCATCCGGTCAGTCCCTGGCCCCAATGGAACCCGGCTAATGGCTATTTCCGCGACCATGATGTGCGTAAACAGATCTACCGTTCGGTCTTTGCGGGTGGTTGTGGCGTCACCTATGGGCATCACTCGAGCTGGCAATTCTGCGGCCCCCGTTTCCCCGCCATCAACCACGCCGACCGCACCTGGCTGGAAGCGCTGGTGCGACCGGGGGCGGAACAAGTAACGCATCTACGCGCCTTAATGGAATCGCGCCCCTTCCTTTCCCGCATTCCTGACCAGGGCGTACTGGCTGCCGAAGCCGGCAGCGGCGGCCATCATCTGCAAGCGACACGGGACAGCAACGGCTCCTACCTCATGGTCTACCTGCCGACAACCCACCCCGTCACCGTGCATTTGACCAGCCTGAGCGGCGCAACCGTGCGCGGGTGGTGGTACGATCCCCGCACCGGTCAAATTTCCCACGCCGGCAAAGTGGCGAAATCTGCCGACCCTGTCACCTTAACGCCCCCCTTTGATGGCCCCGACTGGGTGTTGGTGGTGGAGGATGCGGAGCAATTTGCGTTGCCGCCGGGGGTGACGGAATAGGGCACAGGCACGGATTGCTATGAGACAGGGCGCTCCGTGCTATCCGAATCCGGGCCTCTTTTCATCCTGATCCGATTGGTGGTAAACTGGAACGAATTACTTTCGGTTATCCATCAAGCTGAGTCTGGAGCAACTATTGCAATGAGCAGTCAACCCTATACCCCAAAACGGGTCATGGTGATCATGGCCCACCCTGATGATATTGAATTTGGTTGTGTCGGCACGGTGGCCCGTTGGGTGCGCGCCGGCGCTGAGGTCTGTTATGTCCTTGTCACCAGCGGTGATGTCGGCATTGCCGATCTCTCCATCACCCGTGCGCAGGCGATGGAAATTCGCGAGGCCGAGCAGTTGGCCGCGGCGGCCGTGGTCGGTGTGAAGGATGTCGTTTTCTTCCGCGAACCGGATGGCATGGTCGAAAATACGATGGCGCTGCGCAAACGGCTGGTGCGCGAGATCCGCCGCTTCAAGCCCGAAGTGGTCATGACCACCGACCCGACCTTGCTTTGGGCCGGCGATGGCTACATCAATCACCCGGATCATCGGGCGGTTGCGGCAGCGGCGGTGGATGCGGTCTTTCCGGCGGCTGGTCAACCCCATCTCTTTCAGGAATTAGGGGAAGAAGGCTTGAGCGCCCACAAAGTGCGCAAAGTCTATGCCATGAACTGGGGCGAGGGGGGCAAGGAAAATGTCTACGTCAACGTCAGCGATGTGATCGACCTCAAGATCGAATCGCTCAAAAAGCACGCCAGCCAGATGGGCGAATGGGACCCCTCGCCGATGGTCAAGCAATGGTCCGCCGACGCCGCCAAGGGCAAAGAGATGGCCTATGCTGAGTCTTTCCGCGTGGTAACGTTGGTGAATGATGAGGAGTGGGCGAAACTGAACGGAACCGCCGCATGAGTACAGTAACGGTCGCCCCTGGTCTCAACCAGATCCAACCCTCACGCATTCGCGAATTGGCCAATGTCGCCTTTACCATGGAAGGCGTCTACAAACTCCAATTTGGCGAATCCAACATGCCCACACCGCAGTACATCAAAGACGCGGCGACACAGGCGATCAACGACGGCTGGACCTTCTACTCCGAAAATGCCGGGTTGCCGGCGTTGCGGGAAAGTATTGCGCGCAAATATGCCGCCTTGCACAACGTAGCCCTCGACCCCATGCACGAAATTGTGGTGACAGCCTCCGGCGTCCAGGCGCTCAACCTGACCATTCGCTGCACCCTTGATCCGGGCGATGAAGCCCTCATCCTCTCGCCCAACTGGCCCAACGGCACGGAAATTGTACGCATGTTCGGCGCAACTCCGCACGAAATCCCTTTTGTCGTGCGTGACAACCGCTTTGCCATTGACTTTGCCGCCCTCGAAGCCGCCTTAACGCCTAAAACGCGCCTGCTGCTCTATACCTCCCCCTCGAACCCGCTGGGCTGGGTAGCGACAGTGGAAGAGCAGCAACAACTGCTCGACTTTGCGCGGCGGCATGGTTTGTGGTTGCTGGCCGATGAAGTCTATGAGCGCATCTATTATCAAGGCACGGCTGCCCCCTCGATCCTGCGTCTCTGCACGCGTGACGACGCCGTGATCGTCGCCCAATCCTTCTCCAAAAGCTACTGCATGACCGGCTGGCGCTTGGGCTGGGCTGTTGGCCGTAGCGATCTGATTGCAAAAGCCGGGCCGCTCAACGAGTTTATTGTTTCCCACGCGGCCACCTTTATCCAGCGCGCAGCCCTGGCCGCCCTCGAACAGGGCGAAGATGAGATCGCTGCCCGCGCCGAACTCTTTCACGAGCGCATGAGCTTCTGCTATAACGCCCTCGCCGCCACCAAAGGAGTGACGGTGCCGAAACCCGAAGGCGCCTTCTATCTCTTCCCGCGCGTCGATGGCGTCACCGATTCCTTTGCCTTCTGTCTGGCCCTGCTCAAGGAAACCAAAGTCGCCGTCGCGCCCGGCGTCGCCTTTGGCGCCGGTGGTGAAGGCGCCTTACGCGTCTGCACCGCCTCCGATTTGTCGATCCTCGAACCGGCAACGGAACGACTCTGCCGCTTCATCGAACGCGGTTAACCAGGAAGAGCATGCGTTGCACAGGCCAGAGCCGATTTTGTTTAGCAAGTGGGCTGTTGGCCTGTGCAACGCATGCTCTGGTGGCCCCAACCGACGATTGCACTTCTACCCCGCTTGCGGTAAGATCAACCCACAACCCCAAATTATCGCTATTGCAACCCCGGAACACAACAACGGATTCAAGAAAGTAGCGGATTTATCTTCGACCTTTCGGTATCCGAGGCTAAATCCGTTCCTGTCCCGAATCCGTTGTTGTGACCCGGCGCGCACACAAGGAGGACGCTGTGGAACAACGACGTTTTGGTGACACCGATCTGGTCTGCTCGGCCATCGGTTTTGGCACCTGGGAGATGAGTACGACCATGTACGGCGAGATCGACGTGAGCGAAGCCAGTGTGGCCGTCAACCAGGCCATTGACCATGGCATCACGCTCTTTGACACCGCTGAAGTCTACGGCCCCTATCATTCAGAGGAGATTCTAGCGAAGGCGCTGGGTAACCGGCGTAAAGAGATCGTGCTGGTGACAAAAGTCGGCTTTGTCTACGACGAGGAGAACAAGATCATCGGGCGCAGTTCGCGTGATCATTACATCATCAAGCGCACCGAAGGCTGTCTCAAGCGCATGAACACCGACGTGATCGACCTCATGCTGATCCACTGGCCGGATCACCACACCCGCTTTGAAGAACCGATGCGGGCGCTGGAAAAGCTCAAGGTGGACGGCAAGATTCGTTACTATGGCGTCTCCAACTTTACCGTCGCCATGATGGACGAGTGCCAGAAGCATGGCAAGCTGACCGCCAACCAGGTCGGCTATCACCTCTATGACCGGCGCATGGAGAAGGAAGTGTTGCCTTACTGTCTGGCGAACAAGATCGGCTACATGGCCTATGGTTCGCTGGGCTTTGGCTTGCTCACCGGCGCCTTTACCCCGGAAACCAAATTCCTCGACTGGGACTGGCGCAGCGGTGGTAAGGCTTTTGGTCTGCCGCTCTTTGAACGAGAGAATTTTCTGAAAGAGTTACGTGTAACCGCGCGCCTGAAAGAACTGGCTGCCGGCTACGGCAAAAGCGTCGCCCAACTCGCCATCGCCTGGGTGTTGGGCAATCCCGCCGTCACCGTGGCGCTGGTTGGAATGCGCAATGAAAAAGAGTTGAAGGAGAATGTCGCCGCTGCCGACTGGCGGCTCACTGCCGACGATCGCGCCACCATTGATCGGATCTTTGCCGAAGAAGGGGTGCCGACCTATATTGATGCGCAGCAAGCTGTCTAACGGCGCACGGCAACTTGTGAATCTAGGCAATAACCCCCGCATCTTTCACCATACGGCGGTGTTATAATAGACTGTTATCGGTACACAGGCTAATGGGTAGGTCGTAGAGAATAATTACGGCACGTCAAGACAATTTCGTGCTATTCTCCTTAGGGGCCTGTGTACATGGCGGGTAAGCGTATTGTATGGTACAGTGCTTTTCGTTGTCTGGTATGTTGGCATAGCTTCGGCTGTCTGAAGCAGGTGTGTGGTTGAATTACAATGACAATTGTACACAGCAGCCCCAAAGGGTGATCGACTTGAATCAGAACTGCATGAGTTGGCTACTATCCCAGATGACAAGCAGCAATTTACTGCATTTTGGATAGGGATAAAGGATTGAATGAATAAACATTTACAAGGGTCGGCTGCTCACTATGCCGGCTGGCAAGCGATCGTAGCCAAGTATCAGCAGCCGAACTTACGCAAAAGTCTCTGGCAAGTAGGTAATTCGTTTGGCGGCTTCCTTCTCGGTTGGACGTTGATGTATTTCAGTTTATCGGTTGGTTATTGGTTAACCCTGCTGTTGGCCCTCCCGACAGCAGGGTTTTTAGTGCGCATCTTCATCATCCAGCATGACTGTGGGCACGGTTCGTTTTTCAAAGCGCGCCAGGCTAATGACAGTACCGGGATGATCAGCGGCATCCTCACCATGGTGCCCTACCGCTATTGGCGCAAAAGTCATGCCATCCATCATGCCCACCATGCCGAACTGGAGGAGCGTGGCATTGGTGACATCTGGACAATGACGGTCGAAGAATATCAAGCCGCCAGTTGGTGGACGCGGCTGGTCTATCGCGGCTTTCGGAATCCCTTCTTCCTCTTTCTAATCGCCCCGACCATCAATTTTGTCATCTTGAGTCGCCTGACCTTAGGCGCCCCCGAAAGTTGGCGGCACGGTGAGAAAGCGTCGGTCTGGTGGACGAACCTGGCGCTGGCCGGTTTGTGGGCAGGTATGAGCGCATTTGTCGGTGTGGGAAACTTTCTCCTGGTTCACGCCCCCATTATCATCATTGCCAGCAGTATCGGCACCTGGCTTTTCTATGTGCAACATCAATTTGAACGCACCTACTGGGAACATACCCCTGAATGGGATTTTACCCTGGCCGCCATGCAGGGCAGCTCTTATCTGAAGTTGCCCCGGATTTTGCAGTGGTTCACCGGTAATATCGGTTTTCATCACATTCACCACCTCAGCCCGCGGATTCCCAATTACAACCTGGAAGATTGTCACAAGGAAAACCCGATTTTCCAGCGGGTGACCGAACTGAATCTGCTCAGTGGCTTCAAGACCATGTCTTTAACCCTGTGGGATGAAGAACGCCGGCGGCTCGTCACCTTCCGGGAGGCCGCCCAACGTTATCTCGCCCTACCTACCGAACTTGCTTTACAACCAAAGCCCATCCGCCCGACAGAAGCGATCTAGAAAGAAACAACCATGAGTGAAAAAGCAGCCAATCCTAAACGGGTTCTTGTCACCGGCACGACCGGAGCGATTGGCGAGCCGTTGGGCCAACATCTCCTCCAACGCGGCCACTATGTGCGTGGCTTTGCCCGCCGACCATCCCCCGGCTTGGCCGATTTTGTCATGGGTGATCTGAATGATCGGGACAAAGTCTACCGGGCGGTCGAGGGCATGGATACGATTGTCCACTTGGGGGCCTATCCCAACCCGGCTGATTTTATCGATGTGCTGCTCCAACCGAATGTAGTCGGCTTGTATTACATCTGTGAAGCGGCCAAGGATCTAGGGGTGAAACGGCTGATCCTCGCCAGCACGTTGCAAACGGTCACTGGGCATGGTTACTTTGCGGGGCAAACAGTCAAGATTGAGGATGGCCCCAAGCCGGTCAACCACTACGCCTTGACCAAAGTCTGGGGCGAGGCCATGGGCGATATGTATGCCCGTGTCCATAAGCTCTCGGTGATCAACGTGCGGATCGGCTGGCTGCCACGCAATGCTGATGAAGCCAAGCGCCTCCTGGAAAGCAGGATCGGCGTCGACGTTTTCTTTAGCCATAACGATTCCAATCGCTTTCATGAACGCTGCGTCGAGTCTGCCGCGCCGGCGGCTGGCGAATGCGTCACCCTCTTCGCCACCAGCAAACCGCTCCATGCCGAACGGCTCGACCTGGAACCGGCCCGCCGCATCATCGGCTACGAACCGCAAGATGTCTGGCCCCGTGGTTTGCCCTACGCGGTCGAACACCTCTTTGCCTAAGCTTTTCATAGAATACGGCGCCCAGTGGGTTCCTGCTGGGCGCCGTATTCTATGCGTTCGTCATTTTGATCCCACTTTCCATCATTCTTGGACGTTTTTCCCGGATCGCGTTATCATGTAGGGAAAAACGGATGCTTTTCAGGGCAGGGTAGCCGGACAACGCCGAAAAGCCTACTCATAAAGGATCGCATGGAAACTTCAACCTTACTCACGATGGCCCCGGATGATGCTGAGCGCACCATTTTAAAGCCATTACGCATTTCGGTCGTCATTCCTCTGTACAATGAGGAAGAGAGCATTCCTCATCTGCGCGCCGCCCTCACCGCGGCGATGGCGCCCTATAGCGACGCCTACGAGGTTGTCATCGTGGACGATGGCTCCAAAGATCGCAGTTACCAACTGTTGCGCGAGTGGGCCGCCGAGGACGACCACATCACCGTCATCCGCCTGCGCCGCAACTTTGGGCAGACGGCGGCCTTCTCTGCCGGTTTTGACTATGCCCGCGGCGAAGTGGTGATCACCATGGACGCCGACCTGCAAAACGACCCGGAAGATGTGCCCAAACTGATGGCAAAGATCGACGAAGGGTACGACATTGTCAGCGGCTGGCGTATCCATCGGCAGGATCGTTACTGGGATCGCAAACTGCCTTCGATGATTGCCAACCGGCTCATCTCCAATGTCACCGATGTGCAGTTGCATGATTATGGCTGCTCACTCAAAGCCTACCGGCGGGATGTATTGCAACATGTCAAGCTTTATGGCGAATTGCACCGTTTTATCCCGGCGTTGGCGAGTCAGGTGGGCGGCACGGTTGCGGAAGTGGCCGTCAACCATCGCGCCCGCCAGTTTGGCCGTTCCAAATATGGCATCAGCCGTACCGTTCGGGTGATGCTTGATCTGATTCTGGTCTGGTTCCTGGGCACTTATTCGACCCGACCCATTCACGTCTTTGGCACAATGGGGCTGCTTTCCGCTGGTGGCGGTGTCCTGATCGGTCTCTACCTGACCTTTCTTAAACTGGGGTTGGGTGAGAATATTGGCGGACGGCCTATGCTGCTGCTGGCCGTGCTGCTGGTCGTCATCGGCGTCCAGTTGATCACCATGGGGCTGTTGGGCGAAATGACCATCCGCACGTACCACGAAAGCCAGAACAAACCGATCTACATCGTCCGCGAAGTTGCTGGACGGCAAGGGTGATCGGACGCGGAGTGGGCGGATAGAATCAGATCGGTGGACGTGTCCCAACTATATCACCGCGAATTATTAGGATTAGCGAATCACGTCAGGTTACATGAACTGGCTTTGCAACAAACAAAAAGATTCGCTAATCCTAATGATTCGCGGTGATATTGGACAGATGACACAACCGATCAAGTCTTCTTCGACAAAACAGGAGAGCGATGGCCTACAAGTTGAATGAAGGTGAGTTGCAGGCAGCGTTGGTGGATCTGCCGGGTTGGTCGGTGGTGAATGGCAAGTTGCATCGCACCTTTACCTTTCGCGATTTTGTCGAAGCCTTTGGCTTTATGACCAAAGTCGCACTGGCCGCCAACACGCTGAATCACCACCCTGAGTTTTACAATGTTTGGAACAAGGTGGTGATCGAGCTAGTCACCCATGACGCGGGCAACGCCATCAGCGATCTGGATGTGACGCTGGCGCGTACGATTGATGGCTTACTGTAGTCTGTTGCAGATCACGCGCCCGTCGCCCGGCCACGGCAAAGAAGAGCAAGCCGACCAACACACAAGCGCCACTCCACCCAAACATGGCTGCCGGCCCCACGGTTTCATAAAGCTGCCCGCCGACCAACGCCCCGATCGCACCGGCTAAACTCATGCTAATCCCGCTGAGCAGACCTTGCGCGGTGGCGCCCATACCAGGCGGGGCAGCGCGATTCGCATAAGAAATACTCGCCATCCACATGGCCGAAAAGGTCAGGCCGTGTAGAATATGAATCGGCAGGACAAACCAAGCCGCCGGCATGAGCGCATAGCTAAACATGCGCAACACATTGGCCGCCAGCGCCAGCAACAGCAACCCACGCGCCCCCCAGCGTTGCAACAAACGGTCGCCGAAGAAAAAGATCGGCACTTCACTAGCCGTTGCCACCAGCAGGGAAAGGCCCATCAGGGTCTTACTTGCCGCCATTTGATCCAGGTAGAGAAAGAGAAAATTATTGCCCACGCCGGAGGCGACGCCATTCATAAAAATGGTAATCAAAAAGACCAGCCAGGGCCACTGCGTGACAAAAAAGCGCATCCCCTGCCAAAAGGGTTGACCAAGCGAGACCGACTGCACCGCCAACTTTTGCGCCGCGTAAAGACAACACCCCATAAAAAGCAACGAACCGACAAAGCCCCAGGTCAGGCTGGTTCTTTCGATCAGTGCACCGGCAATCATCGCCATGACCCCCCAGCCCACCGCACCCCAGAGCCGTTGCTTGCCATATTCGCTCTTGCGCTCGCCCAGGAGCAGTAGCACTGAATTGTCAACCAGGGGTATAATGGGCGCATTGCAAAAGGCATAGAGGATCACAGCCGTGATCAACCAGGGCAGCGCCGTCACCTGCGAAAGCAAGGCCACGGCAACCATCGCCCCCATCACCGTAATCGTCACCAGGCGGCGATGTTGCTGGGTGACATCCGCTAGACCGCCCCACAATGGCGCAGCCACCAGCCCCAACAACGGCGGTATGCCGGTCAACAAGCCAATCTGCACTTCGGTCAGGCCAATCTGTCGGTAATAGAGCGCCAGGAAGGGCATTAACGAAGCCATTGCCGCAAAATAACAGAAATAAAAAAAGCGAGGAATTACCATTGAGGGCAAGGCGGGCGCTTTTGTCTGCACCCCCACTGTCTCCACACTGCTTTGCATGACGTGTCTCTTTCTTCTAACTTGTCTAAAGCGTAATTGTCAGTATAATAGAAGGGAAATAGAGTCCGTAGTCCAGAGTCCGCAGTCCAAAGTCAACAGCCTGCACACCGACTCTGGACTACGGACTCTGGACTACGGACTGATTCTCACCCCATCATACCACGAAGAAGGGAAATTCCTGTGGCATTTAAGGTTAAAAAACGGGGTAAACTCACGTACTACTACGAAGGCGACACACCGGTTCTCTCGAATCTGGTTGTCGAAGAGCAGCCCGATGGCGATCTCAAGATTCACTTTGCCGGTCTCACTGGCGGCTACTCGGCCAAAGGGGTTCTCGGCCTGGATGACCTGGTGACGATGGACCCGCACCGCGAAATCCCGCTCGTCTTTCAATGCTGGGAGAAGTGGCTGCGTGACGCCGGCATCTGCAACTCGCTGGCCGAGGTCGATTTCGTCGAGATGCACGTCTTTGGTTGCCAGCCCAAAGGCCCCAACCCCCTGCTCGACCCCGAAGGTTTTGCCAAAGAACAACAGCGGCTCTATCAAGCCTACCGCGAAGCCTATGGCAACTGGTTCCGCACCCACTGCCCGGAGAACGGCCTGCCGGCGCGCTTCACTGTCCATGTCGTCGATGTGCCGGACAAAGCCGCCTCCTACGAGTTCTATAGCACGGCGCTCTACCAAAAAGCGCTCCAACCAAAGCAGGGTTAAAACCCGCCGCTAACAGTGAAAAGCCCCCTCAGGGGCTTGCTCGTTCCCACGCTCCGCGTGGGAATGCCGACGGGACGCTCCGCGTCCCCTAGCGCCCCCCGTCACACGACGCGGAGCGTCACTCCTGGGTTCCCACGCAGAGCGTAGGAACCAGCAAAAGAGGAAAGTTATGACAACGCCAATCTACGATCTACTCTTAAAGAGTGGTCACGTCATTGACCCACTAAATAACATTGATCGCAAAATGGATGTCGCCATTACGAACGGCAAAGTCGCTGCCGTCGAAGCCGACCTCAACCCAGCACTGGCCAAACAGACGGTTGATGTCTCCGGCTATTATGTCACCCCCGGCATTATCGACATTCATGTCCACGTCTACCACACGCGCGAACCCGAAGGCTTGAGTGTGATGGCCGATTCCCACTCTTTCCGCTCCGGCGTCACCACGATGGTGGACACGGGGACAGCCGGCGCGAAACACTTTCTGCACTTCAAACGCACGGTCATCGACCAGGTCAAGACGCGCGTCTTTGCCTATGTCAACATTGTTGACCTGGGCATGATCGGCGACTTCGAGCAGGATATTCGCACCATGGACCCCGAACTTTGCGCCGCCACGGTGCTGATGTATCCTGACGTGTGCGTTGGCGTGAAGACGGCCCATTACTGGACGCAACTACCCTGGGATGCCGAACATCCGCCATGGGCTGCCGTGGATCGGGCGGTAGAAGCGGGTAACATTTGCCGGAAGCCGGTCATGGTCGATTTCTGGCCCCGCCCGCCGGAACGGAGCTACCAGGAATTGATCCTGGAAAAGATGCGCCCCGGTGACATTCACACCCATGTCTATGCCCAACAGTTTCCGGTGCTGGATGACCAGGGCAAGCCCAACCGCTTCCTTTTTGAAGCACGCGAACGGGGCGTGATCTTCGATGTGGGGCATGGCGCCGGCAGCTTCTGGTTCCGCAATGCCTACCCGGCGATCCAAAACGGTTTCTCGCCCGACTCGATCAGCACCGATCTCCACACGCGCAACGTACATGGCGTGGTGGTCGATATGCAGACGACTATGAGCAAAATTCTCAACTGTGGGATGCCGCTGCAAGAGGTGATCTACCGTTCGACAGTGACGCCTGCCCGCGAGATCGGTCATCCCGAACTGGGCCACCTTTCCGTCGGCGCCGAGGCCGATGTAGCGGTCTTTAACGTGCTGGAAGGGGACTTCAGCTTTGTGGACTGTGGTCGCGCCAAGATGAAGGGAACCAAGAAATTCGACTGTGTCATGACGCTGCGCGCCGGTGAAATTGTTTTTGATCCCACCGGGTTGAGTATGCCCCTCTGGCCGGAAGCGCCGGCGGCCTACTGGAAACTGCCGTGGTAAGGCGACCAGGCATTGTACGCTGGCTCTGCTGTTGGCTGGTTACCCTTACCCTGGCGTGTAGTAGCCAGCCAGTGGCGACCACCGCGGTATCAGCAACCCCGGCCGCCGGCAATGCCTTTTTGCAAATCCCCCGCCCGGCCATTGGGCAAATCATCTATGTGCCGGTCTATTCGCACATTTACTATCAGGATCAGCAGCGTGTCATTGACCTGGCGGTGACGCTGAGTATTCGCAACACCGATGGCGAGCAAGCGATCCGGATCGATGCCGTGTTGTATTACGATTCGGCTGGCAACCTGGTGCGCAGCTATCTGGATGAGCCGCTGCCTCTAGGCGCGATGGCCTCAACCGCCTTTGTGGTGGACGAAGATGACCGCACCGGCGGCGTCGGCGCTAACTTTATTGTCGCCTGGAGCAGCGAAGCGCAACCAACGCCGCCGGTAGTCGAAGCGGTGATGATCAGCGCCGCCTCGGCGCAAGGCATTTCCTTTGTGAGTGTCGGGCGTGTGTTGGAGAGTTATCCGGCGAGCAAGTCGGAGTAATAGGCTGTAGGTAATCAAGAGGAGGTGAATGGTGGCAGTTGCAGCAAATCAGGCCCGCATCCCGACGCGCGCAAGCAACGGCGGTTGGTTGGGGACGCTGGTGGGGGCCAAGACCAAATTTCAGATCCGGCGGGCGTTGTGGGGCTATGTGTTTGCGCTGCCCTGGATTTTCGGCTTGATCATCTTTTGGGGTGGGCCGATTTTGGCGTCGCTCTACTATAGCTTTACCAACTATGAGATCATCGGCTCGACCAAATGGGTGGGGCTGGCGAACTATAGCCGCGCCTTTTTCAGTGATGACCTTTTTTGGCCTTCTTTGGGGCGCACCTTTTTCTTTAGCTTTGCCTATGTGCCGATCAGCATCGCCGGTGCGCTCGTGCTGGCAACGCTGCTGAATCAAAAATTGGTCGGCACCAATATCTACCGCTCCATCTTCTTTATCCCTCATCTGATCCCGGCGGTGGCGCTGGCAGTGGTCTGGCTCTATTTGCTGCAACCGCGGCTGGGGCCGATCAACTACCTCTTGCGCAGTGTGGGCGTCGATAACCCACCGACCTGGCTGACCGGTCAGGATTCCGCTCTCTACTCGGTGATCATGATCAATGTCTGGGCCGCGATGGGGGGCAATACCATGCTCATCTTCCTGGCCGGGCTGCAAGGGGTGCCGAAAGAACTCTATGAAGCGGCGGAGATCGATGGCGCGGGGGCGTGGTACAAATGGTGGCATGTGACCATCCCCTTGTTGACGCCCACGATCTTCTTCAATCTGGTGCTGGCCGTGATCGGTGCGCTCAAGGTCTTTACCACCGCCTTGGTGGCAACCCAGGGCGGTCCCTCCTACGCCACCTGGTTCTTCGCGCTCCATATCTACACCGAAGCGTTCCAATACTTCCGCTTGGGTTATGGCAGTGCGCTGGCCTGGGTGCTGGCGGTCATTCTCATGTTCTTCACCTATATCCAAGTCACCTACTCGCGTCGCTGGGTGCATTACGAGGGCGGGTCATAAGGCAATCCGCATGATGAACTGGACGGTCAACAGTCATGAAATTTTGATCAAAGATTACGCAGATTACGCAGATTAAATCAAAGAAGAAAAATCTGCGTAATCTGCGTAATCTTTGATGATTTTCATAGGAGAAATTTTGATGGCAACACAAACCTTATCCCAACGCCCTGCCGAACGCACCATCACGGTAAAGCCTAGTCGCGTGCTGCTTTACGCTATTATCCTGCTGCTGTGCGTGCTGTTCGGCTTCCCGCTTTTTTGGACCTTGATGTCGTCGCTCAAGACGCCGGGGGAAATGACGATCTTTCCGCCACGCTGGGTGCCAGCTATCCCCCAGTGGCTGAACTATGTGGAGGTCTTTGGCATCTCGCGTCACCCGGTTTCGATCTGGGTCTACAATTCAACCTTTATTGTCGTATTGGGGACGCTTGGCACGTTGATTACCGCGTCGCTCGTTGCCTATTCCTTTGCGCGTTTTGAATACCGGGGCCGCGATATCCTTTTTATGATCACCCTGGCGACGATCATGCTGCCGGCAGAGGTGACGTTGATTCCCCAATTTGTTCTCTTTTACAATTTGGGCTGGATCAATACCTTCAAACCGCTTTGGGTTCCATCCTGGTTTGGCGGCGGCGCCTTTGCCATTTTTCTCCTGCGCCAGTTTTTCCTTTCGCTACCCAAAGATTTGGACGAGGCGGCGTTGATCGACGGCGCCAGCTATTTTCGCATCTTCTGGTCGATCCTGCTGCCGCTCTGCAAACCGGTGCTGGCAACCCTGGCGATCATTGTCATCATCAGCATCTGGGGCGACTTCCAAGGACCGCTGATCTATCTCAACTCACCGGAAAAGTTTACCATTTCGATTGGCCTGCGCTTCTTTAACAATACGCCGGAAGTGGGCGGCGAACCGTTGCAACATCTGCTCATGGCGGCTTGTATCCTGTCGATGCTGCCGGTGATCATTATCTTCTTCCTGGGGCAACGCTTCTTTGTGCAGGGCATTGTCATGTCGGGGATTAAGGGGTAAGCTGCCATCTGTCGTAATGATTGAATTTAGGGGCGCATCTGCGCCCCTTTTGCGTTCTGCGCTTTGTTTGACAGATCTCTTACCATTGCATATAATCGACTTGCCGATTTGAGTAAAGGAGCTTACATCGCTGGGTGACGATTGGCGCTGGCTGTGACCATCCGTCTACGATTTGTGATCAATTGACTCCATCATGACACACCTTTCGCCAGAACAAAAGGCCCGTCAGAATATCGATCTGCTGCTCACCGCCGCCGGTTGGACCGTTCAAAGCAAGGACGAATTAAATCTTCATGCTGCACGCGGCGTTGCCGTGCGTGAACCATCCTTACGCACGGGCGCGGCTGATTATCTGCTCTTTGTTGATCAGAAAGCGCTGGGCGTCATCGAAGCCAAGCCCGCAGGGACAACGCTGCGCGGGATAACCCATCAATCGGCGGCTTACAGCATTGGCTTGATGCCCTATATGAAAGCCTGGCTACCAGGGCAGGCGCTCCCCTTTCGGTATGAAAGCACCGGGATCGAAACGCTCTTTCTCAACGATCTTGACCCGAAACCGCGCAGCCGCGACCTCTTCGCCTTTCACCAACCAGCAACCTTAGCCGCCTGGGTGCAAGAAGCGACGACCTTACGCCGCCGCTTGCAACAGTTACCGGCGCTCGACACCACTGCCCTTTGGAAACCGCAAATCGAAGCCATTCAAAATCTGGAACGCTCCTTGGCGAACAACAAACCGCGCGCTTTGATCCAGATGGCGACCGGCAGTGGCAAGACCTTTACCGCCATAAACTTTGTCTACCGGCTGATTCGTTATGGCGGGGCGCAGCGCGTCCTCTTTTTGGTGGATCGCAACAATTTGGCGGAACAGGCGCTGACCGAATTTCAAGCCTTTACCACCCCTGATGATGGTCGTAAATTTGTGGAACTCTATAACGTCCAACATCTTAAGAGCAACGTGGTGGATCGCGACAGTAAGGTCATTATCACCACCATCCAGCGCCTCTACTCTATGTTGCGCGATGATGAGCGCTTTGCGGAAGAGAACGAAGTCAAATCGTTCTTTCAGGCGGAAGAAGAGGGCGTGACCCAACAGCCGGTGACGGTAGGCTATAACGCGCGGCTCCCGCTTGAATTTTTCGATTTTGTCATCACCGACGAATGCCACCGCAGCATTTACAACCTTTGGCGGCAGGTGCTTGAATATTTTGATGCCTTCTTGATCGGCTTAACCGCCACCCCAACCGCACAGACCATTGGGTTCTTTGACGAAAATCTGGTGATGCGCTACACCCATCTCGACGCCGTGGCCGATGGCATTAACGTTCTGGGCGAAGTCTACCCGATCCGCACCCAGATTACCGAGCAGGGGAGCACCGTGGCGCGCGGTGAATTTGTGCTGGAAAAGGAGCGCAACACCCGGCGACGACGGGATGTTTTGCTGGGCGAGGATTTTGTCTACACCGGCGGCGCGGTCGGCAGCGACGTGATTGCGCCTAGCCAGATCCGGCTGGTGATCAACACCTTTCGCCAGGCGCTCTTTACCAAACTCTTTCCCGAACGGCGGCCCGATGTGGTGCCGAAGAGCTTGATCTTTGCCCGCGATGACAATCACGCCGAGGAGATTGTCAAGATTGTACAGGAGATCTTTAACGAAGGCAATGACTTCTGTCAGAAGATCACCTACCGCGTGACCAAGAAGAAGCCGGATGAGTTGATTAGCGACTTTCGGAACAAACATTATCCGCGTATTGCTGTCACCGTGGATATGATCGCCACCGGCACCGATGTCAAAGCGATTGAAGTGCTGATCTTTATGCGCATGGTGAAGAGCCGCAGCTACTTTGAGCAGATGTTGGGGCGGGGCACACGGGTCATTGGCAAAGATGACTTGCAATTGCGCACCGGCAATGCCACGGGTAAAGATCGCTTTATCATTGTCGATGCCGTCGGTGTCACGCAGCAGGAACAGGTGGAGATTGCGCGCCCGCTGAACCGCAAACCGAACACCAATCTGCAACAATTGCTCACCCAGATCAGCTATGGCGCGCAGGATGCCGATACGCTTTCCACCCTGGCGGCGCGCCTGGTACGGCTGGAACAGAAGTTGACGCCTGGCGAACAGTACGACATCACCGCGCTCAGTGGCGGGCTAACGTTGCCCCAACTGGCACGCGAACTGCTGACGGCAACCGACCCGGAGCGTCACCTGGCTGCCGCCTGTGCGGCCACCGGTAAAACGGCAGAAGCCGTGAGCGAGGCCGACCTGGAAGCCGCCGCCGCACCACTCTTACAGGCCGCGGTCTTGCGTTTTGCCGGCAATCCCCGCCTCTGCCAAAAGTTGATTGACATCCATGAACGCACCATCATCACCTATGACGAAGTGAGCCGCGACCGCTTGATCCGTGAGGGCTTTGACGAAGGGGCGACGGAACGGGCGCGCGCCTTGCTGGGCGACTTCCGCGTCTATCTCGACCAGCACAAAGATGCAATTACCGCGCTCCGTCTGCTCTACAGCCAACCCTACCGCCGCCAGGGGTTGACCTTGCAAGCGATCAAGGAACTAGCCGAAACCCTGCAACAACCACCCCGCAGCTGGACCACCGAAAAGCTCTGGCGCGCCTATGCCCAGTTGGAGCAGGATCGGGTGGCGGGGGTCAATGTCCAACGGGTCACCACCGACCTGGTGGCCCTGGTGCGCCACGCCCTGGATCTGGATGGCGACGCCCCGTTGCAACCCTACCCTGACCAGGTGCGCCAACGCTACGAACGTTGGCTGGCCGATCAACAAGCCGGCGGGCGCAGCTTTACCCCCCAACAGCGCTGGTGGCTGGATCGCATTGCCGACTATATCGGTCTGAATCTGAGCATCGACGCCACCGATCTCACGTCCGGCGACTTTCTGGATCAGGGCGGCCTCTTTGGCGTCCGGCGTGATCTGGGGCAGGAGTGGCGGGTTTTACTGACGGAGTTGAACGAGGCGTTGGTCATCTAAGTCAGCCAATCACTTGCAATCGTCGCGCTATTGACAAATGGTGTATACTATAGCTACCTAAGGGCAGCTATTTTTTAACGAATGAATCTTTTATGATCATAAACACCACTACAACTCGTAAAGGCAAGAGCGCCCCTTCTCGCCAAGCGTTGCCTGCACCAATCAATCCGTTGTCGTCGTTGCAAGCGCTTTCCACCGCACCGCGCATCGCATTCCGTAATGCGGCGCAGGTCAGAAATTATCTGGATGCGCACCCTGATGTCAATGAGCTTTTAGGGCAAGCCTGGCCGCAGCTTGTCAAAGGCTTTGGACAAGCCGTGGAAGTCGTGCTGGAGTTGCTCGATTCTGACGAAGAACCAAGGGAGCCGGAACTGGTTGGGTGGATTCAGTGTACCGATGACATAGAAACTGGTCTACAAAAGCTGGATGCGATTGCTGATGAATGGTTCCTGCATCGCACGGAGCAATTTAATACCCGTTTTAATTTTAATATCGAGTTCAAATGAGTTTTGATTGGCGTAGCTATCTAACATTCGCTGAAAAAGTTTCGACAATGGCTGTGAGCCGTGCTTATTATGCGGTCTATTGCGCTACCCGCAATCTAGTCAAGCAGAAAGACAATCGGGAGTTTTCTGGTAATGCGCACCAGGGTCTCCATGATTACCTCAAGGAACATGCGCACCCGGTTCGCCGGCAATTAGGTCGCCGCCTCCATGCCCTACATCAATTACGAAAAAAAGCCGACTACGAAGATGATCTTGCCCAGCCCGCAGTAAGGTTGGCCGGCCATGCCCTCAAGAGCGCAAGGGATATTGAGGCCAATTTGGAACAGCTTGTCGGAAAATCGCAAAAGTAACTGTTATTTTTGGAGTGCCGGTTGCTTTTGGACAACGGCGACCGCTTCACCCGACATGAGCGGGGGCAGACGTGACAACCCCTGGTAACAGAGCTGAACCAACCGTTGAACGGCTAAATTTTGACGTTTTCCGGCCTCCTGCTACAATTCTTCTGCCAAATGCAATTGGTTAGGGATGTCTGTATGAGCGGGATTCTGTACAAAGCCATTGTTTTTCGTTACGTTTATGATACCGTTACCGGGGAATTTGTCAACGTCGGCGTTGCGATCTGCGCGCCAGAGGCCAACTACTTTACAGCCAAGTTCAATCCCGACTGTAGTCGCATTTCACATTTTTTCCGACCGATCGATGGCAACTTTTACCATCTCGTGATCCATTCGATTGAAAGCCAGGTGCAACAATTGCAACAGCGCTGGCGTAAAGGTGGATGGCTTACAGAAAAACAGGCCAATATCGACCAGTTGGTGGCGCAAGTGCTGCCGCAGGATGATGCTTCCCTCGTCTATGCCAGGATTGGCGGTGGTTTATCCACAGACTTGGATAGCGAATTGACACGAATTTATCAGCGCTATGTACTCTGCTACGCCCCTTTGACGGAGGCAGTAGCGTTTGCTCCCTCTGTCCCCGTCTTGATGGTAGAATGAGGATTGCGTGTTTCTGAACGATGCGGATAATTCAACATACGCGCCAGGGGCTTTCTTCGCTGGTGTATCAACTATCAACTTTACTGGACAATGGCAACGACTCCTTGCTGATGATGGTACACAAGGGGTAGCCATAATACCAAAGCGCCGAGTTCACCTACCGCATTTTGCCGTAAGCGCCCAACCCGCAGGTCAACGCCAGCTTTGTCATCTGCTGCTTGCCCTTCTCCCGTCTGTAAGCTTACCGGAAACAACCGAAATGTTGTGCGATTTGCTTCTGTTCCATCAAGAACGGAACGCTGTACAACCCAGGCAATCCCTACAAACACTACCGATCCAGGGGCAACTAGTAGGACCTATCGTCAGACCGCCCTTTGTCTTGGATGATGACGCGTGATAAGTTGCCAAACCTTCCCGGAAGGTACCCGCCGCCTACTGTTACCCCATCCAACCACAGAAATGACCAGCGCATGAACATTCCCGAAACCCTACCACCCGGCTGGGTATGGACGACAATCGGGCAAGTTGCAAAAGTTAATCTGCGTAATCCAGCCATTCGGGATTTGCCACCTGATACCATTATCACATTTGTTCCGATGGCGGCAGTTGATGCAGATTCAGGAACTATTGCTGATCCCAAAGAGATCAAACTATCTGATGTTAAACCCGGTCTGACACTTTTTAGCGAAGGTGATGTGATTTTTGCGAAAATCACGCCTTGCATGGAAAACGGCAAATCTGCTATTGCGCGAAATGTCAAGAATAGGTTTGGTGTAGGATCAACTGAATTTCATGTCTTAACACCAGAGCCTAACGTGACCGCTGAATGGATATATCATTTCATTCGACAGCAGGAGTTCCGTGAGAAAGCGAAAGCAAATTTTTCCGGCACAGCAGGGCAATTACGGGTAAAGGCTGAGTTTCTATTTAACAGCCCTTTCCCCCTCGCCCCGCTACCCGAACAGCGCCGCATCGTCGCCGCCATTGAGACCCACTTCAGCCGGTTGGATGCTGCCGTTGCCAAGTTGAAGCGCATTCAGGCTAATCTCAAACGCTACCGCGCCGCCGTCCTCAAAGCTGCTTGTGAAGGGCGACTGGTGACCCAAGACCCCGGCGACGAACCGGCTGATCAACTGCTGGCGCGCATCCTCGCCGAACGCCGCCGCCAATGGCAAGCCGCCAACCTCGGCAAAAAGTACACCGAACCCGTCGCCCCCCAAACGGACGATCTGCCGCCGTTGCCGTCGGGGTGGGTGTGGACAACGCTTGATGCAATTTCTCAGGTACGAACAGGAGTTGCCAAAGGTAGAAAATTTGAAGATCAGATACCTATCTCAATGCCTTACCTGCGTGTTGCTAATGTTCAGGACGGATTTCTGGATTTATCTGAAGTGAAGACAATCGAAATCCGCCCAAACGAAGTTGAACGATACCGGTTACTGCCTGGTGATATTCTCTTTAATGAGGGCGGTGATCGGGATAAATTAGGGCGTGGAGCTATTTGGAATGGAGAATTGCAGGATTGTATCCATCAGAATCATGTTTTTGCAGTACGGTTGGGTACGAAAGAAATTGTAGCGAAATGGATCAATTTAGTCAGACAACTAAGTTACGCTCGCGACTATTTTTGGAAATTAGCTAGCCAAACAACCAATCTTGCATCTATCAATAGTTCAAATCTTCGTGGGTTGCCTATACCATTAGCTCCACAAAGTGAACAAACGCGTATCGTCGCCGAAGTCGAGCAGCGCTTGTCCGTCATTGACGCAATGGAAAAATCCGTGACCGCCGACCTGCAACGGGCGGCACGGTTGCGCCAGGCAATTCTCAAGCGCGCCTTTAGCGGGCGACTGGTGGCGCAAACGCCAACCGATGAACCGGCCAGTCGGTTGTTGGAACGGATTCAGACCAAGTAGCGTGCGTGGCACTGACCAAGGCGGCTTGGTTTACGTGATAAGTTGCTGGTCAGTGCCGCGCACGCGAGACCAGTTGCGGTGCATTCTCGCGTGCGCGGCACTGACCAGCAGTTGGCGGGCAGGGGCAGATTGGCCTTGGTCAGTGCCGCGCACGCTAGGCGTTATTGTAAAAGAGATTATCGTCTGCAATCTCTCAATCTCTTACTAGAAAGCAACACTCGTGAGCAACCAATCTTCCGCCATTGTCCAGCGCATCTGGAACTATTGCCATGTTTTGCGCGATGATGGCGTTTCGTATGGCGACTATTTGGAACAACTGACCTATCTGCTCTTCCTCAAAATGGATGCCGAGCGCGCCGAATTGGGGTTGAGTACGATCATCCCGGCCGCCTATAACTGGGCCGGGCTGAAAAAGCGTAGCGGCGTCGATCTGGAAGTGCAGTACCGCCAGACGTTGAGCGCGTTGGGCACGGGCATTGGTCTCGTCCCCACCATCTTTCGCAAAGCGCAAAATCGCATCCAAGACCCGGCCAAACTCACCCGCCTGGTCTCGCTGATCGACGGCGAAACGTGGATGGGGCTGGCAATTGATGTGAAAGCCGAAATCTACGAAGGCTTGCTTGAACGCAACGCCCAAGACATTAAAGCTGGGGCCGGTCAATATTTCACCCCGCGGCCGCTGATTCAAGCCATTGTCGATGTGATGCAACCGGCCCCCGGCCAGACCATCTGCGACCCGGCGGCGGGTACCGGCGGTTTCCTCCTGGCCGCCCGCGACTATGTGCGCAGCCACTACAAACTTGATCGCGACCAGCAAACCTTTCTCGATCACGACACCCTGGCCGGCTGGGAGATTGTTGATAGCGCCGCCCGTCTTTGTGTCATGAATCTCTACCTGCATGGCGTCGGTCACGACAGCAAGGTCAGCCCGATCATCGTGGATGACAGCCTGCGCGCCAAACCCAATCGCAGCTTTGATCTGGTGTTGACCAATCCACCCTTTGGCAAAAAGAGCAGTATTACCATTGTCGCCAACACTGCCTCTAATAATAGTGCCAACAATGGTGATAGTGACGATGAGATCAGCCGCGAAGCGCTGATTTACAAACGCGATGATTTTTGGACATCGACCAGCAACAAGCAACTCAACTTTGTACAGCATGTCCGCAGTCTGCTCAAGACTAATGGTGGGCGGGCCGCGGTGGTCGTGCCGGATAATGTTCTCTTCGAGGGCGGGGCCGGCGAAACGATCCGCCGCAACCTGTTGCAAAGCACCATTCTCCATACCATTTTGCGCCTGCCCACCGGCATCTTTTATGCGCAGGGGGTCAAAGCCAATGTTCTCTTTTTTGACAACCGACCCGGTCAGGCCGCACCGTGGACGGAGACCGTTTGGTATTACGACCTGCGCACCAACAAAAATTTTACCCTCAAACAAAACCCGCTCACCCGCGCCGATCTGGACGAGTTTGTCGCCTGTTTTCAACCTGGTAAGCCCCTAGCGCAGCGCGTCCCCACCTGGTCGGCAGAGAACCCGACCGGTCGCTGGCGTGCTTATCCCTACGCCGAGTTGCTCGCCCGTGACAAAGCCAATCTCGATCTCTTCTGGCTACGTGATGAATCCTTGGAAGAGAGCGCCAATCTACCCGAACCGGAAATCATTGCCGCCGAAATTATGGAGGATTTGGAGGATGTCCTAAGTCTCTTTCGGGAGATCACCCGCGATTTGCAGGCAAAGACGACGTAAAGGGTGTTGTTTTGGCGATCATCCTGCGCACGTATGGTATAATTTCCGAGAGGCTGTTCTCTGTAACAAGGAGGTACATGGCGATGAGTGCGTTGGTCATTGAGCAAGCCCCTACACAAAAAATAGCGACAATCGAATACCCAGCATCGGATGGCAAACCTATGGCGGAAACGGAAGTGCATGTTCTGGCAATCGTCCAACTGTTAAGCGCGCTACGGCACTTTTTTCGTAAACAGAACATCTATGTAATTGGCAATATTTTTCTCTACTACCGACAGGGCAATCCCAAGGCGCACAAAGCGCCCGATGTGATGGTCGTCAAGAATGTCGGCAAGCATGAGCGCCGCTCCTTCAAGGTTTGGGAAGAGAAGGCGATGCCCTGTGTGATCTTCGAGATAACTTCAAAAGAGACCGCAAGTGAAGACACGGTTAGTAAAGCGACTCTCTATGCCTCGCTTGGCGTTCAGGAGTATTTTCTCTTTGATCCGCTCGATGAATATTTAGACCAACAATTGATCGGCTATCGCTTAGTCGATGACGAATATGTTCGTATCACACCTAATGAAGATGGCGAGATCTTCAGTACCGAATTGCAGGCCGTTTTGCGCCCCGAAGGCAAATTCCTGCGCGTAGTTGATCCGCAAACCGCACTGCCCGTCCCCAGTTTGGATGAAGCCGTTGAGATGGCCGAGCAGGAAGCGCAGCGAGCGCAACAGGAAGCGCAACGGGCAGATGAGAAAGAGGCAGAAAATATCCGTCTACGGGCGGAGATTGCCGAATTGCGTAAGCAACGTAACCAGTAGGATGATTGGTTGGTTGATCGTGAACGCACCGACTAGCTGACTAACCAACCAACTACCCACCAAAAATTTGCTGATTTGCGTCCTTTGGCGGAAAATTAGCAAACTATGTCCGTCAAGCTACGTGCTTTTTATCAACGTCATACTGCCTTTTTCACCATCTTTGTACTCTTTGCCGCTTTTCGGTTGCTGGCGATCTTCCTCTTTCGCCCCGGCGGCTTTATCGCTGATGCGTCCGATTATGATTTTTACTACGAATGGGGTCTCCAACTCCCGCGCGGCTACCGCACCTTTGTCGATCTCTGGACGGCCTACCCCCCGCTCTTCCCGGCGCTCATGTTGCCGGTCTTTGAATGGTCCAGCCGGATCCCACCGTGGGTCGAACCGCGCCTATTCTTCCACCTACTCTTTGGCCTACAACTCCTCCTCTTTGAAAGCGCCAACCTAGTCCTGATCTACCGTCTGTCCCTCAAACTAGGCCACCCGGCACTGGGTACGAATCACAAATCACGAATCATGAATCATGAATCACGAATTACGAATTACGAACCAACTAGTCACCCCGTCACCTTGTCACCCTGTCACCCTGTCATCCTCTACGCTCTGCTCTTCGTCCCCGTCTACACCATGCTCGGCTGGTTTGAAGCAATGCCGCTCTTTTTTATGTTGCTGGGCCTGGATCTATTGTTGCGTAGCCGGCGCTGGGGGTGGGCGGGGAGTGCGGTGGCGGCGGCTCTGGGCTTTCTGACCAAGCTGACCCCGGCGCTGCTTGTGCCGATTGCCATTCGTTGGCTGGGGAGCAAGCTTAGTTGGCAAGCCGCACGGGAAGAGTGGTTTCACCGACCGTCACCCGGCAATTTGTTGCGACCGGTTTTGTACACAATTTTGTTTCTGGGCGTTGTGATCGGCCTGGGCTACCCATTAGCACAAGGGAACACCGAACTGGCGTTGAGCAGCTTCACAATCAACAGCATCCGCCCGCCCTGGCAGAGCGTCTGGGCGTTGATCGACGGCTATTATGACTATGGTTTGGTGCCGCTCAACATGCGCAACCTAGCTGGTTTAGAGACGAATCAGTGGGAAAGTGTGCTGCCGTGGGGCTTGATCACGCTGGCCTTTGGGCTGCTCTACTTGTGGCTCTATACGCGCCGCTACGATTGGTCGCAACCAAAAACGCCGGTGGCCTTTGCCGCCATTAGCGTCATCTGGCTCTTTCTCTATAGCAAGGGGTGGAGTCCGCAATTTCTGGTCTGGATCGCCGCCTTTGTGGTGCTGCTGCTACCGACTTTGCGCGGCGTGCTGATTATCACGGCCTTAACCTTCATCAACCTGATTGAATCACCCATCTTCTTTGTGATGCTACGCCAGGAAGAGTGGATCTTGGTGGGGACGGTGATTCTGCGCACGCTCTTGCTGTTGGCGCTGGCAGTGGAACTACTGGGGCAAATTTGGCCGGGCGAACCGCGCCAACGACAACTCCGCTTCGTTGGTGCGACTGCCAGCGCTTTGCTGATGGTGCTGACAGCGGTTGGCGTAGTGGCCGGTCTGCCACGCGCCGCCCAGGCGTATGCTGATCGGCGGCTGGCGGAACATCCCTGTAGCGCCGCCATCACCTATTTGCGTGACCAGGCCATCTGGCCTTACCCGACCCTGGTCAGCGATCAGATCGAAATCTGGCGTGACTTCTCGCCTTGGCTGGGGGGAAGCTATCAGATGCGCGTGGTCGATGGCTATGATCCCGCCGACCCGGATTGGGAGGGTGTGCTGGCCGCTCGTCTGGCTGCTTATGTCGGCCACCGTGAATTCTGGTGGGTCACAGATGACACGTTGCCAACGCATGGTGAGCGTTACTTTGGCCAACCGGAGGTACAAATTTTAGAGCAACAGCCATTAGGACGCTGCACTGTCAAACGGGTGCTACACCCGACGGCGCAGCCGCTGGCGGCGATTGCGGTCAGTGGTGGCGCCATCCGTTTACGTTCGGTTGCGGTCGCACCGGCCAAAGTAGGCGAAGCGCTGCCCGTTGTGTTATACTGGGAGGCGCTGTCGCCGGTTGCCGAGAGCTACACGGTCTTTACGCATCTCGTCGGTCCGGACGGGCAGATGGTCGGGCAACAGGACAATTTACCAGTGATGGGGTTGGCCCCTACCGATACGTGGGCTGTGGGCAAACTCATCCGCGATCCCTATCAACTCCCCCTGCCGGCAACCGGTCGCGCTGGGGAATATCAATTACGGATCGGTCTCTACACATCTGTGGGGCGGCAGCCCGTCACCCTGGCCGACAACACAACCGCCGACCATATTACCATTCCCGTTACTGTTGAGGAGTAACCATACCTGACTATGACGGCAAGCCTAATCACCCAATCATCCTTCCAGGACAAGCCTACTTACCCAATTGCCCTGTTCCTGTTAACGAAGTCGGATTTCCCTGTCGTAGGTGCGGTTTGTAACCGCACTGGCTCCGGGGAACAAGTGCGGTTACAAACCGCACCTACGACTTCGCCAACAGTATCATCCTGTCACCCTGTCACCCTGTCACCCTGTCATTTCGACGCAGGTTCAACATCATGGTTCGCGATCTAAAGGCCACCGACCGCGGTATTGCCTTTTCCCTCTTCTGGCTGCTCTTTGCCTGCTATCTCTTCACCTTTACGGCGCGCATTGAGAGCAGCGATGGTCTCTCCATGTTTGCTACCGTCGAAAGCATGGTGCGCCGGGGTGAAGTGGACAGCAATCAGTTGCTCTGGATGGGGTTGCAACAGGGCAGCTTTGGCCCCGACGGCGAGTTGTATAGCCGCAAGGGCTTGGGGGCAATTTTGCTGGCCTGGCCGTTAGTCTGGCTGGCGCGTCTATGGCCGGCGGTCGGTTTGGTGCAGACGGCCATGTTGCTCAATCCATTGTTGACGGCGTGGACGGGCGCGCTGATCTATCGCACCGGTCGGCGCTTAGGGTGGCAACAACAGACGGCATTAGCGACAGCGCTGATCTTTGGGCTGGCAACGCTGGCCTGGCCCTATACCCAGACCTTTTTTAGCGATCCGGTCTGCGGCTGGGGGCTTTTTGCCGCGCTCTATGGTCTGCTTGCGTATAGTCAAACTGGGCGCAAACGTTATTTGCTGGGCTGTGGTCTAGCCTGGGGGCTGGCCTATTTAACCCGCACGGTTAATCTTGTCACTCTGCCGATCTTTGTCTTCGGTTTGTTGGCGGTGTTGCATCATCGCCACACAGTGGGCAACCAACCGCCCCGTTCGGTGACGGCGTTCTGGCGGCTGGTGGTGGGACAGTGGCGTTCGGTCGTCACCTTCATCATTCCCATTGTAAGCTTTGGGCTGCTCTCGCTCTGGTGGAATCAGGTGCGCTACGGCAGCATCTGGACGAGCGGTTATGTCGAGAGCGAAAGTTTTAGCGCACCCTGGCTCTTTGGTATTGTGGGCTTGCTGGCGGGGCCGGCGCGCGGCTACTTCTGGTATAGCCCGATTCTGCTGGTTGGCTTCTTTGGGTTGAATTGGTTTCGACGACAGGCGCGTTGGCTTTTCTGGATCATTCTTGCTATCGCGATCGGTTATCTGCTGCTCTATGGCAAGTGGTATATGTGGCATGGCGGCTACAGTTGGGGGCCGCGCTTCTTAACCCCGATCCTGCCCTTTAGTGCGCTGTTGGTGGGGCCGGTTTGGCAACGGGTAATGACGGCAGACGCAGAGCAGCGGCTGTGGCGCATTGGATTGTGGCTGCTGGTGGCGCTTTCGATTGCTGTTCAATCGTTGGGGCTGTTAGTTCCCTTTCACTTGGTGCAGGATTGGCTGGCCGCCACTGTCGCGCCGCTCTTTGCCCCGGAAACCTTTACCCAATTGACCTACTCTCCGTTAGTAAACCAATGGCGCTACTTGACCGCGGAACATGTTCAACTAGCTTGGTGGCGGGCAACGCAAGCCACAGGGACGCCCGATTGGCAGGGGGTGTTGCTGCCGCTGCTGGGGATTCTGGTCAGCCTGGTGTCGTTGGTGGGCTATCGGCGCGCCGGCGGGGAAGTCTTTAGCCGACTTTATGGTTGGTTACACACCTTTATCCTGATTGCCATTACCATTGCGCTTTTGATCAACTACCAGCGCAGCCTGACTGGCCTTGATCAACGGTCGGTGGCCGACCGGATCGAACAACTGGAACAACCGGGCGACGCCATCCTCTACCTGCGTCCCACCCAAAGTCAGGATTTTGCCGATGTCTATCATGGGCATCTGCCCACCTATGGCTTGTTGCCGCAAAGTACACTCGATGAAGAAAGTCAAAAGTGGCTGACCCACTTACAAAACCATTACCAACGGCTCTGGGTGGTTTCCGATGATAGTGCGCCGGAACAATCGGGGTGGGAGCGCCCCTTGCGCATTGAAGATTTCCTATTGCAAGAGAATCGCATCCCCGCTACCAGCAACGCCCGGTTGGCCGTCTATACCCTGGCGCCTGCCCTCGAATTGACCGAAGCCGGCTTGGGCCTGATCTTTGGCGACCCGGCGGCCACTGGTCCGCTGGCCGGCGACGAGGGCTGGATTCGTTTGCAGGGCTACGGCCTGACCGCCGAGGTTGCGCCCGGCGACGCCATTGCGCTGGAGCTACGCTGGCAAAGCATTCGTCCTGTTACACAAGATTATCATGTCTTTGTCCACTTGCTGGATAGTCGCGGCGAAAAGGTGGCCCAACGGGATGGTCAACCGATGCAGTGGATGCGCCCCATCAGCAGTTGGCAACCGGGTGAGGAGATTCTCGACCATTACGGCTTTCTGCTGCCACCCGACGCTATTCCGGGCAACTATTACATTGCTGTCGGTCTCTACGACCCGGTGACAGGGCAACGCTTGCCGGTGAGCGCCGGCGCCGGTGATTTTGCCACCGAACTAGGGCCAATTCAGGTCAGGCCGCGCTAGAAATATTAGTAGTCCGAAGGCCAGAGTCTGAAGTCAGGCTTGATGGCGTTGCGGTCTACTGAATATGAAGCATTGATTATAGAGGAGATTCTACCATTGAATCGATTACCATTGTGGCGGCTCTGGCTAATCGCCTGTAGCTTATCGCTATGGCTTGCCGCTTGTGGCAGTGGCAGTGAGCCGGCGACCAGCATGGTGGCGGCTGCCGAAGCGCCTACGTCAGCAACCGGTGCGCCGACAGTCACGCCGTCTCTACCTACCGCCACCCCAACTGCGCTGCTGCAAAGCCCCATTACCACCGCCACCCAAGCGCTGACCAGCACCACCACAGTGACAACTGCCGGTGTGGCGGCGGGCGTGACTTGTTCGCAGGAAGCGGATATTGCCCTTGCCAACTACCCGGATCGGCAACAACTGATGGGGTGCGCCCTCGGCCCCGCTATCTTTGACCCGGTCGCCATCAATGAATTTGGCCCCGGCCCGGACTTTGACCGCTTTATGCTCTGGTTCGGCCACGAGCAGCAAATCTATGTCCTGCTGCCGGACAAACGCTGGCAGGTCCACCCCGATACCTGGACCGAAGATCAACCCACCTTTGCCTGTAACCCGCTGGGCGGTGAAGCCACCTCCCCGCCCCTGCCCCGCCGCGGCTTCGGCAAGCTTTGGTGCGAGGAAGCTGGTTTACAGGAACTGATGGGCACCATTGTCAAAGAAGAGCGCCTCTGTCAACACACCGTCCTCCAGCCCTTCCAAAACGGTCGCCTGCTCGCCTGCTATGAAGACGCCACCATCCGTTACTTCCGCGTGATGGACGACGGGGCGTGGGATCAGGTGTTGGTGCGGTGAAGGTAGATAGGTAGACAGGTACATAGCTCCTATTTCCCTGTGTACCTGTCTACCTATCTACCTCCTCACCTTACTCCGAAACTCAATAATACACCCTAACAATTCCTGCGTGTCTAAATAGGCCCACATGGCGCCGGGGTGGATGGTGGAACTGCCGCTTTGGATAATGGGGGCGCGCAGGCCGGCGGCGACGGCAACGGGATCATCGACTTCAAAGAGAATGTGGTGTAAGCCTTCGCCGTGTTGTTCCAACCATTCGGAATAGATGTTGTCACCCTCTAGCGGCTGAATAAACTCGATTTGGATGGAAGGCGTCTCCACGAAGGCGAGGCGCATCCGGAAGTTGCCGGGGCGCCCGCGATAGGTGCCGACATCGGCGGGATTGGTGCTTTCATGCGGCCAATCGACAATGCGGGCCGGGCCAAAGTTAAAGCGTTCTGTCCAGGCACGGGCGCTTGCCTCGGCATCGCGCACCACCAGCCCTACCTGGATCAGTGGCCCCAGATCAACGCGTGGTTTCTCTTGTTCGTTGCTCATATAGAATCTTTCCTCTATCGTTGAAGCAGTGATAGGTAACACAGATAGGAAGGAACACGGATATATTTATACAATACCCGTGTTCCTTCCTATCTGTGTTAACGATTTGGATTGGGGTAGAAGGGGAAGAGCCGGTGACGATTTTCGGCGGTCAGGGGCGCGCCATACTCACAGGCTTCAAAGGATTCGGCGTACTGCACGCTTTGCCCTTGCTCGGCGCCGTAAAATTTGATCAGTTGCTCCCGATAGAGATCCGCCTGACGGCGCATTCGTTGGTCGAGCCGTTGACGGAGCCAGGCGCGCCGTTCGCTTTCGCCTGCCGGCACCTCTTCCAGGTAGCGACCGTTATAGGGCAGCCACTCATACATCTGCGAGGTATGACAGTGGAGGGCGTCAAATTTCTGTTCGATTACTTCATCGGTCGCCACCACCACATCAGCCTGGAAGGGGTAGGGCTTCTGGAAGTGATCCCAGGTGTGGACAATCACCGGCATAGTGCGCAGATGGGGAACATGAGAGACGACATTCGGCACCGTCACCATATACGAGGCATCCTGCACCAGTTGCGAGGCGTAGCGATGATCGGGATGGTAGTCGTTGGGGCGATGCACCATCACCAGGTCGGGTTGAAAAGCGCGAATAATGGCGATGACCTGCTGGCGATTTTCCAGCGTCGGCAACAGGGCGCCGTCATGAATGTCGAGGGTGATGTATTCGACACCCAGCGCTTTGCCGGCCGCCGCCGCTTCGGCCCGGCGTCGCCAGGCCAGGGGTGCGCCGCCCTCAGCATGATGGCCAGCGTCGCCGTTGGTCAAGCTGACCATTTTGACCTGATGCCCCTGTCGAGCATAGAGTGCCGCCACCCCGCCGGCGGAATAATCGGGGTCGTCTGGATGGGCGCCAAAGATGAGAATATTGAGTTGATTTGTCATGATGATATAGCTCTAGGTAGGGTAAATAGAAAAAGTGTCACAAACAGAAGGGGTAGAACAACTACCACCCTTGTTTCTCAATCATAGCTTCAATTGCTGACTCCAAAGCTGCAAAAGCCGGTAATACGCGCAATGGACTGAAGTCATTAATCAGTTCTGCAACCCGATGTGTATAGTCATTCGCTGAAAACCGTTTGAGTCGTCTTGGTGAAAGACCACTGGCTTGACGAAGAAGTTCATACAGAATCTGTTAGGAGTTACGCAGTTGGACAAGACCTGTCAGGTTTGCGAAACCTGACAGGTCTCTGGTAGCGCCCGTCAACTGCGTAACTCCTATTAGAATCGGAAGTAAGGCTTGGTCTGAGCTACCATCAGAAAGCAAAGTATAACGAAGTTCCGTCATGACCGTTCACCAGAAAAACCTGGCAGCAAGAGTTGAAGATCCGCTCGATCTACGACACGACGTGATGGTGATTTTGCCGGTCGCAACTGTTGATAGTTTCCATTATATAAGTGATCATCTGCTTCAAAACCTGGGTTTGGCACCGGATTGAGATAGGCCAACAGCCTGCCTTTAGGAATAATATTGGCGCTACTTGACTCTGGATCTTTCGTCTGCCGCCATGTATCAGGTAGGTAGCCGAAACAAACGCGTTTGAACCTTTGGCCCGAACGTACTGTTTCACGCAATTCGGCAATGAGCAGGCTATCTTCAAGCACCTGCATAACAACGGCTGGCGAGTGCGTGTTGATAATGACCTGGCGTAAAGGATTGTCGGCACTAATGGGTTCATCTGTGTCAGTCGCAATATCTTGCAGCAGTTGCAGAATTTTGGGAATACGCTCTGGGTGTATGCCATTCTCCGGCTCCTCCAGGCATAGCAGACCGCGTGCTTCCGGGTCAAGCGCCAGTACAGCTAAGGCCAAAAAACGCATCGTTCCATCGGAAAGCGCTTTTGCCGGGTGAGACGTACCATCACGACTTGTCACCATGAGGGTGAGGAGTTCACGGCGATCATCGCGATCAACCCAGACTTTATCTACATCATCAATGAGGGTTGCTAAACGGTTAGCGATCTCGTAATAAACTTGTTTATCCGTTTCATCAACTTGCCCGTTTTGATCCCGTTCCAAATTGGCGAGATGATAGAGCGTGGCGGCTAGATAGGCCCCATCGGTTTCCAGTTTTGTCGGGTCGGTAAATTCATCGGGACGTCTTAGCGAAGATGGTTCTAATTGCAGTAAGCGCCATGATTGCATTTCGCGTCGCGCCATGACCGCTGTCGGACTCTCAGACGCATTGGTGACAGATAAAACTGTACGCGGCAGATTAGCTGCTGATAAAGCCAGGGGTCTACCGGTGTTACCACCATCTTGATGGAGCTTAATCACGCGATTGGCGCCCTCGCCTTCGGTCGAAATAAAATACGGTACTCTTCTTTCGCCAATGACCGCGCTTTTGCGCCAGGTTTTTGCCTGATGCGGAAATAACAAATGTTTGGCGGCATCACCGCGGTTAATATGAACCAGTTCCTCTTTGAGGATCTCGAGGGAACCTAATGAACGAAGCGTCTGATCCGCTCGATAAGCTAATGTGACAGAATAACGCAAAAAAGTAATGCTGGCCTTTGCTTTTTGTCCTAAATGATCCTCCCCTTCGGCAGGCACAATCATCTCTACTTCAAATGACATTTGATCAACATAAGTGTCACCGACCCGATGAAAAAGTGTGCGTACATCCCCTGTTTTCCCTTTCTCATTGCGCACCGATCGGGCTGCCTCAATCAAAGGTAGATTGGCTAATGCACTTAGGAAGTGAATGGCATCAAAGAGATTTGATTTTCCCACGCCATTGGCGCCGGCAATGCAGGTAAATGCGCCGAAGCGAACATCGACATCGACCAAATTTTTAAACCCTGAAACTTTTAGCCGGGTTAGCATTACCAGTCCTTCCTCAAGCTAGATTTCGGCTAGCGATACTATGCGATACGCTGTGTAGTATAGTCACTCTTTTCTATCCTGTCAATCAAGTTACTCCCCATACGAATCGGCAAACGTACAATACGTCAAAATCCGATTGCGCGCGGCCAGCACATGGTTGGTCATCTCCGCCTGGGCCAGCGCGACGTCTTGTTGTTTGAAGACATTGATCAGCCCGTAGTGTGAATTAATATGGGAATCAATTTCCGAAGGGGGCAAGACCCCCGCCGCTTCAAAGAGAAACCGATTGATCCGTGAACGCAACCCGGAAACTACTTCCAACAGCAGGCTATGATCGGCAATGGCCCAGAGTACACTGTGGAAAAGGTAGTCACTTTCGTGTAGTTGATGAACATCATTCCGCTGGGCTGCGTACCGCATTTGCTCCACAATCGCAAGCAACTCCGCTTCATGCGCCGGCGACCAGACCGGTATCACCCGCTCGACCACGAAACGTTCCAGCACCACGCGCAACGAGCAGATCTCTTCGATCTCCTTGCGCGTCGGGGCATAGACAAAGGTGCCGCGATGGGGCGCTTTCTCCACCAACCCCTCTTCGACCAACCGTTGGATCGCCTCGCGCACGGGAATGCGGCTCATGCCCAACTGGTCGGCCAGGTCGCGCTCGACCAGGCGGACGCCGGGGCGCAAGCGGCCATTACGGATCGCATCGCGTAAGCGATCTGCCGCATCATCACATAAGGTTCGTTGTTCAACACGTTTCAGATCGGTCAGTTCCATGCGCCCATCCTCATCCTGCTTGCTCTGCTTGGAATGGCGCTGTTTCGTGCGCAAACCTACGGTTTTCCAACCAGGAAGCGGTTACAATTCAATTCTGTTTTGCTGCACGCCGCCACTCACCTTTCGGTATCGGCGCAGCGCGAATGTCACGAATACTCCTATTGTATGTAAGAATACAAAAACCGTCAATCTGCTGAAAAGCGCCTCTATTTGACAAAGACGCTATTTCAAGCTACGCTCTCTTACAAGAAAATCGGCGGCATCATAGGTGTAAATGCTCAATCATATTGGAACCAATTATGCCAACCTGGAATGATTTTCATGGCCCCAACGCCGGCTATATTTTAGAACTCTACGAACAGTACCAACGCGATCCCAACGCCGTCGATAGCGCCACCCGCGCCTTCTTTCAAACATGGCAGCCGCCGACGCTTGATGGTCAACCGGCGCCCGCTGCCATTGGGTTGCCGAGCGCCGCCCCCGCGCCTGTGCGTGGCGACGCCATGCTAACTATTGTCGGCGTTGCCAACCTGGCGCAGGCGATTCGTGAGTACGGTCATCTCGCCGCCCAACTCGATCCACTGGGTTCGCCGCCCCCCGATGAACCTTCCCTGGCGCTTGACGATCATGGCTTGACGGAAGCTGATCTGCACCGTTTGCCGGCCAGCCTGGTGGGCGGCCCCGTTGCCGAACGCACCACAACCGCCTGGGACGCCATCAAGGAATTACGCCGCCTCTATTCCGGCTCGCGCACCGGCTATGACTTTGACCACCTACGCATCCCCGAAGTGCGCGCCTGGCTGCGTGATGCCGTCGAGGCCGATCACTATGGGCCGGACGCTACGCCGATTGACGAAGGGCGCCTCTTGGAACGGTTGACCCAGGTGGAGGTTTTTGAGCATTTCATTCACGCCAACTACCCCGGCAAGACCCGCTTCTCGATTGAGGGGCTGGATATGCTCATTCCAATGCTCGATGAAGTGATCGGTTGCGCCGTCACCGTCGGCATCTACGAAATTCTGATCGGCATGGCGCACCGCGGTCGGCTTAATGTTCTCGCTCATATCTTGGAAAAGCCCTATCGCGAAATGCTGTTGGAGTTCAAAGATCTGGTCAACAGCACCTCCCAAACGCGCCTCAGCCAGTTGGGCTGGACCGGCGATGTCAAATATCACGCCGGCGCTGAACGAGAGGTGAGTGGCGGTCAGGCGCGCAAGTTGACCGTGCGTATGGCGCCCAACCCCAGCCATCTGGAGCATGTCAACCCGGTGGTGGAAGGCATGGCGCGCGCCGCCGGCTCTTTTGTCGATCAGCCGGGGCCGCCGCGACAGGATCAATTCCTCTCGCTGCCGATTCAGATTCATGGCGACGCCGCCTTTTCCGGCCAGGGCATTGTGGCCGAAACGCTCAATTTCACCCGCCTGGCAGGCTACAGTACTGGCGGCACGATTCATATCATTGCCAACAATCAGATCGGCTTCACCACCGATCCCAACAACACGCGCAGCACCCTCTACGCCAGCGACCTGGCCAAAGGCTTTAAGATTCCGATTGTCCACGTCAATGCCGACGACCCGGTCGCCTCTCTTCGGGTGGCCCGCATGGCAATCGCCTATCGCAACCATTTTAAGCGCGATTTCTTTATCGATCTCATCGGCTATCGACGCTATGGTCATAACGAAGGGGACGAACCGCGCTTTACTCAGCCCAAGATGTACGCCATCATCGACAAACTGCCGACGGTGCGCCAACAGTGGGCCGAACAGTTGGTCAAGGCCGGCAAGGTAGATGCCGACCGACCGGAAGCGCTTGTCCAACAACAGCAGCGGGTTTTACAAGAAGCGCAAGAGAGTATCGGCCCGGAAGAACATGTCGAGCTGGAGATCAAGCCGCCGCCGCCCGGCGCCGCCCGCAAGGTGCATACGGCTGTACCGGCGGAAACATTGCGCGCGCTACACAGCGCACTCTTCCAAGTGCCGGACGGCTTCCATATCCACCCGCGCCTGCAACGCATCCGCCGCCGGGCGGAGACTGCTTTGGATAGCGATCACGAAACCACCATTGATTGGTCAATCGCCGAACAACTGGCCTTTGCTTCCATCCTGGCGCAAGGCACGGCCATCCGCATCACCGGCGAGGATGTCAAACGCGGCACCTTTAGCCATCGTCATGCCGTTCTCTTTGACGCCGAAACCGGTGCGCCCTATACGCCGCTACACCACCTGCCCCAAGCCAAAGCGGCCTTTGAAATTCACAACAGCCCCCTGAGCGAAGCCGCCACCATCGGCTTTGAGTATGGCTATAACATCGAGCGCCCGGAACGGCTGGTGCTCTGGGAAGCGCAATATGGCGACTTTATCAATGTCGCTCAGGCGATTATCGATGAGTTTGTTGTTTCCGGCTTTGCCAAGTGGGATCAGACGCCGTCACTGGTGCTGCTCCTGCCCCACGGCTATGAAGGGCAAGGCCCCGATCACTCGACCGGTCGCCTGGAACGCTTTTTGCAGATGGCCGCCGAGATCAACATGCGCATCGCCTACCCAACCACGGCGGCCCAATATTTTCACCTCTTACGCCGTCAAGCGTTGCTGCTGGGAACGGACCCGCTGCCATTGATTGTGATGACACCCAAGAGTCTGTTACGTCATCCGCTCTCCGCCTCCTCCCTGCGCGATCTGACCGAGAGCAAATGGCAACCGGTGTTGGACGACCCGCTTATGGTCAGCAGCGAACGGTCGCGCGACGAGGTGACGCGCGTTATTCTCTGTAGCGGCAAAATCTACGTTGATCTGGTAAGTAGTGAACTGCGCACAACAACGCCACAGATCGCCATCCTCCGTGTGGAACAACTCTACCCTTTCCCGGCCTACGAACTGGCGCCCATGCTAGCGACCTACCCGAAGCTGACCGAACTGGTCTGGGTGCAGGAAGAGCCGCGCAACATGGGCGCCTGGTCCGCCGTCAAGCCGCAGTTGGAGACGATCTGCGACAAAAGCTGGCCCATCCGTTACATCGGTCGCCCCCGTCGCGCCAACCCGGCTGAAGGTTCGGCAGCGTGGCATAAGGTCAATCAGGCGGAAATTGTGAAGAGAGCGTTTGAGATAAACTAGAGATTAAGAGATTGAGAGATTCTATCTACCTGAACCCTCAATCTCTAGTACGGAGAGTAAGCCAGTCGGTCAGTAGGACAGTAAGTCAGTCACTGTCTCACTGTCTCACTGTCTCACTGGCAACTATGGGTTTATTTACGCCGTCGTGTACTAGGTATTATCCAAGGAAGAAAAGCATGAGCGTACAAATTACCGTCCCGGCTTTAGGTGAATCAGTGGTGGAAGCGACCATTGCGCGCTGGCTGAAAGGCGAGGGGGACACCGTCAAAGCCGGCGAAGCGGTGGTGGAATTGGAAACTGATAAGGTCGATCTGGAAGTGCCGGCCGAGAAGGATGGCATCCTCAGCAAGATCACCCGTCAGGCCGGAGAAGATGTCCAGATTGGGGATGTGTTGGGCCTGATCGAAGAGGGCGCTGCACCGTCTGCGAATGGAACAGGGAAAGCCAGTGGTTCCCCGACCCCTGCCGCGCCTACCCTGGAAGCCCCACCGCCTGCCCAAGAAAGCGCACTCCCTGATCCCGCTAAGGAGGAGCGGGCGACCCCGGTTGCCAAACGGGTGGCCGCTGACCAGGGTGTTGATCTCAGTGCCGTCAGCGGCGCCGGACCAGGAGGCCGCGTCACCAAGCAGGATGTCGAGAACTATGTGCGTACCCAACAGCCCGTGTCCCAACCGGCGCCGGCCCCTGTGGCTGCCGCTACGCCTGCTGCACCGCCCCCAGCCGACCCACGCGGCGAAACGCGCCAACGCATGACTCGCCGTCGCCGCACCATTGCCGAGCGCTTGGTGCAGGCGCAGCAGACCGCCGCCATGCTCACCACCTTCAACGAAATCGACATGAGCGCGGTCATGGCGCTACGCAAGCGGCGCAATGAGGGATTTGAAAAGCGCTACGGCCTCAAAGTCGGCTTTATGTCCTTCTTTACCAAAGCGGTGATCGGCGCCCTCAAAGCCTTCCCGCCCCTCAATGCCGAGATTCAGGGTGACGAGATTGTCCTCAAGCACTACTATGACATCGGCATTGCCATCGGCGCTGAGGAAGGGCTGGTGGTGCCGGTTCTGCGCAACGCCGACCGTATGTCCTTTGCCGACATTGAGCGCACCATCAAAGAATTTTCACAGAAGGTGCAAAAGGGAACCTTGTCCGTCGAAGATCTGCGCGGCGGCACCTTCACCATTACCAACGGCGGCATCTTTGGTTCGCTCCTCAGCACGCCGATTCTCAACCCACCGCAGGTGGGCATTCTCGGTATGCATAAAATCGAGGAACGCCCCATTGCCCTCAACGGCCAGGTGGTCATTCGCCCGCTGATGTACGTCGCGCTCAGTTATGATCATCGCATTGTCGATGGGCGGGAAGCTGTCCAGTTTTTGGTCAAAGTGAAAGAGTTGGTCGAAGACCCGGAGGCGTTGTTGTTAGAAGGGTAAGCAACGAACACCAGGTGCGAGGTATAGAGCAAGCTTTGTCTGTACATCCACCTGGCATTTAGTGGTTAAACCAATAGCGATGCTTACGCCGGTACTGGTAGATCAAGACGTTCTTCCAGCCAATTGCGCAATAACGCTGATAAGGGTTTGTTCGCCGCCACGGCTTCCGCATGGAGGACACCCTTCATATACTCATCAAGATGGATGGTCACAGTTGCGGCCAGTTGTGTATTGCCGGTGGGCATAAAAGGTTGAAAATAGTCGGCAGGATAAAGATGTTACTATTATAATCAAATTTGCTTAGTTTGCAACAGATAAGCGGATCTAATTTATGAGCTTACTCTACGGTCGTATTATTGGCTGGGGACACTATGCGCCGGCCAAAATTTTAACCAACGCCGATCTGGCCCAACGAGTCGATACCAGCGACGAATGGATTGTCCAGCGCAGTGGCATCCATGAACGGCGCATCGCGGCTGACCACGAAACAACTGCCAGCATGGCGACCAGCGCTGGGGCGGCAGCGTTGCGCCAAGCGAGGTTGGTCGCTACCGATCTCGACCTGATTATCGTCGCTACTTCGACGCCGGATTATCATACACCGCCGGTTTCCAGTTTGGTGCAACATGCCTTGGGCGCACCCGGCGTTCCTGCCTTTGTGGTGGAGACCGGCTGCACCGGCTTTGTCTATGCCCTCACCGTCGCCTATCAATTTATCCAGAGCGGCGCTTACCGTACGGTTTTGGTCATCGGCGTGGAGCTACTCAGCCGCTTTATTAACTGGCAGGATCGCACCACTTGTGTTCTCTTTGGCGACGCCGCCGGCGCAGTTGTCGTGCAGGCGACCAATCAGCCTTGTGGGTTGCGTGGGTTTGAGTTAGGGTCAGACGGCAGCCAGGCGGCGACGATCATTATGCCGGGTGGCGGCTCGGCGCGGCCCCTAAGCCAGGCTGTGCTGGATGGTCATGAGCAATTTGTACAGATGAATGGCCGGGAAGTCTTTAAGTTCGCCACGCGTGTCATCGGCGACTCGGCCCGGCGTGTGTTGCAAAAGGCTGAACTGTCGTTAGCCGCCATCGACTGGATCATCCCCCATCAGGCCAACTTGCGCATCCTCCAAGCCGCCGCCCAACAGATGGAGATTCCGCTCGACCGTTTTATCATCAACATCGAACGCTACGGCAACACCTCCGCCGCGTCGATCCCGCTTGCACTATCGGAAGCCATTGCGAGCGGTCATATCCAACCGGGCCAACGGCTGCTGCTCACCTCCTTCGGCGCCGGCCTCACCTGGGCAACGGCAATTCTTGATTTGTAAGGGAAAAGGAGTTGTTCTTCAACGCCGCAACTCGCGCAAATTTTCCCACAAAATATAGATCCCCGTCACCAGCACCCCAATCTCCACAATCTGCCAGAAATAGCGATAGATCAAGACCAGCGCCGCCACAATCGCCGTACTGATCGTGACACTGGTAATAAAGCGGGTCAAACGCCCCCGGAAGCTGGCTTCAATAAAGGCGACCAGCGCGATCATCGTCACCAACCCGATCATCAGATAGCGCCGCCCAACGGTGATCAGAATAAAAAAGATAACCAGCAGCAAACCAACGCTGGCCGCCGCCCAAAACTCGGCCAGCCGGGTGGCGCGCAGTCGCTCTTCCGACGGCGGGCGATGGGGGTGGCGCAGATGGGCGCGCAGCGGTTCCGGTTCGCTTCCTTTACGCAACTGTTCGGCGTAGTAGTGTAAGGCTTCCAGCAGCGCCTCATCGCCGGCCAGTTTGGCGCGCAGTTGGTTGAGTTCCTGGCCCAACTGCTCAATGCGCTCCTGGTGCGCCGTGTAAAGTTTATATAAATGGGGTTGGGTGCGCATGGCAGCGGCCTGAATGCCCAGGCTTTGTAACTCACGCGCCTTCTCTTCCACCGCCGTGCTGGTGGCGCGCTGGCTTTCCCGCAAGGTCGCCTCTTCTTGCAACACCCGTTCCAACAGCACCTCTGGCGGCGTCACCTTATCGAGGCCGGCCCAGCCCACTGGGTCATACCAGGCGCGGCGCACGCTGCCATCCCGGTTGTACATGGGGCCGGCCGGTGCATCTTCCCCGGCAAAGGGATCGCGTGTATATAACCCCCACAAGCCGCGATAAAAGGCAACCCACGGCGGCGTTGGACTCAGCAAGCGTGGCTCACGCCAGGTCTTAGCCTGACCAGGCCCAATCGACAACCCATCGCCACGCGCATAATCGACAAAGGGGATACGAAAAATATTGGGGGTCGCGACTTCGCCGGCATGGGCTTCATCCCCTTCATATTGGCGCAACCGCTTTTGCCCAAACGCACGCACTTGCTCGAAAAAACGGGTAATCCGGGCAAAGAGCGCCAGTTCCAATTCGGTTAAATACTCACCCTTCTGGTAATAACTAGCGTGCGAACCGGCCCCAACATAGATGACCGGATGTTCCCCCTCGCGCTCGACTTCCGGGTCATCCCAGCGGCGGCGCAAGTCATCGCCATGATTATCATGAGTCGCGTAGGCCACCCACGCTGGTTGCACCTCGCCGCTTTCCATATCTTCCGATAGATAGAGACAGACCATCTCCCAGTCGGCTTCATGGTCATTAGCGCCAAAGAAACCGGAGCGCCAATTGTTAAAGGGATAGAAGAACCAATATTGCAACACCAACCATTGATCCTGGCGCACCACCCGCCCGTGGTAGACATACTGTTCCGCCTGCGCCAGAATGCGCTGATATTCCAAGGTGGCGGCGGCAGCCGCATCACCCGGCACTCGCCCACGGGTCAGCAACGAGATCGAGAAGAGCGCATCGATGAAGCGGGAAAGATAGCCGACGCGCGCCAGCCGCCCCCGCCCAGCATGAAAAATTTCATGGGCGGGCGGGGGCTGATTGATCTGGCGCAAGCTGTGGGCGGCCATCTCCGTGGCCTTGAGTGGGTCAGTAAATTTCAGATAATGCACTGTGCCGAATTCATCCGGGTAGGGATAGGCCAGCCGCTCTAAATCTAATTTGCCCTGCGGCACCAGGAGCGTCGGTTCGGCATTGGGCCGTTGCACCCAGAGACCGCTGTGCCGTACATAAGACTCGACATCCATTGGGAAAAAATTTTCGCCGCGAGTAAAGCGCAGGATCGGCTCGAAACGGCGAAGCAGGGTTACTTCATCTTGTAAATTCATTTTCTTCGTCTACATCAATTTTCACATAGCGGACATGAAAGGCCATGCGCACATCGCTGGTATTGAGATAAAGCACCATCAAAATGCAGTATAACATACTTAGATAGAGGAAGTGCGAGTCGCGTAGGTGCGAGGCAGTGAGAAAGTAGATCGTCAAACTGCCCAACAACATAATCCCCTGCGCCGTCATGGCAAAGTGCCAGGCAAAGCGCCGCCGAAAAAAGAAGCCGACCGCTGTGACCAGCAGCAGCACCGCCAACGGCGCCACCACTGCTGTCCAGACAATCACATCCAATGCCGCCACCGACAGCATGGGATCGGCCAGTTCCTGCTCCCAAGCGATCTGGCGCGCGAAGTAAGCCGTAATGGCACAGAGCCAGAGCATCTGCAAAAAGAGCAACAAACTAATGGCGCGTAACGGCCAACGATAGCCGGTGGTGACGGTGAATTCGGTTTGGATGGATGACATGGTCGTTCTCAGGAAGTGCATTGACAAGGTGACAGGGTGACAGGGTGACAAGGTGACAAGGTGAGATGTAGGCGATTAGACCTATATAAAGCTTGGATAAGCAATTTAATATCTTGTTTGTTATCACCCTATCACCCCTTCACCCTGTCACCTTGTCAGTTTGTCGCGGTTAGACACTGACTCAACTCCGCCGGCGAGATGTTGCCGCCGCTGAGGATCAGGGCGATTTTTTTGCCGCGGAGCTGGTCACGGACTTTCATGGCGGCGGCAAGGGGGGCGGCGCCGGCCGGTTCGGCCAAGGTTTTGGCTTTTTCCAGATAGTGGCGAATGGCAACGCGCATTTCGTCGTCATCGACCAGGATGAAATCGTCCAGGCGATCCCAGATGACCTGTTGCGGCATCATAAAGGGTTCGCCGGTGGCGAGACCGCCGGCAAAGGTGTGGATGGGGGCGGTGCGCCGGTCGCGGGCCTGCCAGGTGAGATAAGCGGCGGGGGCGCCGGTGGCTTGTACAGCAATGACCTTGATCTTGTCGCTCATGGCTTTCGCGGCCAGACAAGCGCCGGCCGCGCCGCTGCCCCCACCCAACGGGACGAAGAGGATGTCGATGTCTGGTTGTTCTTCCAGAATTTCCAGTGTATGGGTGCCGACACCGGCAATCAAGAGCGGTTCGTCGCCGGAGTTGACAAAGTAGAGACCGGCTTCCCGTTCCAGCGTGACACAGTGGCGTTTGCTGGCTTCAAAATCGGCGCCATGAAAGAGCACCTCGGCGCCATAGCTGCGCATCGCCTCGACCTTGACTGGGTTTGCGCCTTCCGGCACGACGATCACGGCGCGCACGCCAAATTGTTGGGCGGCATAGGCAATCGACTGGCCGTGGTTGCCGGTCGATGCGGTAACCACGCCCCGGCGGCGCATCGCCGCCGGCAGGTGGGCCATCAGGTTAATTCCACCGCGTACCTTAAAGGCGCCGATGGGCTGATAATTTTCATGTTTGACATAAACTTCGGCGTCGAGCAACTTGTCGAGCATGGGGTAATGGTGGAGCGGCGTCGGGGCCAGATAGGGGCGAATGGTCTTCTGCGCCCGTAGAATATCATGGAAGGTGGGTAAAGCTATTGTACGCATTGTCCGTGACTCCTCGCTGAATGGTGTAAAACGCAACGATTCAGCGTGATGCGCCACGGCAAACAATGGCAGGAAGACCGAAACGTTGCTAAGTTGAGCGGCTGCGCTCGCCTGGCTGTTGGCGCGCCGGCGGCGGTTCATAGAGCGGTGGCGTCGCCTGATCAAATTCGTTAAACAGTTGGTCGGCCTGTAGCGCTTGCGTCCGCTGTTGCGCCATGCTGTCTGTGATCCAGGCCAGGACGCCCAACACAAAACCGGCGCAACTGCCCAAGACAAAGCCATCAACGCCATTGGTGAGCGCACCGCCCACGCCGCCGGCCATTGCACCGATGACCGCCAAAATCAATAACGCTATCATAGCACTTCCTTCCCTTGCTTCGCCAAATTGCGGGGCTACCATTGCAGACTCCGATTCGTTATTACGTGGCGATGCGTCTATCCACTACCGCCACCACGAGAGCGCTTGTCAACCGCTTACTTGGTGCAAAGTAAGTTTAAGCTGACAGGGACGCCAATTCTGAATCTAGAGAACGCCCATCTGCCCCCGCTGGTTCCCACGAGCCGTACATTGTTACGGCTAAGCGGGCTGCCTGTCAGTTGCGTGGTGATTGCAAGGTGGCGAATGCCTCCGCCAGCGTCATCTGCCGCTCGGCGGCGAATGCTTCGGCAAAGACCGCCGGTTGCAGCGCGGCCTGCACCGTGGTCAGCGCGGATCGCGACAAAGGCGCGGTACTACGGGTGGTTCAACCAGTTCGATATCGACGCCGCGCTGGCTTCGCATATCGCTTCGCTCCGGGTGTAAGATCGCTGCCGACCAGTTTACTATACCTGGACAAAAAGGCTGAAAGTGCACAATCTTACTTGCACAATTTTACTGCTTTTGTGGGCGCTTGGTGAACCAGACAATACAAGCCATTAGCAAGGTAATGACAATAAAGAGATCCAGCGCCGGCACATAGCTCCCCAGGAAATCTTTGCTGAGACCCAGCGGAAAGGCGCCCAGCGCTGTGCCGCCGGTGGCGCCGAGGGTGGTCACGCCGCGGATCGACCCCAGGTGCTGGCGACCGAAATATTTGGCCCACAGCACGGCATCGATCACGCGGAAGCTGCCGCTGCACAGCCCCATACAGATGCCGTAGAGGACGCCGTGCCAGGTCACATGCATCACCTGAACCAGCAACAAGGTGAAGGCCAGGAGCAGCATCAACGCCGCCAGCAGAAAGCGCGCCGAGAAGCGATCCAGCAAGCGACCCATGATGAGATTGCCGGCAATCGACGCAAAGGCGACTACCTGAAAGATGCTCACCGCTGCATCACGCCGCAAGCCGCCTTCGACAAAGAGTGAGGTTTGATGAAAGACCAGCCCCGCTGTAATCATCGCCGTGGCCGAAAGGGCGGCGGCAAAGATCCAAAAAGCGCGGGTCTGGCGCGCTTCCGGTAGCGTCCAGTTGACTTCGTTGTCCTGTTCACCCCGCTGTGGCGTTTGCACAAAGCCATGTGCGGTCGGCGCATCACCATCCGGGTGCAGGCCGTAGAGTTCGGGTTTGTCGCGATAGAAGAGCCAGCCCAGCGGCAACATGATGATCCAAACCAAAAGACCAAAGGCCATCCAAGCGCCGCGCCAGGCAAACTGGTCGATCAAAAACTCGCCCAACGGTGGATAGATAAAAAGGCTGATCGCTAAACTTTGACCGGCCAACCCCATAACAAACCCACGCTTGCGGATAAACCACTGGGTAATGAGCGTCGTGCTGGTCAAGTGCATGGCGCCGAAACCAAGAAAGCGCAGCGCCAGCAAGGCCAGCAACAACGTTACCAATCCCTGCGCGCTGCCCATCGCCAGACAGGAGAGGCCAAAACCCAGCGTCACCGCCAACATCATGCGGCGGGCGCCGTAGCGGTCAATCGCTTTGCCCACCAGCGGCAGCAGAAAGGCCGCGCCCAGCGTCGCCATGCCATAGAGCAGGGAGAGCGTCGCCCGTGAAAGCTGCAACTCACGCTCAAAGGAATCAATAAACAAGCCAAAGGTAAAGGTCTGGCTCGGCCCCATCATCACACTGCCCCAGGTGCCGACAGCCAGAATCACCCAGCCATAGAAAAAGGGGATGGCGTTGATCAACCGACTGCTGCGCTGAACTTGCGTTGCCATATCAATCTCTTTCATCTACTACCGCTTCTAACCAGTCCGTGACTGGCGTTGGGCCGCCAGTCACGGACTGGTTAGAAGCGGGCGTTACACAGCCGCCAGAATATGATCACGATAGAGCGCCAACAACCCTGCAGCGTTTACATCCAAACAGACGTTGACCGGGCGGTGCGTTGACCATTCATTGGTGCGCGACCAATGCCCACGGCGATCCATCAACGTCTGCCCGCGCGCTACCCCTTCCGTCAACACGCGAATAGCGCCCTGTTTGGTTTGGAAGAGGGCCGGGTCGATGAGATAGGCAATGGCCGAGGGGTCATGCGTATGAGCAGCGTACATCTGATGCACCTTCTCATGAAAATCGAGGTAGAAGCGACAGATGTCATAGATGTAGGCCCCGGTCTTGCGCTCAGGGGTACAGAGCGCCGCCAGATAGGGTTCATCCATAATCACCTTGGTGGTGACATCCAGCCCCACCATCGTCACCGGCCAGCCCGCGGTAAAGACCACGTCCGCAGCATGGGGGTCGTTGTAGATGTTGGCTTCCGCCGCCGGATTGACATTGCCGTTAACCGTCGCCGCGCCCCCCATAACTACTACTTCAGCGACATTTTGGGCAATGCGTGGCTCCAACATGAGCGCCAGGGCAATATTGGTCAACGGGCCGACGGGTACGAGTGTAATCTCGCCCGGATTTGCCATAATGGTGTCAACAATAAATTGGGCGGCTGATTGCGTGACAGCTTTGGTTGCCGGAACCGGTTCAGCAATGTCGCCCAGGCCGTCAACGCCGTGGACAAAGGCGGCTGGCCCACGGAAGGGAATATGCAAGGGGCGTTCGGCGCCGTGGGCGACGGGAATGTGGGTGGCGTCGGCAAATTCTAATAAGTGCAAAGCGTTACGGGTCGCCACCGGCGTCGTCACATTGCCAAAGATCGTGGTAAGCCCCACAACCTCTAACGCCGGGGCGGCCAGGGCAAAGAGGATCGCCATTGCGTCATCGATGCCCGGATCAGTGTCGATGATGATTTTCTTGGGCATGTGGATTCCTTTATAAAAAGTAACTACTCAGCCCGCTCCTAGCCGGTCCGTGACCGGCGCCACCATCGCCGGTCACGGACCGGCTAGGAGCTAAGTAGTTACTATAAAAAGAGATTGAGAGAGTAAGAGAGTAAGAGATTTGGTGTCAATGCACACAATCTCTTACTCTCTTACTCTCTCAATCTCTTTTCGATATACGATTGACTATCAGCGCTTGTTTACCGCAAGTCTCTTGGCAATAACGCGGTCAGATCTTCGGGGCGCTCGATCGCCGTGGCGGTCTTGGCCTCATTCAGCCAGGTCTGATACGCCTGTTGGCGCTCTTGCTCCAACTGATTGGGGTCTTTGGGCCGATTTTCGTCTTTCTCCAAGACTTCGATGATGTGATAGCCAAACTCGCTCTTGATCGGCTCGCTGATTTGTCCGATTGCCAGGCTGAAGGCGGCTTCCTCAAAGGGCGGCACCATGCGGCCTTTGCCAAACCAACCGAGATCACCACCTTGGGCGCCGGAACCGGTATCATCACTGTACTGACGGGCCAACGTGTCAAAGCTTTCACCGGCCAGCAACCGTGCCCGGATCTCATTGGCCAAAGCCAACGCTTCGGCGTCGGTGCGCTCTACCGGCGTCGGCGGCGCAATGGGGGTCACTGGCGTTGTGGCCGTGATCCCTGGCGTGCCGGTCACAGCCGCTGTCGTCGTGACGCCGGCCGTCGCCGTTACTGCCGCCGCGGTTGTCACCGGCGTTGTGGCGGTCGTTGCCGGCGCCGCCGTTACCACCGTCGTGGCCGTGGTTGGCGCTGCCGCCGTGACAGGCGCACTTTCGGCAACAGTCGGCGTGGTGGTGACAGCCGTAGCAGTCACAGCCGCGGTCGCCGTCGTTGGGACGCTGGGGCTAACAGGCGCCGTCGCCGTGGTTGCCGTCGTATCAGTGATGGTCATCGGCGCCGTGATCGTGCCCGTGTCGGTAATGCTTACCGTTGGCGTCATCACCCGGATCAGGATGTGACGGGCATGAACCTGCGTTTCGGTCGGCGAGACCTTCTCCTCGCCGATCACCTTGCTCAACTTGTCGGCCAGCAGCCGCGCCCGGATCACTTCCCGGTAGCCGGCCAGGTCAACAGTGTTGAGGTTGGATAGCCCTTCCTCCAACTGGGTAATCCCTTCGTTGTAGCCCGTATCCGAAAGGACAGCGCTGGTCGGCAGCGGTGGCGGCGTGGGCGATGGCGTCGCGGTGGCCGTGACGATCAGGTTGGCGTCGATGGTCGGCGTGGGGGTTGGCGTCCAGAGGGTGGCCGTGGCCGTGGCGCTGGCCGCCGCTTCAGCCGTCGAGGTAGCTTGCGGCGCCGTGACGGCATTGCGACCCCGCGCAACCTCTTCGCGTAGGGCTTCCTCCACCTCTTCATCACTCACCGTAATCGAGCGTGAAACGGCTTCTCTGGCAACGATCCGTTCATCGATCATCTTATCCAGAACACCGACGGCCAACGCAAAGGGACTAGCGAGTTGCCCCTGGAGTTGATTGATCTGTTGCGCAAAGAACTGTTGACCAAATTGCTGCTGTAATTGCTGCAAATTGATCAATTGGTTCTGCATCTGGCTGCGTTCCAGACGCATCCGCCGCCAGAAGTCTTTGGTAACAATTGGTTCCCCGGCGACTGTCGCGACCGTCGAATTGGGGACATAGGCAAACTGGTAAACGGCGCCGGCGATGATCAGCAACAACGCCAACCCGACCGCCGCCCCCGTCCACATGTAGAGGACGCGGTGGCGCTCACGGTCACGCTGGCGTAGCCGAACCTCTTTGCGCGTTAACTCCCGTTGTGCTTCTTCTTCGACGCGATTCTTTCGCTTCGCCATATCTTACCTGCGCTTTCGCACAATGCGGCTTTGGTCGGCGGTGTAGGGCAACAGGGCGAGATGGCGGGCGCGCTTGATGGCGGTGACAATGCGCCGTTGCACTTTGGCGCTGACGCGGGTCTTGCGGCGGGAGAGAATGCGACCACGGCCATCAATAAAACGGGTCAGCATGGCGACATTTTTGTAATCAATGTCGTCAATGCGAATGTTGGAACCAATGCGACGGGGGCGGCTCACCGAATCGGGCGAAAATTCGGCAGGGACATTGAAATCATCATCATCGCCGTCAGCCGTGTCATTCACGGGCTGTTGGGGGCGATTGGGCCGGCGTTGCTCCTGGCGCGCCGGGCGACGGGTTTCTTCTTGCTCACTCATAGTTCTTCCCTCATTGTAAATAATCAGTAGACCGCAACGTAGTCAAGATCGCAATAAACTGACTCTGGACTATGCGACTACAAGAGTGCGGACTGCTGATCATGGCTTATTCGTCGGTGCGGATAACCAGGTAACGGATCACATCTTCATTCAGGCGCAGAAAGCGTTCCACTTCATTGGCGCCTGTTGCCGGCATCTGAAAGCGCTGCAACATATAGTGGCCGTTAAAGTGGCGCTTGATGGGGTAGGCCAGGTTGCGCCGGCCCCACGGCTCGGTTGCGGTGATCTGGCCGCCATAGGTGGCGACGGTCTGGGTAAAACGACCATTCAAGGCGTTGAGACCCTCTTCGTCCAGCCCGGATTGGGCAATGTAGACGACTTCATACGCGTGCAGATCGACTGCACTGCTCGTTACTTCACTCATGCAAACAAACTCCTTTTTGCTCGGTTCGTTGATGAACCTTTTACTTTCTCTGGAGAGGCCCGCAGGACCATCCTGCGAACAGAAAGAACGAGGGTCAGCCAAAGCTGCAGCCCTCGTTGCAAGCCATCAGACAGTTTAACATAATTCAGCCAAAATGCAAAAAAACATTTCTGACGGCGGTAATTAAGTTTTGGGTAGAATGGCGTAGGCGCCTAGAAAGCAACCGCAAGGGGCGGTTGCTTTCTAGGCGCCTACGGATGGCGACTTTGGTTTTTGAAATTGCTTACTGGGGTGGCGGGATGATCACGGCATCGATGACATGGATCACACCATTGGAAGCCTGAATATCGGTGGCAATGATGTTGGCGCCGTTGATCTTGGCGCCGGTGCCGTCGATTTCAAAGGTGACTTGCTTGCCTTGCAAGGTCGTCGCCTTCATGCCATTGGTGATGCTTTCAGCGCTGGTCTTGCTGTTTAGCACATGATAGCGCAGGGTATCCGCCAGTTCGGGCAGTGCAAGCAGCCGATCTTCGGTCAGATTGAATTGGTTACGCAGTGCGTTAAAGGCGGCGTTGGTGGGCGCAAAGAGCGTAAATTGCCCGGCGCCATCAAGTGAACTAGCCAACCCGGTGGTATCCAATGCTTTGACCAAGGTCGAGTAGTTGTTGTTGGCGGCCAAAATGTCGTAGATGCTCTGGCTGCCGGTGGCGGCGTTGCCCGTTGTCTGGCCGGTGCGCGTCGTGGTCGTCGTGGGGGTGACGCCCGTGGTCGCCGTTACCGCACCGGTGCGTGTCACCTGGTTGGTGGCCGTCACGGCAGTGGTGCCGCGCACAGGCGCGGTTGCCGTCGTCGTCGTCGTGGCGCGTACTGCTGGCGCCGGCGTTGGTGTTGGCGCCGGGGCGGTGCTGGTGAGTTGCGCACGGGTTGGCAGACGGATCACATCACCAATTTCGATCACATTGCAGTTGGCAATGTTGTTAAAGGCGCAGAGTTGTTCATAGAGCCGGAAATCGCCGTAGATGTCGCGGGCGATCAGGGCCAGAGTGTCACCAGCTTTTACCGTGTAGGTGCCGCCCGGTTCACCAGTGCGTCCGGTGGCTGTTGTCGTTGTGCTGGTGGTCGTAGCGGTCACGGCGCTGGTCGTTGTACCCGTCACCGGCCCGGTGACGCTAACGCCACGAATGCCGGCTTTCCCTTCTTTGGTTTGCGCCGCATCATCAATCAAGGTGCCGCCTTCGACGGTCAAGTTGTAGCTGCCGGGAACGGTGGCATTATTATAGACGATGACCGTAAACGCGCCGGTACCGGAGGAGCGGAAGCTGGCGACCCGTTCATTGTTCTGCCCGCGGAAGACCCGGTTGCCGGCGGCAATGGCAATGTCACTCGCTTCAGCGGAGCCATTGACGATTTGTTGCAAGCCTTGTGCGGTCAAGACCCAGAAGTTCAGGCGGCGAGCTAGTTCGCTGTTGTCCTGCGGGTCGAAGGTTAGGCGCAGGGTGATCTGCACGTCGCTGCCATCGGGTTGCAGGCCGAGGAAATGTTGATCATCCTGGTTGGGCAAATCGCCGCTCAAGGTGGTGCCCGTTACTACCGTAATCTGGCCGACGGTCGGCGCAGCCGGCGCTGTTGTCGGTGCGGCCGTTGGCGCCGTAGCGCGTGTTGCGGTGGTGCTGGCCGTCGTCGTGACAGCGGCTGCCGCCGTTGGTGTGGCGGTCGGCGCGGCGACAGTGGCGGTGGTCGTGGTTGTGGTCGTGGTGGTCACAGGCGCATTCGGGTTGACGACCTGATTCGATTCGTCCGTAATAAAGCCATTGGTCACGCGCAAGGTGAAGTTGGCATCCTGGCTGGAATCGTTGGCGACCACCAACGTATATTTCGCCAGGCCGATGGCATTGAGCGAAGCGCCCAGTTGATTCGACGGCGCATTCACGATGTAATTGGCGCTGCCGGCGGCAACGGCCAGGCTGCTCAAAGATGCTTCGCCCACGCGGCGCACCGCCTGGTCATCGAGAATAAAGAAGTTGAGACCGCTGTTGGCCGGGTTTTCCCGATCCCATTCAGCGACCACACTGATCTGTGCACCGGAAAATTCGGGTTCCAGACCTAACCAGATCTGGGCGAATTGTCCGCCCGGCAGGGTGCCGCGCACCTCTTTTGCACGGGTAGCCTGGTTCACCGGCGCCGCGGCTCCTGTCGCACCGACAAGCGTAGTGAAAGCGACGACCAGACTAAGTGCAACCGCGACTGCCGTGAACAGCTTGTGCAAACGAGCTTTTTGCATTATCTACCTCCAATAACATGAATGTGAGCAATTCTTTTGCGCTGTATCATAGCTGGAATAATGATGGTTTTGATGTCATTCAACAGACGCAACTGCGACGTTTGTGCAACGCCGACAGTATTGATTGACTAAAATTTTTATTTTCCGCAAGTTCCGTAGACCGCAACGCAACCGAAGTAGCATAGACCGACGCTGGACTACGCAACTACACGACTGCGGATTACGGAAGTTCTATTTCTGCGCGCATGACCGGATGGGATAAGCCACAAGCGATGATTATACTGTGTTTTCAGACGACCGGCAAAAATCTATTTGATGAGGATTTTACATTCTTTGCGTTTCCACCCCTTTCCTAACGCACCCTTTGTGCAATGGCAAACTAACAAACCCCTATTGTATACGGCCAAACAGAATCAGAAGATATGCTTTTCGTCGGTTGGCTGGTTCGTTTGTTCGTTGGTTTCGACAAGCTCAACCAACGAACAAACGAACAAACACCTTCTACCCAAATGGCGTCGGCGTTAACGTAGCCGGGATGGGTGGGCGGGCGACGCGCACCTGCGGCACGATGAAATCGGCTACGCTGCCATCCTGGTTGATCACCCGTAGCCGGAAGTCATACGCTCCTACCGGTAACTGGGCGATGTCGAGCGTCGCCAATACGCCATAGGCCGGGACGCGCGTCTGATTGTTCAGTAGTGTTGTCCACTGTTGGACGCCGCTCGGTCGCCAGGCCAATTCCCAACTGGCAAAGTTGGCGGTGTTGGCAGCGCCGATCACCTCTATGCGACCACTCACATTTTCATGGGGGCGGGGGCTGATCAAGCCAATGCGAATCGGCGTGGCGGTGGGGGTTGGGTCGCGCACGGCCGTGTAATTGGCAATATAGACGTTGCGCACTTCAAATTCATCATAGTTGGCATCGCGATAGACCAGCCGTAAGCGCAAGTCATACAAGCCGTCGGGATATTGCGTCGTGTCTAACACATAAAGGGTATTCTGCCAGATCTGCGTGGTGTTGACAATCAACTGTTGCCAATCTTCAGCGCCCGCTTGCGATAGATACAATTCATAGTGGACAAAGGGATTGGTCACAAAACCATTGGCCGTGCCGATGATCGCCGCCCGCCCGCGCATAACGCCGCCGTTGATCGGGACAAAGATGCCCTGTCCGTTCGGAATAAAACTGACAAACTCCGGTGTAGGCGTAGCAGTGGGTGACGCCAGCGTGGGCGTCTCGGTGGGCAAGGGGGTGCCGGCGGCGTTGAACTGGGGCGTTGGCGTCGGCGGATTGGCGTTGCGAATCTCAACATCCTGGACAAAAGCTTCCGTGTAGTTGCCATCGTCGCGGATGGCGCGTAAACGGAAGTCGTAGAAGCCGTCGGGGACGCGGGTGGTGTCAAAGCGGTAGAGTTCCCCTTCGCTGACATAGGCGTCACTGCTCATCAACCAGCGCCAATCTTCGCTGGCCGCGTCGGCAATCGACAATTCATAGCGGCGGAAACCGGGGAGCAGCGCGCTGCCGACAAAGACCACTGTGCCGGCCACCGCACTCCGCGACTGTGGCACAAGAATCTCCGTCACAAGCCGAACTGGCCGGGTCGGTGTGATCGTAGGGGGCGCCGTCGGCACCTCTTGCGCCTGCACCACCACGGCGCCGGTTGTCTCCCATAACCCAATCCACCAAAGTAATAACAGCAAAATGGTTAGCGCCCCCAAACAGAGGCGCAAGAGCATCTTGTCTGCGTTCGCACCCAGCGGGTTCCCGGCGCTCACGCCGAAGTCTTGTCTTCCTGTCTTCAACCTTACCCACCCTGTAACACAATATGATGACATGGCGCGTCACCGGCTTCCCCTTGTTTGTGGGGAATGGTGAAGGTGGCGCTGATGGGGTTGCCTGTGCCGTCCATGACTGTGATATAAAGATTATGCGGCGCCCCGGAGGGAATGGGGAAATCAAAGCGACCGTAGTCGTTCGCCCCGCTCTTGCTGACGGCGTAGGCTTCGTTGCCCCACTCGTCGCGCAGGTGAATTTGCACTCCCGCCACCGGCGCATGGTCAAAATTAATGATGCGCCCCATGACATAACTGCCGGGACAATCGCTATTATTTTCAATGGCGCCGGCAAGCGCATAGCGCCCGCCGACTAACCCTCCCCCGTTTGCCGGCGTCAGGGTGGCGACATCCACACTCCCCTCACCGGCGACCAAGTTGACGGACGGGTTGCCGGCTGCGGCCAGATCGACTAGCACCCGAATCGCTGCCGTCGTCGTGAAAGGGCTGAGCGCGAAGGCTTGTTGCACCGCGTCCTTTAGTGTATCACAAGGTCCCAAATTTAGCGTATTATTAGTAGCGGTGTAAGCTAACGTCCACGCCAAGGCTTGCAATGTGGTGGGGGTCGGCGTTGCCACCCCCGCCACTGCCGCGGTTAGGGGTGTCGTAGCCGAAAGGGCGACGCTGCCGGTCAAGCCAATGGTTGGGCGCAGACGGGCCAGCCCAATGGTGTCACTAGTGCGTAAGACACGGCGTTCGGCGGCGCTTTCCAGGCCGCAGAAGCCGATCAACCGGCCCTGGTCGCCCTGTTGCGCATAGACCGGCGCACTCTTGGTCGTTTCCAGACTGTCGGCCAGCACGCCGGCGCTACCGGTGGCCTGCACCCACGCTTCGGTAAAGTATTCACCCCCATCGCGACAGCGCACCCCCGGCGGGCAATCGGGCCGTTGCGCCACTGTGGCGGGCGGGACAAATTGCCAGGCTGCTTCGTCACCGGGCGCTTCCAGCGTTGCCAGCATGGCTGGGTCGCTCAACACCATCTCCATAAAATCATGCCAGATGGGCGCCGCGCCGGTGACGCCGCTGGTGGAGCGCATGGGGCGACCATCGCTGTTGCCGGCCCAGACGCCTGCTACCAGATAGCGCGTATAGCCCACGGTCCAGTTGTCGCGGTAGTCCGTCGTCGTGCCGGTTTTGGCGGCGGCGGGACGGCTGATTCGCAAAGGACTCTGCTCACCAAAGGCCGGCGCACGGGCGACGTTGTCGCTCAAAATGTCGCTGATGAGAAAGGCCGTTTCCGGTTTGAGCACACGGGTTGGCTGCGGCGCCGCTTCTAGAAAGAGCGGACGCTCTTGCGTGTCACTCAGCTTGAGAATCGGCGTGGCCGGCCAGTAGTTGCCGTCACTGGCAAAGGCATGAAAAGCGGTCGTCAACTCTAACAGCGTCACCTCGCCGCCGCCCAATGTGAGGCTCAGACCATACCAGTTGGGGTCGTCCTTGAGACTGGTAATGCCCAAGGTACGCGCCACGCCTAACATCCGCGCCACGCCAAGTGCATCCAGCAATTTTACCGTCGGAATATTGTAACTGTTGGCAAGGGCAGTGCGCACCGTGACCGGCCCATGAAAGCGGGCGTCGTAGTTGCGCGGCGTGTAGATTTGACCGGCGCTGACCGTGTAAGTGATCGGTGTATCCCATAAAACCGTGGCAGGGCTGACAAAGTTATCATCCAAGGCGGCGGCGTACAGCACCGGCTTGATGGCGCTGCCGGGTTGACGCAAACTGCGCGTCACGTTGACCTGACCGGCAATCGACGGATCGGCGAAATCGGCGCTGCCGACCATGACGAGGATTTGTCCGCTATTGGGCCGCATAGCGACGAGGGCGGCGTTGCTCAAATCATACGGTGCGCGCAACTCAGCCACTTTGCGCGCCACCAATTGCTGCGCCAGCTTCTGCATGTTCAGGTCGAGCGTGGTTTGAATATGCAAGCCGGCCCGTTTGGTGTACCCGGCGCCGTACTTTTGATCCAGCGTCTCTACCACATACTGGACAAAGTGGGGGGCTAGGTTGGGCGCCAAAGCGCGCGCTTCCCGTAAATTGAGCGGTTCGGCAAAAACGGCATCCGCCTCAGTTGTACTCAGATAGCCATGTCGCACCATCAGATCAAGGACAATGCGTTGGCGCCGTTTGGTGGCGTCAAAGTTGCGATAGGGATCAAGATTCGCCGGTTGTTGCGGAATGCCGGCCAGCAATGTCGCTTCGGCCAGGGTGAGATCGGCGGCGCTTTTGCCGAAGTAGCTTTGCGCGGCGGCTTCCGGCCCATAGGCCAGGTTGCCATAGTTGAGCAGATTGAGATACATCTCCAAAAGCTCGCCCTTGCTGTGGAGTTGGGTCAGCTCCTGCGCCAGGCCGGCTTCCAAAAGCTTGCGGTCAAAATTCTGGTCATAGCGCTGGTCGGGGCCAAGAAAGAGATTGCGCGCTAGTTGCATAGTAATGGTGCTGGCGCCGGAGAAGACCTGTCCTTCCTGGACATTGCGCAGGAGGGCGCGCACAATGCGAAAGGGGTCGATGCCGGAATTGGCGTAAAAGGTCGCATCTTCGGTGGCAATGGTGGCGTCAATCAGGTGCGGCGAAATTTTATCCAGCGCCACCCAAGTGCGCCGTCCCTCGTCCATCAATTCAGCCAACAAAACGCCATGTCGGTCATAAATCAGGGTACTTTGAAAGAGTCGGGGTGATGGGCCGGGTTGGTATTGCGCCAGATAGGTCTCCACCGCATTCATCGGGTCGGCGCCGGCGCGCACGGCCAACGCGGCGTTGTCGGTCGCGCCGCTGCCACGGTTACAACTTGTGCTGATCAGCGCCAGAATCAGAAGCGGAAAGAGCCATTGCTTTGTAAACCACGTTTTCATAACCTTCACGACCCTAGTTTTCATTATTGGCGAGATTGAGCGATACAGAGATACAGAGATTTTCTGCCGTTTCCTAATCGCTCAATCTCTGTATCGCTCAATCTCCTGCATCAGCGCGTCCCAATCCAGACCACATGATGGCAGGAATAGTCGCCGCTGACGCCTTTGCGGTGTTGGATAAAGATCGTTTCACTCAGCGGGTTGCCGGCGTCGTCCACAACGGTGACATAGAAATCCCGCGCCCGCGCCCCGATGGGAAAATCATAGTTGCCGAAATCGGCCGGCGTACTCTTGGTAGTGGTGCTGTCCCGGTTGCCCCACTGATCGACATAGGCCACCCGCACCCCGGCGACCGGCGCCCCGCTGCTATTCAAGACCTGACCTAAAATGTACTCGCCCGGACAGAAGTCATCATGCGCAATCCCTAGTAAGCCGTAGGGTAAGCCAGTACGAGCGGCAGGGCGTGCGGTGGTCGGTGTTGGCTGCGTGGTCGGCAGCGCTGTGCCGGCTACGGCGACCGCAACCGGCGTCGATCCTGCCGGCGTGGGCTGACTGGTGACCACTGGCGTCGGTGATGTGGCGGTGGCCGTTGGCGCGATCGGGGTCGCCGTTGGCGTTGGCGTCATTGTTGGCGTGGCGGTGGCCGTTGGCGTTGGCGTCATTGTCGGCGTAGCGGTTGGTGTTCGGGTTGGCGTAGCCGTTGGCGTTGGCGTCGGGAAGATGGCGAGCGTCTGCCGCGTGCCGGGCGTCTCCACTGTGACAAAGCGCACCGATTTGCCCCACAAGCTCTCTACCGTATTGCGCAGCTCGTTGCATTGACCCAAATAGAGCGGCGTGCCGGCGCGTGTTCCCCAGTTCATCACCGCCAGTTGTTCTTCGCGTAGCCGCTCGACGGTCGTTTGAAAATTGACCGGCGGCGCGCCCCATCCTGTCGGCGAGGTTAAATTCGGCGGTCGCAACAAGCGGGGCAATGGCGGTGTGCCGCCGCTCTGGCCGACAACGCGCGTCGGTGTGGCGACCGGCGCCATTACGCCCAGCGGTTCGGGGATCCGCAGAGCGGTGCCGGCGGCGCCCCCTTCCACGGCACAGCTTCCAACCCGCTGTAACCCACTGTCCCGATTGATATAGACGTTGGCAAGGGCAGCGCTGATAAAGCTGTCATCATGCAGTTGGGCCTCGCCCATCTTGCGCAACCAGTCGCGGGTAAACCATTCGCCGGTGGCGGGGCAGTTCAACGGTTTGGGACAGTCGATGACACGACGGGCGGTGTCGGGCGGCGGGGTGAAACTCCAGCCTTCAGCCGTCGCCGGCGCCTGTAACAAGGCCAACAGCGCCGGATCGGCGATGACCGCTTCCATAAAATCATGCCAGATGGGGGCGGCGCCGGTGATGCCGCTGGCGCCGCGCATGGCCTGTCCGCTGCTATTGCCGGCCCAGACGCCGGCCACCAAAAAGCGGGTGTAGCCCACCGTCCAGTTGTCGCGAAAGCTGCTGGAGGTTCCCGTCTTGACTGCCGCCGGTCGGCTCAAATTGAGACGGCTGTTGGCGCCAAAGGCCGGTGTGCGCGCCTGGTTGTCGCTTAGAATATCAGTTACCAAAAAGGCAGCTTGGGGCGAAACCGCTTGGATCGGCACACCGTCGTTGGGCAGGTAACGTTGCCCGCGATTATCAATGAGTTGTTGAATCGGCGTCGCCGGCTGCGCAAGACCGCCATTCGCCAGGGTATGATAAGCCGTTGTCACTTCAAGCAGAGTGACTTCATTGCTGCCCAGCGTCATGCCGAGACCGTAAGATCCGTCGCGCCGGAAGCTTTCAATGCCCATTTCAATGGCTTCCTGGCGCATAGCGTCAATGCCGATGCGATCCAGGAGCTTGACCGCCGGAATGTTATAGCTATTGGCCAGGGCGCTGCGCGCGGTCAAGGGGCCATGAAATTTACTATCGTAATTGCGCGGTTGATAGATCTGCCATTCGTTGATGCGGTATCGCACCGGAATATCCCACAGCACCGTGGCCGGGCTGATCAATTCGTCGTCAAAGGCGGCGGCAAAGAGGAGCGGTTTGAGCGCGCTGCCCGGTTGGCGCAGACTGGTGGTTACATTGACTTCACCGGCAATCGTGCGGTCACTGAAGTTGGCGCTGCCGACCATTGCCAAAATCTCAGCCGTGCCGGGCTTAAGCGCCACCAAGGCCCCATTGGTCAGGTTGTAACGGGGGCGCAACGCCTGGACGGTTTTGGCCACGGTCTCCTCCGCCACCTGTTGCATCCGCAGATCGAGGGTGGTCTGAATCTGTAACCCACTCCGCCGCAAATCGAGATCGGGCCAGTTCTGGGCGACATAGTTGGCGGTGAAGATGGTAAAGTGGGGCGCTTGCCGGGGGCGGGCGTCGGGGTTAACCGCCAGGGCTACCGGCGCCGCATAGACGCGATCCGCATCGATGGCGCTGAGGTAGCCGTGACGCACCATCAGATCGAGAACTGTGCGTTGGCGCGCTTTTGCGCCGGCAAAGTTAGCAAAGAGATCATAGTCGCCCGGCCGTTGTGGAATGCCGGCCAACAGCGTTGCTTCGGCCAGGGTGAGATCGGCAGCCGATTTGCCAAAGTAGACTTGGGCCGCGGCTTCCGGTCCGTAGGCCAGGTGGCCGAAGTAGATCAAATTCAGATACATTTCCAAGATCTCATCTTTAGAGAAGAGATCGGTCAGATCGCGTGCGAGGAAAATTTCGTTGATTTTGCGATCGAGTGTTTGCGCGAAGCGTTCCGCCGGTGGATAGAACAGCTGGCGCGCCAATTGCATGGTGATGGTGCTGGCGCCGGAAACAATCTCATTGCTACGTGCGTTCTGGATGGCAGCGGCCACTAAGCGGCGCGTATCAATGCCCTCGTTCGTATAGAAGGAGGCGTCTTCGGTGGCGATCGTGGCCTTTAACAAATTGGGCGAAATTTGCGCCAAGGGCGCCCAGGTGCGTCGCCCTTCGTCGTAGAACTCGGCAATGGTCTTGCCCGTGCGGTCATAGAGCGTGGTGTGTTGAAAGACACGGGGCAACGGACCCGGTTGATAGCGTTGAAGATAATGTTCGGCGGCCGCTTGGGGATCGCCGACGGGCCGGGGCGCGATTTGATACGTTGCCGTGTAGCGCTGTTCATAATAGAGCAGTTGGCGCGCCACAGCATCACCGGAAAGGAGAAGCGGCGAGAAAGAAGCTGGTGAACAACCTGTGATGACACAGGCTAGGGCAACTAACCATTGTAGGCTTGCGCGTACAAAAAAATTTCGGGTTGGTTTGTGGTAAATTCTCTGCATCATATGCTATTTTAGATGTTTGATCCATAACAGATAGATAACGTCGCGCCGGTTTGGCTGGTTCCCGCCACGATACAATACAATTCATTTCTCACTAAAATTCAGTTTCTCATTAAATAGACGTAAAATGCCTACGTTAAATTACGTATTTTCTGCGGCGGAAAGCGGGGCGCGGAGGCAGGAAGTGCGGATCGTTGTTCGGCAGGATAGCGATCCGCGTTTCCTGCCTCCGCGTCTCTATCCCTTTTCGTTGGTAGCAATAAACGCTGCTTATGGTACTTGTCTAGAAAAGCATATTTTTGTGGAGACGTAGAGGAGCATTCATACAATCGGGGCAGAAAAACAAAAAACTGACTTGTCATTGCAGAGTCAGCTTTCAAGGTTAGTTTTGTTACCAGTAATTCTACTGAGAGGCGACGGCCGGATTCGAACCGGCGATCGGGGTTTTGCAGACCCCTGCCTTACCACTTGGCCACGTCGCCATTGTAATACTCTCCGCCGACTTTTCCACCCAAACCTCAACTGATCCAACTTTACTGGTTCCAACGTTGGCTTCGCTCAAACGTTGATTCATCTTGAGTCGATTCGTCTCGAATTGGGCCTTGAATGTCAGTAGAACGCAACACCGTCTGACCCGACTCTGGACTTTGGACTGGCGACTGCGGACGACTGAATGTGCGGCATCTCACGGACAGTGGTAGAATAGTACCAGTGAAACAGTGAATTGTCAAATTGAGAAAGCAGTGCAGGCAGATTCATGGCAAAGCAGAACGACCAACCGCAAGATGAGACCCGCTATTGTGAGCGGTGCGGCATCTCCTTCCTCTGGTCAATCGAAGAACAACACCAGCGCGACCCGGCGGCGGGGACGGCGCGTCATTGTGCCGGCTGCCGTCAACTCTTGCCGCCGCCGGGTCGGGAGCGGGGCATGGTGAAATGGTACAACCGGCAGAAGGGCTATGGTTTTATCACCCGCCACCAGCAGCCTGATCTCTATGTCCACCGCACGGCAGTGGAGCAGGGGCGTTTGCAGCCTGATCTGCTGGTCGAATTTACGGTTGGCGCCAACGAACAAGGGCCGGCAGCGCAAGCGGTTGTCGTCTTGGAGACGGCTTGATCAACCCGTAAGGCTAGAGCGCGCTTTCTTGTTCCTAACGACCAAGTTTCGTATAAAAGACTACTTGTCAGATTGGGGAAAATCGAGTATAATGGCGCCATGAAAAGCAGTAACTATTCTGCGCCTAGCCGGTCACGGACCGGCTAGGCGCAGGCGGAATAGTTATGAAAGCATAGTTATGAAAAGCATTGGTGGTCGGCTTTGCACTTCCTATGTTGCCGCACAGAAGGGATAGGCAACCGCTAGGAGCGCTGACCATTTGTCACTCCTGTAAAGGAGCAACCACCTAGGTGATCCGCCCTTTTCGACTTGGCGATTTTTTTCTAATTCACAGCCTGAGTAGGCAAGCCACAAAGCTCAATGCCAGTCTGGCGTTGTCGCAGCCTTATTCAGTGCTTGGCGCCGCTTTAACGGCGATTGTGCCTTGGAATGACGCCAAAGTCGCAACCTATGTCTTGCAACAACGCACCCATGAGCTTGCGCGCAGCGGCTTTCTGCAAGCGCAAAAACGCCCAGGACGTCCAGAATCCGATATTCTTTTGCTTGCCCCGGCGCTGGACACGGCGCGTGGTCATCCGGCCATTTGGGAGAAGCTCTTATCGCATTACATCAACGAGGCGACGCAGCAACAACTGGTACGTATCTATGCCGATGTTCCGGATCAGCCGATCATCGTCAACACCTTTATGCATGTGGGCTTTCGCACCTACACCCACCAAACCATCTGGCGCTTACCGGCACAAGGGGCCGAATCCTTCGCCCATCAGTTGACGGCCAACATTCGACCGCAACAGAAGCAGGATGATTGGGCCTTGCGGCGGCTCTATGCCCAAGCGACGCCGCCGGCCGTGCAACAGGCGGAAGGGTTGCAGGTTGATCATGAGTTGCAACCACCCATTTTGGATTGGTGGCAACCATTCGTCCGTAGTAGTTTTGTGCTGGAAGAGAGAGGAGAGCTATATGGTTGTCTTCGTATTGGTTACGGCAGACGTGGCATCTGGTTGCAACTCTGGCATCATCCAACCGAGGTAAACACCCAACACCTGCACCAACTGATCGGCTTTGCGCTCACTGAAATTTGGCAGCAACTCAATGTGCGGTTGCCCATTTATATCGGTGTGCGCGACTATCATGGCGCCATGGGCAGTGTGTTGGCGGACTATGGCTTTGCGCCTTTTACCGATCGCGCCAAGATGACCAAGCATCTGCTGCAATGGGCAAAAGTGACCGAGCCGGTCTTGTCGCCCGTGTTGGAAGCTGTACCGGAGGTGGTCGCCGCGCCTTTCACCTTGTCTGCCCAGGAGGGGATTGCGTTACCGACTGCGCCGCCAAAAGTGTAACAGACGCCGGCCGACTGACCCGTTGCAACTTTTTTGTCGCATCACAGTATTGTTAACATGACGCTAATGCAACGCTAAGTCAATGCTAACCTGATTTTGGGAACATCAACTATACCCTACCCGTTTCATAGGTAGCATAACAATACCGTCGTGAATGGATCGTCTTGTCAAGTGAGTAACCCCCAATCAACTGTTGAGGAATGCTTGTGACTTCTAGATATACTACTACAACCGACTTACCCAAAAGTACACCAACGTTAAGTACACCAATGTTACGTGAGATCCGATCCCACAATAGCAACCGTAGTGACAACAGTGATATGACAACCCTACAAATTACAGACGACCTTGACTTGCTGCTTGCCATTCTGCCGCCGCGCATTCATGCCGCCCTGGAAGAGGCCAACCGCGCTTCCGAATTGATCGAAGTGATCATGGACGTGGGCCGGCTGCCGGAGGCGCGCTTTGCCCAGGGGGGCGAGCTTTATCTCAGCGATACGGAAGTAACCACCGATGACATCCAAATGGTCATTGACCAGATTGGCGACTTCGGTTCAGATAATCGGGCCGGCATTGAGCGCACGCTTCATCGCATCTCGGCCATTCGCAACCGCAAAGGAAAGATTATCGGCTTGACCTGCCGCGTCGGTCGCGCCGTCTATGGCACCATCGAGATCATCAAAGACATTGTCATGAGCGATAAGAGCATTTTGCTGCTTGGTCGCCCCGGCGTCGGCAAGACGACTTTGCTGCGTGAGGCGGCTCGTGTACGTGGGGAAGAGCGCCGCGTGGTCATTGTTGATACCAGCAACGAAATCGCCGGTGATGGCGACATTCCCCACCCGGCCATTGGTCGCGCGCGCCGGATGCAGGTACGGGAAACGACGCTGCAACATGAAGTGATGATCGAGGCGGTGGAAAACCATATGCCCCAAGTGATCATTATCGACGAAATCGGGCGCTCGGAAGAAGCCATCGCCGCTCGCACGATTGCCGAACGCGGCGTCCAACTGATCGGCACCGCTCACGGCAATTCGTTGGAAAATCTGTTGATGAACCCGACGCTCAGTGATCTGGTCGGCGGCATCGAATCAGTGACGCTCTCGGATGAAGAGGCGCGGCGTCGTGGCACACAGAAGAGTGTTTTGGAACGCAAAGCGCCGCCCACCTTTGATGTGCTGGTTGAAATTCAAGATCGCCAACATGTGGTCATCCATCATGATGTCGGCGCGGCGGTCGATGCTTTCCTGCGTGGCCGTGCGTTGGCGCCCGAATCGCGGCGCATGGACGATGAGGGGCAACTGCACATTGAAAAGGCGGTCGTCGCCGAGGCGGTGGAGCGCGCCGGCGCCAAGACCGGCAAACATCGCCGCCATCGCGAAACCTGGCAAAATGGTAAAGGCGCCGTCGAAAGCAATGGCAATGGTTACGAGCGCTGGGAAGCCAAGAGCGCCATTGCTGAGTATGTCGTTGACGAGGAGCCGGAGGAGGAAAAATCCGCCTCGCGCATTGTCCGGGTCTATCCCTATGGCATCGGGCAAAACCGCCTGCGTTCAGCCGCCGGCACGCTCAATGTACCGATTCAGATTGTCGATAACCTGAGCCAGGCCGATGTGGTCATCACGCTGAAAAATTACTACCGCCAGCAGCCGCAACCCTTGATGGATGCCGAGCGGCGCAATGTACCGATCTATGTGCTGCGCAGCAACACGGTGACGCAGATGGAACAGTGCTTGGTGGACATCTTCCAGATTCCGACCGAGCCGGTGGATACTTTCACCGAAGCGATGCGGGAGGCGCAGGAGGGCATCCAGCAGGTGCTCAATGGCGAAAACACCATTGAACTCCAGCCCCGCTCCGCCGCCATCCGCAGCCAACAGCACCAACTGGTGCGCGCCGCCAACCTGCTGAGTCACAGCTATGGCCGCGAGCCGTATCGGCGGGTGCGGATCTTCCGACAAGAATGACAAGGTGGACAGGTAGATAGGTAGACAGGTAAACAGGTAAACAGGTAGACAGGTCGATAGGTAGAAGCTTATCAACCTATCGACCTGTTTACCTGTCTACCTGTTTACCCGTCACCCCAACAGAAGGCTCAACCGTGAGTCGATTTATTACCTTTGAAGGGCCGGAGGGGGGCGGGAAGACGACGCAGTTGCGTCTCCTGCAGCAGGCATTAGAAGAACAAGGCCGCCAGGTTGTCGCGACGCGCGAGCCTGGCGGCACCGCGATTGGGAATGCGATTCGTTCGATCTTGCTTGATCCCAGTCATGGCGCCATGTCGTCACGGGCGGAGGCGTTGCTTTTTAATGCGGCGCGCGCCCAGTTGGTCGATGAGATCGTGCAACCCGCCCTCAGCGCCGGTAAGATTGTCCTCTGTGATCGCTTTGCCGATAGCACCCTGGCTTATCAAGGCTATGGTCGTAACCTGAGCCTGACTGATCTGAACTTATTAATTGGCTATGCTACGCAGGGCGTCCGTCCTCATTTAACCATCTTTCTCGACATCCCCGTTGCCGCCGGTCTCCAACGCAAAAGCGCCGGCGCCGAATGGAATCGCATGGAAGCCGAGCAACTTGCCTTTCACCAGCGGGTGCGCGAGGGTTTCTACGCCCTCGTCGCCGCCGAACCCGAACGCTGGCTGGTGGTGGATGCCAGCCAAAGTATCGAGCAGGTTCATCAGGCGATTTGGCAGCAGGTGATGATGTTGTTGCGTGACGGTTGAATTATGCAAATCTCACCTATTGCGGCTATTATAAAGTTTGGCGATTGATTCGTTGCACGCAACACGCAACACGCAACACGGAGATAGATTTACTCATGAAAATGGTCATGGCGATTATCAACAACGAGGACAGCCGCAATGTGATTGACCGACTGGCGCGCCGGGGCTTTTCGGTGACGATTGTGAATTCGTCCGGCGGCTTTTTGCGTGTGGGCAACACCACCCTCTTTTGTGGCGTTGCGGATGAGAAGGTTGAGGAACTATTGGGCGTCATTCGGGAGAGTTGCCCCACACGCATTCAATATGTCACCCCCTTGCCGCCGGTGATGGAGCCGGGGGAAGTGAACATTCCACGACCGGTGGAAAAACATGTCGGCGGCGCCACCATCTTTGTCTACACCGTCGATCACTTTGAACGGATTTAACCGAACTAGCTATTTACCTGCCACTGCCTACTTGCTACTCATCAAACGCACTCAAGCCGCCGCCACCCATCCCGGCGCCCATGCCGCCCATCCCACCCATGCCGGCGCTGTCGGCTAGTTCGGGCATGGATTGCTCAATGGACTCAGGGCTTTCGCCGGATTCCAGGCGGTCGATCATCTCGGTCATTTCGGCATCCAGCGGCTCACCCATTTCGTTGCTCATGCGGCGCATAAAGCTGGCGAGGGCGCGCGGATCTTCATTTTCCAACCCCGCCATCATCGACGGATCGGCCATATTCTCTAGACGACTCTCTTCGGATTTCATGACGGCCACACGGCTGACGAGCCGATGCAGGCGCACCCCCTCACAGCGGGGACAGTGGGGTTGGGTGCTGCTGGCCGCGCTCATGGTGCGAAAGAAGACGCTGACCCGCTTGCGACAATCAAGACAGAAATACTCGTAAATCGGCATAGGTTTCCTGCTCCACTCCTTACATACCGATACCAATCGGTGAACAGATTTTCACTCACAGCCTGCCTGACATATACTTAGAACCTGTTCCATACTTAATGGAAAATAATTAATAGTTAATTGTTTTCCATTAAGTATGGAACAGGCGGTGGGCGCTTTACAAAATAGTTATGAAACACATTATACTAAGTTCCATAGGAAGCGGCAAACGCCCGGCCCTGTGTAGGTTTTGTCATTTACGAATGAAGTAAACTTGTTCTGCATCGTAGGGGCAAGATATATCTTGCCCCTACGATAAACGAGGCTAAGAAGGTAGTGAGGAACATAATGGTGACATCGATTTCGGACAAGGATCATGAAGTCGAGGCGCTTTATTCAAGAGTCAACAACCCCCACCCGGTGTTGGTGGTGATCTCCGGTCCCAGCGGTGTCGGTAAAGATGCGACGATCAATCGCATGAAGCAGAGCAACCATCCCTTCTACTTTGTGGTCACAGCGACGACGCGCCCCAAGCGGCCCACCGAGATTGACGGGGTGGATTATCACTTTGTCTCCATGGGCGAATTTGCCGAGATGATCGAGAATAATGATCTGCTCGAATATGCGGTCGTCTATGGCGATTACAAGGGCATTCCCAAGAAGCATGTGCGCGAGGCGCTGGCCAGCGGCCTGGATGTGATTATGCGGATCGACGTGCAGGGTGCGGCGACCATCCGCAAATTAGTGCCGAACGCCATCACCATCTTTTTGATTGCCGAGAATGAAGAAGAGTTGGTGCGCCGCCTGCGTGATCGCAAAACCGAAGACCCCGGTAAATTGAAGATGCGCATTGCCACGGCCCGCCAAGAGTTGAAACGCATCGGCGAGTTTGACTATGTGGTCGTCAACTGTGTCGATGCGCTGGATGAGACGGTGGGTAAAGTAATGAGCATCATCAGCGCCGAAAAGAGCCGTGTCGACTGGACGCCGGTTGTGTTATAGGGGAGTGATCAACGCATGAATGATCGATCGACCGATCCCTGGTTGACGCGACCGGGCGGGCTGGATGAGCCGCCGCTCATCGAACAACGTCGTTTTTTTATTCCCGTGACGCGACCGCGCCTGACTTGGCTTGTGTTGGGCATCAATGTTGCCATGTTTCTGGTGACGGTTCTCTTTGGCCTGCTGCAATTTGGCAACTGGAACCTGCTGACCAACCTGTTACCGACCCTGGTGATCTTTGGCGCCAAAGTCAATGAGTTGATTGCCCAGGGCGAAGTGTGGCGCCTCTTGACCGCGACGGTGTTACACGGCGACATCCTCCATCTGCTCTTCAATGTCTACGCCCTAATCGCCCTGGGGGTCAATGTTGAGCGCTATTTTGGCCATGGCCGTTTTTTGCTCATCTATCTGCTTGGCGGGTTGTGGGGCAGTTTTGCCAGCTTTGCCACTTCACCCGAAATTTCGGTCGGGGCATCCGGGGCTATCTTTGGGCTGGCAGGGGCAACGGCAGTCTACTTCTGGCGCTATCGTGAGAATTTTGGCGACGAAGGTCGCGCTGTTTTGCAAAATGTACTCATGGTCATTGGCTTGAATCTCGTCTTTGGCTTTACCAATGCCCAAATCGACAATGCCGGTCACATCGGCGGCTTGATCGGCGGCGCCGTCGTTGCGCTGGGGCTGCTACCGACTTATCAATATCCCGACATACAAATCGGCAATCAGCCCCTGCAAAAGCGCCATCGCCCCGTGCTGGAAGCGCTCTGGGTGGTAGGGCACTTTGTCCTTTTGTGGGTTGGCGTTATATTTGTCTCACAACGGATCTTATCCGGGTAGATAGGTAGACAGGTACACAGGGAATAGGACGTATCTACCTGTCTACCTATCTACCTATCTACCTGTCTACCTGCCTACCTGCCTACCTATAGAAAGGAAGTGCTATGGAGTATCAACGCCGGAGTGGCATTTTGTTACATCCGACCTCGCTGCCGGGCCGCTATGGCATTGGCGCCCTCAATCAAGCCGCGTCTGATTGGGTCGATTTTTTGCACCAGACGCGGCAAACACTCTGGCAGGTTTTACCGCTAGGCCCGACCGGCTACGGCGATAGCCCCTATCAAAGCTTTAGCACCTTTGCCGGCAATCCTTATTTGATTAGCGTGGAAGCGCTGGTGCAAGATGGTCTTTTGTCGCAAGCCCTGCTCGACCAGGCGCCCCGTTTCCCCAACGACCGTGTGGATTACGGCGCGATCTACAACTGGAAATTACCCTTGTTGCGCCAGGTGGCGACCATCTTCAGCCGGCAAGCCACGGCGACCCAACGCGCTGACTTTGACCAATTCTGTCAGGAACAGGCGGCGTGGCTGGATGATTTCGCCCTCTTTATGGCGTTGAAAGATGCGCACAATGGGCAACCGTGGACGCAGTGGCCGATGCCGTTGCGCAGTCGCCAACCGGCGGCGTTACAAGCGGCGAAAAGCGCCCATGCCACGGCAATTCATGCCCACAAATTTAACCAATGGCTCTTCTTCCGCCAGTGGCAACAACTCAAAAGTTATGCCAACGCCAAAGAGATCCAAATTATCGGCGACATCCCTATTTTTGTGGCGATGGACAGCGCCGACACCTGGACAAACCCCGGCGAATTTTTCCTGGATGAGACCTTTCAACCTACGGTCGTTGCCGGGGTGCCGCCGGACTATTTTAGCGCCACAGGACAACTGTGGGGCAATCCGCTCTACCGCTGGGACAAGATGAAGGCGAATGGTTACGCCTGGTGGCTGCGCCGGATTCGGGCGGCTTTGCAACTTTATGATATTGTGCGTATTGACCACTTCCGCGGCTTTGCCGGTTACTGGGAGATTCCCGCCGACGAGAAAACGGCGATCAAGGGCCAGTGGGTCAAAGGGCCGGGCGCCGATCTTTTTACCGCCATTGAGCAGGCACTGGGCACGCTGCCCATCATCGCCGAGGATTTGGGGGAGATTACGCCCGATGTGATCGAATTGCGCAACCAATTCAACCTGCCGGGCATGAAGATTCTCCAATTCGCCTTTAGCACCGACGCCAGCGATAAATTCCTGCCCCACAACTATACGCCCAACTTTGTCGTCTACACCGGCACCCATGACAATGACACCACGGTCGGCTGGTATCAGGGCAGCTCCACTGAACATGAGCGCGATCATTTCCGCCGCTATCTGCGCACCGATGGACACGATCCCGCTTGGACTTTGCTGGATGCCGCTTTCCGTAGCGTAGCGGTGATGGCGTTGGCGCCCCTACAGGATCTATTGAGCTTGGATTCCAGCGCGCGCATGAACTTCCCCGGTCGCGCTGAAGGGAATTGGACTTGGCGCTTTACGATGGATCAACTGAATGGGTTGGTGGCGGCCCGTCTACGGGAAACAACTTTGCTTTATGGTCGCGACCCGGCGATCTATGAGGGGAAAACGGCTGAAGCGGGCGGGCAGTGAAGTAGGCTTTTTTATGGCTTCACGGTTACGGCGGCTACCAAAAATGAATCACTGCCATCCACACTGAAAAGCCGTTCATTCTTCACCGCATCATAGAGACCGGTAACCAATCGGTAGCGACCGGGCGCCAGGTCAGCCGGCACCGTCAGTTGGTATAGCTCTTCCACCCAAATCCCAGGCTCCCACGCCGAGGTTGGGTAAAAGCCGCCGAGCGGTTGCCGGTCATTTTGGGCCAGGGGAACGCCGTTTTCATCGACCAGGTGGACAAAGAGCGTATAGTCACGTTGGGGTTGCGTCGTCGCCGACCAGACCAATCGCACCGGCAGTGTGCTGCCGGCTGTCACGGTTGTTGATATGGAGTCTACGCCGACGAGAACGACGCCATCCTGCCAATCAGCGTCTAGCCGTTGCGCCGGCGGCGTTGGTTGGCCTTGTTGCAACCACATCACCGGCGCCGGGTCGGCCAACGGCGTCACGGTGGCGGCGTTATAGGCCAGTGTTTCCAGGCGATAAATGCCGGCGGGCAGAGCGGTCGGCACAGTGATGGTTTTGGGATCAGGCAAGGGTATGTCAAAGAAGAGATTGGTCGGGATCAACCCGCGGGCCGGCGGGCCATCGGCGCGGCTAAGCACGGCGCCGTCACTGCGCACCAGCCGCAGCGAGGTATTGATCTGTTCACTGATCGGCGCGGCGGCTTGCCAGAAGAGCGTCACGCGTTGCTGTGGGCTATCTTGCTCTGGCGGCCATGCATAGCCGACCAATGCCAACGACCCGAATAAAGCCGGTGGTTTCCGCTGCTGCATAGTTGCTGTCGGCAATGGGCGCCACCCATCGGCGCGCAGAACCAGCACTCCCTGCGTTTCATAGGCAATATCAAACTGATCGATGACCATGTGGACAAAATCGGCTTCATAGCGTGTCGCCAAACGAAAACTGTCGGTGACAAACCAGGTGCGGGGCGCTCCTTGCAGCACCGTCGTCAAGTCCGCCGTAGAAGCCAGCAGTTTGGCGCCTGACCAGCGATCGACTAATTCGTCGTCACGTCTGATAACATACTCTTCATAGCCCCGTTGTACGGCGTAATAATCACAGGGGCCAAGCACCAGCGCACAAGCCGGCGGCTGGGGGGAAAGCACGACATCCCCCGGCTGACGGTTTTCGGCCAACCAGGCCAGCGCCAGATCATACCCCTCGACTTGTTGATGCAGCACAGCCTGCGCCGTCGGCCACTGCATCAAGACAACCAAGCCGGTGACGACGGCAAGCGCACCCTGCTGCACCCAACGGGAAAGCATCCGCTGGCCGAGCAGTAAGCCAATCCCGCCGGCGCCGACAAGTAGCCAAAGCGGTTGGACAAAAAAGAGATAGCGCCCCTCGCGCCAGCTTGTCCCCACCAGGGTGAAGACCACCGCTAACACAAAAAGTAATTGTAGCAAAAAGAAGAGGGTGGCTTGGTGGGAAAGCGGCAAACGGTTAGGCCGCCCCTGATTTTGTACCAGCAAGTACAAGGCAACGCCCAAAGCGACTAGCGCGCCCAGGGTCCAGAGCAGTCGATCCGCCGCCAGGAAGAGCGGGCTATAGGTGCGCCAGGCCCCGACCAGATCAAAGATCATGCCGACATAGGGTCGTTGCGCCTGGATGGTCTCAAAGTAGCCGGGCTGGCCAAGAATTTCGATGGCATAGCGGGCCACCATTGCCACCAGACAAAGCGCCTGTGTGAGTACCACTGACCGCTGCAGAAAAAAGCGCCACCCCCGCCACCAGAGCATTCCCAGCAGCAACGACGGATAGAGCAGCACGGTCTCTTCATGGGAAAAGAGCGCCAGGATGAAACAGAGGGCAAAGAGCCACTGGCGCCGCGCCTGTTGCTTGGGATTTACTGCGGGATCGGCAATCGCTGTAAACGCCGCCCAAACGGTCAAGAGGGTGAAAAATTGCAACTGGGTATAAAAGCGCGCCCGTCCGCCCCAGAGGATCGCTTCGGGCAAGAGCGCCAAGCCCAGCGCCGCCAGCAACCCCACTTCCTCGCGCCAAATGCGCCGACCGGCCAGCCAAAGCGCTGCCACCGTCGCCACACCAAAGAGAATTCCCGGCAGGCGACCAATCAAATAGCTAAAGCCAAAGAGCGCGAGAAAGGCTGCTTCCACGTAGGTGGCTAACAACCCACGCGTATACAGCACCCCGCTGGGCATGATCGGCAGCCCCACGGTTTGCACCCGTTGCGCGGCCCACAAGGTGGTGAACTCATCGACATAGAGGCTGATGGTCTGAGCATATTGCCAGCGTAGCCAAAAGGCGACGACGATGATCAATCCCAATAGGGCGAAGCCAACCTGATGCTTGTTTTTTCGTGTTGTATACATTCTACCCTATTGTTATAGCGTCCTTGTTATAAAATTCAGCTTTGTACCATTTGTGGCAAATCCAATCGCTCATCTAGCCATTCACGTACTAATGCGCTTACTGACTTATGAGCCGCCAATGCTTCTGCATGTAAGACGCCTTTTAAATAAGTAGGGACATGAACCGTAATGGTTGTTTCCGATACTTCACCGGTAAACTCGACTGATTCAAAGCGGTTTGCATCGTAGAGGTAATCTTCACCTTCATTATCAATTACGCGCAATGAAACTTTATCGGAGTGATCAGGTAAGGTTTTATAAACTTGTCCCACCGTCAAGCTTACCTCATAGCCGCTGTTATCGAGGCAACGAACATAGCTCATCGCTCTCCCCCCTTTATCCTAAACTTACGCTTCATTTCACAACGTCCGATGCCATTTGCCTCAAACCAGTGTAATTCCGCAAGAAACTCTTCGCTACTGCGTTTGAGACGAATCCACGCACGGCCTTTCATTTTTCGCCAACGACCACGACCATAGGTGCGATTCAGGTAATGTCGGGCATCGACGCCTAGACCACGCGCAATCGTTTCAATATCGGTAATATCACTAAGTATATCAAAATCTTGAATTACAGGCATAGTCTAAGACCAACTTGTTGCTCAAAAAATAGGATTGCTCATTCACGCACAGTCATGTTACCAATCGTCACCGTATCCCCCACTGCTGTACTATCCATCATCACAGTGAGCCGCGCCCCTGTCGCACCTTCATAGAGACCGACAATCAATTGATAGCGTCCTGGGCTTGCTTCTGGTGGAACACGAAGTAGATAATCATCGGTGACTGTCAACCCCGGTTGCCAGAGGGTGGCAGGGATAAAATTGTTAGTCAGCGGGTGATCATGCTGGGCGACCAGCCGCCCTTCACCATCCAGCAACTGGACAAAGCCGGTGTAATTTGCCCGTGGTCGGTCAAGCGCACGCCAGGTCAATGTCACGGTCAATTCATCGCCGGGGTTTGCTTCCATCTGTGGCGGCAGTGTGCTACCCACGAGAGCAATTTCTCGGCTAAATTCAGCCGACGCCGGAAGTGGATAAGCCGGCGCACTCGCTGGTGAACCAACTTGTACATAAGTCAGGGGGACGATGTCCCCCATACTCTCACCAGTGACAATCTTGCGCACCGGCAACTTTGCCTGTGTATCCGGGTCGGTCAAGTAAATTTCCAGGCGGTACAACCCGGCCGGCATCTCCTGGGGCAACGTCGGCGCATGGTGATCATACCAAATACGCCGGGCCACTTCCCACGTCGAAGTTGGCGCGCCGGCCGGCCAGGCTTGATGCTCCCACCAAACCGTACCCTGTATATCCAGCAGCCGCACGGCGACACTATAATTATGCGCAATCGGTTTAACGGCGCGCCAGAGCAGGAGCAGGTCAAGTTGCTCACCTGGCTCGGCCTGCTGGCGAGCCAGCAAAGAATCGACCAAAGTAATCCTGTCGTCAAAAAGGTAGGCAGCGGTCGCTGCCCTGGTTGCGGGTGCGCCGCCTTTTGCCAGGTGTTGAAAGAAGAAAGTATCCACGCTGCTGGCATATTGCTGCATGGTTGCCGCATCCAGTACATACTTTTCCGCCAGGTTGCGATTGGGGTTCAGTTCAAAGGCGTAGAGCGTCCCCCGTTGGTAGGTGAGTGCGATTTGATAGCCCACCTCGTAAAGCGGCGACAGCGCACCTAGCAAAATTACCACCGGCCACAGATAGCGCCGCCAGGGAGCAGCCCCTGACAACCAAAAGCCATTACGCCCCACCATCATCGCCACAAAAAAGAGCGCCGGGATCGACGCGCGCGACGCCAGATCATTATTCTGCCCCAAGATCAACAGCGGCAAGCCGGCCAACCAGAGAAAAACCAGGCGATAGGTCCAACGCAATTCCGGCATTTCTCGCAGAGAACGGTAGCCATCTAACAGAAAATAGAGGCCAAACTCAAGCAAGCAGAAGAGCAAATACAAAAAGAGGACTCTTACCCAGCCATCGCGTTGTACAATTTCACCAAGACTCAACCCCACCCGCAACCCCTGGTTCAACACCGGCGCAATCGGCGTCAACTTGGTGGCATAGAAGGCCGCCATGAGCAAAAAGAGCGCCAGCCCACAGCCATTGGCAACCGAAACATAAGCGCGCAAGCGATCGGCAAAGCGACTCTGTGGTCTGGGCAGGAGATCGGCCAGAAAAAAGGGGGTCAGTCCAATCGTAATAAAGGGCGACCAGAGTGTACTCAACGCCCATAAAAATAAAAGGGTGCGTCGGCTGTTCGTGGTCAAAAGGACAAAGAGAATCATCCCCGTGAGCAGCCAACCGGGCAGGACATGCTGCGGCACCCAAAAGAGACCGCGCACGTGGGGCGAATATTGCCAGATGGCCGACCAGAGCGCCGGGTGGGTTTGCCAGGGCGAGGTGTTGATGACCGGCGTGCCGGCCAATAGATCACCTAGCGCCGAAAAGCGGAGCAACGCGCCGATCACACTCAGCCCGGAGAAGAGCAGGAAGATACTCAGCCCAACCACTACTGAACGTTTGGTGATGATTGCGAACCAAAAGACGGAGAGAAGCAGCCCAAGTAGTGTCCATACCACCATTGCCTGGTTAGCCGCTAGGACGCCGGCTAGCTTGCCTATGACGGCTGATGGCAAATAATAAGCAACATAATAGGCTACTCCGATGGTTGTGCCGTAATAATCATAGAAGACTGGCCACGGGTAATCGACCAAATCTTTGAGCAGAATTTCGTGTTTGGTCCAGTCACCGGTTTGGTAGCCATAGCCGCCCACGCCGGAGATGAGGATCACCAAGAGACAGACTAGAATCGTGACTGCTGCACCACGACTAGTTAAGGTTTGACGCCACTCTTTGAAAGCAACGACTAACGCTGCCTCGTGCTGAAACGCGGCGATGGCAGACCAGAGGCCGACGGCTGTGATCAGCGTAAAGAAGATAGCCCACGTTGCCTGCAACCACCCTAAGCAAAAGAGGAAGAGTGGCAAGGCCAGATAGCCCAGTGTAATTCCTACCAACCAAACGGCCGGTTCACTCCTCAATGAGAATTGCTTTACGCGCTGCATAGTTCTATCATTATCATTGACTGCCGGCCGCAGTTACGGTGAACGTGCCAAGTGTGGCAAAATCACCGATCACGGCTTCATTTTGCCACACCGGCAAGCGACCGCCTGCCAGCGTGTAAAGCCCAACCCGCACGCTATATTCTCCCGGTGGTAGATCCGCCGGTAAGGGTAATTGATAATCATCCTGATAGTGCAGCCCTGGTTCCCAGAGGCGCGTCGGGGCAAAGCCGGCCAGCGGTTGTTGATCTTTTTGGGTTACATTCACGCCCTCACTGTTCACGACATGGACAAAGACGGTATAATCGGTCGAGGCACGGGTGAGGCTTTCCCAAGGCAAAGTAAAGGTGAGATTAGCGCCAGGGGCCAGTTGTGTGGGCAAAGACGCGCTGGTTAAGGCAAAATTGTCGCCCAGTTGCCAAGTAGTCGGCGCCAGGGCTGGTTCAGGTGGCGTTCCTACTTGTAACAGAGCAACCTCACGCCAGGTCGTGTTTAGCGGTTGTGTACTATTCAGCACGGTAGCCGGCAATGCGGCAAAGGTGGCGGGATCATAGAAGCTAACCTCAAAGCGGTAGAGACCAGGCGCCGCCGTTGCCGGAACCTTGACTGTATGTCCATCGGGCCGAATTTCGCGTAGCGGCCAGCCACTCGTTGGCGCGCCCCAGGGCCAGCCTTCGTCACGCCAAAGCTCTGTGCCATCTTGCCCGACCAGACGCAATAGCACGTTGTAATTCGTGGTCATGGCGGCTAAACTTTGCAAATAAAGCGTCGCCTGGAATTGATCGCCGGGTTGGGCCTGCGCTTGGGGAAAATCGTAGGCCAGCAAGCGGATTTGCCCACCAAAGTCCGCCGCGCTGTTCTTGCCGATGTCGACAAAATCGGGCAGCACAACTTGACGCATATCATAAATCTTCGCCAGTTCCACTCCCCGGAAGCGCACCTCATGCACTGGCGTCTGCTTGGCAAAATAGTCGATCACCGCTGATGAGGGCAACTGCCGTTGCCACTGATTGACATAGAGCACGGCATAGTCTGTGCCAAACCACATGAGCGGCGACTCATAGCCCAGGCTCACCTCCTGCCCCTTGAAATAATAAGAGAAGGGACCATCGGCATACCACGCCACCACCCGCAACTTTTCCGCCTCCGGTTGCGCATTGAGCCACTGCGCCGCCGCTTCCAGCCCTTCGCCCCAACCAACAAAGAGAATCTGCGGCGCCGTATAGCTGCCGCCAAAGAGCGGGTTAAAGTAGGTCAGGTAATAGGGATAATGAAGGAAGCCGGGGAGCGCGTGGAGAACGAATATCAGTGACAAGGTGACGGCTCGACTGAGCTTGCCGAAGTCAAGGTGACTGTAGGTGCGGTTTGTAACCGCACGGGCTATCTTGAACTTTTGTATTGCCGATTGCGCCAAACAAAGCCAGCCCAGCAACCCGACGAGATCCAGGGCCAGCAAACTGGGGAGCATGTAGCGGTCGAATTTCTTGGCGCCGATGCTCATCCCAAGGCCCAGCACCAGGGCAAAGAGGCAGAGCGCGCCGGCGCTTTGGCGAATGTTCTGCTGGGCAAAGAGGGCGCGTTGACGCCACCCAAAAACCGTCGCCGCGATGAGACCCACCACCGTTGCCGGCGTAGTGCGCCATAAAAAGGCGACTGGGTAAAAGAGTAGCCCCGGATCAGCAGTGGGCTGCCCCCAAAAGTAGTTGGTGGACGTGTGCCGTTCGACATAGACCCCCATCTCGGCACTCATCCGCTGCAAGGTGCCAAGCGGATCGAGCCACATCGCCGGCCAGAGCAACACAAAGGTCAGCGTCGCCAGCACGCCCCACCCCACGTAGCCGATCAGCAAGCGGCGATTGATCTTACGGGCTTGCCACATCTGCCAGCCAAGCAAGAGCGCACCCGTCGGCACCAGAAAAATCGCCGGAGTCTTTGTTAGCCAACTCAACCCCATGACAATGCCGGAAGCGATGAGGTAGCGCCACTGCTGCCCACCATACAGCCAGGCCAGGAATAAGAGCAGCGCCAGCACAATAAAACTAGCCGCCAACCCGTCAGGGTGCAGTTGACGCGACAGCGCAATGAAAAAGGGACTCCAGGCCAGATACAGCGCGCCCCAAAAGGCCAATGCCATGCTGGTCACACCATTTGCCGTGGATGAATCACCAAAGAGCCGGCGCAGCGGGAAATAGCTAAAGACAATGGTCAGCGTAATCAGCAGCGTGATCCACCAGCGTCCGGCGGTCAGCAATTCTAACGGCGTATGGGTGGTATTCTGGAGTAACCATGCCTCAATATGCTCGCGATCCCAGGCAAATTGCCCCGGCGCCACTTGTGGATAGGTGGGAAAGTGTTGCAACAACCCCAACAACCCCGCCCACATCACTGTGACACCGGGATGCTCGCGTTGAAAGGTGGCCGCCCAGTTGTCGGTACTCAGCGCTTGATAGAAATTCGCGGCGCGCGCCAGCCATTTGCGCTCGTCAATTGTCACCACCGTGTCCAACGCCAGCACGCGCGGTACCCAAGCGGCCACAAACAGCCCAATCAGCAATAACGCCGTTCGCAATGATTTACTCACCCGCTACACCTATCTACTCATTCCTCGCCGACGCGAATATCGGTCAGGTGAATCTGATTGCCAGTCATAGTCCCCGCTTCATCCAGCACCGGCAACCGTTCCAACGTCCCTTCCAAATACAGGCCCGTATAGAAGGGGTACAAGCCATCCGGCGCATCGGCTTTGACCGGGATTTCATATTTGTCGGTGATCAACTCGCCGGGGTCCCAACGCCAGGTTTCGCGCGTCTCGCAGACCGGGTAGCCATCCTGCTGGGCGATCATCGTGCCGTCGCCATAAAAGGATTGGTTGAAAACCTTGTAGGAGTGCGTGATCACCTGTTGCGCCCGCCAATAGAGCGTCAGGTGGATGACATCATTGGGGCGCAACGGCTTGGGATAGTCAATGTCATAGCCTTCCAGCCAGATCTGATTGCCCAGGTTGATGTGCAGCGGGTTGCCAATCGGTTGATTCACCTCAGGATAAGTCAGGGGAAAGTGCGCTTGCGCCAGTCGGTCAAAGCGCGGCTCATAGTCAGTCAGCGCATAGACCGGCAAGGTTTCCGTCGGCAACTGGGTTGGAAAGTCATGGTGGACACCAGTGCGCTTGTAGATCATCATCCGGTCGGCGCCATTGATCGTCACCTTGCCCCACTTCTCAAAGCCCTGGCGCAGGATATGCTCCATGTAAAGGCGGTCGCCTTCGTCAAAGGGTTCGAGATTGTCGATCTGGAAAAACCACTGAGCGGTGCGTTGGCAACGGCGCTCGCCGCGTGTATACCAGGCCGGCACCCAGGCTTCTTTCTCGTTGGTCTCGTAATCCCCGGCAATCTGCCCTTCGGCATAGAGCGTCCCTACCACCTTCCAGCCATTCGCCAGCGGGAAGCCAAAGATTGCTTTGTTGTCTGGTTCGTTGTAGGGAACCCAATAACCGGCGGGGCGTTGGGTCTGCCAGTTCTGCAACACCTCCACCTGAGCGTGGACAAAGTACCAGTAGGCATAGTTGCCAAAGAGTACCGTCGCGACCAGGGCTGCGGCCAATCCGGCGCCGATGGCAACAGTCGCGCCGGTGCGCCGCCGGAGACTCTGCCAGCCCTGCGCAACCATCATGCCGACCAGTAACGCCCAGGCCGTGAAGAAGATGTAAATATGGGTACGCGGCTTTTCGGTAAAGAAGAAAGCTACCAGCAACGGCGCGCCAAACCAGAGCCATAAGAGTCGCTCTTCCACCGGTAAACGGGGCAGCAACCAGACCAGTAGCAACGCCAGCACAAAGGGCACGACCATCAGATCGGTCCCGCCAACGGTCAAGCCATCGGCGCGCCAAAAGGCCAATGCAATGATCACCAGTACCAGACCGCTGGCAACATAACGCCAAACTCTTGGTAAATAGCGTTGATAGGCCCACAGCAATGCCACAACCGCCAGCCCAATCATAAGCAGGACATAATAGGTGCTGTTATAGACCGCGCTGCGCAAGAAAAAGTCGGCCAAATTGTTATAGGGAAAAGCGCCGCCGACCCGCCGGTCAACCAGATAGGTGTAGGTCGCCTGAAAGTTCGGGTGCAACACAAATGGCACATAGAAAATCGCCAGTAAGATCCCGCCGACAATCACTGCTGGTAGCGCCGCACCAACGAAGCGTAGCCACTGTCTTGGCTGTTGCCAGAGTAGCGCCAACAAAAGAAAACCGACCGGCACTACAGCCTGCGCCGCTTCATAGTGTGAAAGCAACCCGGTCGCCAACAGAATGGCCGCCAGCAACAGATAGCGCGCCAATGCCTCCGGTTGCCGTAAGAGCCGGTAGGCGATCAACACCACCAGCGCCGAAACGAGAATGACAATGCTCTGATACTGGACAATGTGCGAAAAGCCGATAAAGTAGCCGTCAAAGGCCAATAGAAATGCTGCCGCCCACCCCGCCAATGGGCTGAACAGTCGCCAGCCCAGGAGCCAGATGGCAAACAGCGCCGCCAGATTCGCCAGGGCAAAGGGCAAACGCGCCGTCGTTTCGTTCAGATGGCCGGTCAGGGAATAGATCACGGTCGGCAGCAAAATTTCAGTCGGGCCTTTTTTGTGGATGAAGAGGACATCATCATAGCCCTGAATGATGGCGGCGGCGCGCAATGCCGCTCGTGCTTCATCGCCCTGAAATTCGGCATAACCTAGATTGCTCACGCGGAAAAAGCCGCCAATCAGCAACAAGGCCACCCCCCCGGCGATGAGCCAGCCGCGCTGAGCCTGCCCTTTATTCACCATTGCCGCCGGCGCCAGCAAAAGATCATCTGCTAGGGTTACCGACTCTGCTCCCACCTGGACTTTGCCGGAGCGCCAGAAGAGCCAAAGCCAGAGCAACCCGGTTACTCCATCAAAAGCCAGTAAGGTCTGCCATGATGCAACTGGCCCCGGCAGCGCTTGCACCAGCAACATGAGGATGACCATGTTGCTATAGCCGACGCCGATGGCATAGAGCAGATACTCGAAGTTTGTCGGTGGCCGGCTGCTACGTCCTACCAACAAGTCCACCCAAAGCAGACCGGGCAGCAGAGCCGTCAGGAGCAAAACGCCCACCGCTTGCAGCGGAAACGGCAGAGCGAGGAAGACCATGAGATGGGCCACCACCAGCAAGGCCAGCAGGGCCAGAAGCGACTTTCGTTGAAGCATAGTTATGGTTCTACAGTAATCTGCGCCAGCGGGAGGGCATCACCCAGCACCTCTCCCGTGGCCGCGTAAAGCGGTAAGCGTTCAATCGACTGACTGTCATACAACCCGATCACCAACCCATAGACGCCAGGGCTTTCCCCTGGAAAAATGGGGATCTGATAATAACCGGGCATCGTTTCGCCAACCTGCCATTCACTCGTCGGGCCGGCGTTACAACTGAGCGCCGTGTCCAGTTGCCCAATCTTCCGCTGGTTTGCATCCAGAAGTTGGGCAAAGAGCGTATAGTCCCGGCTCAACGCCGGCAGTCCCTGCCAGACCAGCACCAGCGGCAATCGTTCCCCAACACGTACTGTTGTTGTCGGCAACCGATAGCCGATTAACGCCAGTTGATCGCCAAAGCGATAGTTGACTGGTGTCGTCGGCGGCGGTAACTCGGCGGACGCAATCTCGAAGGGTATGGTATACGGCATTGTGACTGACATTGGCGCTGTCAGTTGCACCACTTCTGGCGGTGCCGGCGCACGGCGATAAATTTCCAGCCGTGGTTCATCATAGGCATAGATAACGCCCCACAAGCTGTAGGCGTCACCCATCAATTCGTGCAATTCAGCCTGTTCTTCCAGCCGTTCCAACCGTTCGATCAGCACCACATCGGGATTGTTTTCGCAATAAATGGCATTACGAATATACCACTCTGGAATCCAGTGGCGCACATTCGATAGATAACTGCCCTCTAGCGCGTCATTGGCATAGAGTTGGTTGACCACCTCCCAGCCGCTATAGTGCGGCATCCCAAAGAGCGAATGATCTTGCGGCGTCTGCCACATCAACCATTTGGGCAAAATGGTCTGGTCGCGCCAGTGACGCACCACCTCGGCCGGTGCATAGACAAAAAAGAGGTAAGCATAGCCGCCAAAGAGCGTCATAAAGAGCAGGCAAAGCCCCACTCCAACGAACCGGGCCGGAATAACGCCCCACTGGTCCCGCCACCGTTGCCAGAGGTTGGCGAAGACCCAGCCACAGAGCAACATCCAGGGGGTATAAAAAATGTAAAAGTGCGTATTCGGGTCTTCCAACAAAAAGGCGGCAATCAACAACGGCAGACTCAACCACCACCAGAGCAACCGCTCGGCTGTTGTCACCGTCGGCAGGACAAGCGGCGGCAAGAGCACCAACCCGACTATACAGAACAGAACAAGCGCCGCCCCCTCACTCATCTCAGTCCGATTGGCGACCGCAATGGCCGCCGCCATACAGAGACCACTCACCACCAAGCCCACTCGGTAGCACCGCCCCTGTCCCCGCGCCCATAGCCAAAGGACGCCCCCAAAGAGGCCGGCCAATGTTAGACCAAAAGCAACGGGCGTGTTATAAAGCACCCCCTTCGCGGCAAAAGCGCCCAGCCGGTTGTACAGCAGCACCCCCTGGCCGACGACATCTGAGGAGTAGCGCTCCACCGTGCTGGCAAAGGCCGGGTGACGAAGGAAGGGCAAGTAAAACGCCGCCAGCAAGAGGCCGCCAAGCAACAGCGCCGGGAGCAAAGCCATGAGCAAACTCCGGCGTACTGCTGGTTGTCGCCAGAGCAACCAGCAGAGATAGAGCGCCGGCAACCAAACAAGAAACCCTTCATAGTGCGTGACGGCGCTGGTGGCGGCAAAGAGCGCCGTCAACAGCAGGTAGCCCGGCAAGCGCACCCGGATTGCCGGCGGGTCAACTTTGCCAAAGCACAGGCTGACCAACGGGTAGAGCGTAAAGACGCCCATGAGGAAGATCAGGCTCTGGTATTGCACAATGCGCGTCAAGCCGATAAAGTAGCCGTCCAGCGCCAACAACATGGCGGCCAGCCAGCCTGCTAACGCGCCTAGTCCGCCGCCAAATAAACGCCACCCCAAACCAAAGACTGCCAGCAGACAGAGGATGTTGCCAAAAGTAAAGGGCGCCCGCGCCGCCCCTTCATCAATCTCGCCCACCAGCGCCAACTGCCCTGCCGGAATCACAATTTCAGTCGGCCCTTTGCGATAGGTAAGGAGTACCTCTTCCTGTCCCTGGAGCAACGCCGCCGCCGGCAACATCACTTTGGCTTCATCCCCCTGAAACTCGGCGTAGTTGAGGTTGGTAAAGCGCAAAAAGATCGCCACCGCCAGCAGGACGAGCAAGCCCAACCAGAAGGTGGTTCCCACCGTCGGCTGGTTAGGTTCCGCCATCTCCCCACGGTTCGTTTTGTAGAGCGCTAGTCCACAAAAGAGCAGCGCCAGGAGATCAAAAGCTAACAAAACCCCGAACTGAGATAGTCCGCCGGGGAGATAGCTCAAAAAAAGGATGCCCCAAATCCAAAGGGCATAACCGGCTGTCCAGCCATAGAGCAAAATCTCGCCGGCAGTCAGGAGCTTATCACGGCCCATTACCCATAAGACCAGAAAAAGTCCCGGCGTAAAGGCCAGAATGATGGTCGCCGCGGCAGTGCGCCAGAGCAAAGGAACCGGGCTGAAGAGCAACAGATGCGCCACCAGCGCCACGCCCCAGCCTAGTAGCATCCACTGCTCTAATTTTGACGATTGGAAACGATTTTTCCCCATTTAGATCTAAAGTCAATTCTGTGTTCCTTCGATCTGTGTTTAGTCTTTGGGCAACTTCAAAAGACTAAACACAGATCGAAGGAACACGGAATGGTTATTATTATCAGGGGGAGGTTAGGAGGGGGTTAGTAGTTACATTATTTCTTATAACTTATGGACAGGCGCCATCTGAAGTGCGATCATCACCTATCCACAACTGACCGACCGTAACGGTGTCGCCTAGCGGCGCAAAATTCTCCGGATTGTAAAAACTCATTTCAACCTGATAACAACCAGGCGGCGTATTCACTGGCGCCATCAACGGGTGGCCATCCGGCCAGACCTCGCCAATCTGCCAGTTGGAGGTCGCTGATCCCCACGGCCAGCCTTCGGCGCGCCAATACTCCTGTCCATCGGCGCTAACCAGCCGTACCAGGATATTGAGATTCACGGGTAACGGCTGGCTATTCTGCAAGTAGAAAACCACCTGCCTCTCTTCCCCCGGTCGCAACGCCGGCGGCAAGGTATGCGCGCCCAGCCGAATCGCCCCGCCCCACTCAGCCATTGGCGAGACCCAAAGCGTTCCCTCATCGGGCATGGCAATCGGTACGTAACCCTGCGGCTGCGCCCAGGCGAGCAGGCTTTGCTCCAACTCGACATCATCATTCTCCAAGCCGACCAGCAGCGCCCGCGGTGGCGTCACCGTCAGTTGCGCTTTCAGTTCGTCTGGGGTCAGGAGATGATAGCGGCGGCGGGTCTCAGCGGCCAGCAAGGGCGCCACCCGCCAGGCAAAGGGGCCGGTCGCCAGTTCCGGGTAGATGGCAGCGCCCCCTTCCATCGGCATGATCGGCGCCACCGTCAACACGACTCCCGACTGACTACCGCCGGCATTGACCAGGGTGCGCAGCCACTGCCCACGCGCATGGAGTTTAGTAGGATACCATTCACGCGGCGAAAAGACAATCTCCAGCCCTGCCCAATAGGGTGAACGGCTCAACAAGAGCGCTGTCACACCTGCCGCCAGGAGTAGCAGGATCGACAGCGGAAACGCTTGTTGAAAACCAGTGCGCCGACTAACATGACCCAACAAGAGAACAAGACCCAGGATCGACAGCGGCCAGAGTGGATAAAAATATTGGGTCTGCGACGGTGTTGCCACCAGCGCGCTGCCCGCCATACCTACGGCCAAAAGTCCCCAAAGCTGCCAATGCCAAGCCACCCCCTCCCAACCTCCCCCAGACTGGGGGAGGAGCCGTTGTCCCTTCCCCACTCTAGGTAGGGAGGGGTTAGCTGTTACAAAAGAGGGCCGTTTTGAACGCCAGCACCAAAGCGCCCCCACCATTAGACAGAGAATCGGTAGGAGATTTGCCGGCTCCCGCCCCAATAAGCTGCCGAGAAAGGTCAACTTTCCCGACCAGGTCATCGACATCGGCGGCGTCGGTAAACTCTGATAGTATTGCGTATTCAGCCCGATATAGGTCAGGTTGCCAAAGAGAAACGGCTGTGGCGACCAGAACAAAAAGAAGAGCGCCGGCAATCCGCCCAACACCCCGCCCAGCGCAAAGTTGAACACGTTTTGCCGCCGTACGGACCAATCGTCCGCTGGTCGTACCATCAGCGCCATGATGAACGCAATGAAGGCAAACGCAAACGACAACCTTGTCGCCGCCGCCAATCCAATCAAAATGCCGGCACCGATCATCGTTGGTTCAAGATCGACGCCAGCCACCCGCAACCCGCTTGAGCGGGTTTTGGCTATTAGCCTGGGGTTATAAACCCCAGGCGATGCGGCGGCGTCAACCCGCCGCATTTCATTGGCGGCGTCAACCTGCTGCCCTTCTTCACCGCCGCCAACCCGCCGGCCCACCAACCAAAACGCCCCCACCGTCAACAACATCGGCAGGTCATGATTCCAGGCCCGTCCGCTCGTATAAATAAACAGCGGCGACCCAATCAGCAACAGCGCCAACCCAACCGCCGCACCGATTCTGATCGCAGGTCGTTCCCGCCGCAACTCCACAACCGTCATCACCCACAGCAGCGCCACCAACAGCCACCCACAGACAACTGAAAAGAGCCGCGCCGACAGGAGCAACTGTGAACTAAACTGAAAGAGGATGGCGTAGATCAAACTCAAGCCGGGGACATGAAAGTAGGGAAAGTCCTGGTAGGGCAGCAAACCCGTCGTTGCGATCAGTTGTCCGCTGGCGACAAATTGATATTCATCATGGTTGAGACCCCGCCGCATATTCACCCCAACCAACAAGAGCAAAATTGCGAGCAAAAAGAGCGTTGACCCAATCCCAACCCAAAACGTGCGCCATTTCATTAGCGACTCTCGCTCCTTGCCTGCATTGGGATCGTCGTCAACGGAACTAACTCCCGCTGCTGACGATCCGGAAACGGCTGCAAGGTATTGGGGTCATAGAGAATGGCGGCAATTGTATAGGCGCCGGGTGTCTTGGCCTGTGGCGCAAAGAGCATCACCCGCATCCGGTCAGTGAACGCTGTATCGGCCTGTGCGACTACATTGCCACCCTCATCCACCAACCGCACCGACACTTTGCGCGCACCATCTGTCTGTCCAGTTGCCGTCATCTCTACCGGTAGCACCGACCCGACCAGCGCCGGCGCGAGGGTGCGCAGCTCCGTAATTTGCCCATCGCCCCAATCCGCCGCCACGGGTATTGCGGTCAACGCTTCCGTCCCCCGCCAGAAGATCGCCAGCTTAAATTCGCCATCGCCGGTTCCCTGAACGTAGTCACTGGTTGCGCTCAGATAATCATGCACTTGTTGCGTGTCGTAACGGGTCACAGCAAAGATCATACCCGTCGCCGGCGCCAGCAAACTTTCGGCGCTATCACCAGGCATCTGGGGAATCAGGATGCGATCAGCAACCAGATCGTGAATCCCCACCCAAGTGGCGACATCGGCATCAGAAAAGAAGAGCGTGGCGCCCGGTTGCCACCAGGCATTGAGCGCATCAGCAATCTTCGCCGTCTCGATCAAAAGGACAGGAAAATCTTGCGGGCGGGGTGAACCGACGGGGCGATAATAGAGAACGGCCGTCTCGCCACTGGGCAAAGGGTAACGTTTCACTTCCTGATAGAGCTGGGTAAAGAGCGGATCGCCGTTGTGGATGCGTTGTAACAGCGCTTGCCCCAGCGCGGCCACTTGACTGTTATCACCTTCTTTGAGCAGCACCCACTGGTTTTGCAGTAGTTCGCTCCATCCCCGGCTGCTCGCCTCGGTTAGCGCCATCAACTCAATGGGCAACCGCTGCTCCGCAATCAGGTAGCGGAATGAACCGCGATGGATCTCCCAACTGTCGATCAACATGCCCAGCGTCACCAGCTTCCCACCCGGCGTTTGCTCGGTAGTAAAGACTTCAGTCTTCTGGCCTGCCGAAAGACGAAAGTCTTTACTACGATATAGCGAATTGGTAAGGACCGTGGCAAAAACATCCGGCGCAATGGCATACCCCGGATCGGTCACGCCGCTGGCCGGCTGCACCAGATATTCACTCTTCGCCCAGAGCGCCGCTGTATTTTGCTGAAAAGGCCGCGCCGCATCAAAGGTGTAAAGGCCAAATTGCAACGCCAGCACCCCTACCCAAGCCATACCAAAAGTCATCCCCAACCACCGGGGATAATCCCGTAGCGCATCTGCCAGCAGAATTGCCAAAACGGGCAAAATCGGCGTTAGATTCCGTTCCGTGGCCTGGGCCAGCGGCGTTAAGAAGAGATAGGTGGAAAGCAATATGCTCCAGAGCAGTACAATGCCGGTGCGCGCCTTGCGCCATTCACGCGCCCGTCCGCGCCAGGGGAGCAGCCCGGCCGGTAAAATCAAAAGCGCCGGCAATACCCCCAAATGTTCACGTCCCAAATAGAGAAAGTAACGCGTATAGTTGGTCAGCCGCCAGAGATCAAACGCTTCCTGTGTACCCCGATCCGTGCCAAAGGCGACATCGTTCAAACGGGTTAGGAAATCAATGCGTGGCAAATACCAAAAGCTCGCTAATGCCACCCCAAGCCAGATCGCCGTCAGCAGGTTGTTGATCGCTGTCCGCTGTCGTGTATAGCTATAGAAAAAGCAGGTCCATAAAATAACCCAACCAACCACAATCCAATCACCCAATAGAAATTCTTGCATGGTCGCTCGGTTGGGTAGATAAACCAGGGCCGCAATGATTATCCCACCGGCCACCGCCAGCAATCGTTGAGACCAGCCAGCGTGCCAGGCACTGGCCAACTGCTGCTCCCTATGACCTGCGATTTGCTGGCCAGTGCCTGGCACGCTGGCGACCCCGCCGCGTCTCGCCGCACTCCAGACTGCCTTCGCCTTTACCGCCACTGTACGCAGCGTGTCCCGCAACACAAACAACGTCGGCAACACAATATAAATCGGCGCCGTCCATTTCACCAGCAGCGCCAGCCCCAACATGATCCCCCAAAGCAATGCCCAGCCCCGCCGCTGAAAGCCATCACTTTTCATCAACGCCAGCAAGTTGAGCAGCAGCACTGTCGTAAGAAAATTTTCGGTATAATAGAGCCGCGACATCCCCATCAGAATGGGCAGAAAAGCCGTCACCGCCGTCGCCAGCAGCGCCACTACCGGACTGACCACCTGGACGGCCAGCAGATAGGTCAACACCAATATCGCCGTCATCAAGACCACATTGGTCAATTGCGCGCTGTCCATTGTACGCCCCAGCAGTGCGTAGAACGGCTGCGCCGCCAGGTAGAGCGCCGGTGGTCGATAATCCGTAAAAATCAATGCCTGAAAGAGCGTCTGTGGGGTGATCTGTTCCAGCAACGTGGCGATTTGCGCCGTGCGCTCCAGATGACCACTGGCATCGCGCCCGATTTGGACGACATTCTGGTCAACCCAGTAGAGATTGCCGCCCAGGTTGACCAGCATCACCAGCACCAGTCCGAGCGCGACCCACCAGGGTGTTTTTGTCTGTTGTGCGCTCATGGCTGCACCACCCAACGCGTTAGTTCGTAGGCATCGCTGCCGTCCGGCAAGCGCAACCGGTCGTTGGTCGCCGGTTGATACCAGCCCACCAGCAAGTGATAGTCACCAGCGGGTAAGTCCGCCGGCAAGGTCAACCCATAAAAATCTTCCACCGACTCCGCAACCGCCCAGCCGCTGGTCGGGTAGAAACCATCCAGCGGGCGGCGATCATTCTGCGCCACAATCGTTCCGTCCGGCCCCGCCAGATGGACAAAGGCGGTGTAATCTTCGCTGATCGGCGCATTCGTCGACCAGACCAAGCGCACGGTAAAGGCTGCTCCCGGTATCAGGTTATTGGGTAATTCGTCATGGCCCAGCAGACGCAAACCGTTTTGCCACGCGGCAGTGCTGCTCTGCGCTGGAGCTGCTGTCGGTGGGCCAATGGTAAACCAGTCGATAGCAACGGGATCAGCCAGCGGTTCATGCGTCGCTACCGTATACGCCACTACTTCCAGCCGATAATGACCCGGCGCCAAATCGGTCGGCAGGGTGATCACTTTGTAATCGGGCAGGGGCGTCAGCGGTTGGTCATCGGTGGCGACCAGCCCATCGGTTGGTGCGCCATCGGCCTGCGAGATGCGGGCGCCGTCAGCGCGCACCAGTTGCAACGAGGTGTGAACCGGCTCATCCAGCGCGGCGGTCATCTGCCAGAAGAGCATGGTCTGGAGCGGTGCACCGGGTGTAGGGGTTGTGCGCTCCCAGTTGACCAGTTGCATCGGCCCGATTTGCACCGGTTTGGTGGGCGTGCGTTGCACCGTATAGACCGGCGGTTCCTGCCACCCGGTTGCCAGGAGCGCCAACACTTCGCGCTCTTCAAAGGCGACATCAAATTGCTCGACGATCATCTGTAGAAACGCGACATTATAGCGTTTCGCCAACCGCTCGCGATCGGTGACAAACCAGACGCGTGGCGCTTGTCGCACCACCGCTTCTAACTGGACTGCCGTTTCCAACAATGCGGCGCCTGACCAGCGGTCCACCAGGACGCCATTGCGTTCAATCGTGTAGGGTTCATAGCCCCGTTCTCTGGCGTAATAGTCACAGGGTTGACCCAGAATGAAAACACAGGCCGGCGGCTGCGGCGTCATCACTACATCTTCCGTTTGGCGTTGGGCGGCCACATAAGCAAAGACCGCGTCGTAGCCTTCCCCCGGTCGCGCCACCAGCCGTTGCGCCATCGGCCAGAGCGACCAGACAATGAGCAAGGAAAAAGCGAGGGTAGTCAACATGCGCCAAGACCAATGCGTCGTCACACGATCCAGCAGCCAGAGCGCCCCCGCCGCGCCGGCTAACAACCACCAGGGTTGGATCATCAGTCCAAAGCGCTTGTCATGCCAGTTGACGCCGACGACAAAAATCAAAAAGAAGGCGACAATCAGAAAGTGGAGCAGGAAATAGAGCGTCGCCTGATGAAAGGCTGGTAGCGCGCGTGGTTGCCACTGAACTTTGTATAACTGCACCAGCGTCATCAGTAACGTCAGCGGCAGAAAGATCAGCCAAAGCCGGGGTAGGAGGGGCAGAAATAGTTGATCAATCGCATACCAACTGATGGCCGGGTCGATATAACTTTTGTGGGTCTGCACTGCCGTAAAATAACCCGGCTGGCCAACAATTTCGAAGAGATAGCGGGCTGCCATCGCCGCCAGACAGATGAGGTGCGCTGTGATCGTCGCCGGTTGCAGAAAGTAACGCCAACCGCGCCACCACCACAAGCCGATCAGCAACACCGGATAGAGCAAAATTGTCTCTTCCTGTGAAAAGAGCGACAGGACAAAACAGAAGGCAAAGAGCAGATGGGTGCGCCAGACGGTGCGTGGCTCCTGTTGCGCCTTTTCATCCATTCTTGCCAGGGCAAAGGCGCACCACAAAGTTAACAGGGCAAAGAAGACCAGTTGCGCATAGAAACGGGCGCTGCTGTCCCATTTGATGGTTTCAGGAATCAAGGCCAATGCCAGCGCCGCCAGCCAGCCTACTCGCCAATCCCAGGCGCGTCGCCCCAACCAGAAGACGGCGGCAATGGTCAACAACCCAAAGAAAACACTTGGCAAGCGACCGACCGTGTAGGTCAAACCGCCGATGGCGCCAAAGAGCGCCGTAATATACATGTTGAGTAGGCCGCGCGTATAGATCACGCCGCTCGGCATACTGGGAATACCCGCCTCTAGAATGCGCCGCGCTGCCCAGAGCGTGGTAAATTCATCGACATCCAGGCTTACCTGGCGCACATATTGCCAGCGTACCCAAAAGGCAACCGCCAGCAGCCCAACCAGCGCCACCGCCAACCCCCAGCGGTTGATCGGGAAGCGCCGCAACGATGGAAAACTCTGCACAAACTCGATTCCTTCAATATGTGTATATGTGTCAACCCCAGAATCATAACGTGAGTTAGATAATCGTACAATTACCAACCGCATTGAAGCGCAAAAGTGCGATCATCCTTACTGGAATTTGTCTGCTATAGGCTTTTGCGCTAAAATTGCGACTTCGTGTATAATTTCACAATATTTACCAATTGTAAATTATATAGTATAATTTCGATACCCAACTGGCGTCCCCAGGAAAGTACATTAGATTGATTGCCACGCGATGTAGGGTGGCTAGGGTGGCTTACACCTTGGCTGCCCTTCTTTTTGTATATCGTAAAACTTGGTATACCAAAGGATGTGTAAGCCGCCAAAGCTTTAGCTACGCGCGATTTGATAATACATGGTTTCAACAAGAGCTTTTCAACAACGGATTTTAATAGACGCAAAGTCGTTACGGTTTCAGTTGTCTTGTCTATCTCTCCTTGAAAGTTGGCGTTCATGGGCCACGCGCCATTCTTTTGGGGATCGGGCTGTTTTCCGGCCCAAGGAAAACGATTACTGCGGTTAGTGCAGAGCCGCGGTAATTGCAGCAACTGAACGCTTCGGAAGTTCGTCACTATCAGAGAGAAGGTGAAGGAGAGAGCTATGGCGATTACACAATTAGGTGGGTTGCCGCCGAAACAAGGCTTGTATGATCCCCAGTATGAGCATGATGCTTGCGGCGTCGGGTTTGTTGTCAATGTTAAAGGGAAACGATCGAACGCCATTGTCCGCCAGGCGCTCACCGTCCTCGAACATCTCAGCCATCGTGGCGCGTGCGGCGCCGAAGCTAATACGGGTGATGGGGCGGGTATTTTGCTCCAACTGCCCCACAAGTTTTTCACCAAGGTGGCCACCCAGCACGGCTTTACCCTGCCTGCCGCTGGTGAGTATGGCGTTGGTATGTTATTTCTGCCCAAAGATGCTGAATTACGCCATCATTTTGAGCATCACTTTGCAGAGATTGTACAGGAAGAAGGACAGACGCTACTGGGCTGGCGTGATGTTCCTACCGATAACAGCCTGGTTGGTGAGTCGGCCAAAAATGCCGAACCCTTTATGCGCCAGGTCTTTATTGGCCGCAACCCCGAAAAGCTCATCGGCAGCGACCCGCTGGCCTTTGAGCGCAAACTCTATGTCATCCGCAAGCGCGTTGAGCAATACATCCGCTACAACAACCACAATGAGCATGGCCGCCTCTTCTATGTCGCCAGCCTCTCCAGCCGCACCATTGTCTACAAAGGCATGTTGATGTCGGAGCAAGTGGAGCGCTATTTCCCTGATCTGCTCGATCCCGCGGTCGAATGTGCGATTGCCGTCGTTCACTCCCGCTTTAGCACCAATACCTTCCCCAGTTGGGAACGCGCCCATCCCAACCGCTTCTTGATTCACAACGGCGAAATCAACACCGTGCGCGGCAACGTCAACTGGATGTATGCCCGTCAATCGATTTTGCAAAGCGAACTCTTTGGCCCCGACATGCCCAAGGTGACGCAACAGATCATCGACCCCGACGGCAGCGACAGCGCCATGTTTGACAACTGTCTGGAATTTTTGCACCTGGCCGGTCGCTCGTTGCCCCACGCCGTGATGATGATGATCCCGGAGCCGTGGTCCAACCACGAGAGCATGAGCGACGCCAAAAAAGCCTTCTACGAATATCACAGCACCCTCATGGAGCCGTGGGATGGACCGGCCTCGATTGTCTTCACCGATGGTACGGTTGTCGGCGCCGTGTTGGATCGCAATGGTCTCCGCCCCTCTCGCTACTATGTCACCAAAGACGATATGGTGATCATGGCTTCCGAAGTGGGTGTGCTGGACATTCCGGCAGAAAATATTTTGCAAAAAAGCCGCTTGCAACCGGGGCGCATGTTCCTGGTCGATACGACGCAGGGCCGTATCATTGCCGACGAAGAGATCAAGAACTCCTACGCTAACGAACACCCCTATCGCGAATGGTTGGACAAATATCTGGTGAGCCTGAGTGACATTCCGGCGGCGCCCCGCATTGCCAAACCCGATTCGCACACACAGGTGTTGCAGCGCCAACATGTCTTTGGCTACACCTTTGAGACACTGCGTGTCCTGATGGGGCCAATGGCGAAGAACGGCGTCGAAGCGCTGGGCGCGATGGGCGATGATGCGCCGGTCGCCGTCCTTTCTGACCAGTCGCAACTGCTCTACAGCTATTTTCGTCAGCTTTTCGCCCAAGTAACCAACCCGCCATTGGACGCCATTCGCGAAGAGCTGGTTACGGCCACGGAAGTCATGATGGGCACCGAGCAGAACATCCTTGTAACCAAGCCGGAAAACTGCCACCAGATTAAGCTCAAGAATCCGATCCTCTCCAATGAAGAACTGGCGAAGATTCGCCACCTCAACCGGGACGGCTTCAAGGTCGCCACCTTGCCGATGCTCTTCCCTATCAACGAGGGGCCGACGGGGTTGGAACGCGCCTTGGATCAGCTTTTTGCTCAGGCTGACCAGGCGGTCAAAGAGGGCGTCAATATTTTCATCCTTTCGGACCGCGGCGTCACCCATGAGCTGGCGCCGATTCCGGCCTTGCTGGCGACGGCCGGCCTGCACCACCATCTGATTCGCGAAAAGACCCGCACACAGGTGGCGTTGGTGGTTGAATCGGGCGAGCCGCGCGAAGTGCATCACTTCTCCGTGTTGATCGGCTACGGCGCCACGGCTATCAACCCCTACATGGCCTACGAGACAATCCGTGACATGATCGAGCAGCGCCTGCTGACCGACATCACCTACGAGAAGGCCAAGTATCATTTTATCAAGGCCAGCCTCAAAGGCGTCGTCAAGGTACTTTCCAAGATGGGCATCTCCACCCTGCAAAGCTACTGCGGCGCGCAAATCTTTGAGGCGTTGGGCTTGAGCCAGGCGCTGGTCGATAAATATTTCACCTGGACGCCCACCCGCATTCAGGGTATCGGCCTGGAACAGATCTACGAAGAGGTCAAGATCCGCCACCAGCGCGCCTTCCCCGAACGGGGCAAGGGCATTGAGGTCCTCATCCCCGGCGGCTACTACCAGTGGCGCGCCGACGGCGACCGCCACCTCTTCAACCCGCGCACCATTCACACCCTGCAACTGGCGACGCGCACCAATAACTACAACGCCTTCAAGGAATATTCATCGCTGGTCAACGCCCAGGAGAAAGAGTTCTGCACCCTGCGCGCTCTGCTCGACTTCAATTTTGCCGAAAACCCCATTCCGCTTGAAGAGGTCGAGTCAGTCGAATCGATTGTCAAGCGCTTCAAAACCGGCGCCATGTCCTACGGCTCGATCAGCAAAGAAGCGCACGAAACGCTGGCAATTGCCATGAACCGCATCGGGGGCCGCAGCAATACCGGCGAAGGCGGCGAAGATCCCGCCCGCTATGTCCTCGACCCCAACGGCGACTCGCGCAACAGCGCGATCAAGCAGGTCGCCTCTGGGCGCTTTGGCGTCACCAGTCTCTACCTGGTCAATGCCCGTGAATTGCAGATCAAGATGGCGCAAGGAGCCAAGCCCGGCGAAGGCGGCCAGTTGCCCGGCGCCAAGGTCTACCCCTGGATCGCCAAGACGCGTCATTCGACACCCGGCGTGGGGCTGATTTCGCCGCCGCCGCACCATGACATTTACTCCATCGAAGACCTGGCTGAATTGATCCATGACCTCAAGAACGCCAACCACTACGCCCGTATCAGCGTCAAGCTGGTCTCGGAAGTGGGCGTCGGCACCATTGCCGCCGGTGTGGCGAAAGGTCACGCCGATGTCATTCTGATCAGCGGTCATGATGGCGGGACGGGCGCCTCGCCGCAGACCAGCATCAAGCACGCCGGTCTGCCCTGGGAATTGGGCATTGCCGAAACCCACCAGACGTTGGTGCTGAACAATTTGCGCAGTCGCGTGGCGTTAGAAACCGATGGCCAGCTCAAGACCGGTCGCGATGTGGCGATTGCCGCGCTCCTCGGCGCCGAAGAGTTTGGCTTTGCCACCGGCCCGCTGGTAACGCTTGGCTGTATCATGATGCGCGTCTGCCATCTGGATACCTGCCCGGTCGGTGTGGCGACGCAAAACCCTGATCTGCGCGCCAAGTTCACCGGCAAGCCCGAATATACCATCAACTTCATGTACTTTATCGCCCAGGAATTGCGCGAGTACATGGCGAAGTTGGGCTTCCGCACGGTCAGCGAGATGGTGGGCCGGGTGGACAAACTGGAAGCCCGCCAGGCGATCCAACACTGGAAGGCCAAAGGCATCGACCTCTCCCCGCTCCTCTGGAAACCCAACGTGGGCGAAGATGTGGGCCAATATTGCCAGATTCCCCAAGACCACGGCCTGGACAAGGCGCTCGACCGCACGACGCTCCTGGCCCTCTGCCAACCGGCGTTGGAGCGGGGCGAAAAGGTCAAAGCCACCCTGCCGATCCGGAATGTCAACCGCGTCGTCGGCACGATGGTCGGCAGCGAGATCACCCGCCGCTATGGTGTTGTAGGGTTGCCGGAAGACACCATCCATCTGCACTTTAAAGGTTCCGCCGGCCAGAGCTTTGGCGCCTTTATCCCCAAGGGCATGACCCTGGAGCTGGAAGGCGATGGTAACGACTATTTTGGCAAAGGGCTGTCCGGTGGTAAGCTGATCTGCTACCCGTCCGAAGGCTCTACCTTCCGCGCTGAAGAGAACATCATCATCGGCAATGTCGCCTTCTATGGCGCCACCAGCGGCGAAGCTTATATCCGTGGCGTGGCCGGCGAACGTTTCGGCGTGCGTAACAGCGGCGTTCATGCTGTCGTCGAAGGGGTGGGCGATCATGGCTGTGAATATATGACCGGTGGTCGCGTCGTCGTCCTTGGCCAAACCGGGCGCAACTTTGCCGCCGGTATGTCGGGTGGCATTGCCTATGTGGTAGACTGGCACGGCGACTTCACTCGTCGCGTCAACCGCGAAATGGTGGACCTGGAAACCCTCACCGACGCCGGCGAAATTGCCGAAGTCAAAGCGCTGATCCAGCGCCACGCCGACTACACCAACAGCGACCTGGGCTGGCGCGTCCTCCTGCGCTGGGACGAACTGTTGCCCAAGATCGTCAAAGTGATGCCGCGCGACTACAAGCGCGTGTTGCAAGCCGTGGCCCAGGTCACTGCCCAAGGTCTCAGCGGTGAAGAAGCGGTCATGGCCGCCTTTGAGATCAACAAGAATGATGAGTCGCGCGTCGGCGGTAATTAAAACCAATTTAACCACGAAGGTGCGAAGAACACGAAGAAATTCTAAGAAACCTTTGTGAACTTCGTGTCTTTGTGGTTAATGAAGCTGTTGAATAAAACCAATTTAACCACGAAGACACGAAGTTCACAAAGAAATTCCAAGAAAGCTGTATCCCTTCGTGTTCTTTGTGTCTTCGTGGTTGATAAAGCAGAAATGAGTATTTGATGGCAAAGCCTGCGTTGTCTCCTTTTGAAGAAGAGCTTGCAACGGAGATTGTTGATGTTGCCTATGTGGTTCATAAAAAGCTAGGCCCTGGGTTGCTGGAAAGTGTCTATGAGGTCTGCTGTCTGCATGAACTACGAAAACGGAAACGCAAGGTGGAACGACAGGTGATCGTGCCAGTTATCTACGACGGCATTACATTCGATGAAGGATTTCGTATCGATTTGCTTGTAGAAGAGCTGGTCATCTGTGAACTCAAAGCCGTCAAAGAAGTGAACCCTGTCTTTGAAGCCCAACTGTTGAGTTATATGCGCCTGACGAACAAACGCTTGGGCTTTCTCATCAATTTTCATGTGCCGCTGATCAAAGATGGCATCCAGCGGTTTGTACGATAAATCAGTAAGTTTTTCTGTTAATGGAGAAATTTATCAACCACAAAGACACGAAGCTCACGAAGTTTGATTCGCTTTTCTTCGTGAACTTCGTGCCTTCGTGGTTAATCCTTGAGGGGGAGTAGATGGGTAAACCGACCGGCTTTTTAGAATTCGAGCGTCAAACGGCGGATGAGCGTGATCCGCTGGAACGCGTTAAAGATTGGGAAGAGTTTCATCTTCACATTGCTGACCAAACGTTGCAACAGCAGGGCGCCCGCTGTATGGATTGTGGCATTCCCTTCTGTCACACCGGCCAGTTGATCAGCGGCATGGCCTCCGGCTGCCCGATCAACAACTTGATTCCCGAATGGAACGACCTGGTCTATCGCGGGCTGTGGCGCGATGCGCTCGACCGGCTGCACAAGACCAACAACTTCCCGGAGTTCACTGGTCGCGTCTGCCCGGCGCCCTGTGAAGGCTCTTGCACCCTGGGCATCATCGACCCGCCGGTGACGATCAAGAGCATCGAGTGCGCCGTCATCGACAAAGGCTTTGAAGAGGGGTGGGTTGTGCCGACGCCGCCCCAACGCCGCACCGGCAAAAAAGTCGCCGTGATTGGCTCCGGTCCTTCGGGGTTGGCCTGTGCCGACCAACTCAATAAGGCCGGCCATCTGGTGACAGTCTTTGAACGGGCGGATCGTATTGGCGGCTTGCTCATGTATGGCATTCCCAACATGAAGCTCGACAAGGCCCATGTTGTGCAACGTCGTGTCGATCTCATGGCGGCAGAGGGCGTCACCTTTGTCACGGGTTGCGAAATCGGCAAGGACAAGTCCGCCAAAGAGCTACAGGCCGAATTTGACGCCATTGTCTACTGCGGCGGCGCCACCAAAGCGCGCGATTTGCCCATTGAAGGGCGCAACCTCAAAGGGATTCACCTGGCGATGGATTTCCTGCGTGCCAACACCAAGAGCCTGCTTGATAACCGCCGTAACGGCCACGCCGAACATGGCGCCGACGGCCCGCCCATTTCCGCCCTGGGCAAAGATGTGATCGTCATCGGCGGCGGCGACACGGGTACCGACTGTGTCGGCACCTCGTTGCGCCACGGTTGCAACAGCCTGGCTCAATTTGAAATTCTACCCAAGCCACCCAACGAACGGGCCGCCGACAACCCCTGGCCCGAATGGCCCAAAATCTATCGCCTCGACTACGGTCAGGCCGAGGCCAAGGCGCGCTTTGGCGACGACCCGCGCACCTACCTGATCAACACCAAGCGCTTTGTCGGCGACGAAAATGGTAACGTCAAGGAACTGCACACGGTCGATATTGAGTGGAAGAAGGACGCCAACGGTCGCTTTGCCCCGGTCGAAATCCCCGGCAGCGAACGAGTCTGGCCGGCGCAGTTGGTGCTGCTGGCGATGGGCTTCCTCGGCCCCGAAGATGCCGTCATCGAACAACTGGGGCTGGAACGGGACCCCCGCTCCAACGTCAAGGCCGACTATGGTAAATTTCACACCAGTATCGAGGGCGTTTTTGCCGCCGGTGACTGTCGCCGTGGACAGAGCCTAGTGGTCTGGGCGATCAACGAAGGCCGCGGCGCCGCCCGTGAAGCGGATCGCTGGTTGATGGGCGAGACCAGTTTGCCCTGATCGCCTAGCCCTGTTATCATCAAGAAGGGAACAAAGAGACCTGGAGAACAACTTCTCTCGGTCTTTTAGAGCTTCCGGCAGCGGCAGCCTACATCCTGGCGCAGACGGCGGGCGCGTTTGCCGGGGCAGCGGTGGTGTTCCTGGGCTATCACGCGGCGTTCATGAAGTTCGATCCGGGGTTGGAGAAGACGGCGGGGATCTTCTGCACGTTCCCGACGTTTCCGGCGGCGCCGGCGTCAGGATGGATCGATCAGATCATCGGCACGGCGCTGCTGGTGTTGCTGGTGCTGGCGATCACGGATGAGAAGAACCAGCCGGTGGCGTGGTTCACGCCGTTCGCGGTGGGGCTGGTGGTGGTGGCGATCGGGATGAGCTGGGGATCATTGCACGGCTATGCGATCAACCCGGCGCGCGATTTGGGACC